>JAGVMV010000023.1 GCA_020053595.1 Thermoleophilia bacterium | reverse complement strand
GAGCAATTGCTCAAGCGACTGTATTTCCGAAAGAGTGCCAACTGTTATGAGGATATCATTGGGGTCAAGAAGTGTGTCGGGGCTCGGATTGGTATCGAAAGGCTCCCCGGGTTTTCTGATCGCGAGTACCGATGCTCCCGTAAATTGTCTTATATCCAGTTCTCTTATACTTTTGCCGATCACCGGTGAAGTGCCAGAAAGTTGGAACTGCTCTACCCGTAACTCCAGCTCACCACCTCCGGTAACTACATCCAGATAATCGCTGACCATGGGTTTTAGCATCAGAGTCGCCATTTCCCGACCACCGATTGCATATGGGGATACGACCTTATCAGCTCCTGCTTTCTCGAGCTTGTTGTGCGATTCCTCTGTATTGCCTCGGGAAACTATCCAGAGATCCGGCGCTATAACCCTGGCTGAAAGTGTGACAAAGACGTTGTCCGCATCGGAATCCACACAAGCTACAAGGCCTTTTGCCCGAGCGATGCCAGCCCGGTGTAAAGCCTCATCGTCCGCCGCGTCACCCTCGATATGAAGGTGCCCGTCATCTCTTGCCCTGGCGATGCTTTCAGGGTTCGAATCGACGATAACGAATTCCTCGCGAGCCCGTAAAAATTCTTTGGCGACCTGTTCGCCAACCCGGCCATAGCCGCAAATCAGGTAGTGATCCTTAAGCTCCGAAATCTTCTTTTTCATACTCCGTTCCTCCAGCAAGTCAGCCAGGTAACCGCCAATAAGAAATTCAATAACCATACCAACAGCATAAACGAGAGTTCCCACACCGCAGGCGATTATGAAAATCGCCAAAATTTTGCCGCCGCCAGTTTCCGGTGGCGCACCCATGCCAACAGTTGAAATCAATACTACGGTGGTAAAAAAGGAATCGAGGAAGCTGAGATCCTCTAATAGCGTAAAGCCAACCGTGCCGGCCATCGCGATTACCAGAAGGATCCCGGTCAAGGCCAGTATTTTTTTGGGAGAAGTCAAGGGTTGCCATGGCATCGGCAGCCCAAGTTTACTTTATGCAAGAGACGTTTTCAACGAATCGCCATGCAGGGACCATTGCGCGATCAAAACAGAATCGTAGAACCTTTATCAAAGGAAGGGCAGGTCCGAGTATTTTTCTTCCTCTTCTTCCTTTAAAGCTGACCTATCAGGCGAGAAGATAGCCTCTCTAACGATTACAGGCATGTTGCGCCAGAGGCAAATGCCGTCCTTTAGGTACTTGTCCTTCTCGTCGTGGGTGCACCTTGAAGTACAGGATTCACACAGATCTTCATCTGGTAGTGATAGTTTGGCCCTGGTTGGTCTTTGTCCTTCGTCCAGTCGGCGGCTGGTTTCCAATAACAGGTGCTGCACATTAATGTGTGGCGAAATTGGAAAAACCACTGGTTTTGTGGGAATAACGAATTTAAATGTGCCTTCGACCCAGTTGGAGAGTTCCAGTGTATTTTCATAAGCTTGATCAGAAATGACACTAGCTATCACCTGCTTTTCGATCATCCCTGAATTCATCAGCGTAATACCCAGAAACTCCCGCTTTTCCCTAAGGGCAGATGCAATGATGATTTTACGCAAGTCAGCCTGGGCTATTAATCCGCCCTTAACCAATCTGGCACCTAAAAGGTGGTCGGAGCGAGGGACTGAGACAGCTTCGATATAACCATCTTTAAGATAGATTATGGCTCGCTCGTCGTTATCTTCGAGCTCCAACAGCCCTGATTTTCTGTAACCAGCGAGGAGCTGGAGTACCATGAAGACCGAGAACTGGCTTATCTTTCCCCAAAGAATCATATTACTGCATCCGATACTTGGGCAGAACCCATTCTCTGCCCAATATTTGTATCGGCGTCTGAAAAAACGGCCTTAAAAAATCAAAATTAACCATTTTTTTGTTAAGACCTCGTTATCCTGCGACTATTCCGAGGTGCGTGGTACCATGGCCAGCATTGCGCGCGTCCGCTTCATCGAGGTTAACATCGCCAGTATAGACCTGGTTTTTGCCGCGACGTTTTGCTTCGTACATCCGTGCGTCTGCGATTTTCACCAGCTTGTCGCCAGCGTCGGCGTCTCTTTCGAACGTTGCAAGTCCGACTGATACAGTCACACTCCGCTTTATATCTGGATCAGCGAATGTCGAGCAGCGTTCCTCAACGCTTGACCGAAGTCTTTCTGCAACGCGGCATGCGGTTTCGTAGTCGCAACCAAGGATGAGCGTGAACTCCTCACCGCCATACCTGGAAGCTATATCCTCTCCACGTGCTTCTTGCGTTATCGTTTGGGCGACCTTCTGGAGAACGTAGTCACCTTCCTGATGGCCGAACTGGTCGTTATACTGCTTGAAGTCATCAATATCCAGGAACACCACGGTAAGGTTGGTACCATCAGTCTTCAGGTTACTGACCTTATTGACCAGATAGGTCTGGAAGAAACCATGGGTATACAGACTGGTCAGATCGTCCGTAGTGGATTGCCGCTTGAGTTTGATCGTTTCCTTGTGTTCCGATGTATACAGGTAGTAAAAACCAACTGCAAACATGACAACAAAGACTGCTTCTGTGAGCTCGTACAGCCCTTCTACACCAACGCTACCCAATTCTTGGAGCACACCTATAATCTCGGCGATTCCAAAGCTTATTGCGGCCAGGCTGAGAAAAAGCCATGATCTTTTTCTTACATCACGAGATATGGAAGGAAGTATCCTGACAGCAAAATAGAATGCTACCATGGCTACGACAAGGTTAAACACTTCGAGTGCTACAACGATAATCTCTTCCTCTTCCTCGGCCGCTTCACCTCCAGTCTGACCAATTAGATCAATGAATGCGTAAAGAACTGTTTTCATTTTGCTCCCCCGTTTCCTTTCTGGTTATGATCGTCTGTTTCTGTGCCGGACGACCGTTTCCTGTATGACTTTCAGGGCCTAGCCCGGATTAATATCTCCTGGAAAACTGAATGTTCAGGCCTCCATCTGTGATTCTCGTTGAGTTGTACCTTCGGATTTGAAAATCCTGGCGAATACTTCCACCACTCTCGGGTCAAACTGGGTTTGCTTATTATTTTTCAGTTCGCTTAGCGCCATCTGTGTAGAAAGTGCTTTGCGATAGGGACGGTCAGAGGTCATAGCCTCATAAGCGTCTGCAACGAAGAGAATTCGGGCTCCGAGGGGAATCTCTTCCGCCCTAAGGCTGTCTGGATAACCCTTTCCATCATAACGTTCGTGGTGATGTCGTACGATTGACTGTACCGGAAATGGAAAATTGACGGGTTTTAAAATCTTCTCACTCAGCACCGGATGATTCTTGATGACGTTAAACTCCTCGACAGTGAGTTTGCCTGGTTTGGACAGGATCGCATCCGGTATGCCGATTTTGCCGACATCATGCAGATAGCCGGCGTAACGGATGGTCTGTAGTTCCGTACCTTGCAGACCCAAACCGCGGGCAATAGCTTCACCGTAAAGTGATACGCGCTCAGAATGACCTCTCGTGTATGTATCCTTCGCATCGATGGTCTCAGCGAGCGAGCGTATGGTTCCAACGAATGCATCCTGCAAATTCTCATATATTCTTGAGTTTTCGATAGCAATGGCAGCTTCATTGGCCGCTGTGGTGAGAAGATTCATTTCGTGATGCTTGAGATTGCGAGGTTCTATAAAGTAAATGCAAATCACACCGATGCTCTGACCCTTGGCCACCAGCGGAAGTGCAGCCAGCGACGAATACCCCTGGATGCTGCCTATGTGTTTCCAGGGGGCATAACTTTCGTCCTCCTGGATATTTTTCACTGAAAAGGGCCGGCATTCCGCAAAGGCCATACCTATAGGACCGAAGCCAATGGGAATCTTACGCTTTCGGTTTATAGTCCACACATATTCAGCTGAAAGGTTGTGGCTAGCCACAATATTCAAGTGACGGCCATCGTCATCGGCCAGAAGAACAGACGCGAACTGCGCACCTATGAGATTTCCAACGCGTTGGGCAACGACACTCACTACTTCCTGATAGTCCAATGTGGAGGTAAAAGCCTGGCTGATTTTGTGCATTGCCGAAAGTTCTTTTACATGACGTTCTGTTTTTTCATACAAGTCGGCATTATTGATGGCAACGGCAGCCTGGTTCATGAGTGTTTGATAGAATTCGATTTTCTTGGAGCTGAAAGGTGTACGTGACCAGCGGCGAACCTCTCCGAGCGTGACCACGCCGATTGCTTCTTCCTGTGAAATCAGGGGTAGCAGCAATGCTGATTCAGTATCAGGAGTGAGAGCCCATTCCCACTCAGTTTTCGACCCTTCGACGGATAGTTGGTCGCTCTTGCGCAGGACAGTGGGCTTGCAAGACTTGAAAACCTCCGCATGATGACGTGCTCGCTCAAGATCGAGACTATCGCCGATTCCCTGTTCCCAATCGAAAATGTTACGTGTTGGGCTTGCAGCCATGATAGTCAGTGACTCAGATTTTTTATCATAAAGGGAAATGCGGCAGTACGTTACTTTTTGCGATTCCGATATCTTCTCGCAAAGAATCTGGAGTATTTCGTCTACCTTCAGTGCAGAAGAAACAGCCACGCTTGCCTCAAGAAGCAGCTTTACTTCTTCATCGCGAGTGTTGAGAGATTCGACCATATCATCGAATGCTTTTGCCAAGTCCCCGATTTCATCATTACGCTCCATGCCCAGAGGCTTATGCCAGTCAGGGTATCCAATTGTTCTTGTTGCTTCCGTAAGCAATTTTACCGGTTTGATCAAAAGCCGGTTTAATGAAAAGTACGTTATTACCAGCAAGCTTATGAGTCCCAGATTGATGTATATTGCAAAACGTATCTGTTGAGAACGAATCAGGCTATCGCGAGGGGTGGTGTCCAGGTATACGCCAACCGAAGCCAAAGGATTTCCCTGCGGTGACCGCAGCGGCGCCAGCATTTCGATAGATCCTTCTTCAACAGTTTGATGAGCTCCTGGCGCATCTTCAGATTCTTCTTCCTCTGCGAATGTCGTGTTGTTAGAGAAGATAGGCTCAATGTCTTTAGCGCTGGCAGCTTCTCCAACAGCCGTTTGATCCGAGCTCGCAATAGTCGTAACAGGTCCAACGGATTGGTTGTTTGGTGACGTTTGATTGGCGGCGTAGATCGAGATCTTATTAAATTCCGAATTGGCTGCGACAAAATTATTGATTTCCGTCTGAACATTAGACAGAACATCGGTGCTGGATCTATCCGATGAATAAAGACTTGCTTCGAGGAAGCTCGCAACTACTTCAGCACGATGCATGTATTCCTTGTTCATAGCATCCGCGAGATGTCTGGAAGTGGAAAAGGTGAGGACGGCAGAAAGCGTCAACACTACAAGAAGAATCAGTATGGACAGCTTGCCACGCAAGCCGAGTTTGAGTTTAATACTCACCAGGTTCCGCCCCAGAAAGAGTATGGTAATAAAAGGCCTGCCCATGACCTCAGTACCTAATCGACCGTTAGTGAACAGGCTTTAGAGCGGATTTATCTGTCCTGGTGGATGATTCAGGAGGGTTTCTTCAGACTTATTTGTCCTTATGCCGCGAACGATAGTCCTCGATTGCTTTCTTTAGACCATCAGAGGCGAGATTTGAACAATGCATCTTTTGTGGCGGCAGACCACCCAGGGCTTCGGCAACAGCTTTCTTGGTTATTTCCTCAGCTTCCTGCAGCGTTTTTCCCTTGGCCATCTCAGTCACCATGCTGCTAGTTGCAATTGCTGCGCCGCAACCGAGGGTTTTAAACTTGACATCCTCAATTCGCTCATCATCGTCAACTTTTATCGTAATTCGCATGACATCACCGCATTGAGGATTGCCAACCTCACCAACCCCATCCGGTTTTTCCACTTCACCCATATTTCGGGGATTCTGGAAGTGATCCATCACTTGTTCTGTATACATCATGTCCTCCGTTCTTCTTTATATTATTTGAAGTATCTGCTCAGCTTGCGGCTTCGCAATCACAACCTTCCCCGGATTTTCCGGTCGCACACTGTTTGGCGCCTCGCTTGTACACCGGTGACATGCTTCTTAGCCTGTCTGCCACCTCGAACAGAGCCTTGAGTGCATAATCCGCGTCTTCCCTGGTGTCGTGTCGTGAAAGACTAAAACGAACAGAACCGTGAGCAAGTTCTGCGGGAAGCCCCAGTGCAAGCAAAATATGCGAAGGTTCAAGCGTTCCGGATACGCAGGCAGAGCCGGTAGATATAAACACCGGACGGGCGTTCTCAGCGGTTGGATAAGAAAGAGATAACATAATCGATTCGCCCTCGATACCCTCAATTGAGATATTTACGTTATTTGGCAAACGGTGCGTACGGTGCCCGTTCAGGCGGATATCATCCATATTTTTCTCAAGTTGCTCAATTATATGATCCCTGAGCGCGGATAACCTTTCGATTTCAGCGTCCAGGTTCTTTCGCGCCATCACTGCGGCTTTGCCCAGACCGACAATCCCGGGAACATTGTGAGTTCCTGCGCGGCGTTTTTTCTCCTGACCACCTCCGTGCAGCAAGGGATCGATGCGCACCCCACGCCTGATGTAAAGTGCGCCAACTCCTTTGGGTCCATAGAACTTGTGTCCTGACAACGATAATAGATCACATGACAAAGCGGTTACATCCACTGGGATATGGCCAACCGACTGGGCTGCGTTCACATGCAGATAAACCCCTTTTTCCCTGGTAATAGATGCTATTTCCTCAATAGGCTGGATGGTGCCGATCTCGTGATTTGCATGTACGATGGAAACGAGGACAGTGTCTTCTCTGATCGCTTGCTCCACGTCGGACGGGTTCACCAGGCCGTAGGCATCAACTGGCAGGTATGTAATCTCCCATCCCTTTTTCTCCAGATAGCGACAAGGCATCAGTATGGAATGGTGCTCCGCCTGATCGGTGATTATGTGCCGGCCTTTTTCTGCGAGGGCCTCAGCAACACCTTTTATTGCCCAATTATTTGATTCGGTTGCACCGCTGGTGAAAAAAATATCTTTCTGGTCGGCACCGATGAGGTCAGCGAGCTGTTGGCGGGCTTGCTCAATGGCCTGCTTGGCCTGTGAACCGAAAGCATAAAGGGTCGCCGGGCTGCCGAAATTATCTCCCTGCCATTCCTTCATACTCTCAAGAACTTCCGGATCCGTGCGTGTCGTGGCAGCATTGTCGAAAAATATAGCCTTATCCATCTTCATTCACCTCTTTTGAAATCGGCGTGGCCGGTCAGACCACCTTGCGGATAAGAAACTTCATCTGATCGCCAAATTCTTCGCGGCCGATAAAGTCGTTGCCGGTACCCATGCACCAGGCGGGTATATCAGCTTTTGCCCCTTCGTCGTCAGCCCAAACTTCGAGGACCTCACCGGTGCTGAGTTTTCGCATCGTTTCAGAGATGTGCACAATTGGCAGGGGACACGGAACCCCAATGCAATCCAGCTTTTCCGAAACAAAACTTTCCTTATCCGCTGATATGTCGTTCTGGTTTCCAGTCAGGATATCCCTGAGTGTCGTCTGGCCGAGAACCTGCTCGCTACTACTCTTCAACTCAGACCAGACACCCACAAGGCCGCAACCGTCGAGCCGCTGGCATTCTCCGGAAGCGCCAGCGCCGGCGCAACTTGTTGGCGCAACAGGCCCCTGCAGGAGCGTAACCACATCGAGAATGCTAATTTCATCAGTCGCCTGGCTCAGCAAATAGCCACCAGAGGGGCCACGATTGCTCTTCAACAGACCTCCGTTTACCAGTGATCGCAGGACCTGTGTCAGATATGGAAGCGGAATCTGCTGCCGTTCAGCAATTTCTGAGCGCGTAACCGGGACGCCATCCTCACATGTTGCGATATCCAGGAGCGCTCGTAATCCGTATTCACTTTTGGACGAAATGAGCATCAAGACGATACTTTAATATTGTGTAATTGTAGAGTCAACATTATTACATTGTTTAATACCCGTGTATTTGCAGGTTAAACCATAACTATCCGAATGAGTGGTCAGTACATTTCAGCCGGTTTTGGGAAGGTATTTGTATTTGTATTTTTATTGAAAGGCTTTAGCTGGAGGGCTTCAAGCTGAAAGCGGAGAGAAAATTTTCAAAGACTGACTCAGCCATATTCGACGGCTGGATTCCTCGCAAGCGGGCTATTTCCTGAAGTGTAAACCTGACATTGGCCGGTCCGTTTGATGTACCTCTTTTTGGGACGGGCGCAAGATATGGAGAATCGGTTTCCGTGAGAATAAGGTGCTGCGGGGCCCTTGCCGCTGCTTCGCGCAGGCTATCAGCTTTAGCGAAGGTCACATTGCCTGCGAATGACATGAAATAACCATTCGCAGCGCATTGGTCTACATGGTTACAAAGTGAAAAACAGTGCAAAATGACGCTCAGGCCGGCGGCATATTCTTCTAGCAGCGATAAAACGTCGACATCAGCTTCCCGCGAGTGGACGATAATCGGCAGGCCGACCTTTTTAGCCAGCTCAATGTGCATAAGAAAGGCGTCTTTCTGTCTAGCCGGGGTGGCGCGATTATGATAGTAGTCGAGGCCAGTCTCACCGATAGCTATTATCTTGTCTGAGCTGCCAGCAAGCGTTTCGAGTTCGGAGATTATAATTTCATCTACCTCCGCAGCGTCGTGCGGGTGGATACCTATAGCCGCAAACACCTCTCTATAACGTATGGCGTAATCCAGAGCCTTTCGGCTGGACTCAATGTCGATGCCCACAGCCAGAATCCGTTCAACTCCAGCTTCTTTCGCAGCCGCAAGCGCCTGATCTGGATCATCCAACAGGTCCAGGTGGGCGTGGCTGTCTATCAGGTTTTGCATGGCTGAAATCCGGTTTGGCAACTAGATGAGTTTTGGGAATAGAGGGTCGGCGCTTTCCACGGTGGCGCCGGACAAGGCTCCTCCCCACTTCGCGTTTTCGATGGCAAGATTGCCGGGGCTGCCAGGCTGACCAAGACGGCGCAGTATTTCCAGAGTCGTTTCCGGCATGAACGGATGTAGCAAAATCGCACAGATCCGTAGTCCCTCCACCAGGTTGTAGAGGACGTCGTTGAGAGCATCACGGCTGGCTGAATCTCTGGCCAGTTTCCAGGGCGCAGTATCTTCTACGTACTTATTGAGAGCGCGGACGAATTCCCAGATTTTCTCGAGGCAGACAGTAAGTTCCACATTTTCCAGGGCGGCCATAGTATTCTCCTGCAATCGAAGGCTGATACTGGAAAATTCCTTTGATTTGGCTGTTGGCCCGGGCACGACGCCCTCGCAATATTTCTTTACCATTGCTACCGTACGACTCACGAGATTGCCGAGCTCGTTGGCAAGTTCAGAGTTGTACCTTGATTCGAAACCTTCGAGCGAAATAACTCCATCCTGACCGAAGGCAACCTCTCTGAAGCAGTAAAAACGGAAGGCATCAACGCCGTATTTATTCATAACTTCAAAGGGATCGAGTACATTTCCCCTGGTTTTGCTCATCTTCTGGCCGCCCATCAACAGATAACCGTGAATAAAAAGGTGACGCGGCAGTTCGTTTCCTGAAGCCATCAACAGTGCGGGCCAGATAACTGCGTGGAACTTGAGGATATCCTTGGCCATCAGGTGATAGGTTGCAGGCCAGAACTTGAGGAACAGGCTTTCATTCCGGGCATACTCGAGGGCGGTTATGTAGTTGAGGAGCGCATCCACCCAGACGTACACGACCTGTTTTGGATCCCAGGGGATCGGTATGCCCCATTCGAGGGTTGCGCGGCTGATGCTGATATCCTCGAGACCCTGCTCGATAAAGCTGCGTGCCTCATTAAAGCGGGTTGAAGGCTTGACGAAATCCGGATTTCCATCGTAGAAATCCAGAAGTGTCTGCTGATACCCGGAAAGCCGGAAAAAATAGTTCTCCTCCTCGACCAGTTCCGGTTCCGTTCCGTGGTCGGGGCACTTTCCATCCATAAGGTCTTTTTCCGAGTAAAAAGCTTCGCATGAACTGCAGTAGAGGCCGCTGTAAGACTTGATATAGATATCACCCTTGTCATATAACTTCTGTATGAACCTCTGGACAGCGGCACAATGCTCCGGGTCTGTGGTGCGAATAAAAAAATCGTTTGAAGCGTTGACCAGCTTAACCAGATCCTGAAACTTCACGACCATTTCATCGGCGTGTTCCTTGGGTGTCAGCCCCCTTTTTTGGGCCGCCCGGGCGGCAGGATTGCCGTGTTCGTCAGTACCGGTGAGGAAAAAGACGTCCTCTCCCAGCTGCCGATGGTGACGGGCAAGTATATCGGCGGCTATGGTGGTGTAAGCGTGGCCTATATGTGGGACGTCATTTACATAATAAATTGGAGTGGTCACGTAAAAAGTATTCAACTGAAGGCCTCAAATTGAGCTTGCCAGGGCAGTTGCTATATTAGCAGCTGGTTGAGTTCTTATGAAGCACTCAGTCATCCGCTATGGCATTGTTTTAATTCATGACGGTATAAATGTCTCGGGGGTCAGACCGGACTGGGCCGTGGTACAGAGGAAGTTATCTTTCCAGCTGCCATCCCGGCTGTCATTAACAATAAAACCACGGTCAGGAGAGCAAGGCCTCGTCGGGATAGTGGCGAAATGTGTGTCATTGCATCCCGCTGTCCGGAAAGGCGCGAGTTTACCGAATTTGTATGCTCTGCAACTTTTTGCATGATGGGAAAGGATGTGCCGTCGATTTTTCCCATAGCTGAATCCGTCAGGAGTGTTGCCGGCGCAAGTTCTGTGTTAGCTGTATAGATTTCTCCACTGGTGCGCGAGGAACCTGAGAATAAGCCGGAGCCGTCCAGAAGTTGGATACTCCCCTGTGTGCTATTTTGGGTTATTGGAGAAATATAGGGAGAAAGTGTGGGCACTGCTGTATCTGGTGCCGATGACGTTACCGGATCGGGATCGGCCGGTGGTGAGACGATGGGTTCCAGTGCTTGAGAATCTGCCGTTTCGATCTGGGCAGGGACTTTCTCGGCAGGCGCCGGTTCGGCTACCGGTGCGGGAAGGAAGTCCAGTGGATTGAAATATACTTCTCTGGGTCCGGCCTGTTTAAGTCCGAAATGCAACGGTGTAACATCGGCCAGTGCCAGCAACTGCCCTTGATCCACATGCTGACCCGCAGTTACCGCAGCCTGCACTAAATGAAGGTATGTAGTCCGCAGGCCTCCCGCATGCTCTATTGACACAGTTATGCCTCCACCCTCCGCAGGAGTATAACCTCTGAATATTACAGTCCCCGCGGCGCTTGCAATTATCTGGCTGCCAGCCGGGGCGGCGATATCGATACCTCGGTGTCCCCTGTCGGTTGCGCAATCAAGGGTCCAGGATGTCGTTATCGGGCCATTGGCCGGCCAGGCGAGATTCTCAGGTAATGATGGAGGGTCAACACTGCAGGCGGCGACAGCCTGTCTGGCAACCATCAGAAAGGACAAAACGGCGAGCAGCATGAAACAACAACCTAGCATCCGCTTCCACATTTGAACCGCCTCCACTCGAGCTTTCACGTTGTCATTACGGGCGACAGGCTCAATTTATCAGAGGCGATTCAACTGCACAATGATTCCGAAGGATAGTAAAAATAAAATGCTGCTAAATGCGAAAACTTTTTTTCTATCAGGCGGTAAAGAACTGGATCAGGGTTTGCTGGTGAGGATTTCCTTTACGACATTCATGTCGCTGAATCCGAGGGGGCCGTCAGCCATTATCTGCCGTGTTTCGTGACCCTTGCCGGCAAGAAGCACTGTATCGCCAGGGCCAGCCGCTGCCACGGCTGCTTCGATCGCCTGCCGGCGATCGCTTACTCTCTGGTACTCGCCACCGGATTCAATCAAACCAGATTCGGTTTCATCGAGTATCTGTTCCGGAGGTTCGCTATAACAGTCGTCGGTGGTCAGGATTGCCAGGTCCGCAAGTGAGCCGGCGACCTTGCCCATGGCCGGCCTCTTTTCGCGATCTCGCTCACCCGGGCAACCAAAAACGAGGATCAGGCGGCCGGAGGAAAGCGAGCGGGCTGTAGTCAGCGCTTTGGCGAGGCCGTCCTCATTATGTGCATAATCAACGATAACCCGGAAGGGAGCGTCCACAGCCACCTGTTCAAAGCGGCCTGGTGCTCCGTTTGAGGCACTGAGGCCGGCAGCTATTACATCGGGACTGATTCCTGCAGCAATACCCGCGGCTGCCGCGGCCAGTGCGTTTGCAAGATTGTAGGCACCGGCAAGGCGCAATTGTACCGGGACGCTTCCCGCAGGCGTTATAAGGGTGAATCCGGTTTTCCAGCCTTCATATTCAATATTGCCGGCCCGGACATCGGCCTCTGGGCTCATACCGTAGGTTACCAGACGATCTTCGAGCTCATCCGCCAGCCGCCGGCCGTAAGGATCATCGATATTTACCGCAGCCATGGGTCGGTTCGCCGCGATGGGTACACCCGGGTTACCTGGTTCCTCGAGGGACCCTGCAAACAGGCTGCGCTTAACCTGGTAATAATGTTCCATGCTTCCATGAAGGTCCAGATGGTCGCGGGTCAGGTTTGTAAAAACAGCAACAGTAAAGTTCAGGCAGGCGACCCGGTAGAGGTCGATGCCGTGGGATGAGACTTCCATGGTTACCGCATCAATTCTGGTATGGCTGGTAGTTTTGAGCAGACGATGCAGGTCGAAAGCTTCCGGTGTCGTCCGGGTTGCGGTTGCGGAATTTTCACCCATCCGGTATTCGATGCCACCGACCAGACCTGTGGCCAGCCCTGATTCGCGCAAAATGGAATCTATCAAATATGTTGTTGTGGTCTTGCCGTTGGTGCCGGTTACCCCAATCAGCAGAGGCTGGTCCTGGGTGTTGCTGTAAAAGGCTTGCGCCGCGTAAGCCATAGCCTTGCGGACCGAGGGCACCTGCACCTGGATCATGCCGGTGTTTTCCACCCACCGCTCGGATAGCAATAAAATTGCTCCGGCTTTGCGTGCCTGGGGAATGAAGTCGTGGCCATCTACCTTGAATCCTGGCACAGCGGCAAAAAGGTATCCAGGCATGACCAGGCGGGAGTCATAGGCGAGGCCAGTGATTTTGTTACCAGAGCCAACGGTATCTCGACGGATTATCTCGCCACGAAAGCATCGAAAAAAATCATCCACATGAATGTAGTTAGACGTGGACAATGATACCGACTCTAGGCGGTCTCGCTTTCTTCGACCGGTTTTTTCTCAAGCAGGGGACGATCCCATTTTTCCAGGATCATCTCCTCCCGACAGAAGTCGATCACGACCTTGATGATAGCCACCAGTGGTACTGCCAAAAGCCCACCCGGAAGCCCACCGATGGTAGCGCCGGTAAGTACGGCGAACATCACCCAGAGTGGGTGCACGCCTACGCTTTTGCCCATAACTTTGGGAACCAGTATGTGACCTTCCAGCTGCTGGACCGCCAGGAACAAAAGAGCTACGACCATGGCGCGTCCCGGGCTCACGATAAAGTACGCCAGCACTACCGCGGGGGCTGCTCCCAGGAAGGGTCCGATCAACGGGATGACTTCAGTAAGGGCAACCCAGACGGCGATGATGAATAGATAAGCGCCGGCGCCACCATAAAAGGCGATGAAGCCGCCAAGGATCCCCATGATGGTGGAGACCAGTAATTGTCCGCGCAGGTATCTGCCTAGAGCCTTCTGCATTTTGGAAAACAGCTTTACGGCATCATCCCGGAATTGTGGCGGGATGGAATTTCTGGCGGAGTCCCGCAGCCGTGGCGCGTCGATCAGCAGGTAAATGCTGATGATCAGGACCAGGAAGGCGTTCAGGCCGGTGCTGAAAATGAGTTCCGCGATTCCGAGAGCCCGCTTGGCTACTTCTTCTCCTCCTGACGCCAGCTTGCCGGCCACATCTGAAGGGGTGATGTCCGGTTTGTATGGCAGGTCCAGTTCACCAAACCATTTTTGGAAATCGTGTACAACGGACTCCGTGCGGGTCGTATATTCAGGGATATTGTCTATCAGGTAGTTAAGCTCTGAAATAACGTTCGGGATAATCAGCGCCATGAGCCCGGCGACGACTCCCAGGAGGAACAGCCAGACAATGACCACTGCCAGTATGCGGGGCATTCGCAATTTTTCCTGCATCAGACTGACCGGCTGGTCCAGCACGAAAGCGATGATAGTCGCCAGCGCAAACATTATGATAATCGTACGGATTATGCTGATGAACCAGACGCCGAGCAGCAGAGCCACTGGCAGGAAGATATATTGCACATACTTGGGTACGAGGATTTTTTCCTTGAGTGAGGTCATTTAGTGATGTCATCTTCAAGTGGAATGGTACTTTTTTCGGCGGCTGACATCGCCGTTCCTTCCTGCCACTTTTCCAGAGAGATGCGGGGTTTGAAGAAAGAATACAGTTCTCGTGCCAGTGCAACTAATGGAAGCGCCAGCAGCATGCCGGCAATTCCATAGATATTGGCTCCCGCCAGCACGGCAAAGATAACGACCAGAGGATGTACGCCAACCGCCTGCCCCATAATGTTAGGCACAAGAATATGGCCTTCTACCTGCTGGATAAATACAAAGACAATAACGACCGCAAGTGAAATCCAGGGAGATGAAAAAAAGGCCAGGACAATCGGCGGGGCTGCCGCCAGTATTGGCCCGATATACGGGACGAACTCCATTATGCCCGCCCAGGCGCCGAAAAAGACCGAATACTGGGCGCCCTGAGGCCAGATGCCAACGGCTCCCAGGAACCAGATGCCGACACCGGAGCTGATTCCGACAAGCAGGCTTAAAAGCGCCTGAGCCCGAACCCAATGAGTGACAGCGCGCTCGCTGCGCTGGACGAATTCCTCGGCGTCCTCCTGGCGGTCGGCCGGAAAAAGCCCTCTGACGAAACGACCGATGCGTTTTGCGTCCAGCAGCATGTATATGGTGATAACTACCATCAGGAAGAGTGTGGTAAGAGCGCTGACCAGGTTGATCGAATATTCCAGTAAAAGGGAACCAAGGTCGACAGCGGCTGTCTCTATACGATCAACCAGCCTGTTTGATTCAGCGCTGACATCGAAAGGCAGATTCAAGGATTCCAGGCTGGATTTCCAGTCGCGTATATGCTCCCGTACCGTGTTCGTGTAGTCGGGCAGGTTTTGCACCAACTCCTGCAACTGGTTGATTGTTGGCGGAATGACGAATATAAAAAAAGCGACAATGAGAGCCAGCAAAGAAAGAAAGACGACAAATACAGAGATATACCGGGGTATTTTGAAACGTTCCAGCTTCTTTACCAGGGGATTGATCATCAACGCGATGACGGTCGAAGTGGCGAAGATGAATAGAACCTGAATGAGTGCCGAAGCCGTAAACCAGACAAGCAGGGCAAGAATTGGCAGTCCGACCATCTGAACCCAGCGGGGGATCGTGATGTTTAAATGACTCCCTTTCGACGAAAGATTGTCCTGATCGGGAGAATTTGATTTTTCATTCATGGTATCCGTCACACTTTTTCTATTATACATCACTGATTATCTTCGCTACGTCCATTGAATAACTTGCCAGTCAATCAGAATATTGTCACAAACAGCACAATAAGTCTTGTAAAAGACATCAATCGTGATAAAGTTCTTGTCTGATATGGCCTCAGAGCCCCACACTCTACAGCCGCGAGTTTCAAACCGATATCGCTTTCGGTGGCACTCCGCGGCTTTTCTTGCGACTATGTTCGTCCTGGCAATTATGGCGCTGGCTGCCGTTATTGCTTCTTCGAGGGCGTCCTCAACTCCTCTTCTTGATGAGAGGACGATGGCAGCAACCCGTGAACTTGCCGCAGCAAGGCAGCCTGCCCGGATTTCGCTTGCCGGAGCCTTGGAAATACAGTTGATGCTTCCAGTATATGAGCAACAGGTCACCGCTATCGGTTATCACCCGGTCGAAGGCGATAACCTGATTCCACTGAATCCCGATGGCCGCCAGTTAAATGGTTCATTTATTTCCAACCTTGGATTGATGACCGCGGATAACGGACCTGGCTACTTTCTGATGAGTGAGGGTGGCAGGTTTGGCCCCCCCACTTGCTCCATAGATATTGGCGCTCCTGCCGGGACAGTTATATTCGCCCCTGTCGATGGCACTGTCGCCGGCATTCGTTCATACAATCTGAAGGGTGAGTGTCCGGATATGGAAGTGAAAATCCAGCCCCAGTTTCAAACCAACATGCTGGTGGTAATGACCCACATGGACAGCATCCAGGCTACTCTTGGTCAGCCGGTGCGCGCTGGAGAAACCCGATTAGGCTCTGTTCGCCAGCTGGATGGCTGTATCGAGCAACAGCTTAGCCGGTATACATATGACAGCGGCAACCACGTGCATATGCAAGCCGAGTATTTAAACAAGAAATCGAGGCCGTGATCAGCGCCGGGTTCCCTGAGGCCGCCTGGGCCGTCATCGGAGGTTCGGGCACGCAGGGATGTTCATTTCCTGAAGACGCGAATGCCAGCGCGCGGGTCCTGGAAGACGATCTGGTTTTTGAGACACCGTTTGGGTCTTCTCCTCCCTTCATGCTTTTTGAGACCTCGGCCGGAAGACGTTGTATGACCGTAAGGTTGCATGGCTGGCGGGATAGCGTTTCCAGAGGAGAGTCCTCCAGACAGGTTTTTTGGGTACTGAAGCAGTCCGGAGTGAGGAAAATCTTTTCTGAAGCCGGCGTTGGCAGCCTGAATCCGCTTCTAGATCCACGAGACATAGTCGTGCCAGACGATTATGTTGACCTCACCACTCATCGCGATCCCACCCCGGTGGTCGGGGGCCATCTCCTGATAATGCGTGATCCAGTTTGTACCGCGTTGAGCCAAGCCTTGACCAGGGCAGCCGGTAAACACGCTCAAGGGCGCGTGTTCGGGCGTGGAACCTGTGTCGTCACCGAGGGTCCCCGTTTTGAAAGCCGCGCGGAAATTCGCATGATGAAAACATATGGAGACATCATTGGACAAAGCATGTGTCCGGAAGTTTGGCTGTCCCGTGACATAGGTGCTTGCTACGCGGCTTTGTATATCGTTGTTAACTATGCGGAAGGCATAGTGAAGGATTGGGAACATGAGGTTCTTAAGAAAATATTTATGGATGATGCCATCAACCAGTCACGAATCATCCTGGATGCCATCGACGCGGTTGATGACAGTGAAACTTGCGGTTGCGGCGACCTAAGGAAGCCGACGCTGCTTTAAAGGGGCCGTTACTCTACACCGCGCCCTGTGACAGGTTGAATTTTTCTTCAAGATTATCCCTTGATCACACCCATTGGCCGCAGACGCGCTACTTTCAGCGATAGCCCGGCCTCATGGCATACCGCCACGACTTTATCAATATCCTTGTAGACTTCCGGAGCTTCCTCGGCGAGAGCTGAGGTTTTGCCTGCTCTTACCGTAATACCCCTGGCTTCCAGCCGCGCCTTGAGTTCATGACCATTAATGACCTTTCTGGCAGCGCGGCGGCCCATGACCCTGCCGGCCCCATGGCAGGTGGAACCGAAGCTCTCGGCCATGGCTTTTTCTGTTCCCTTGAGCAGATAGGAGGCTGTACCCATATCTCCCGGCACAATTACCGGCTGTCCCACGGAGCGATATCTGGCGGGCACGTCCGGATGTCCGGCGGGAAATGATCTTGTCGCGCCCTTCCGGTGAACGCACAGCCGTTTCTTCTTTCCCTCCTCCCCATGCTCCTCGAACTTGGCCAAATTATGGGAGACGTCATAGACGAGGTCCAGGCCGAGTTTTTCCGCTGACATTCTGAAGACGTATTCAAAAGACTCCCGTATCAGGTGGGTCATGACCTGGCGGTTGCTGCGTGCGAAGTTGACGGCGCAGGCCATGGCGGCATAGTATTCGCGTCCTTCCCGGCTCTGAATGGGAGCACATGCCAATTGGCGGTCAGGCAGTTCGATGCCGGCACGCGCTGCTGCTCCACCCATTATTTTTATATATTCAGTGCATACCTGGTGCCCCAGGCCGCGGGAACCCGAATGCGCCATAATACAAAGCTGACCCTTATGGACGCCGTAGGCTCTGGCCGCCGCTTCGTCATAGATCTCGTCGACCAGTTGCACTTCGATGAAATGGTTGCCTGCTCCGAGGGTTCCCGGTTGGCCAAAACCGCGCTCTATCGCCCTGGAACTGACCATGGCAGGGTCGGCTCCCTCAAGAACGCCACCGTCTTCCATGGCTTCAATATCCTCACGCCTGCCAAAGCCCCGTTCTATCACCCACGGCGCCCCCTTCGTCAGCAGCTGACTCATTTCTTTTTGATTCAGACGTATTTCACCGTGGCGGCCAACTCCCGCGGGAATCCTGCGGCTAAGTTCGTGAATGAGGCTGGGTACCGTGCCCCGGACTTCAGCTGCCAAAAGATTCGTTCGGATCAGCCGCACGCCGCAGGCAATGTCATAACCCACGCCGCCAGGCGAGATGACTCCGTCTTCCATGCGGAATGCCGCAACGCCTCCGATGGCAAAACCGTATCCCCAATGAATATCAGGCATAGCCAGCGAGGCCATTTCGATGCCCGGCAGACAGGCTACGTTCCGAACCTGGTCGAGAGCCTTCTCCTCGTCGGCGAGTTCGATAAAACTTCGATCTGCGAAGACGCGACCGGGAACCAGCATCTTGCCGGTCATGGGGATTTCCCAACAATATGGGCTGATCTCAAACATCGAAGATGATTTCGGCAATCCAGCCATCAGAGCCTTTTTTTATTTTGAGCATGTGATAGGTAGCGGCCTTGATGTCCGCATTCAGATCGTGTCGCGATGGATCGATATGCTCACCATAAGCTATCCCCCGGAGAGCCGTTTCCTTGAGGCTGGTGACCCTGAATCTTTTCAGCAAAAGCTCCTGGCTGTCATAAAGGTAGATCAACTCGTTGAGCCACTCAACCAGCAGCGTTTCCCGGTCTTCTGCCTCGATTTCAATATTACAGACGTTGTCTTCCCCTACCTTTTCAAGGTCGGAAATCAGGCTGAACATGCCAATAGCGGCATTTTCGAACACCTCCGTCTCGGAGGCGCCGAAGGCACGGATGCCGATGTCGGCAGTATGTTCAATGATCTCAAAAGGTGGCAACTGACCTGTTTCCCTTAATTATCGATCTTTTCCTGATTTGAACTTGACAAAACCTATCCAAAAGAATATGATTCATAAATCCTACTATACCTATCAATTTTCTGGAGATATGGAGAACATATGAACATTTCGGCAAAAAGCAGGTATGCGGTCAGAGCCCTTGTAGAGTTGGCGCAACATAACGATGGCCAGCCGGTGCCAATCGCCGACATCGCCTCCCGTCGGGGCATCCCGCTTCAGTTTTTGGAGCAACTGTTTTCAAGTCTCCGAAAAGCGGGTATTTTAAACAGCCATCGTGGTGTAAGGGGCGGTTTCAGTTTCAAGAAGTTACCGGAAGACGTCAGTGTTCTGGATGTGGTGGAGGTCCTGGATGGCAACGTCGCGCCTTCTGCCTGCACGGCCGGGGCTCCCTGCGACAAAATTGATCGCTGTGTTGTGAGGGACGTCTGGACTGATGTGAAGATCAACATGGAAGGCGTTTTGGGGGCGGCAAACATTGCGGATCTTGCCTACAAGGAAAGCCTTATGCAGGAACACGCTGAAGAGATGTACTATATTTAAATCAACCGCGGGGGTGGGAGGAACAGAATTATGGCAACCATTATCAGGAAACCATCAGGAACCCAAGTGAAAATGGACATTGCAAACAATTTATCAGAACTGATAGGCAATACTCCCATGGTCAGACTCAGCCGGTTGGCCGAGGATCTGGATGTGGATCTCGTGGCAAAGCTGGAGAGCTTTAATCCCGGAGGAAGCGTCAAGGACCGTATCGGATCAGCGATGATTGAAGCGGCGGAACGAGATGGCAGGATAACGCCCGGTAAAACCGTCATCATTGAACCTACCAGTGGAAACACTGGTATCGCTCTGGCATTTGTCTGCGCTGCCAAAGGATACAGGCTTGTACTGACCATGCCGGAGACCATGAGCCTGGAGCGCCGGTTGTTGCTTAAGGCTTATGGCGCAGAGCTGGTTCTGACTCCAGGTCCTGACGGAATGCGTGGAGCCGTGGAAAAGGCCGAGTCTCTGGCGGATGAATACCAGGACGCGTTCGTCCCCCAGCAATTCAAGAACCCGGCCAACCCTGAAGTTCACCGGCGAACAACCGCTGAAGAGATCTGGCGTGACACTGCCGGTCAGGTTGACATTTTTGTCGCCGGTGTTGGAACAGGTGGTACAATTACTGGCACAGGCGAGGTGCTCAGGGAGCGCAAGCCCTCTATTCAGCTCGTGGCTGTTGAGCCCAAGGCGTCGCCGGTGCTTTCCGGCGGTGACCCCGGGCCACATCGCATCCAGGGCATCGGCGCCGGTTTTGTCCCTGAAATTCTGAATACCAGCATCTATGATGAGATCTTCCAGGTATCAAACGAGGATGCCGAGCAGACCACGAGGCGTCTGGCTACCGAGGAGGGCTTGCTTTGCGGCATCTCATCCGGGGCTGCGGTTCATGCGGCTCTGGGAATGGCGAAACGATCAGCGTGCAAAGGCAAGATGATTGTAGTGATACTGCCGGATACAGGCGAAAGATATCTGACCACGCAACTTTTTGGCGGCGCCTAGAATTTCTGCGTTTCCAGAATCCGTGATTCACAGGTAAATCAGGAGGGATAATGGATGTAAAAGAAGATGTTCTGCTGGATGCACGTGGCCTGAAGTGCCCGATGCCATCAGTTAAGACTGCCCTCGCGCTGGAGCAGCTTGGCGGCGGCGGCATCGTCAAGGTGCTCACCGATGACCCGGTAAGCAAGAACGATCTGCCCCAATGGGTGCGTGGTAATGGCCACCAGGTTCTGGGAATTGAAGACAGGGATGGCTTCGCGGAAATCTATGTAAAGAAGGCTGGTGGATAATGGGAGGAGGTTGAATCAGTTGAGCGAATTCGGTTCGAATTCAGAAAATGGCGGCAGGGTGCTATCATTTGAAAGAGAAGAGAAATGCCACTCTGCTGGCTGTCTTGAACTGGTTGTACAGGGCAAGGCTACTCATTACCACGGCCCCAGGAATGTGGATTCACTTCTGAGAGCGATGGGGGAAAATTCTCTATACGCTAATGTACGCATCAATGGAGATGTCCTGGATCGGCGGGATTTTGAAAACGTCTCCATAAAGACTGACGATACGATTGATATTCTGTATTTCATGGGAGGCGGAGCTTGTTCGACCTGACAGATGAAGAAATCCTGCGCTATTCGCGGCATATAATCCTGAGCGAGGTAGGCGGGACCGGGCAACAGAAACTAAAGGAAGCCCGGGTGCTGGTGGTTGGAGCAGGCGGTCTCGGTTCGCCGGTGTTACTTTATCTGGCGGCAGCCGGCGTTGGTCGCATCGGCGTCATTGAGGACGACGTGGTTGATGTAACGAATCTTCAGCGCCAGGTCATTCATGCCACCGCCGACGTCGATAAGCCCAAGGTTCATAGCGCCAGTGAGACCATGAAGCAGATTAATCCGCTAATCGAAGTGGACGTCTATCACGAGCGGCTTACCAGGGACAATATTTTCCCTCTGCTTGAAAATTACGACATTGTTGTGGACGGTGTGGATAATTTTCCGACCAGGTACCTGATCAACGACGCCTGCGTCATGAAAAAGAAGTTTCTGGTCGAGGGTGGCATCCTCAGGTTCATGGGCCTGATCATGAGCATTAATGGCGGGGAGACCGCCTGTTACCGCTGTGTTTTCGAGGAGCCGCCGCCACCCGGTACTGTGCCAAGTTGCGCTGAGGCCGGTATTTTGGGAGCGGTTGCCGGTGTGGTTGGCACTCTGCAGGCTACGGAGGTGCTGAAGATAATCACCGGGGTTGGCGAGCCTCTGTTTAACCGGCTGCTTCAGTTTGACGCCGAAGGACTACGATTTCATGAAGTTAATGCGAGGCGAAACCCGAAATGTCCGGTCTGCGGTGAGAATCCGACCATTACCGAGCTTATCGAGTATGCCTATACCTGCGAGACGCAAGCCCCCGGCTCCTCCTGATGACCGGCAGCCTGCGGCTGTCACGAGCGCAGCTCGAGGCGGTCTTCGATCATGCCAGTGCCTGTAAGCCCGAAGAAGCCTGCGGCATCCTAGCGGGCGACCGCGACGGGAATGTTAAAAGGGTTTTTCTGATGGAGAACGCCGAGCACAGCAGTTCTTTCTACGTGATGGACTCCCGGGAACAGTTTCAGGTATTCGACGAAATGGAACGAGATGAACTGGAGCTTGTAGCCATTTTTCATTCTCACCCCCACTCCCCAGCGTTTCCTTCTCCACAAGACATGGAACTGGCGTTCTATCCGGATTCGGTTTATCTCATTATCTCGCTGATGAATGGCGAGCCCGAGAGTCATGCTTTCAGAATTGCCGAGGACCAGGTGAGCGAAATCGAGATAACAGTTAGGGAGACCTGATGAGCGATGCGGTCGGGGCCACTTTCGGGATGGTGGCAACGGAAAAACTTCTCCAGCATTTGATTGACGAATTGCGTCCGTTAAAAAGTGTAGCCGTGGCTTTTTCCGGCGGGGTGGATTCGTCCGTGGTTGTCGCGGCCGCGGCCAGGTCACTGGGTTCCGAAAACGTATTAGCCGTGACGGCGAAGTCGGAAACTCTGCCGGAGCAGGAGTTGCTGGCGGCAACAGAGTTGGCGAGTTCGCTGAATATCCCCCACTCGATCATTGAAACGCATGAACTCGATAATGATGAATTCTGCGCCAATTCTTTCGACCGTTGTTATCACTGCAAAACGGAGCTTTGGCTAAAACTGGGCGCTTTGGCGAAA
The DNA here is from genome assembly GCA_020053595.1 of Thermoleophilia bacterium. GTDB lineage: Bacteria > Actinomycetota > Thermoleophilia > BMS3ABIN01 > BMS3ABIN01 > JACRMB01. The sequence goes on along the minus strand of JAGVMV010000023.1, from coordinate 39,171 downwards.
AGCAGGGGAATAAGCAGCCTCGCTGACGGTGTGAACGCCGATGATACCAGGGATTACCGTCCCGGAATAAGGGCGAGCGATGAGGCCGCGGTTGTACATCCGCTCGAACTGATCGGGGCGGGTAAGCTCGAGGTTCGCTCACTGGCGCGTTTGCTGGGACTTTCTAACTGGGACAAGCCTGCTCAGGCCTGTCTTTCCTCCAGGTTCCCTTATGGCAGTGTCATATCAGCCGAGGGCCTTCGGCGCGTAGAAAAGGCAGAAGAATTTCTGAGCGGACAGGGGTTTGGGGAACTGCGTGTCAGGGATCACGGTGACATCGCCCGTATCGAAGTGCCGGTCAAAATACTGGGCAGGCTGCTCGCTGATGGAAGCCGGGAAAAGATTGTTAGCTCCCTGAAGAAGTTGGGCTATGTTTACATAACTATGGACCTCGAAGGTTTCAGGAGTGGCAGCATGAATGAGACTATGAAAGATTTGCCACAGGCCGAGTAGCTGTAGTCTCCTTTCTGGCGATCACCAGCCAGATTTTTGAAGCATTTCCCACGCACCGTCTACAGGTTTATTATTTCCCTGTCAGGGAATATTCCCGTCCAGAAAGAGGAATACTGTCTCGTGTGGAATTCTTCCAAAATAAGCTAAGAAAGGGGTACTGCTTTATGGATCCGGAAAAAGAAGAAAAATCAGCTCTTTCCAGAAGGGAACTATTGGTGGGAGCGGGTAAGATCACCGCGGCGGGGAGCCTTGTGGTCATGGCCGGCGGTAGTCTGGGCCTGCTCGCTGGTTGTGGTGATACCAGCACAACGACCACTGCCACAAGCAAGGTCCAGAGCGCTACTCTTCCCTGGCCTTATGTAAAGCTCGAGACTACAGACATTAAGAAGATCCAGGAAACTGCCCATGATAACTGGTTTGTCGGTTTTTGCGCTTTTGCCACGTTGAGCGGAATCGTGAATCTGCTGAGAGAAAAAGTGGGCGAGCCCTATAACTCCTTCCCTGTTGAAGCTATCACCTTCGCCCACGGCGGTACCGCCGGATGGGGTGGCACCTGCGGCACACTCATCGGTGCGGGCATGGCGGCCTCGCTGGCGGCCGGCCCGAAAGTGGGCGAGGAAAATACTGAACGATGTTATGAGTTGGTACAGCGAGACAGAATTGCCGATTTACAAGCCAAACAAACCGAAAGCCGAGATCAAGTCCGTCAGCAAGAGCGACAGTCCCTTATGCCACCTGTCGGTCGGAAAGTGGATGAAGAAAGAGGGTGTCGGTTTCCTCAGCCCGCAGCAGATGGAAAGATGTGCACGTTTATCGGCGGACGTTGCCACAAAAACAGTCGAATATCTGAACGCCAAAGCAGACGGCAAGTTTGCTTCGGCGAACAAGGAGCACTTCGCGGTCAACGGCCTGCCTTCACAGAATAATTGCACGGAATGCCATGGAACCAATACTCCACCGGTCCCCACTCCTGGCGGCGGGGAAAGCCTGATCCAAAGTCATTAATTAACTAAACTACCTTAAAATGTTTCCTGGCTTCGGGAGCTAAACCTAAACTAGCAGCCTGAAGCCAGGCAATATATCATGATAGCCTAATCATTCCACGAAAGAATCAAGAAACTCGATTTCGACGCCGAGATCCTGAAGGTGTTTGAATGCCTGCTCGAGGTCCTCATCCTCACCGCTCAACTCCAGAACCATCCAGCCGAAATTCTCATCAACGTTAGCGCGCCGGATGTTGGGGATAACATTGTTCTCTCTGACCAGCTCATAGATAATGGGTTTTTTGATTAGTTTTTCGGGAAATGTCAGTTCAAGGCGCTGGGTTTTCATGAATGTTGGCCTCCTAGACGGCAGAAACCTGTCTGCCCCGCGGGGCTTCTGTTAATATTATCAACAGGCTAGAAAGATATTATCCTATGGGACTCGCGAAGAAAACCGGACTGCTTTTTCTCGCCGCCAGCGGCGGCGGCTACTTCTGGCTGAACCGCGGCGGAGAGTTAAGTCGTACCATGGGTGCGATCCGGCGCGATGTCTCCGTCATCCAGGAACGGGATCCTGCCGCCACCAGCATGATTGAGACACTTACCTGCTACTCAGGTCTGCATGCGATCCTGTTGCACCGGATGGCACATTTTCTCTACGAACAGAAGATGCCAGTGGTGCCGCGTCTCGTTTCACAGATAAATCGTTTTCTAACCGGTATTGAGATTCATCCAGCGGCGGATATCGGTGAGGGATTCTTTATCGATCATGGCTCGGGCGTTGTAATAGGCGAAACGACCGAGGTGGGCAATAATGTCACCATCTATCAGGGCGTGACTCTCGGCGGCACCGGCAAGGAGACCGGCAAGCGCCACCCGACGCTGCGGGATAACGTTACAGTCGGCGCTGGCGCCAAGGTTCTGGGATCGGTAATCGTCGGCGAGAACGCTAAAATTGGTGCGGGCAGTATTGTTATTCATGATGTGCCTGCCGACAGCACGGTTGTCGGCAATCCGGGGCGGCCGGTCCGTGAAAGGGGCCGCAAGGTCGGCGCAGCCGATGTCGACTGGACCCATCTTCCGGATCCCGTGGCCGACGCGATGCAGTCGCTGGTTCGTCGCCTGGTGGAACTCGAGAACGAATTCAAGTCAACTTTTCCTGAAAAAAGGGAAGAAATCGAGAAAGCCCAGCAACAGGGCGAGCTGGAATTGGACAGGGTTTTCGAATATTACAGGGGATCGGGTATTTAGCGCCGCCGTCAGGACAAATGTTTCTGAGATTGTCGTTTCGTCTCTGATATTATTTTATTAGGCTCAATTAAATATAACTATCAATTTTACCTATGGAGCGTGAGTGGCTTTGAGTAAAGTGCGAAGGTTAGTGCTTGATGTATTGAAACCGCACCAGCCGACTATTCTAGATCTGGCTGTGAAACTGGGAGATCTGGACGGAGTGGAAGGAACCGACCTGGTGCTGAACGAGATCGACAACAAGGTGGAAAACATCAAGATCACGGTAGAAGGACCACACATCAATTTCGACGAAGTTGCCGCGGTTATCCAGGAGAGCGGGGGCAGCATCCACAGCATCGACAAGGTCTCCACCGGCAAGGAGCTTATCGAGGAAGCCAACACGCCCCAGGATATTACAGCGCGCTGGATGAGGTGACGAAGGGGGATCTCCCCCGCTCCTTGAAGGTTCCCAGTATTCGCACTCTTCGCAAGTATCACCGCATCGCGCATGTAGGTGAAATAGCGCGTCGGTACTTCGCGATGAACGCTTTCGACGGTGTTCTCACTATTCTCGGTGTGCTGGTGGGCGGTTATTTTGGCCATGTCAGGGATGCCGCCGCCGTGGTGACCCTGGGGCTGGCCGCGTCATTTGCCATGGGAGTGTCCGGTTTCTATGGCGCATACATGACCGAAAAGGCCGAACGCAACCGAGCCCTGGCCGAGCTTGAAGAATCCACCTTGAGCAACCTGAGGGATACCGACATCGGCCACGCCTCCACTTACGCCACCATCGTGGTATCACTGGTTGATGGCTTCTCGCCTTTTGCGGCGGCAGTGGTAGCGATTTCACCATTTTTCCTGGGCGCCGCTATTCATATTGAGACAGCTTTTTATATCGCCTTCGCCCTGGCGTTTGCGGAACTGTTTGCCCTGGGAGCTTACCTGGGAGCTATTTCCAGGAATAGAATGATCCTGTCCGGAATCAAAATGGTGTCCGCCGGGTTAGTGTGCGTCGCCATCGGTTATGCGCTTGGCGCCACGACCTGAGCCGGAAAACCCCGGCTGAACCAGATCTTGTGGCATTTAATCTCCGACACTCCTGATATGCTGGAATAACGAATATGACCAATCCTTCATTGAACCATCTTCTGGCTGATCTTAACGAGCCCCAGCGGCGGGCCGTTGAATGCCCCGGCGGGCCACTGCTGGTATTGGCGGGAGCCGGTAGCGGCAAGACACGTGTTCTGACCCACAGGATCGCCTTTCTGATCGCGGCGCAGGGTGTAAAGCCCCATGAGATACTGGCAATCACCTTCACCAACAAGGCGGCAAACGAGATGAAGGATCGCGTTGAGACGCTCCTGGGTCCAATCGCCAGGACCATGTGGGTGAGCACTTTTCATGCGGCCTGTGCCCGTATTCTCAGGAAAGAAGCCCAGCTGCTGGGATACCAGCGGAATTTCACTATTTATGACGCCGGCGACCAGGTACGCGTCGTCAAACAGTGTCTGAAGGAGCTGGGACTGGATCCCAAACGTTTCCCGCCCAAAGGTATACACGCGGTAATCTCTTCAGCCAAGAACCGCTTGATCGACGCGGAAGCTTTCTCCGGGATGGTCGAGAACTTCTTCGATGATACGGTTTCCAGCGTTTACACCATTTATCAAAAAAAGCTCTTCGCCAATAACGCCATGGATTTTGATGACCTGCTACTGCGAACGGTCGATCTTTTTATGAGATTTCCGGACAGGCTGGAACACTATCAGCGCAGCTTCCGGCAAATCCTGGTGGACGAATACCAGGACACCAACCATGCTCAGTACATGCTGATTAACCTCCTGGCGCGCGACCACCGCAATGTTTGTGTCGTCGGTGATGATGACCAGAGTATTTATTCATGGCGTGGCGCTGACGTGAGGAATATCCTCGATTTCGAGAAAGATTACCCGGAAGCGGAAGTCATCAAGCTGGAGCAGAATTATCGTTCTACGCAGGTTATTTTGAGCGCCGCCAACGAGGTTATCAGCAATAACAGTGAACGCAAGGCCAAAAAGCTCTGGACCGATCTGGGTGAAGGGGAGCCGATACGCGTGACCGAGGTCGACGATGAGCATGGCGAGGCGAGATTCGTTGCCGGTGAAATATCCAGGCTCGAGCAGAAGGAAAACTTCAGGCCGGGAGAGATCGCCGTTTTTTATCGAGTCAATGCCCAGTCGCGCGTACTGGAGGATATGCTCATCCGCTACGGTATTCCCTACCGCATCATTGGCGGTACAAAATTCTATGAACGGGCCGAGATCAAGGACGCCCTCGCCTATTTGCTGATGGTGGACAATCCCAACGACTCCGTCAGCTTTACCCGCGTCGTCAATTCACCGAAGCGTGGCATCGGGACTGCTTCCGTGGCGGCTCTGACGCGATTCGCCGAATCCGGAGGTTACTCGATGCTGGAGGCCGCGGCGAAATCCGAAGAAATAGCGGATTTGCGCCCGGCTGCCGTCAATGCGCTCACGGTTTTCAGTGGCCAGATGCAGGAGTTGACAGCCATCGCGGCAGATGCGCCGGTGGCGGAGATCCTCGAGGAAATATTGACGAATACAGGATACCTGGAGGCGCTTTCGGCCGAACGAACTGTCGAGGCGGAAGGTCGCATCGAGAACCTGCAGGAACTGGTGGGAGTCGCTGAAGAGTATGACAGCCTCCACGCCGAAGGGTCGCTACAGGAGTTTCTGCAGGAGATTTCGCTCTATACCGATATCGACAAGCCGGAAGCGCCGGGAGAAGCGATCACGCTGATGACCCTTCACAATGCCAAGGGGCTCGAGTTTCCGGTCGTATTTATCATCGGTGCCGAAGAGGGAGTATTCCCCCACTCCCGCTCGCTTGAGGAGCAGAATCTCGATGAAGAGCGCCGCCTGTGTTACGTCGGCATGACCCGGGCGAGAAAGCGCCTGTATTTTACCTACACAACCACGCGAAACCTTTACGGCTCCCGCAATTACAACATGGCTTCACGGTTCATTGGCGAGCTGCCTGTGGATTTGGTTGAGTTCGAGCGCTCTCGGCCTGCAGGAGGACGGTTCGCAAGAGGTGTGGGCGGCAGTATGAGTGGCCGCGACCTTTACAATGATAATTTCGATGAGCAATGCGATATTGCCGAAGAGCGGTCGGATGCCCCATCATTCTTCAACGTAGGCGACAAGGTGATTCATGCAACATTCGGCGAAGGTTTGATAACCGGAGTAGAGCCAGGTGGTACGGTTGCAGTCAGATTCGCCGCGGATGGCAGCGAACGCAAGCTAATGGTTGATTATGCTCCGCTGAGAAAGGCCTGAGCGGCTTCGAGCTGTTTTGGCAGGCCCGTCCGACAGGTTAGTCGCGCCGGGAATCGTCTTTCTTTGCCCTTGATGCCAGACGCCGCTGGTCGGCTCTCACTCTGGGATCATCATCCAGCCAGCCGAGGATGAGCGCCAGCATCGGCAGGGCATACTGGTTTCGCTTTTTGTCGCAAAGCGAATAATGCACCCACCGTCCCTCGCGGCGATCGTTTACCAGCCCGGCTTTCTTCAAGAGGGAAAGGTGCCCGGAAATCGTTGACTGGCTTAATGCCAGCACTTCCATGAGCTGGTAAACGCAGAGCTCCCGGCCCTCGAGCAACTTCAGAATTCGTACCCTGGCGGGATCGGCCACAGCTTTGAGAACTATCTCATAATCATTGAGTGCCATCTGGGAAACTCCTTGTCAGTCCGTGCCTTGGAAAAGAAAACGCTGAGCACCGATAAATTATGCCGTCCGGGAACTATATATCGGTGTGCAACGATGTATTATCACCTCCGCAAATATCATATCGCCAATCGCCGATATGATATATCCGCGAAGCATGTCAATCAAGTATAAGCAGATGTGATATTTATCAAGTATTCAAATTACGAAATTGGGTAATTAAAGTTGACCGATGATAACCCTCCCCCATGGAAACGGTGGTGCTGAAATGACAGCAGCAGAAAACGGTCCGTTCAGAGACTTCTTTTATGACGTCAGGCCGATTTGGCTGAAAGAACCGCTGGCGGAAACCCTCGGAGCATTCAAACAGGAAAGCGTAGAGCTTGATTATTCATACATCGATGCGGTCAAGGCGGCCGGGCATGCCTGTCCAACAGTCACCGGAGCTTTTCTTTGTTGCCAGGAATCTCTGGATGCTCTATATGAGGGACAAACGCCGGTACGGGGAGAAATAGCGATCACTTTATATGGCAGACCGGAAGAGGGCGCTCTCGGAGTTATGGCGCAGGTTTTCACGTTTCTTACCGGCGCGGCCCCCAATACCGGCTTCAAAGGACTTGGCCCCAGGTTCAAGCGCCGGGGATTACTGACATTTGATCCGGAAAAGATTGACGAAGAGGCGACATGCTGCCGTTTTGAGCGACTGGATACCGGCCGGTCCGTGATAGTAAAGTTCTATCCCTGGCTTATCCCCTACCCTGGAGAGAAGGCGAAGCGGCTGGCGATCCTCATGCAGCAGGTGGTTTCCGGAGAGGCAGATGACGAAGCCCGCAACAAATTTCAGTCTCTGTGGATGGAAAAGATCCAGACCATGATCATCGAGCGCAAAGAGATCGGGAATTGGCTAAGGGTAGAAGTAGCCTGAGATTAATAATTCCCGATGTCCGCAGGGATAAAAAAGAGAATAAAAAAGAGGCGGGTTTATCGCCCGCCTCTTGATAAGTGCCGAATCCGGGGAAATCAGATAAACAGGCTGATATTCGCCGTGGCCGCGTAATCCAGGAATGCAGCCGCTCCGCAGCTTCTTTCCACTTCGTCGATGAGATCATCAGGATTGATGCTCATCACCTGTAGCGTCAGTTCGCACGGCCACAACTTGACTCCACTTTCATGGCAGACCTTAATGAGCTCGGGAATAGTCGGCATGTTTGCCTTCTTCATCATATCCTTCATCATCTTGCTGGCCATGGCGGTCATCCCCGGCAGCATGCCAATAATATTGGGTACCGGCATCGGCATGGCCGGGTTGCCCACGGGAGCAACTTTAAGGTTGGCGTACTTCTTTTTGTTGACTATATCCAGCCCGTAGAAGGTGAAAAATATTCCCACCTCCATATCCATTGTGGCCGCCGTGCTGGCCATTATCAACGGTGGATAAGCCATATCCAGTGTACCCTTTGATGCAATTATGGCTATGCGATCTGTCATCCTGTTCTCGCTTTCTTTCTCACTTTCCTTTCTTTACCCAGAAGGTAAAGACTTCTCCGTCTTCAGTCGAACCAAGAAATTCGTGGCCGGCGCGGTTTGCCCAAGCCGGCATGTCTCCCTTTGAGCCTGGGTCCGTGCCTATTATCTCGAGCACCTGACCCACTTCGATAGCATCCATGGCCTTCTTTGCCTTGACTACCGGCATCGGGCAGCAAAGACCCTTGACGTCGAGTACCGAATCAGCTTTTACGTCGATTCCATCTCCCATTTGCTCCTCCTTTTAAAACATTGTTTTTTTAGACGCTGGACAACGGTTTGAAGATTCAAACCGCAGCCTGACGTCCTGTCCTGATGTAGCTGATGCTCCTTATCCCCCCTCCCTGAATTCTGATGTTATAGTCGCCAATATGCCCTGGATGGTGGCTTGGTCAATAAAACTGGGCGTTTCCAGGTAGGTCGCCATCTGTTTGCGCACCTGCTGGATATCCTCAGGTTCCAGACAGAACGGGTAACTGCGAATATCCCCCGCCGGCCCGTCAGCATATGGCCGGTTACAGGCACAATTCATGGTTTTCCCGGGGCACCCGCTAGCCGTAAAGGGCTCGCCAGTATCGACGATATCATCGAGTTCGGTGCCCCTCAGGCCGAACCCGGTGATCCTTTCGTGTTCATCGAAGTCCATCTGGCTGTCTACGACCAGGCTACAGTCTATCAGGAAGCGAGCCAGTTGTATCCTTCTGAACTGCCCTGAGGGACAGGGTTCGGCATTTTTCAAAATCGACCCTGGGTCCGGGAAGAAAGAAAACAGGTATGTGCTAGCACCGAGGTCGCGCGCTCGCTGAATAGTGTTAACCATCTGTTGCTCTGTTTCACCCAGACCGGCGATGAGGTGTGTTCCCGTTTTATCCCCGCCGAAGGCCGCCGCCGCGTCACCCAGGGCTAGCCAGTATTTTTCCCATTGATGTGGATTATCCATGCCGCCGTGCTGGTTAAACAAATCCCGGGTCGCTGTTTCGATGGCAACAATCGCCCTGTCAGCGCCCGTGACATGGAACGCCTCAATATCACCATCATTAAGAAGCGAGGGGTTTACCAGTACTGATACTTTCAGGTCTGTTTCTCTGCGAAATCGGTCTATGAGAAACGTGGTGTCTTCAACCCCGTCCGGGTGTACTACCATCGAAAGACAGATTCGTTCGAGGGAGCCCGTGTTTTCATTCACCCGGGAAATGATTTCATCGACGGAAAGAATTGGCCATGTTTGCACCAGGGTGCCTGGATTTACATGTCTGTGGCCACTTGTTGAAAATCCGCAATAGGAACAGATTGCCTGGCAGCCTTCAGGATAGGTCAACTGCAGCTCCAGAAAATTAATATGAGTGTCCCAGGACGACCGCCCCTCTTCCGGATCATTGGTCAGGGCTCCGGCGGGGCTCATCTGAAGGTATTCGGGGCTTCTATATTCTTCGTTCATCGTGATAACTCCAGGCAGCGGTGCATATAAATTGCCAGAAATCGCGGTGCCGACTCAGGTGGACGGGCTCGCCGAGGCCGTCGAGGCCTGTTCGCTTCGAGGAGTGGAGTCACCACCCTCCACTTGCCAGTTTGCCTGTACTCGTGTATCGATATAGAAGCTGGTGAATAGTGTGGACATATTTGTATCGCGCACATTGAACCAGTCTATTTTCTCGGCGGTTGCACGATCGACTGCGACCTTGACCGCGACCTCATTTTTAGTGGCCAGGTCTTGAGTAGCACCATACATGGTAACCTCGACCCGAGAGACTTCCGGATATTTAAACAGAGAACTCATGGTTTTTTGAGAAAATGTCGAGACGATACCGACCAGCGCTCCATCATGGCATACTTCCGGACGGTTCAACTCGAACAAAACTGTCTTGTCACCAGCTTGTGGTGAAAGTACAGCGGCTCGGAGCAGTGCGGCGTCGCCGGCTCTTTTGACAGCCATTTCGTAGACAAGATTCTGGGTGAGAGATTTTGGCGAAGAATCGTTCGAGGTTTCCGATTCTGAATCGGAGGATGTGGAAATACTCTCTTCGCCGCAACCGAAGCCTGGCAAAAGCATCGCCAATAACAGCACGCAGAGTATTAGCGCGTTTTTTAAACAGTAATTTCTACAAGTGGGTATATACAATTATTTATTGCGTAAAGAATTATTCTGGGTAGTATAGCATAACGAAAAAGAGGCAAAACCCGACTTAATCTTTCGTAATTGTACAGATGTATATGAGGTGGCTATAATTATTCGACTTGCCAGCAATGAGCAAAAAAGGAGAAATTAATGCGAGCCAAATTTATTGTGGCCCTGCTTGTTACGGTCGGGTTTGGCGGGGCGATCCCGTCTCTGCTCGGGTGTGGCGGTCTGGAAGGAAATGCCGCCGCCAGCGTTAATGGTACAGTGATTTCCAAGGATAACGTTGCCAGCCGTATCGAAGAATTGCGTAAAGTCTACGGGGCGATGATCCCGACAGCGGATCAGGGGGATGTTTTTGATAACTTCCGCAAGGAGACCACTGATCAGCTCGTGCGGGAGGAGCTTGAGCTGCAGCAAACCAAAGCGAAGAAAATCAGCGTTTCAGACGCCGAAATACAGACTCGTTTTCAGGATATGGCCGATGAGAGCTTTCTCGGTGATGTGAGCAGATTAAAACAGGATTATGCAGCCAAGGGACTTACCGAAGAGGAAATGAACGGCGATGTCAGGCGGGCTATTCTTCATGAAAAATTGATGGAAAGCATTGGCAAGGATATCCAGGTTACGGACCAGGAAGCAGAGGATTATTATGACCGCAATCGCTCCCAGTATGATCAGCCTGAAAGACGGCAGGTACGTCAGATATTCACCGCCAGCCAGTCTGCGGCCATGGCAGCCACCAGGCGGGCGCGAGCCGGAGAAAGTTTTGTTACTCTCGTGGATGAGCTTTCAGTTGATCCGCAGGCCAGTGAGAAAAAAGGAGCCCTGGGCCTGGTCACAAAAGGCCAGCTTGCCCCGGCCCTGGACCAGGTTTTATGGAGCATGCAGATCGGCGAGGTTACCGACCCGATAAAAGTTGGTGAGCAGTGGTATGTGCTGACGCTGGAAAATACGCTTCCGGCGAATCTGAGAACTTTTGATCAGGTGCGGAATGAGATCAAGACAATCTACGGCAACCAGATTTTTTCCGAGCGTTGGCGGGCGTTTGTTCAGGAAACTTATGACAACGCCAGCATAGAGTACAGTCCCGATTATGATCCGGGGACCAAGGTAGATCTGAATACTACTTCTCCCTGAGAATCAGGCACAGGGAAAGTCTTGATAGCAGTTGTGGTTGGATGATACAATCCTGCCAGTTTTACCTCCAGTTTTTCCCTCGGGGGGCCTTTCAATTACTTTAGTCTGCCGCGGTTTTGGCCAGCGCCGATCGATGAGCGCCAATAGCTTAAAACCGGGTCAGACCCAGTTGTTAAGGCCTCGAAATAGCGACCAGGGGTGAGGGTCATGCCGGCTGCCATTGAGATTGAGGGGCTCACCAAAGTCTACGGATATGGCTCCGATGAAGTCGAGGCTGTAAAAGCCCTCGATTTGACAGTTGGCCATGGTGAGGTATTTGGTTTTCTGGGTCCGAATGGGGCGGGAAAAACCACGACGGTTCAGATGCTGATGCAAATCATATTTCCCACCTCAGGGAAAGGCATGTTGCTGGGCAAACCTCTCGGGGATATATCGGCCCGGGAGCGGATCGGTTACCTGCCGGAGCTATTTCAATTCCACACTTTCCTCAGAGCTGATGAATTCCTCGATTTTCATGCACGCCTGTACGGCATTCCGGCAGGACGGCGCCGTCAGCGTGTAGCCGAGGTGTTGGAGATCGTAGGTTTGAATGAGAATGCAAAATCGAGGATCCGTACTTTTTCCAAGGGAATGCTGCAGCGAATCGGCATTGGTCAGGCAATTATCAATGAACCCGAGCTCCTGTTTCTGGATGAGCCGACATCAGCCCTTGACCCCATGGGCCGACGAGATGTCAGAGACCTGATTCTGAAACTCCGTGAAAAGGGAACCACGGTTTTTCTCAACTCACATCTGCTTTCCGAAGTAGAGATGACCTGTACACAGATTGGAATACTCAACATGGGCCGACTGGTGCGGGTTGGTGATATTCAATCCCTGGTGCAGCCTACGCATTGTGTTGATATCAGGGTTGAAGGGCTTCCCCCGGAAACGATGGCGGATATCCGTAACCTGGCCAGCAAAGTCGATGGTGATGAAAAAGAAATGACGGTTACAGTGGAGAATGAGGCCGAGGTTGAAAAAGTAGCTCGTATAATCATGGAAAGCGGTGCCCAGTTGCGTGAGTTCACGCCACGTAGCCAGGAGCTCGAGGAAATCTTCCTGCAGTCGATCGAGGAGAGCGACTGATGAAGACCTGGGCTATGGCTTTTTTCACTTTGCGGGAGACGCTGCGCTCCAAAACCATGATAATCGGGCTGGTTGTCAGCTTTCTCTACCTGGCCATTGTGCCCGTACTGAGTTCCTCCAGCGGTGGCAGCGCCGTTGTTGGTGACATGGAAAGACAGACGGCAGCCGGACGCGATTTTCTCAGCTTCGCGCTGGGCGGACTTAACTTTATTGGCATGTGCATGGCTATTTTTACGACGCTCGGTGCCATTTATACTGAAGTCGAGCAAGGCACAATCCTGGCTGTCGTCACCAAGCCGATTCATCGCTGGCAGATCGTGTTCGGAAAATGGATCGGCCATGCACTGCTCATGGGTGGTTATGTGCTGATCATGGGACTGGTCCTCTGGGCTACGGTTTCACTTGGTTCCGGCTCGATTATCTGGCGTTTTTTGCCAGCAATTGCCCTGATAACCATGAATGTCATCACCATGGTGAGTCTAACCCTGCTTTTCTCTACTTTCCTGCCGGTGATCGCCAATGCCATATTCGTGTTTCTGCTCTTCATTTGCACTTCTAATCTCCGCGTTATCAATGCCATAGGCCAGACCTCAGACAATATCTTCGTTGTGGTTTTTGCCAACGGGCTGAGGATGCTGCTACCGGTCAGCGAGGTGAGCGATCTGGCCAACCTGGTGCTCATGGGAAAGTCGCGGACTGCGGAGCAGGCAGGTACCGAGACCGGTACTTTTGCGCCACGCACCTGGTCCTTTGGTTATGAGCTTGCCTATATCGCAGGTACAGTGTTGCTGGCGACCCTGGTATTCAGGAGGAAAGACCTGAGATAGCCTCTCATGCTTTTCTTTTGAGGGTGCATTAAGCTAGAATAACGCCATAATGATACGGAAACAGAACATAATTATATTTCTTGGTTTTATTGGAGCGCTGCTGCTGGCAGCAGTTATGCTGGCCGGTTGTGGCGACGACAGCAAGTCGACGACCACGGTTGCCGCAGTGCAGTGCAGCCCGGATACGCCCAGCATTATTCCCCCTCCCAGCGGCAAACCGCAGTACGTCCTGTTCTACCGGGATACCTGACCGGCTTGCCAGAAGGAGAAGCCCATCGTCGATGAGCTACAGGTAGAATACAAGGACAAAATCGAATTCATGAGCTATGACCTGTCGACTCCCGAGGGATACTGCGAGTATCAACGGTATGGCATAACCCACATACCCGGAATGATCTTCATTGATAAAAAGGGAAATCGCGTGGAAGTAGTTGATGCATTTCTCGAGAAACCTGATCTGAAGCAGAAACTGGACAGTCTGGTGGCAAGGCCGTAATGCAGACAGGCGCGGAGCTGATTCGCTACGGAGTCATTGGCGGACTGCTAATCGCCGGGGGGATTGTCCTGGCTCTCTATAGCACTAAACGTAAAAACCGTTAGTCACCGGGAACGCTGAAAAACCTCCGCCCTTACCAGATACTTTCTGATCTGTAATGACGGCTGAAAAAAGCAATCGCCACTTACTTGAAATGCGGCGACAGCATCGCGTAGGTCTCCACCAGCGCCTGTGGTACCACTCTCATGTCAGCCAGTACAGGCATAAAATTATTGTCGCCTTGCCATCTGGGGACGATGTGCAGATGCAGATGCTCCTTGATACTGGAACCGGCGATCTCACCCTGATTGAACCCTGAGTTGAGCGCATCCGGGTGCATGGTCTGTTTTAGGGCGGTAACACACTTCTGGGTCAGGTCCATGACCTCGTGAGCCTCGCCAGGCTCGAGGAGTTCCAGTTCTGATACATGACGGTTGGGCGCTACCATCAGGTGTCCGGGATTGTAGGGGTAAAGGTTCAGGATTACAAAGGTGGACCTGCCGCGGTAAAGCACCAGGTTTTCTACATCCCTGTCCTCTTCCAGCACGCGGCAGAAAAGGCAGGTCTGTTCCTTCTCCCCCAGGATGTATTCGATTCTCCAGGGCGCCCAGATGGGACGGTTCATTGGAACTCCCGGTGTTTGATCAGTATTGATGAGCATCTGACAGAAAGCTCACATTACAAAAAGATGGCGCGCCCGACAGGATTTGAACCTGTGACCTTCGGCTTCGGAGGCCGACGCTCTATCCAACTGAGCTACGGGCGCTAATTGATTCAGGAAACATAGGAAACGTACGTCCCCAAATGTGGCCAATGTGGCGGAGAGGGAGGGATTCGAACCCTCGAGACGAGTTAACCCCGCCTACACGATTTCCAGTCGTGCTCCTTCGGCCAGCTCGGACACCTCTCCAAGGCATATGGGATTATCCATCATTGGACGGCTGGCGTCTAACCCATACAATATGGCGGAGAGGGAGGGATTCGAACCCTCGGTGCCCCGAGTAGAGGCACAACGGTTTTCGAGACCGCCGCATTCAACCAGCTCTGCCACCTCTCCGCGCCAGCTGATAGTTTACCCAATGCGGGGCTCAAGGTGAAACTGACTGCTGAACCGGAGCTGTGCTGGCAAAGCCCGCCGGGCTAAACCGGTCGTTCAGCGGCGGCTGGAAAAGAACTCCTTGAGGATGGCGGCGCATTCGTTTGCCAGAACCCCTGGGGTCACCTCGGTCCTGTGGTTGAGGCGTGGGTCGCGTGTGATATCCATCAAGGTGCCTGCCGCTCCGGCTTTATCGTCGGGGGCGCCATACACCAGCCGCTCGATACGAGCCTGGTAAATGGCACCGGCGCACATCGGGCAGGGCTCAATGGTTACATAGATGGTGCAGCCGGTAAGACGCCAGCTGCTGAGCTTCTCAGCCGCTTTACGGATGGCGATCATCTCGGCGTGAGCGGTGGGGTCATTCTTCTCCTCCCGCTCGTTGCCGGCGACTGCTATCACCTCTCCCCCACGTTCGATGACGGCGCCAACCGGCACCTCGCCGGTTTCGGCTGCCATTCTGGCTTCGTTTAGCGCTATGCGCATGAAGTGTCCGTTGTCTTTCATCTGAAATAGACTATCACGGATGAGGGGGGCTTCAGTCAGTGAGGTGCTCGGTGCGGCAGACTGCTTAATGGCGCGCCCGACAGGATTCGAACCTGTGACCTTTGGATTCGTAGTCCAACGCTCTATCCAGCTGAGCTACGGGCGCATAAATGGCGGAGAGGGAGGGATTCGAACCCTCGAAGGAGGCTTAAAACCCCCTTAATCGCTTAGCAGGCGATCGCCTTCAGCCGACTCGGCCACCTCTCCGCGGCGGATTGACACGTCGCGGCGGCACCGAAGCCCCATGGAAAGAGCCGTCCGCCGGTCAATCGATTACCAATGTACGATTCTAGAGATTTTGAAGATGGAAATCCAGCCGGGGCGACTTGGTGCCGCTCAGACTCATCATCTAAACTACGAATATTCTTCTATCTCAAAAGCAGCTGAGGAGGTGCAGGCCATGTCGCGCAGGTGAAAAGATTCAGCGCTCCGTGAAGAGCGCATCGTATGCGAGGCGTCCGCCTGCACCTGGCGCGTTAACTATCTTTCCTGCTAGCCAGATCGATATGCCGGCGACCCTCGATATTGGGGGTGCTGGAACCGGTAGTTCCCGGCGGTCTGCAAAACCGTTTGCCTGTCTGAGAACCAGATGGTGAGTGGGTTCGACTCCCACGCGCCCCCTCCACAATTTCCTTAACAAAGCCACACTCCAAGTATGAATTGTTCAACAACCGGAGGTACAAATGAAGGTAATACTTATCATTGTGATTGTGTTAGCACTGGTCGGCATGCTCGACTCGGCCTATGCCTTAAAACAGCACTATGCACCACCCGATACGTCTCAATGCGATTTCAATGCGACCGTTAGCTGCACGGCTGTGAATCAGAGCGAATATTCGGCTGTGATGGGCGTACCGGTCGCGGGTATTGGCTTTGCCGGCTATTTATTGCTGGTATTGCTGGCCGCGACATGCCTGTCCGGAATGGCCTTGTCCCGGCAGGCCCTTGTGCTGCTTGCGGTAGTTTCCCTGGCTGCGCTCGCTGTCTCCCTGAGCCTGACATACATCGAACTCTTCGTGCTCAAGGCTGTTTGTCCGCTTTGCGTCTTATCGCAGTCCTTGATATTGGTGATAACGCTTCTGTCCGGGTCAGCCCTGGTTCTGGGAAGAAAGCAGTCCGCTTAGGATTTGTTCCCCGGCTCAGCCTTGACATCAAAACCCTTTTCGATGCCAAGCAGATACTTCAGATAACGGAACGCGAAGTTCATCAGCTCTATCTCATCATTCGTGATCTTTTCCACTGTTTCCGGATCGAGTTTGACGACTTCCAGGAAATTGCTCTCGAAAACGAAGCGGCGGAAATTGTCGATGTCGTAGCTGGCCATGTAGAACATCTGCTGCAGTTTCTCATTAATCTGGTCCTTGGCGATATCCTGCTTCATCATGATGTTCTTCCACTCGCGGTTCATATCGTCGTATAGGGCCGCCTCCTGATCATCGCGCCATTCCCGGATAGTCCAGACCTTATCCTCCTCAAAGCCCAGGCAGTGATCCTCCTTGACGATGACATACCATTCGTCATGGATGGGGGTCTTGTCATCATCGTCAAGCCGCCGGTGGGTGGCCTGGCCGACGGGATAATAGCGGCAGGCCGCGGGTCGGTCCGTGTAGATGCTGCAGCCTTCCGTTTCCTTGACGAACGGGCAGCTACGCCCTTCCTCTTCCTTCATGCGCATGAAAACCAGCGGATGGGTGGTTTTGTCATCAACTTCATAACGGGTGTACCCGGCGAGAAACTTGGTGCTGGAAAGACCGAGCCGGTTCTTCATCCTGATAACATCGTAGGGCGTCAGCAGGATATCGATGTTGCTGCAGCACCTGGTGAAGCACTTGATGCCAGGGTGGCAGCGGAACTTGAGCTTCGAATCGAGCTCATACTTTTGCGGGATAACGGATTTGTTGTTAAGCGTGGCCATGAATCGCTTCCTTTGGACTGGTCCCTCAGGGGATATAAATGCAGTTGCTGCCTGAATATTGTAGTCGATACCGGCCGCTGGCACAAAAACGCGGGCGCTCCCAACGGAGACGCCCGCGCGACTAACTCGTTTTCGTTGTTACTCTATGCCCGTGTCCCTGCCCGAAACCCGTGCGAATGTAAGCGCTACGGTCCTGTAGACCATATGCGCCATCTTCGAGAAGGGCGCGTAAATGAACAGAAAAAGCACAGCCGTCAGGTGGAGAAAGTATGTCGGGTAAGCTAAGACCCCTATACCTGCAAGGCGAAACACCTCCGACAGGATTCCCGTAACCATGATCGTCAGGATGACAATGATCAACAGCCAGTCGAAATAGCTGCCCAGACCTACCTTTTCCTGGTGCTTGAAGCGGTTGATGGTGATCAGACCGATTCCGACTATGCCGGCTATTGCTCCGGCATTGCCGAGGAACTTGACCGGCCCTATCTGCGGGTATGGCGAGTACTTGTGCAAGAGATAATGGAACCCGACTGATGTTGCCGTGGTGATGAAAAGCAGCAGGAAACCGTAGAAAATAAACAGGTGAGCTATTTTACGATCTTCAGTTTCATCACACTTGCCAAAGCGCTTGTGAGTCATTATCTCGGATAGCACAGGCCCAAACTGGCTGAAGCCACCGCCCTTTAAAGGTGTGCCCTCGCTTTTTGCCTGCTCCGCCAGAACTCCCCAATATCTTTTTACGCCGATAGCAAAAATACCTATTGCCAGGAAGAAAAAGGCGCTATAAGTTAGGTCGATGGCGAGAATCGGCATCATCCGCGAGTAGACTATCTCATTGGCGTGCTCGAGCTTGCCGCCGATCATCTCGCCACGCTCCGGCGTGAAGGAACCGAAGGCGCCGATGATGACCGCCAGGATCATGACCGGTATCGCGGCCATCAGAGCCAGCGCTCCCGGGCTGCCCACCGCTTTGGTCAGGAAGCTGGGCGGCGAGAAGCGGCTGATTGTCATCTTGGCTATGGCCTGCAGCACCAGTCCCGGCTTGGCGCCGCGGGGGCACTGGGCCACGCAGTCGCTGCACTGGTGGCAGAGCCAGACATCCGGGTCGCCCATCAGCTTGTCCTTGAGGCCCCACTGAGCCCACATCATTTCTTTGCGCGGGAACGGACTGTCGTCAGGCGTAAGGTTACATACCACCGAGCAGGTCGCGCACTGGTAGCATTTTTTCACGTCAGAGCCGCCACCCTTGATGATGTCCCTGACGAAACCGACGTCAGGCGTGACCATCATGGCTTCACGGGCAACCGGCGCCGCTTCGGCAGGCTCAACGACAGCCTCGTCGCCGGCGCCGGCGGTTTCTTCAGTTTTATCAACGGTTTCGTCCGCCATGTAATCCTCCTAGAATCCCTTGAACGGATTTGGTCCGAAGCCTTTGAGCTGCTCCGCGAAGTCATCCATTATCTTTGGCAGCTGGTCCCATTCATTCATGGCGAGCTGAACCTGCGTCACACGCTCCGACTCGAGCATCAGCCTGCTGAGCGTCTCCTGTACCTTGCCCAGACGCTCGTTGGCGGCCTTGCTGCCCTTGACGAAGTGGCACTGGTAGTCGTCGTCGTAGCGGCAGCCGATGAGCAGGAAGCCCTCGATGCCGGCCGACAGCGCGTCGGCTATCCAGACCAGGTTCATGCCGCCCAGGCACCTCATGGAGATGAACCGGTAGAAGGGGCTCATCTTCAGCTTGTTGAGGCCGGCGATGTCCAGGGCGGGATAGGCGTCGTTCTCGCAGATGAGCGCGATGATTCTCGGCTTGCTGTCTTCTTCGGGAACATTAATGGCCTTCATCTGGTCGGCGATCATGTTGACGCTGTAGTTCTTGAAGGAGATGATCCTCTGTGGACACGCCCCCATGCAGGTGCCGCAACGCCGGCAGCGGCTGGTGTTGGTCGTCGGCGTGCCCTTTTCATCCTCGTCGAGGGCGCCGAAGGGGCATTCCACGGTACAACGGCGGCACTGGGTGCAGTTGGTGAAGTTGATCTCAGGGAAGCTCTCATCCCCGGATCGCGGATGCACTGCCTGGCCGCGTGACGTCAGCTCGACGCACTGGATGGCCTTGAGCGCCGCGCCGATGCCGTCGTTGGCTGACTGCATGGCGGTCATTGGCGCTCTTACCGTCCCGGCTGCATAGATGCCCGTGCGGCGGGTCTCGTAGGGGAAGCAGACAAAGTGTGAATCCGGGAAACCATATTTCAGATATGGAAGCTCCGGCCCCTGCCTGTAGACCAGGTTCAGAACCACCGGGTCGGCCATGACTTCCTTGATGATGCCGTCCTGGGTCTCGGTTTCCTTCCACTGGCCCACGTATTCCGGGGTCAGGTCGGTGACTTTCTCGACGCCTTCGGGGAGCATGTTGGTGACCATGCCTGTAGCCAGCACCAGCATATCAACTTCGATGCGCACTTTCTCGCCGAGGATGGTGTTGTCGATCTCCAGGATGATGTTACCGGCGGTGTCCCCGGTGATGCTGACGATTTCGCCCTTGGTGAGCATGACGCCCGGGTTGTTCTGGGCGGCCTTGTAGAAGTTCTCATACAGGCCCGGCGTCCTCATGTCCTTGTAGACGATGAAGGCGCTGGCGTCGGGATCGCTCTCGGTGACATAAAGCGCCTGCTTCAGCGATGTCATGCAGCAGACGGATGAGCAGTATGGCAGGTGCTCGGGATCACGCTGGCCGGCACATTGCAGGAAGGCTACCCTTTTTGCTTTCTGGCCGTCAGAGGGCTTGTTGATGGCGCCGTTGTTGGCGGCAGCCATCTCTTCGATCTCGACGTTGGTGACCACGTTCTTGAATTTGCCGTAGCCCAGGTGCTCGAGCTTGCCCGCGTCGTAGGGCTTCCAGCCGATAGCTATGACCACGGAACCGATCCTGTGGGTCTCGGTACTGCCGTTATGGCTGATAGTTGCGTCATACTGGCCAGGCATACCCGCGATACTGTCGATGTGGGCACCGGTGAGTATGGTGATGTTCTCATGAGTCTGAACCGCTGTGATCTTGTCACCGATGTCAGATGCCTTGACGTCCTCGAAGGGAGGCTGGTCCGGCAGGATCCTGTACATCTTCTTTGCCCAGCCACCCAGCTCTGCTTCCTTCTCGGCGAGTATGACCTTGTAGCCGGCCTTGGCCGACTCCAGGGCGCTGCTGAGTCCGGCGGCGCCGCCACCGATGACGAGCACGGTACGCTCTACCGCTTCAATGACAGGTTCAGGTGGCTCGCACTTCTGCGCCCGGACAATGCCCATGCGCAGGTGGTCCTCGGCCATCTCCTGGGTGTTCTCGTTGACCGCGGGCGGACTGTCAGCCTCGGCCGCTGTTTCTTCCGCCGGAGCCTCAGCACTTTCCTCCGCAGCTGTTTCTTCGCCGGCTTCGGGCGCCATCTGGCTCCAGACTACATGCTCTCTCAGGTTGACCCGTTCGGTGATGTACTTGGAAGGATCATAATCAAAGGTATCGTAATTGACCCGCTGCGAGCAGGCGGCGATGACGATCTTGTTCACGCCTTCGTTGTTGATGTCATCCTTGATCACCTGCGCGCCTTCCTGGCTGCAAAGGAAAGGAACGGTCTTTACTGTTTCAATACGGTACTGGTTTCTGGCGATATTCCCGAGCTTCTCCGTGTCGAGAGCATCACCGATGCCGCAGTCAGAGCAAATGTATACTCCGAGTTTAGGGTCTGCCATGTCTAGTTGCCTCCTGACATCTCGACGGCTTCAGCGGCTTTCGGCACGCCGCCGTTGCTCTGAATACTCTTGAGGGCCGCGCCGGTGGCATCCTGTACGGATGATGAAACATCGTCAGGTCTCCGTGCGACACCGCAACCGTACAGACCGCTTTCGATCTTCGCATTGTCGATAAAGCCGTTAGCCTCAAATGCGAGGCTGGCCGGGATGCTCTGGCTTTTCGCCGATGGCTCCATGCCCGTCGCGAGTACCACCATGTCGAAAGTAGCCTCCACTTTGCCGCCGCCGAGGATGTCCTCGACAGTCACGGTCACATCACCGCTGGCGCTGTTTTCCTCGATCTTGGCGACCTTGCCCTTGGTCAGGGTGATGTTCTCGTCTTCCTTGACCATCATCAGGAAGTCCTCATATTTGCCGGCGGCGCGAAGGTCGATGTAGAAAATCGTTGCCTTGCTGTCCTCCGGATAACTGTCCCGTATGTAAGTCGCCTGCTTGAGGGAAGCCATGCAGCAGATTGACGAACAGTAATCGAGGTTGTTCTCGTCACGGCTGCCGGCGCATTGCACGAAAGCCACATTCTTGACCTCTTTGCCGTCAGACGGCCGCAGTATCTTGCCCTGGGTCGGTCCGGCGGGAGCCGCAAGACGCTCCATCATCACGTTGGTGATGACATTCCTGGCGGAGCCGAAGTTGAGGTTGTCGATCTTCGAGGCATCGTACGGATTCCAGCCCGTGGCAAAAACGATACTGCTGACGTTGAGGTCGATGGATTTGGGCTGCATGTCCAACTCGATGGCCCCGTACTTGCAGGCGTCGACGCAGTCCTGGCAGCCGCTCCCGCAGGCGCTTTTATCCAGCACGTATCGCATCGGGAAAGCCATCTCGTGAGGCAGGTAAATAGCCGTGGTGGTGTCCATCCCGTAATTGAAATCGTTCGGACGTTCCCCCGGGCATGCCGCGACGCAGTCACCGCAGCCGGTGCATTTCTCGTTGACGAAGCGCGTGCTTACCTGGATATTCACATCGTAATTGCCCTCGCTGCCGGAAATGCTCCTGACTTCGGCCAGCGTGTGAAAACTGATTTTCGGGTTCTGTTTGATCCGCTTGAAATTGATTTCAAGGCCGCAGTATGGCGGGCAGAGCTTGGGGAAATACTTGTGCAGTTGTGCCACGCGACCGCCGAGATAGGCGTTCTTCTCGACGACGATGGCTTCGAGGCCCGCTTCTGCGGCCTCCACGGCGGCGGTGATGCCGCTGATCCCTCCTCCTACAATTAAAACTTTATCAGCCATTACGTCCCTCCTCGTGAGACTGTAGCGCGAAAGCGTGTCCGTGATCCGTGATGGGCAGTGATGCCTTCAACCTGCTCATAACGCATCACGGCATTGTGAGGGCGGGACAGGCCTTCAAAGGCCTGTCCCGCCCGTTATTCTCAGATCCTTACCTGACCAATTGGTACTAGGCCGGGGTCGGGGCTGCTACCAGCTCGACATACGGGACCTTCTTGTGCTCCCAGGTGTTGCTCTCCAGGTCGTACTTGGAGTTCGCGAAGCACTTCCAGTTCTCGTCGTCGACGACCGGGAAGTCACCACGGTAGTAGTAACCGGGGTAGCGGGTCTCTTCGCGGAAGTTGATGTGACGGGCATGAGCCTCAGCGGCCCAGATGCGGTGGTTGTTCTCCCAGCAGCGCAGCAGATCATGGAGATCAGCGGCTGCGAGCCTGGTGGCATCCTCTTTCAGAATGTCGAGTTTCTTCAGGCCCTCGGCCAGCAGGGTGCCGCTCGTGACGTACCAGGTGGAAACGCCACCGACGTACTCGTCCATGATCTTCATCAGGCGGAACTGAAGCATCCGCGGGCTGATGTAGTTCGGGTTCACGTCGACGTTCTTCGGTGAGGTGGTGTAGGAGTTGTACTTGGCATAGAGCTCCAGCGGCGCGTACATCTCGGCCACCAGATCATCCACGCTCTCCTTGACGGTCGGCTTGTAATCGGCGTTATCGAGACACCATGCGACCATCGACTTGCCGGCGATCCTGCCCTCGGCGTGCGAGCCGGAGGAGAACTTATGGCCGGAAGCGCCTACGACGTCGCCGGACATGAACAGGCCGTTGACGGTGGACATGCGGTTGTAGCCCCATGACCACTCTTCGGGGGCGCCCGGAATGTCGCCGGGGCCGCTAACCCAGAAGCCGGCACAGCCAGCGTGGGAACCGAGCAGATACGGCTCGGACGGCATCAGCTCGGACGGTACTTTGTCCGGCTCGACGTCGTTGGCGGCCCAGAGGCCAGCCTGGGCGATGGTCATATCGAGGAAGTCTTCCCAAGCCTCTGCCTCGAGGTGCTTGATGGCCTTCTCGTCCATGGTCTCAGCCAGCTTGGCCATGGCCTTGTCGGTGTGCATCATGATGGGACCGTTACCAGCCTTCATCTCGATCATGGCCGCGTGGTTGCGCAGGTTGGTGCCCATCGGGTTGTCATAGGGGGCGAACTGCTCGTGGATGATGTCAGCGTGCTTGACGCAGTAGTCTTCACCCATGGCGTTGGTGGCCTGTGCCTTGAAGAAAAGGAACCAGGCGCCGACCGGGCCGTAACCATCCTTGAAGCGCATTGGTACGAAGCGGTTCTCCATCAGGGTCAGCTCAGCGCCGGCCTGAATGCCCATGGCATAACCGGACCCGGAGTTCCATACGGGGAACCAGGCGCGGCCCATGCCTTCGCCGACCGACCGCGGCCGGAAGACGTTGACGGCTCCGCCGGAACCATTGAGGACGGTGTTGGCCTTGAAGACGAACACCTTGTTCTCGCGGACACTGAAGCCGATGGCGCCAGCCACGCGGTTCGAATCGTTGGAGTCCATGAGCAGCCTTGTGCAGAACACGCGCTCGTAGAGGTTCTCGTCCATGCCCGTGGCAGCCTTGTTGAGCTCCAGGGATTTCTTGGCAACCTCAGCGACGATGGCCTTGTAGGACTCGCCGTTGATCATGATCTGCCACTTGCCGGAGCGAACCGGAGTAGCGCCCTCTTTCAGGGAAGGCAGGCCGGCGTTGCGGGCGGCGATACCGTCCATGGAGTGGCCCTCGGCGTCTTTCTTCCAGATCGGGAGGCCCCACTCTTCGAACAGGTCCACGGAATCATCGACAACGCGGGCGAGGTCCCAGGTAAGGTCTTCGCGGGTGATGCCCATGAGGTCGGAACGGACCATGCGCACATAGTCCATCGGGTCGTTATCACCAATGTAGGTGTTGATAGCCGAGAGGCCCTGGGCGACGGCGCCGCTGCGCTCCACCGCGGCCTTGTCGACCATTACTACTTTGAGTCCCTTGGGGTTTGCCCAACGGACTGCTTCGAAGGCAGCGCCGGCGCCGGACATGCCGCCGCCGAGGATGAGGATATCGCAATCCACCTCTTCCACTGCCGGCTTCTCAACAAACTGGAAGCTGTTTGTTTCTTTCTCCATGCTCTATCTCCTTATCTTCCTGTTAATTGATCAGTCGATCGCGAAATTGAAGAAGCCGGGCTTCTTAATATCGTCGAAGTTCGCCTCGGGCATACCTGCATACGGGTCGGTGATGCCATCCGGGCGCATGTTGATCGGGAACTTGAAACGCTTGAGGGTGCCATTGCGGAACTTGACGGTCCACATGATGGTATCGGTACCCCGCAACGGGATAACGGAGGCACCCAGGGGCGCGAAGTCAGCATAAGCCCTGACCTCGATCGCCTGCTGCGGGCAGATCTTGACGCAGTTGTAGCACTCCCAGCACTGCTCCGGCTCCTGGTTGTGAGCCTTCATGCGCTCTGTATCCAGAGTCATCAGGTCGTGCGGGCAGATGTACATGCAAGCGGTCTTTTCCTGACCCTTGCAGCCATCGCATTTTTCTGTAATCACGAAACTAGGCATATCGTTTTCCAACCTCCTTGATGTTGATATTTCTGCCTTGGTTCACCTGCTTTTACTTACCTGTCCTGCACCCCCTCTCCTGGGATAAGTCTTTTCGAGAAATATAATGGCTTCAGCAATTGGCGAATTGCCGTATTACACACCCTCGGAGTACTTGTGGGTCTTGATCTCGACCTTCTCGGTCAGACCCTCGTAGTACTCACGCAGGATGGTGAGAACTTCGGGACGGCTGAAGTGATCGGGCACATCCTCGCCCTCGGAAAGCATCTTGCGCAGCTTGGTGCCGCTGAGCAGCATGCGGTCTTCCTTGCCGTGGGGGCAGGTGCGCATCGAGGCCATGCCGTCGCACTTGGTGCAATAGAAGGTCCAGTCGATCTTGAGCGGCTGGGTCTCCAGGGCGCCGGCGGGGATCTCGTCGAAGATGTGGTGCGCATCGAAGGGACCGTAGTAGTCGCCTACACCGGCGTGGTCGCGGCCGACGATCAGGTGGCTGCAGCCGTAGTTCTGACGGAAGAGGGCGTGCAGCAGGGCCTCGCGCGGACCGGCGTAGCGCATGTCCAGCGGATAGCCGCCGATGGCGCAGGTGTCCTTGACGAAGTAATCCTCGATGAGGATGTCAATGGCGTTCTGACGCACGTCAGAAGGAATGTCGCCGGGCTTCAGTTTGCCGAGCAGCATATGGATGAAGACGCCGTCGCAGGTCTCGATGGCGATCTTGGCCAGGTACTCGTGGGAACGGTGCATGGGGTTACGGGTCTGAAAAGCGGCAACCGTGTTCCAGCCCTTCTCCTCGAAGATTGCCCGCGACTGAGCCGGGGTCAGGTAGATTTCGGGATACTCTGAAGGGAAGTTGGCCTGGGAAAGGACCTTGACCGGACCCGCCAGATTGATTTCTTCCTGGTTCATGACCATGGCCACGCCGGGATGCTCGATGTCATTGGTCGTATAGACCGTCTGGCATTCGTGCTCCTTGTCGATGCTGTACTTCTCGTTGACGATCATGGTCGCCATGGTCTCGCCGCTCTCCTCGGAAACCAGTGCGATCTCCTCGCCATCCTTGATGCTGTCCGCCTGGCCCTGCGTGGTAGAGATGGTGATCGGGATGGGCCAGAAGGTGCCGTCGGCCATGGTGAAGTTGTCGCAGACACCCTGCCAGTCCGCCTTGGTCATGAAACCGGTGAGCGGGGTGAAGCCGCCGATGCCCATCATGATCAGATCGCCCACTTCGCGGGAAGAGATGCGAACCTGGGTCAGGCTCTTGGCCTTCTCCAGCTCAGCCGTGAGCTCCGCGCCCGTCAGCAATAGGGGCATTAATTTCTTGTCCTTACCGTGTGGATTTACCAAAGCCATTAGTGTGACCCTCCTGTTAGATTGTTACCTGGTATCAATATTGACGCGCTTCAGCTGATTCCGAGCGTCGCCGTGACATTTGCGAAGATCTCATCGATATTGCCGGTGCCGCTTACAGACTTGAGGATTCCCTTGCCTGAGTAATAATCGATGAGCGGGGCAGTCTGCTCGGTGTAGACTTCCAGGCGCTTCTGGATGGTTTCTTCCTGGTCGTCATCCCGCTGATACAGCTCGCCGCCGCACTTGTCGCACTTGCCTTCCGTGGCGGGAGCGCTGAAATAAATGTTGTACATTTGGCCGCAATCCTTGCAGGTACGGCGGCCGGTCAGACGCTTCATCAGATCCTCGAGTGGCACGTCCACGCTGAGCGCTGCATCCAGAGACATGCCCACCTTGTCGAGCATCTCGTCCAGTGCTTCGGCCTGGGCCGTGTTGCGCGGGAAGCCATCGAGGATATAACCATTCTTGCAGTCATCCTGCCGGAGCCGTTCTTCGACCATGCCGAGAACGACGCTGTCTGGAACAAGGTTACCGCTGTCCATGTAGGTTTTTGCTTCCTTGCCAAGCTCTGTCCCGGCGCCGACTGCCGCTCTCAGCAGATCACCGGTAGAGATTTGCGGCATTCCATATTTCTCAATAAGCTTCTTGGCTTGTGTTCCTTTGCCCGCCCCTGGCGCACCCAGTAATACTAGTCTCACGCTCGCCTCCAATTAGATGGCATGGTAATTCAGCCGGCCAGGAACAAAAAAAGATTTCCCGGCCAACCATTCCTTTATATCAACAAGAAACCTGGCAGGACCTAAAGCGACGAAAGTACCGCTCGCTCACAATGGCTGATTCAAACGAGTGCTGCTTGTGAATGATACGCGAACCGCTGGTTGCGACACTTAAGGAAACCGCGCGGAGGCTATTGTATACCGATGGGAGTATCTGTTTCAAGAAGTAACCGGGGTCTATTTATTAGTCTTTCTTATCAGGCTTATCAGCGGACTATCAAAGGAAAGCAAGGGAATTGTCAACGCGTGGATTCCAGCCATGGCGGGACGAGCTGCCATGATTCCCCCAGCTCGCGCCGGTGGTCAACCATCGCCGGCTCATGCTGCCGGACTCGCGACCAGAAACGCTTGGAGTGGTTCATATGAACGGTATGGCAGAGCTCATGGACCAGGACGTAACGCACCAGCCTGTCTGGAAGAAAAAGCAGCTTTTGATTGAGGCTGATCGTCCCACTGGGAGAGCAGCTGCCCCAGCGGCTGCTCTGGTTGCCGATGATGACCCTTTCGCATCCGAGACCGGTCTGGTCTCCCATCTCCTCAAGCCAGGGAACCAGATGTGTACGAGCTTTGCGTCCCGTCCACCGGCTGAGCGCGGAAAGACAGGCCTGCAGATCATCGACCGGGCCGGATATTTTCAGCAGACCGTTCTTGTGCTCGCGGACGGTGGCGCGGCTTGACGCGGTACGGTGGGAGGCAACTGTCCAGCTCTCCCCTACCGACTGCAGATCGATAACAGCCGGAACAGCCAGCTGTGGCCTTGTTGCCTGCTGCCGGCGTTGATCTTCAGCCCATTGCCGCGCTTTTTTGATCCATAGCTGTTTGCTCTCGATTATCGCCGGGACACGCTTACGGTTGTAACCTGCGGGGATGACCACTACCAGTCCCCGTTCTGGTGTCATGTTCAGGCGCACGGTTTTAGCCCGCGCGCTTTCACGGATTGAATAATCCAGAACCAGGTTCCGGGGGAAAAGAGTGAGCGTCGCCCCGTCTTCGGGGTTTTTGCTATCAGGGGGAAGGGAACTAAGAGCCATGCCGGCCATTCACACATTCGGTCAGCCAGCGGATATAGAATTCCTCGTCGAAATTGCTTGCGAAGTGGAAGCAGACGACGACCAGTATCGCTATGCCCTTGAGGGCGGTTGTGATGTTGCGAGACTCCAAGTTTTTGGGCAAGAAAATCCTGCAGATCGAAGTTACGGGGATATCGCAGCCTGCAAATCAATGATATCACAGCAAATATCGCCAGTCTCAGCTGGATCAATCAGGTGTAAATGGCGGAGGGGATGAGATTCGAACACAAAAAATGTTTCCGGGGTAAACAAGGAACCAGTATTGCTTCTTGGGCTGATTTGGCGGGCGATGTGAATATGACCTATGACAATTTCTTGAAAGTTGTTGGAGAACTTTTTGATTTGGACTGGCGGAAGTATCGTCGCCGTTCAGCACGCCGACAAGTGGAAAAAAGGCTGCGAGAGCTTGGTTTTTCCAACTATAGCCAGTATCTTGAGCGCCTGCGCGCGGATCCTGAGGAGGCCCGGAAGCTGCCAGATCTAATGCGGATAACTGTAAGCCGCTTCTTCCGCGAGAAGACCTGTTGGTGGGAACTGGCTGAAATTCTCCCTGAACTCCTCAAGGGCAAGGATAGAGGGGTGCCTCTTCGGGCCTGGTGCGCCGGGTGCTGTAACGGTGAGGAGGCTTACAGTCTGGCGATTCTTTTTCTGTGGACCTTTGGTTCTACCATGAATGTGGATGGTACAGGGATAGATATTCTTGCAACAGATATCGACGAAAAGGTACTTACCCGCGCGCATGTAGGTTGTTACGATCAGAGGACGTTGCGCGAGGTACCCACTGAGATTCTGGCCCGCTTTTTTAATCAATCCGGGCGCCAGTCATGTGTTGATGAATCCATCAGAAACGTGGTGAGATTCAAACGTCACAATCTCACGGAAGACGCATCTCCTGCGGGAATGGATCTCGTTCTCTGCAGATATCTTGCCTTCACATATTACCGTGGGCAGCGCCGGCGCCAGGCAGCCGAGAGACTATGGGCAGCAATGAAGCCTGGCGCCGCTCTCATGATAGGCCGTAAAGAAGAACTTGGTCCGCTGGAGGAAGAGATGTTTGAGGGCTGGCTGGGAGCAAAGGTGGTATTTCGCAAGAGAATTTGAATTGCCTCAGTGAAACCAGTTTCCCCGGCATTTTTTCCAGTATGGGCTCGGGATCGCCACGTGTGAAATGAATGCCGATCTCTTCTGGAGAGAAAGTAAGTGTAGCGGCATCTTGAAAATAGGAGCGGAATCTCTCCGAGCGGTAACCGGCTCTTTCAGCGAGGCTTTTTGCCCTGATTCCCGTCGAAACGGGCAGGATGCGGACCTGGGGGCGTTTTTGGAACCTAAAGGGATCAAGAACCGGCGCCGGTGAAATAAATATCATGAACGGGGATGGAATCCCATCGCTCAAACTTCTGGCTCAGCTTCCCCCACGCAACAGTTGTCGGCGGCCCCAGGTGTGATTGCCCGATATCAGCGTCGACCAGGCCGGCCACTGCCCCCGGGATAAGAAACCCGCGAGTATCTCAACCAGCGTAGTCTTGCCGGTGTCGGCGCCACCGATTACCAGTATCAGACTGATGTCCGGTTTTGACAGTTCTTTAAAGAGTTCGCGCATTGCCTCATTATGGAGGTGTGGGTCAATGCGATTATTCCTATGGAAGGTCTGATTAAGTCCCCCAGCGAATGTATTTGATAAAATAGCGCCAAGTCAACCATCCTCGGGAGGTCCGCCTTGAAGCAGCCCAGTTTCGCCAGTCTGGCCTACGACGGCAAAAAGAAGCAGACCCGGCGGGAGAAGTTTCTTTTAGAGATGGAGCAGGTAGTTCCCTGGGCGAAGCTGACCAAACTGGTAAAGCCTTTTTATCCCAAGGCCGGCCAGGGCCGCCCACCCATGGGTCTGGAAAAGATACTCAGGATCTACTTCATGCAGCACTGGTTCAGCTTATCGGATCCGGGCATGGAGGACGCCCTCTACGACATGGAATCGGTCCGCCGCTTCGCCGGCATCGATCTTGCCAGCGACCCGGTCCCCGACGAGAGCACCATCCTTAAGTTCCGCCACCTGTTGGAGAAGCACAACCTCACGAAAAGGATGTTTGCCGCTATCGGCAGACATCTGGAGGATAAGGGACTGCTCCTTAGGGAGGGGACCATCGTGGACGCCACCCTGATCGCCGCCCCCACCTCCACCAAGAACCAGGAGAAAAAGCGCGACCCGGAGATGACCCAGACCAAGAAAGGCAACCAGTGGTACTTCGGCATGAAAGCCCATACCGGTACCGATGAGGACGGCATTGTCCATACCGTGGTGGCCACCACCGCCAAAGTGCACGATTCGCAGGTGATGGAGGATCTCCTCCACGGTGAGGAAGAGGCCGTCTACGGTGACAAGGCCTACGCCGACGCAACCAGACGCACCGCCTTTGAAGAGCGCGGTGTAAAATGGTGCGTGTCTCGCAAGGCAAACCGGGGCTCAACCCTGAGTGAGGAGGATCGTCAGTTCAATCGCCAGGCCAGCAAGACCAGGGCCCGGGGTGAACATGCGTTTCGGGTGGTCAAATGCCAGTGGGGTTATACCAAGGTACGCTACCGGGGCATCGCCAAAAATGCGGCCCAGCTCTTCACTCTCTTTGGACTGGCCAACCTCTACATGATGAGACGAAAGCTGCTGCAACAAGGGTGAAGTGCGCTCAAAATTGCGAAAGCGGGGCAATAAAGAGGCCCTGAAAGGAACCAAACAAGGGTAAATACTAAAATCAAGATCATTATCAAGACGGCGTTTCTTTGTGAACAACGGTAGCTGTACTTTTTAATGGTTGTTCAGAGGTTCCCTATATATGGGGATATTTAATCCGGAAGAGTAATGAAAAACTGAGTGCTTGGTAGTTTTCCATATTCATGTTTTGTAACAAGATGACCGGGGAAATGTTGATTTCACGCTCGTAAGCGTAATCCGCCATATAACGCTTTAGTGGTCCATTGTTTCCGAGGAGAACGTAGGTCGTACAAGGATGGAAGACAAGCTGTTCTTAAGCGGAGTTTCCGAGGACGGGCATCGGGCTGGCGACCGCCAAACGGATCATCACCCGTCACGGCGGTTAGATCTGGACCGAAGCGGATGCTGAGAAGGGGGCGACATTTTTTTGGCGGAGGGGATGGGATTCGAACCCATGAGGGACCGCGAAGGCCCCTGCCGGTTTTCAAGACCGGTGCGTTCAGCCGGACTCCGCCACCCCTCCGCGGGATGCTTCGCTTCTCTCGGGATATGACGTTATTACATCAAAGAGACGCGCGAGGCTCAGGCTTGATCAGCGGTAATAATATCAACGCCCATGTAGTGCCGAAGAACTTCCGGCACTGTAATACTGCCGTCCTCATTCTGATAGTTTTCGATGATGGCTGCAAACGTGCGGCCGACGGCCAGGCCGCTGCCGTTATTTGTATGGACAAAGCGCGGCTTGCCGCCATCCGCAGGCCGGTAGCGAATGTTCAGCCGCCGGGCCTGGAAGTCCAGGTAGTTGGAACAGGATGAAATCTCCTTGTAATCGTTATACGACGGCAGCCAGACCTCGATGTCGTAGGTCTTCGCGGAAGCAAACCCCATGTCACCGGTACAGAGCACCACTGTGCGGTAGGGCAGTTCCAGCCGTTTCAGAATCTCCTCGGCGTTGGCGGTAAGCGCCTCGAGCTCATCGGCGGATGTCTCCGGCGTGATGAACTTGACCAGTTCCACCTTGTTGAACTGATGCTGGCGGATGAGTCCCCTCGTATCGCGCCCGGCGGCGCCGGCCTCGCGCCGGAAGCTGGGCAGGTAGGCGGTCACATGGATCGGCAATTCGTCCTCGGAGAGGATTTCATCCCGGTAAATGTTGGTGACCGGCACCTCGGCGGTCGGGTTCAGATAGAGATCATCATCACGCAGCTTGTACATCTCGGCCTGAGCGAACTTGGAGAGCTGACCGGTACCCCGCATGCTCTCGCTGTTAACCAGTATGGGTGGAAAAAGCTCGGTGTAGCCGTGTTCGCCGGTATGCAGATTGAGGAAGAAGTTGATCAGCGACCGCTCCAGCCTCGCTCCCATTCCGCGTAGAAGCGTGAAGCGCGATTCGGCGACCTTGGCGCCACGGTCCTGATCGATGATCCCGAGATCGGCGCCCAGATCCCAATGAGCTTTTGGCTCGAAACCGAATTCACGGGGCTCACCCCAGGTACGCACCATGATGTTGGCGGATTCATCGGCGCCGTCCGGAACCTCCGGAAGGGGAGTATTGGGAAGCTCGAGGATGATATCGTCGAGCTTGTTTTCGATATCCCTGAGCGCGAGGTCCAAAGCCTTGATCTCCTCCCCCAGGCTCTTCATGGCGGCTATCTTTCCGGCTGCGTCCTCGCCGGATTTTTTGGCGACGGCGATCTCGTCCGAGACCTGGTTGCGGAGCGCCTTTTTCTCCTCGACCGCGACAATAAGCTCACGCCGCCTGGTGTCGAGTTCGGCAAACTCGTCCAGCGGCGCCTCGATGCCCCGGCGCCCCAGCGCCTGCTTCACCTCTTCCGGCTCGTTACGCAGCCGTTTAATGTCGAGCATTGATTCTCCTTGGCGTTTGCATTACCGGTCCAGTCTAGCGGAACTCGCTGCTGGCGCAAAAAAAACAGGAAATAATATAGAACTGATTATTCAACAAAAGAAACCGGCGTCCTTTTATTGATCAGACCCTGACCACCTCCAGCTCGACGGATTCCGGATGAACCGTTACCAGCAGATAGTGGTAGTAGCCGCCTGAGCTTTCCGGGAAATATAAAGGGGCGCCGGCGCCTCCGGTCACGTAAGCGTCAATGCCGTCCAGCTTGTAGGAAAAGTATGCATGGATGTGCCCGAAAAAGAAATCGGAGACATTGGCATATTTAGCTGCCTCTGCAACCAGTTGCTGACCGGTACGCAAACCCTCGTCTCCCAGCTCTCCGGAAACATGTCCTGATGGCAGCGACGAGTCCGCGACCGGTATATGGGCGAAGATGAACTGCCGCGGTTTATCGGAGTTACTGGACAGGTCGGCGGTCAGCCACTGCATCTGGGTTTGATCGATACCAATGCGGTCATCAGCATTGTCCAGAACGATAAAATGGTCACCGCCCTGATCGAAGCTGTAATATGTCGCCCCGATTATGCTTTCGTAGGCCTCACTGGTGCCGCCACGGCCAACGTCATGGTTGCCGGGGACGGTATAGATCCGCAGGCCGGAGGCATCGGCAAGGTCCCGATAGAGGGTCAACTCGTCGCGGCTCCCATCCCCGGAAACATCTCCAGTGTTGATCATGAAATCGGCGCCCCTCGCCTTGGCTGATTCGATGATGCGCGGCAAGATTCCGTTCTCGATTCCCATGGTTCGGTTGTCACCGCAGACCGCGAAAGTGTAAAGAGCTGGTGATCCTGCATTGCCGGCCGTTCCGGTAGAAATGCTGTTTGGGGCGCCCGGCTGAGTCTGCGATTCATTAATAACACCTGAAGCTCCGCAACCAACGATAATAAATACGAGCAGCAGGACAAGCCCGGCGATACACCGCGGTATGGTCAATCCTCCAGATACCGGCGCTTTTCGTAAAATGTTGTTTAGCCTCCCGAAATGAGCTGGCAGAGGATCAAGTTTCAGCGATAACCCTGCGGGTTATTCTGGTGCCAGCGCCAGGCGCTATCGACTATCGCCTTCAGCGAGGTATTTTTTGGTTGCCAGCCCAGTTCATTAATGATTCTGGCGGAGCTGGCCACGAGAACCACCGGGTCCCCCTGGCGGCGGCCGGTTTCCCTGACCTCGAAGTCGATGCCGGTTACCTCACGCGCGGCATCGATGACTTCACGCACCGAATAACCCCGGCCGTTGCCGAGGTTGTAATGAATGCTGCCACCATCCAGATTTCGTAGCGCCAGTAGATGGGCGTCGGCAAGATCGCGGACATGGATAAAATCGCGAACGCAGGTTCCATCCCCGGTGGGGTAATCGGTGCCGTAGATCTCCACGTACGGACGTTGTCCCAGCGCGGTTTGCAGCACCAGCGGGATCAGGTGGCTTTCCGGATGGTGATCCTCACCCCGTTCATCTGAGGCTCCGGCTGCGTTGAAATAACGAAGTGCCGCGTGCCTGATGCCATGGATCCTTTCGTACCAATCCAGAATGCGCTCGAAAATGAGCTTTGATTCACCGTAAGCGTTAGTAGGGTTTTGTGGATGCTCTTCTGCGAGGACGTCCGTCTCCGGATCACCGTAGATGGCGGCGGTGGATGAAAAAAGTAGTCGCTCGACGCCCGCTTCAACCATGGCATCAAGCAGGCTGATCGGCCGGCAGGAATTGTTACGGAAATACTTGCCCGGGTCCTTCATCGACTCTCCGGCTTCGATGAAGCCTGCCATGTGGATGACCGACTCGATGGCGTTGTCTCTCAGTGTCGCCGTCAACAGTTCCTGATCGCCGACATCGCCCACCACCAGTCCGGCGTCGGGGTGTACTGCCGACCGGTGACCGGTTGACAGGTTATCGTAAACCGTCACCTGATCTCCCTCCGCAAGGCAGACCTCGGAGACGATGCTGCCGATATAGCCGGCGCCGCCGGTAATCAGGATCTTCATCGGTAATATTTGTGTTGGCGATTCATCTCAGTGATTGATGATATAGCAGGGCAATCATCATGCCAAACCCGGGAGGTTATTGAGGATGATCAATTTCTGGCAGACGGGCGTAAGCTGGCGAAACCGATCACCGGCGTTTCCGGCACATCTGGTATACTCGGCATCATGAAAATCCTTTTCATCAGCGACATATTCGGCAGGCCTGGCCGTGAGGCGCTCCTGGCGATGCTGCCGGATCTGGTTGACGAACATTCGGTTGATTTTGTCATTGCCAACGGCGAAAACACGGCCAGTGGCGCCGGCATTACCAGCAAGATTGCCGAGAAACTGCTTGGCGGCGGCGTCGATGTGATCACCACCGGCAACCATGTCTGGCGGCAGAGAGAAATCATTCCCTTCTTGAACAAATCTGACCGGATCATCCGTCCTGCCAATTATTTGCCGGAAAATCCCGGCCGTGGTTTTACCATAATTGAGAAAAACGGTGTCAGTATGGCAGTCGTCAACCTGTCGGGCAATCTCTACATCGGGGCGCCGCTGGGAGCATTTCAGACCATCGATCCACTGCTCGCGGAGATTCCGGAAGATGTCAAACTGATTGTGCTCGACTTCCATGCCGAGGCAACCAGCGAAAAAGTGGCCATGGGCCATTATCTGGATGGGCGGGTGACAGCGGTCATCGGCACGCACACCCATGTACAGACGGCGGACGCCAGGGTGCTGCCCAAGGGAACCGCCTACATCACCGACGCCGGCATGACCGGTCCACGCAATTCGGTAATCGGTGTCGACAAGCGGATAATCCTGCAAAGATTCCTCACCCAGATGCCGGTCAAGTTCGAAGTCGCGGAAGGTGATGTCTGGATCGAAGGTGTTCTGATTACCGCTGACGACCAGGGTCGGGCGACAGCGATCGAGAGCCTGCAGGTCGAACAGCGATAGGTGCGCGCCGTTTTTCGTTTCCCAGCGACAGGATCATCAGGACCAGAAGCAGCCCCAGCAGGACATTTCTTGCAGCCACCTCCACTACCATTGTTTTCTGTAGCAGGTAAAGCTCCCAGTAGCGCGCCGGAAACTCCCATTGTGTCAGCAGCAGCACCGCGGCAAACAGCCCGGTGATGAGGCCGCGGTCACGACCTTTGATCAGAGGGATCAAGGGCAGCAGCCAGATCAGGAACTGTGGTGAAAAAACCTTCCCGCCGAAAATGAATGTGGCGATGGCAATGGACGCAAAACGGATAAGCTGGGACTCATGCCATTCGTCGGCGCTGTCACCATAACTGCGGCGCCAGTAGATCCAGTAGCCCGTGAGCAGAACGAATATGGTTACCGGTCCGGATATCAGCGCCAGCGTATCGGAAACCGAAGCGAAGACGTTATGTGAACCGTAAGAATTCATTATCCGCACATCGTAGCCGCCGAATTTTGCCATCAGCAGAAGCGGCGTCGACCAGCTGCTCTCCAGCTGCAGCGGCCGTTCGACGTGATAAAGGAAAGAATTGGCAAGTCCTGCCGGACCTGTAAACAGGAAAGGCAGGGATATCACTAGAGCTGTCAGCACCATCAGGGCCGGGCCGGTGATCATTTCGCGGTACTGGCAACGGCGAAAATGGCTGATGAGGAATAGTGGCGCGATCAGCAGGGGAATTATCTTGGTCATGGTGCCCACCCCGAGCAGCAGCCATGCCGCCAGTTTTTTGTCGGTAACGAAGCAGGTCAGGCTGGCCAGGATGAGGAAGGCCGCCGCCAGGTCGAAGCGTAACTTCACGATTGATCCCAGACAAAGCAGGAAAACAGTGTAGGTGGTAAGTACGCCGGCGAGCTTGCCAATATTGCGCCATTGGCGCCAGGCTAACAGCGAGAGCAGCCAGACGATGCCGCAGCTGAAAGCCAGCATCTCTGCTTCGAAAGCGATTACGAACCAGCTATACCCTGCTCCGGAAAACAGCCGTGGCAAGGAAAACAGAAACATCGCCACCGGGGGATATTCCGAAGAAAAATCCCGATAAGGGAACATGCCCTGGGAGATGCGGCTGGAGTAGTCATAGTATACCGGGGTGTCCGTGATGGTACGGTCTCCATACCAGAGGATTTCAAAAGCCACTATCCAGATGAATACCTGGACCAAAAGAAAGAAACCGGTAATCAACCATCGCTGATTTTTTTCCGGCAGGTTTTGGAATTTTTCCCTGAGATCATCGAGCCATAGTGGCATCTGGAACCGTTTCCCCGGTTGATGGAGCTGTTGTAACGATTTCATCTCTTTCTGTCTTTCTGATGGTCCATCCCAGCAAGGCGATCAGTGCCAGCGGGAAAAACCATGGTATATACAGGTAAAACCAGTGTGTCTGCAAAATCTCGAAACCTGTTAGCAGCGCTCCGGATGCCGCCGCCACCTGGATCAGTGATTTTTTCGGCGGCCAGAAATACGATGCCAGCGCCAGAGCGATCAGGATATACTGCCCCACCTTCTGTGCGTCCGCAAGGGTGTCAGTGTGTTGTCCCCAGATACTGAAGGGGGAATCACGGCCGAGCTGCCATTTCAGGGATCGCTCCCAGAAGGTCGCGAAAGTGCCGTCGCCGAGAAATATTATCGGTACGACTACCGCCAGCGCAGCGGCAAAACCCAGCATAAACAGCAGTCGTTTCTTCCAGCCGCGCCAGGTGCGGGGAAACGAAGCCCAGAGCGGCCCGAGCAGCGCTGGAAAGAACTTTATCTGGGTGGCAAAACCAAGCATGGCGCCGGCCAGCGGCGACGACTGCAGGAAAACAAAGCCCCAGATGATCATCGCGGCGACGATTGAGTCGTTGACATTGCAACTTAGCACAAATGTGGTATAAGGATACGCGGCCCATCCCCAGGCCAGGGCGAGACCCAGCCGTCTCCCCTCCCCCGGTACCTTCTTTCCAGCCGAAACTAGGCGTTTGCCGGCGAAGTACATCCCGGCGACGGCTGCCAGGTCGAAGAAGATCGCCGTCGCGTGCGCGGCCGGCAGATCATCCCAGGAACCGGACCAGGGCATTATGCGCTCAAACGGAACATAAACCAGGTAATTGAGCGGCCCGTAGGTGTCACCGTTGCTGTCGTCAGAGGGCATGTTCCCATAGGGCGTCTTCCCTTCGAGGATATTGTGGGCTCCGATGACCCCCGAATAGCCAACATCAACTACGTTGGAATCGGCAATATTTATGGCGACTCGGAAAACGAGCAGCGCCAGCAGGGCGATGAAGATTATTTTTGACGAGAAGTTAAGGTGCAGACGGGGCGCCGGTGGCCGGGTAATCGCCGACGGCGATTCCAGGGATACGGCGCCGGCGAAACCGGGATCGGGCTTGCGATGTCTGCGAACTGCCATGTATGCCAGCCTGACAAACAGATATACCAGCGGCGGGTATGCCAATGGAACCGACTTGAAGATTTCTCCCTGATTAAAATAGTAGTGCGAGACAGTGAAAGAAAGCAGCACCAGCAGATCAAGGTGCAGCATCCTGAAAGGCCTGCGGAAATCAACGAATGGTGCCAAAAACAGCAGGCACAGCGCCAGCCAGATATATGGTTTGTTAATAATGCGGCCGAATGCGCTGTCATAACCGCGGGCCATCTGCCAGGCTACCTGAGGGCCGATCATGACCTCGGTGACGGTGCCGGTATCATCATCCACGTGAACTTCGGCAACGGAGTCATTGCCTGAGTAAAAACTCACGGTCCAGACATGGTCATCGCCCAGTTTGGCTTCGGGATCGATGTCCGCCCTGCCGTCGAGTTCCGCCTTGACCTTTTCCTTGTTGCCGGCGATCTCGATGGCTTCGTTCTCACTCAGCATGGGCAGGATATCGCCGTAAGCCTCAGGACGGATATTTACTGATATGACCTTCGCGGTGGCGTCATCCACGTCCACGGAAACGACCTTGCGATAGTTCGCCGGATTGATCCAGAAAACCTCCCAGACACGCCGGCTATTGTCCCAGTTGACATGCCGCTCGAGTGCGGAGTGCTTGGAAACGATCGTCTGAATGTTGCTGTAGGAAGACGCTATCTGCTTGGCTTCGGCCTCTGCGAGACGCGGATCAGTGGACTGCTGTGCTGAGAAGGCGGTTGGAACAAAGGCTACTGTAAGCAGTATTAAGGCGGAGAAAATCGGGAGGAGAAATTTTCTTACCGGTATCACCGGTATCCGCGGCCGCTGCTTATCGGGCGGTGGGCTGCCGGAAACTCCACAGCTTGTTGCCGGTGAAGTTGAGGACGGTGACCATCGAGATCGCCAAAGCCTGGGCGACATACTGATTAAAATCAGCATCCTCGATCAGCATGCGAAGTATCACCATATTAAGCGCCCAGCTGGTGATGCTGATAATCGTGAAACGGCTGGCCTGGGAAAAAAGGTCCCGCTCAGAGTTGCCGAATGTCCAATAGCGGTTGAAAAGAAAATTGTTTGTTACCGCTACGCCAAAAGAAACGGTTCCCGCCAGCCAGTAGT
>JAGVMV010000014.1 GCA_020053595.1 Thermoleophilia bacterium | reverse complement strand
TTGGTCCACCACCTTTAGAATATCTTGCCAGGGTTGAGTATCCCCCCGGGATCGAAGACTAGGATATCTGGTTGTTAATAAAAACTATGCGCAGCGAACCTGAACCGGCTTAATTCTTCTTAACTTGTACTAACGAATGCCAGGGTACAAAATACAGGAAGATGATTGCTGGTTCTGAGGAAGGTCCTCTAAGGGAATTTCAGTTCGGGGTATAAAAAAATGGTAGCGGGGGCAGGATTTGAACCTGCGACCTTCGGGTTATGAGCCCGACGAGCTACCAGACTGCTCCACCCCGCGTCACCGGCGTTATTATAGCACAAAGATTTTGCATGCAACACATTCCCCATTTAGCTCACTATTGCTGAAATCTGCTTTTTTGCAGGTAATTTTTCCATCCTTTAGGGTTTCGTTCAGAATCCGATAGGGAAGTGTGAATGCCGTGAATTATTTATTAACAAAAAGAGTGATTATCATGATGAGAATATTATTGGCCGCTCTTCTGGGGCTTCTTATACTCCTGACGCCAACAGGCCTGGCGCTGGCGGAACCCGACCCCGCCGAACAGGCCCAGCAGCAGATCCAGACGATTGAAGGCCAGGCCAATGCGGTCCGGGTGGAACTGGCCAACATGAATCTCGAGCTTGAAAAGGTGGTTGAGCATCACAATACCACCCGGTTCCAGCTCGACCAGTTGACCATGCAACTCGCTGATAGCCGCCATCTCCTCGACAACGCATCGGCTCAGTACGACGCCCAGGAAAAACTGATGTCCGACCGTCTCGAGGCGGTTTACAGAGCAGGCGAGGTCAACATAGTCAGCGTTCTGATCAACAGCAACAGCCTGAGTGACTTTTACGGACAGACACTGTATATGGCCAAGATAAACGAGCAGGACGCGAAGCTGGAAAAGCAGTTCAAGGAAAGTGCGAACAATATCCGAACGCTGACTGATGATATCGACCGGAAGCGATCAATGCAGATGTCGCTCGAGCGCGAACTTGGTAACCAGAAAGAACAAATCCAGACTGGCATTGCCGAGCGTCAAAAAAGGATCGAACAGCTCGACGGCCAGGTGCGGGAGATTTTTGCGCGGGAAGCCGAACGGGCTAGGGCGGAGCAGGCACAGGCAGCCGCCGAGGCGGCAGCCATGTTGCGGGACCTGGAGATCAGCGATGAAACACAGGCACAGGTAGTGCAAACGACACTGCAATACCTCGGCGTTCCTTATGTATGGGGCGGGGAGAGCCCCTCGGGGTTCGACTGTTCAGGACTGGTCAAATATGTTTATGCCCAGTATGGCGTTCAGTTGCCTCACGCATCCTCCATCCAGTTCCGAATGGGGACACCGGTGCCCCCGGACCAGTTACAGCCTGGCGACCTCGTATTCTTCTACGGGGCGACAGCGCCACAGCACGTAGGCATGTATATCGGTAAGGGCAAGTACGTGGAGGCGCCCAACTTTGGTGAAGTTGTGAAGATATCAATACTCAGCTTTGACAGTGATTATGCCGGCGCCCGACGTTATCCACTGCAGCCCAGGACCCCTGTCGGCCGATAGACAAGGCTGGCTTCTGTTTTCCGCCCGGCTGCTATAGCATATGTTGGCAAGACTTCGGCAGGGTCTTCTTTAGCACCTCAATCGATCCGGGATCTTCGGTCACATGACGATTGCCATTGAAATTATCGCCGTAATTGCCGCCTTCATGATTCTGGTGATGGTGGGAGTGTCCATGGTTCGAAGTATCATTGGCCTTGGCAGGACTGCCAAACTGGTCCAGAGCCACACTCAGCCAAAAATCATGGCATTGATGACTCAGAGCGAAACAGCCCAGCAGCGTGTCTTCTCAATCACGGGAAACGCTGATCTTTTTCTTCGCAAATCAGAAACCATGAAAATCAGCCTGAAGAGGATGATGGTTGTGATCCATGCGTTCACCGGAGCTTCCGAAAAGCTGTCTCTGGCCATACGCAAGCTGGGCTTCTAGGCTTCTACGGTTTATCTCACTGATGGCTGGCAGGCAAGCCGCCTGCCATCTTCAGGTATGGGTCACAGCTGACAAGCAGTTGCGTATAGGGATGTCGCGGCTTGTCTATCACCGAAGCGGTCGGGCCGCTTTCCACCACAACACCGCGATGCATGACAATCAGCTCGTCTGTTATCTTTCTCACCAGCGGCAGATCATGGGCTATCACCATCAAAGATAGATTTCTTGCAGACTGAAGGCCGACAAGCAGCCCCGCCACCTGCAACTTTGTCCGTGCGTCAAGCGCTGCCGCCGGCTCATCGCAGATCAGCAGCTCGGGATCCAGAGCCAGCGCCCTGGCAATCACCACACGTTGAACCTCGCCTCCACTGAGCTGGTGCGGATGCCTGGCGAGCAGGTCATTCGAAAGACCCACCTCGTTTAACAGCCTGCTGATTTGTTGACCTATTCCCTGTTCTTTGTCAAGTCCGTGAATGCGGAGAGGCTCGGCGATAATCTGTTCAACAGTCATGCGCGGGTCGACGGAGCCGTAAGTGTCCTGCCAGACGAGCTGGACTTTACGAGCGCGTTTGAGCCGGTCTTTGCTGCCACTACTCAAACTGTGGCCATTGATGAGCACCCGGCCTGAAGACGGTGTCGCCAGACCGGCCGCCAGAGCCGCCAGCGTGGTTTTACCGGCACCGCTCTCGCCAATGACTCCCATTGACTGGCCGGGAAGTATCGACAGGCTGACCTCGGTCAAAGCCTGGATAGCCACGCCAGCCGCTGCCGCGGGAGCTGAAAAGACTCCCCGGCGGGGATTAAAGGTCTTGCTCACATTTTCGAATTCAAGCAGGGGCAACAACAGCATCTCCCTGAGGGTGGCCAGTAATCCAGGCGCTGATCAGACTCCTGGTGTATGGATGCCTGGGGTTTGCCAGCACCTCCGAGCACTTTCCCTGTTCAACCGTCTCGCCTTTGTGTAGAACCAATACGTTATCCGCAAAGAGGGAGACCAGCGCCAGATCGTGAGATATAAAGGCAATCGCCAATCCGGTTTCCTTTTGTCTTGCGGTTAACAGCGCGATAATCTGCGATTGCAGAGTGACATCGAGCGAGCTTGTAGGTTCATCAGCAATAAGAACATCTGGATCGCAGGCCAGCGCCATGGCAATCATGGCCCGTTGGCAAAGACCGCCGCTGAGCTGGTAAGCGTAGGGGGCGCCGTCAAGAATCTCGTTTGTTATTCCCACCTCAGCCAGACGGCTTCGTGCCAGCTCTCTGGCCTTTTGGCGGCTAGTATCAGTGTGCATCCGAATTGCTGCCGCCAGCTGATCCTCCACCCGCATGGATGGATCAAGAGCGCCCGTGCTATCCTGAAAAATCATGCCCAGACCGGCGCCGCGAACCCGGCAGTATTCTGCCTCCGAAAGCTTGAGCAGATCCGTGTTCCGAAAT
The DNA here is from genome assembly GCA_020053595.1 of Thermoleophilia bacterium. Taxonomy (GTDB): domain Bacteria; phylum Actinomycetota; class Thermoleophilia; order BMS3ABIN01; family BMS3ABIN01; genus JACRMB01. The sequence goes on along the minus strand of JAGVMV010000014.1, from coordinate 64,271 downwards.
AACAGGCTGCCGGAAACCTGAACGCGTCTTGAGTCATGCAGACCCATGAGCGCCAGCGCCAGGCTCGATTTGCCGGCGCCGGATTCACCGACGATTCCCAGTGTCGATCCCTGAGTCAGATCGAAACTTACACGGTTAACAGCCGGCCGGCTGTAATTCGCGTTCCGATGAGTTACGGTCAGGTCCAGGACTCTGAGCAGTGTTTCATTCATCTCGTGTCAGGCCCCGAATTGAGAGGATCAAGAGCACGGGTCGCCGCATCGCCTAAAAGGATGAAGATCAAGACTGTGACTGTGATAGCGATGCCTGGCGGGATTACCAACCAGGGAGATTGCTCGAACATTCCCATTGATTCCGACAACATCAGCCCCCAGCTGGGGTTTGGCCGCTGTACTCCGAGATTGATAAAGCTGAGTCCTGCCTCGGCGAGGATGGCGCCTCCCACAGCCATGGCGCCATATGAAACCAGTGGCGTCAGTGAATTGGGCAGAACATGACGGAGAAAGATCCTGGCGTCGCTCGCGCCCAGCACTCTGGCGGCGGCGATGAAATTCAATTTTCTGACCGAGAGAACTGATGAGCGGAAGAGCCTGGCAAACACCGGCCAACCGAAGAAAGCTATGGCTATAAAAACATTGCGGCGGCCAGGGCCGAGTACGGCCATGATAGCAATCGCGCCCAGGATAATCGGAAAAGAGAGAAAGATATCGGCCATCCGCATCAGAAAAGAGTCAACCAGGCTGCCTCCGTAGGCGGCGGCGCCTCCGGCGATTAGCCCGACGAGCAGCGCCAGGCCGATTGCCACCACGCCTACCAGCAGTGACGTGCGCGAAGCCCATAGTAAGCGCGAAAGCTGGTCCCGGCCATGCAAATCGGTTCCGAAAAGATGTCCGGCACCAGGGGGCTCGGCCATATGGTCATAATCCGTTGCGATGGGGTCCTGGAGCGGCAGCAGCGGCACGCTTAAGGCAATCAAAACCAGGCCCATTACCATAAGGAGAGCGGCGACCAACAGACGATTGGAGCTGCGTTTCGCCTGGCGGCCGGCAATGTCGCTTTCCAAAAGGGCGGAGCCAGGGGCCAGGTTGGTTTCCAGATAAGTCCCCGGGCTATCCATTGACACCTTCACCAGCCCTTACCCTGGGATCAAGCCAACCGTAGATTATGTCCACACCGGTATTGACGATGACAAAAATGGTGACCAGCACCAGGACGGAACCGACGACCAGCGGCACATCGCGAGACTCGGCGGCAAAGTAGGTCATCCTCCCCAGTCCCGGCCAGGAAAAAACGATCTCGGTTATCATCGCGCCGCCTAAAAGAGTACCAAAGTCGATCGCGAGCAAGGTCGCTACCGGCGCGAAACTATTTCTAAAAGCATGGCGCCACATGGCCTGGCTCCTGGTAAGGCCTCTGGCCCTGGCTGCCAGTATGTATGATTTTTCCATCTCGGCCGAAAGCGATGACCTGGAAACGGCGGCTATTATGGCCGTCTGAGCCGCCGCCAGCGTGACCGCCGGCAGGATCAGATTAAGCGGATTCCAGCCGCCGGTCCCGGAGATGGGAAGTATACCCAGGCGACTCGCGAATATATATTGCAGCACCAGGCCGAGGAAAAAAACCGGCAACGCCAGAAGTACCGCGCCGCTGGCAACTGATATCGCCCGCAGACGTCTGGAGCGCCGCAGCGTCAGCAACATCCCCCAGCCTATGCCGAATACCGTTTCGAGGATTAATGCCGCCACCGTCAGATATATGGTCGCCGGCAGGTGGTCGAGTATGATGCCGCCGACGCTCCGCTTCAGTTCATACGAGGTCCCGAGATCGAGATGGGCGAGACGGGAGAGGTAAATTCCATATTGATTCCAGAGAGGTTGATCGAGCCCCAGTTCGTGCCGGAGGGTATCCAGCGCCTCGGGAGTAGCGTGATCGCCCAGGGCAACCTGGGCCGCATCCCCGGGAACCATCAGATAGATGACGAGAAAGAGCACCGTGATCGTGCCGATGAGCACTACCAGCATCTGCAGCAGTCGGTGAAGGATGAATCGGTTTGGCGGCATGTCTTTCCCGGGTCGCGCCGGTCAGCTGGAGGGGTCCCATCCAGAGAACCCCTCCAGCCGGTGACTGCTATTTACTGGACACGGTAATCTCGTTGAGGGCTATGTCTCCCAACGGCGTATGAACGAACTTGGTCACCCTTGGCGAATAGATCATCGCTTCCTGGCCGAAAGTGATTGGAACCATGGGGGCGTCTTTGAGGATTATTCTTTCCGCTTCGTTGTAGAGATTGATACTCTGACCGCTGTCAGTCGCCGAACGGGCCCGGCCCAGCAAGTCATCCACCTCGGGGTTGGAATACTGGAACACATCGGTGGCACCGATATTCCCCGACTCGAAGAGCGGGAAGAGGAATGAATCAATGCTGGGCGCATCGCCCAGCCAGGAAACCATGAAAAGCGACAAACCACCGCTGATCATCTGGTCGCGGAAGGCTCCTTCGTCGAGCCCGGCGATTTCCAGCTGAACCCCGATCTTCCGGAACTCGGACTGTATCGCCTGGGCGGCATCCGCCACCGGCCCCACGCCTGGATAAGACAACGTCATTGCCGGCAGACCGTTGCCGCCCGGGTAGCCGGCCTCGGCCAGCAACTGGCTGGCCTTTTCCGGATCGAAGCTGTATGGCATGGCGTTATCCTGATGCCCTGGAATCGAGGCTGGCACAATTCCATCAGCCGCGGTTGCCTGGCCTTGAAGAACCTTGTTGGCGATAGTGTCGCGATCGACGTCCCAGGCCAGGGCTTCCCTGACTTTTGGGTTATCAAAGGGCGGTTTGGTGGTATCAAAGGCCAGGAGCCGCACTTTATTGCCGGGACCCTGGAAGAACCTTACCGTACTGTCATTGCGGAGAGCTTCCGTCTGGCCCGGTGGCAGGGTGCGTACCGCGTCGACGTTGCCGGCCTTGAGTTCAGACACGGCCGTAGCGGGATTTGGGATGATTTTGACGGTGACTTCGTCGACCTTCGCCTTGTCTCCGTAATAATCGGGATTTTTTTCCAGGACGACCTGCTCGTCGTGTTTCCATTCTTTCAGGCGATAGGGACCATTACCGACGGGTTGCTCGGCGAATTTGACTGACTGATTTTCGGCAGCATCCCGGGGCACCGGTGAAGCCGCCGGGTGACCCAGAAGTGAGATGAAGTCCGCCATCGGGTAATCCAGGCTCACCTTCAGGGTATAGTCGTCTATGGCCTCAACGCCGGCGAGTTTGTCAGTCTTGCCGTCAGCAAGGTCTGACGCTCCCACGACGGGCTGCAGGATAGCGGTAGCTGTCGAGGACATCGTTCCCGGAGCAAGCGCCCGGGTCCAGCCGTAGACAAAGTCGCCCGCTTTGACTTCATTACCGTTGGTAAACTTCACGCCTTTGCGCAAGTGAAAGGTGAATTCCGTAGCGTTGCTGTTTGCTTCCCAGCTTTCAGCCACAGCCGGTTTGACCTCGCTGGTTTCCGAGTCGTAGCGAACCAGCCCATCGAAGAGATAGCGGGCGATATTGCCCCCGACTGTTTCGTCCACCTGTGCCGGATCCAGCGAAGTGGGATCGCTGCCTTCGGCGTAGGAAAAAGTCGAACGGGTGCTGGCCTCATCACCGCACCCTGCAATGAGAGTCGCTGCCACGGCTAACGCGATAAGCGCTCCGGCCAGAGTCAAACCTCGCCACTTTCTTAAAAAAATGCCCACGGTACCTCCTGCTGGTTATAGGGATATGAAATGAAGACAGCCGGCCGGTTTTCGCTACGGCTCGCGTAAACTAGCCGGGTCAGTGCTCTATTTATACAAAGCCCGATCAAATCCTGCTATTTTTACGGGTTTGGTGCCGTTTGATGCGGAGACGAGAAATCACCCATCCGAACGGATGGGTGATTTTATATATTCGACAGCAACCTGCTATTCTCCTGCCTCGAGACTCGACTGCCGTGAGCATTTATTCGAGGCGCGATTACTGTATCGACTGTTCCTTGACCCGGCGATTGTAATGGGAGCACCCCGGTAGTAAAATTGCCTCTAATACTGTGTTATATCCCATTATTCCAGAGGTGACAGCCTTGGGACCGGCAGTGGCAAAACCGATTACAGGGTTGCTTCCATTCAGGCATTACAACAGTAGCCTGGCTTTTCACCACTTTTATTGATTCGTGCCCTCTTGGATCCCTTCGATGATAACGATTTGAACCTCCCACCCGGAGAACGGGACTCCCCCGGATCTCAACTGTACATCTACCGTCTGCTCCAGCTGGCTACCGCCCGGGAAGCGCCGGGCTCCAACCCCGGACAACTGTCCTATTCGGGAGTTCGCACGCTGGCGACAAGTCTGGGAGTCACCAGCAACAACCAGCTGATTGCCCTGTTCAGGGACCTGGGGCTTGGCGGCCTGAAGATCGATATCGGCCACGAGCGGCTGCTGGTAACCCTGACGCCTGCCTCTGCTGCTTATAAGGGGCTGAGGCCGGGCTTTTCCGATTGCGAGCTGGAGCGAGGGATGATCGATGGCGCCCTGGAGCTGATAACAGGCATCCCGGTTACCACCGTTGAAACCCGGTGCCGGACCAGGGGTGACGACGTGTGTTGCTTTGAAGCCATAATGGACAGGTTTTCCGGCGACCCGAGGTTTGTCCCCGGTTCCGCAGCGAGTGTGGAAAGGTTCACCGTAGCCGGCGGAATTACCACTGGCCTGCCGGGCGCAGGCCATGGGGGCTCAGTTCCTGCAGAGGGTGGCCTGAGAGCCTGGTTCATGGACCTGGCGGCAAGGGAACTGGCGCGTGCCCGGAGGCACGGCCGGCAGCTGACCGTCATGTATGTGGACCTGGACGACCTGGGGCAGATAAACAGCGCTCACGGGAGAGCGGCGGGCGATCAGGTGATCAAGGCGGTGGGAGCGGCACTGGGCAGAAGTTGCCGGACCGAGGATTTTATCTGGCACCAGGGTGAGGATGAGTTCGCCATCGTGCTCACGGAGACGGGATCTGATGGCGCCGATATCGTTGCCCGCCGGCTTTCGATGGAAGTTTTGTCGGCTGCCGAATATGTGGATGTTGCAGCCAAAATCTCCGCCAGCATCGGCTTTTCCACCTTCCCCGGACACGCAGAGGATGTGACGGGACTATTTAAAAGCGCGAGGTCCGCGGTGTACCTGGCAAAATCCCTGGGCAAGGGCCGGTCTCAGAAAGCGCAGCGGATCCAGACGGACGGGCAGGAAAAGGTTGCTGAAAGCGGCTACGCCGACCGGATCCCGGAGAGCGGGACAAAAAATGCCGGCCCATCGGAGAACCGGCACAGGCAGCCGCCTTCCGAGACTGAATCCACTGCGCCGGATACCAGGGGCGAACCTGTGGCATCCCTGGTTATCGCTACCGATAGCCCGTTGCTTATGACGGGCATGCGCCAGGTGTTTTCGGATTCCGACGGGTTTGAAATCGTAAGGGAAATAGCCGACCCGAGGCGGTTGCCGTCAGTAGTCGCCGATTTGCGGCCCGACCTCATTTTTTGCGACCTGGACATGGCGACCGAGGATGATTTTGCCGTGCTTAAGCTGTTGCGTGACCAGAACCTGCCCTGCAAGTTTTCCGTCTTTGCCGCGAATGTCGACCAGGATGTGATCAAGTTAGCCGCTGATTTCTCGGTAGACGGGGTGATTCTTCAGGAATCGGCGGCTTCCGAGATCCTGGCGATAATGCGAAGCGTCTACCAGGGAAAGACGGTTCTCCCCGGCGAAGTACAGGAAGCCATGAGCGAGCTGAGCAAGAACCGGCGCCTGCTTGAGGAGTTATCTGAGCGGGAAGTCGAAGTTCTGAAGCTCGTGGCTGAAGGTAAGTCCAACTCCCAAATATCGAAGGATCTGTTCATCACCGTGAATACGGTGCGTTTTCATCTTGCCAATATCTATCAGAAGCTCAGTGTTTCAAACCGTACCGAAGCCGCCAACTATTACCTGCGCCAGGACCTTACCCCGGATGGACAAACCCGGCTGCTCTAGCCGAATAACCCCGCAACGCCCTATCTGAAGTAGCAGTTGAGCCTTTCGGCTCATACACCGGAATAAGCTGATTTCCGAAAACGCCCTGCATTTAACGGTAACCAAGGTATTTAAAAGTTTTACACTCAATCCCGTGTTAACCGTCCTTTACCCCATCCCTTGACTATCACTTCATACGTACAAAACCAATTCTGCCTTATTTAGAATATTTGCACACACCCCATCAGGATCACGTGGTCGTGGTGGGGTGTGACACTCCAGATCAGGAGACGGAGTGCCAAAGCGGAGGCTGAGGGTACCAAAACGCTTTATCAGCCTCAATATTCCGGGTTAAACAGCTGGGGAAAGGTAGGAGGTGAGTGAAATGAAAGTGAAGATTTTTGGTTTCATCACAGCGTTGGCTACGTTGCTAGCGGCAAGCGGCGGCAGGTGGACTTGGTAGGAGCTAAATAAACAAAATTCATTAAATAACCTTCCAGTCGATGCTTAGGGTTGTTATAATACGACCACTCCGCCGCTCGGGCTGTCCATAAGTGTAGGTCGCGGCGTTACTATCATCGACTACTTGGGGAGGGTACCGATGGCCGAGAGCGTCCGTTCCAGGCACACAGTGCTGGTCGGGCTTACTGCTCTGTTGAGCGCGGCCGCCGGTGCCCTCTTCTTCCATTTCTCAATTAGAACCTCTTGGTCCAATGAGGTTGTCACACAAACAATACTACTAACACTAATTGCATGGGTTGCTGAGAATCAGGCTGTTCAATTTTCAAAGCGAGTCCATGTCAGCAGTGCGAACCTTCCAGTTCTACTAGGTATATTTTTTCTTGGGCCTGCGCAGAGCGCAATAATTGCATGTTTGAGTGTCCTTGCAGTTAGGCACAAGAAGGATCTACTTCGCATGACATTCATGTTCGCATCGAATGCGGTATCGGTAATGTTGGTCGCCGCACTCTTTAACTTCCTGAAAGAGCCCCTCGGATATTCTGTTCCCACTACAACGATAGCTTTAGGCTTTGTATTTGCTGGGGTTCTGATTGGAGCTATATGGGAAGTTATTGATTTTGCTTTTGCTTCCGTTGGTGTTGCTCTCCGCTATAACCAGAAAATCGTCTCCTTGTGGAAGAATAATTTTTTACCCACCTTACCGTCCCAAATTCTGATTCTCGGTGTCGGAATGGTAATTGCTGCTGTCTATATAAGCGCCGGTATTGCTGCGGCAGCATTGTTTTTTGTCCCTATTTTTGCCAGCCAGCATGTTTACAAATTACTTGTTCAGCAAAAGGAGCTACTGGCGGAACAGACCCAGCTTTCTGAAGACCTGATGGACATGAACATCGGCTTTGCCGGAGCACTGATTATGCTTCTGGACAGCAAGGACCATTACACTGCCAGTCACTCGGCGGGAGTCGCGATGTATTGCAGGGATATGGCCAGAATGATGGGCATGTCTGAAGACGAACAGCGCACAGCCCACATGGCCGGCCTGCTACACGACCTCGGCAAGGTTGGAACGCCTGATGCCGTGCTGAAAAAAGAGGGCGAGCTTACAGCAAGGGAGTGGGAACAGATCAAGGAGCATCCGACGACTGCTGCCGAGGTACTATCTCAATTCGATGCCCACAAGGATATTGCAGACATAATTCGCCATCACCAGGAACAATACGATGGAACGGGTTACCCGTATGGGATCAGCGGTGAGGACATACCGGAACTAAGCCGCATGCTCGCTGTAGCTGATACGTATCATGCGCTGACATCCGACAGACCATACCGCGAAGCAAAAAGTCCTTTTGAAGCATTAATAATCCTTAGAAAAGTAGCTGGCACCCAGTTGGATCCAAAATACGTGGAAGTGATGGCGCAGGTTTTGAAAAATGAGGACCTTGGCTACAGGGAGGGAAGCAAGGCCGACTTTCTCAATGAATTCAGAAAAAGCCGGCCTGCCCTCAAGCTGGACGATTTCCACGCAAACGCGAAAGAAATCTAAAGATACACCCCGGCTAACCTACTGTCTCCCACTCATCATCTCACTTCCGCTGTTTGGCAGTTCCCCACTCTCACCGTTTTCCCACTGCAGAAGCGTAGGTTTGCCTCCCCGAGACCCGAAAACCGCTGGGCGAAGCTTCCAGGTTATCTCAAGACCCACTTCCCTATTGTATCTTTGTCCGACCCCATCCTCCCTCTGCCGCTGCACATGCTTATCATTATCAGCAGCTTCAACGAGGTCATTCTAGCAACTTATGACGCAGGATTAATCGTCCATTGGTTGTATTTTCAATCCTGTAAAGTAGTACTTTTTTCTTCAAGTTGCCTGTAATAAAGCGCTGCATCTAGTCGTTTTGTGAAACCCAATTTTCGAAATATATTTGCGATATGAGTCTTTACCGTCCGTTCGGAAATGAATAACCTTTCGGCTATTTGAACATTGGACAAGCCCTCCGCAAGACACTTGAGCACTTCTGATTCTCTTGGTGTCAATATCTCCAAATGTGAATTCAGGTTTTCCCTCAGCCTGATGAGAGACTTGTTAACAAAGCTCCGAACTTGCTCATCGCTGTCGTATCGCATCCGGCGCAGCAATGCCAGAGCACCACTGGAACCGATTTTATCTATAGAAAACGCGGCCTTTTTCCTCATCAGCGGATCCTTGTGACAAATAAACTTTTCAATCAAAGGTAACGAATCCTCACCAATTTTCACAAGCACCTTATATACGTAATCAACCTCAATCCCGTTTTCCAATGCTGTTGAGAACAAGGGCATAGAAACCCTGCCCTCCTGAATCATAAAATGGTTATGATGAAATTTCTTCGCCCTCTTTAAGGCTGAGGCGATATATTTACATTCTCCCTCTTTTTCATCCAATAAATGAGAAGACCAGGCGCGACTGAAATCAACGAATGTCTGAACGTATTGCAAATTATGCTTATTGGCAGCATCCTCTGCTTTCTCGAAATACTCTTCTGCCTCTGTAAAGCGAAGTTGTCGGACCATATCTGCCGCCATGTTTACTGTGCCCATGGCGACTTCAAAAATCTCACTTAATGAGTTAGAAATTGAAACACTTTTTGAGTGAAACTCGAAAGCTTTTTCATAATCACCACTACGGCGAGCCAAAGTTCCTAAATGACAAAGAATGCCAGCACTGAGTTCGGATCGGTTCTGTTCAATATCTTGCAACTTTTCCAATGCCAAATTGAGCATGTATTTTCCACGATCGATAAAGCCTTCGGCGATTAAAAGGCAGCCTAACGTATCAAGCACTCTGGGCAATAATTTGATTTCTCCCTGCGCATCGATCCTTTCCTTACATTTCTCAACCAAGGCTCTTGCATCTGAATATCTACCCATCATCATGAGACAAGATGCAATATTGTTCATTCGAATATTCTTTTGACTTTCAGTCAGTTCTTCATCATCTGTATAGTCTGTCAATAAATGATATGCCTTTGAAAAATTTCCTTGGCGCAAGCTTTTCATTGACAATGCAAACTTGAGTCCGTCAGCGAAGGGTGTATCCTGGTCACATTCAATCTGGCTGGCCATTTCACAACATGCATTCAGACTCTCGTCGTTAAAAGTGACCCAGTAGCATTTACCCAGCTGGCGCAAGACTTCCAGACGCAACTGAGGCGGCATCGATATATCGAGCGATGCGTTCAGAATGTCAATTGCCTGATCACTTTTTCCCAATTCACAGAGACACTCCGCGTAAGCTATTCTGGCTCTACAGAGTCCATTAATGTCCTTCACGGTTAAACGTGATTGAATTTCTTTCAGGATCTTTGCCGCTTTATGAAATTTACCCTTGGACACCAGTAGAATACCTTTATAAATTTTGATGTTAACAGGCAGCTCTTTTAGATTTAATGAGTCGAGCCATCTTCCCAGAGTTTCGTATTCCGCCTTTTTGACCATTTCTTCTGCTTGTATCTCAATCAGCGCAATTGCCTTTTTATAATTGCCTGACTCGAGATACTGCTCAATGGCGTAATGGTCTTTGCCCGCAGATCTGAAAGCCTCCGCAAATATTTCCCGACGCCTGTTCACTGCCTTTATGCCAATTTCCAATGTGAGCTGTGATAGCAGAAATTCACGAAACAGGGGATGAAAGCGGTAGAGATTGGCGTCGTCCAGCCGGGTGGTGAAAAGGTTGTTTTGTTCGGCTCTTGCCAATACGCTTTCGGCACTTTCCGTGTCCAGCGCGGTGCGGCAGACAGTTGGGTCAACCGGATCGATGAGAGCCATATGCAATAGCAGCTCTCTTGTTTCCGCGGTCTGGTTGTTTAGTACCTCCTCGGCCAGGTACTCATATACCGCCTGTTGCATATGCCTCTTTTTAAACAGGTGGGGCGCTTCATTTCCAGACCTGAGACAACTCTCTGTTAAAACCAGGCCTGCGGCCCAACCCTCCGTGCTTGTGTATGCCTGATGCAAGACAGAGGCGGATGACTCGATTTTCCACTGGGCTAAAAGTCCGGAAAGCTCGTCTAGTGAAAACTTGAGATCCTTCTCGCCAAAATCGCAAACGGCTCCCTGCGCTCGCAAACGTCCGAGAGCCAGCGTCGGCGCCACACGAGAAGCGATTACAATGCTCAGGTTTTCCGGAAGATTTCGAACCAGGTAATCCACCAGGCGTGGCGTCTGGCTGGCTTTATCGAAGAGGTGAAAGTCATCAAAACATATCAATAGCGGTTTCTGCGTTTGCTGACCCAGTTCATCCAGAAGTATCGCCAATATGTTTTCACCCTCACGAATAAAATCAGATGTCTCGTTAATCCGTGAATGGGTTCGGACGGCATTCAAATCGCACGCATGTGTCACACCGGAAACCAGATGCCTGATGAAAACCGAGGTGTCACAATCCAGGTTGTCCACCTGGTACCAGACGCTATGGCCTTCGCAGGACTGTGCGATCTGTGCCATAAGCGTTGTTTTGCCAAAGCCCGGACCAGCGCAGATATTTACGAGTTTCAGTCCAGCGCCGGGTTCAGCCCTGCTCAGAAGCCTGGATCGCGCAAGCACCTTCCGCAGCCTGGGCGGCCTCAGTTTGCTTGCTAATAAAGGGGTCTTATCGCTGTTACCATCTACTTCCCGCAGCAGTTGCACCCGCTCTCGCTTTCAGCCACCATGCTTGATTCCCTTCCCCAGTTTCTCTATCGGCTACTACAAAACAATAATCCTAGTTAGCCGCGCCGCCGGCCGGATGCCTGTCCCGGTGAAAATATACAGCTGCCTGGGATCTCCTGGTCAAACCAAGTTTCTGGAAAATCCTGGTGACATGGGTCTTTACGGTCGGCTCGCTGATAAATAGCTGCTGGGCGATTTCCGCGTTACTGTGCCCCTGGGTCAGCATTTCGAAAACCTGGTTCTCGCGTTTGGTCAGTATCTTCCCCGGTTCCTCGATATTGGTTCGCAGGCTTGCAAGTTCGGCGCTTGCAGCACGGCGCACCGTAGCGTCCGTATCGCGGATGAGCCGCCGGACATAGGGAGCGGCCTGGGCGCCGCCTGCCTTGCCCAATGCCGGGATCACCGCCATTCTGAGCGATGCCGAGCTGCTTTTGATCAGAGGTGACAGGACTGACAGCGCCGGCGGACCGATAAGCCCGAATATTTTTGTCAGATAATCGCGATGGACATCCGCTTCGAAGGCGAAGGCCAGCAGGTCCAGGCTGATCTTTCCTTCCTGAAGGATGAAATTGTTGTGCTGGAAGTGAGCGGCGATATCGAGTGATTTCGTGATCTCATCAAGGGCCTTCGCTTCATCTCGCAGCCCCAGGGCACGCCAGGCCTGCTGGAAGTGGACCTGAGTGAGAGTGAAACGATAATTGTTTTCCTTGGCGATCTGGCTCGCTTCTTCCAGGTTCGCTAATCCGGTATTACCCGGACCATTTACCCGGCGAAGCTTGTTGGCCCCCAGATTTACCAGTGAGCTGGCGATAGAGTATCTTATGTCTTTCTCCCGGTTGGATCGCAGCTCCGGGATCAGCAATTCTATCGCCTTATCCGGCATGCCATACCGCCGGTAATAATCTCCAAGGTAATTGAAGCTGAAATATGGCCCAAGCGGCGCGGAACCTCCGATCTTCGCAATTATTCGCTCCATCATTTCGCGGCCAGCCGTACCGTCGCCCACGCACAACAGGGTGACCGCTTTTTGAAGTTGAAAGATCAGCTTCTGGATCTTGTCCTCGCTGCCCAGATAATCTGCTGCTTCCTCCGCGGTTGCCAGGGCTTCCAGATATTGGGCGGCCTCACGCAGGTTCGACATCTTGAAAAACAGAACAATGAAACGAGTTTGCATCGATGTTTGCGGAGTGGCTTCCTTTTCCAGTCCAAGCACGGTCTCCATCGATCCTTTAAAATCGCCTGTCATCCAGTTCACGGCCATGTTCTCGGTGGACAGAACCAGTCGGGCCTCCACCATTGTGTCATCAATCGCCTCGTCCGCCTGCCGTAAAATTTGAAATGCCCTGGTGGTATCGCCAATAATCAGGCTTGACCTCATCATCCTTGTAAGCACGGTTATTCTGTCAAGCGGTTCATCGGCCAGCGGAAGTGCCCGTGTAGCCATCTCCAGGCTTTTCCGATACATTTCCTTCATGAAATAATATTCCGCAAGAGCATAAACACAAATAAAAGTGCCGTGTTTATCGCCCTTTTTATTAAAACCGGTTTCGGCCATTACATACATACTCTCAGCCTTTTCCATCTCTCCTAAATGCTCGCTGGTTTTTGCACAGACATATGCCAGCAATGGCTTGCTCTTGATGGCGCTCTCGGGAATTACTGATATCCACCTGGCAAGCGATTCGTAGCGGCCGGCAGCCATAAATGCCTCGCCCTGGTCTTCGATAATTCCAGCAACCAGATGCATTGACCCTGAGTCCTGATAATGTTTGATTGCATTGTCATAGTCTCCACGCTGTTCATAAGCTTCGCCATAGCGGATATTCAGTTCAGCGATGTCGACCGGACTCATTTTTTCACTCAGTTTCCGGCGAAGATATTGCCGTACTTGTGGCTGATAGCGATATCTTTTCCCGGTCTCGAGACTGAAGATCATCAGGTTTCGGTCTTCCATTTCCTGAAGGAACTTCATGGAATAATTGATCTCTTTGTGCTCCGTAAGGGTTTTATCGCAGATATCGACATCGATTATGTCCGGCAGGGAACTGCGCATCATGAAATCCTTCAGCTTCTCGCTCAATCCGGTCCATATTTCCTCAGCCAGGTAGGTAGCGATCGAGCCGCGGTTATCGACGAGATCCTTCAATATTTCCTCAGGCAGGCGTCTGTTCGACCTGAGCAGATTTCTCGAGAGGGTCAGCGCTACAGGCCAGCCGTCAGTCGCCTTGGTCCAGGCCTTTAGCTCCCGCTCGGCTAGTGGGGGCGAACAGCTGCCTTCGAACAACGTCGCGGCTTCCTCAAGATCGAAGCGCAAGTCGTCGGTATCAAACTCGAATAGCTGGCGCTGACTTCGAAGTCGGCCTAGTAAGAGATTTGGTTTTTCACGGGAAGTGATCATAATGCGAAAGCTGGAAGGCAGATGATTCACCAGAAACTGGATCGCTTCCTGTGTCGGGTTACTGTCATTGATGTGGCGGAATTCATCAAAACAGAGCGCCAGGGGCTCCTTTGCAAACTCGAGAATCTCGCTGACAAGGACCATCATGATGTTTTCATGGTCGGCGGCGACATTTTCCGTATTCATCAGGGCACGGTCGGTCTTTTTACCAAAATCAGGTACCGCCCGGCTCACCCCCTCAGCCAGATGGGTAAGAAAAACCGACAGATCCCGATCTTCCGGCCCTAACTGATACCAGACGCTATGGCCACTGTACGCCGAGCGCAATTGTTCCATGATGGTAGTTTTGCCATAACCCGCATCGGCGCAAATTATAACCAGGCGTTCCTCGCTGTTTTCGGCGATTTCCAGCAAACGTTGCCGCATAATCATTTGGCTGCGATCGGGTGGGGTCAGCTTGCTTGTCAGAATTGAGTGTTTTTTCATATCTGAAACTTTCCAGCGACGAAGAGGTATCTTTGCAACCAGTAAGAACGTGAGAATATTTCCTCAGATGTATACTAATATAGTGCGGTATGGTCAATTAGTCTATCGTTCTTTGGTTGTATCCCAATTATCAAAAAGTCGTACATAATGGAAATAAAGACCGTGCCGCATTTTTAAAACCAAAAAAAAAGAACCCCGCTGCTTGATCAGTAGCGAGGTTCTCGAGTGTTCGGTTTTCTAATAGACTATTGCGGGACGACGCTGGAAGCCTGCAGGCCCTTCGCCCCTTCAGTAACTTCGAATTCGACTTTCTGGCCTTCGTTGAGCGTTTTGTAACCCTCAACCTGCACTTCTGAGAAGTGGACGAAGAGATCCTCGCCGTCCTCCCTCTCAATGAAGCCGTAACCCTTTTCGTTACTGAACCATTTTACAGTTCCATCTGCCAAACTTCTACCCTCCCATCTTCTTGCCCAGGCAGTCGCAGGGTTGACTGCGCATTTCTTCCCGCCTGATTTTTAAACCCATTCAAACAGGCCTTATTCGGAAAAACAGTACTATAACTTTCAGAAGTTGTAAAGTAGTTGCCATGGTTCTTATATACGGGAATCCGTTGAAAATACAGGCTTTGCTGGGTAAGGTTAAAATCAGGGCCAGCCGGGGTCACGGTCAGGCCAGACAGCCTTAGCCCCAAAGGAGTTTTTATCAAACAGGACCGCAGCCAATACGTTGTGCTGGCCGTGCTTTGCACCGGCATCTTTCTGGCCGCCATCGACCAGACGGTGGTTGTGACGGTTCTGCCTCGCATTATTGACGACCTCGAGGGCGGTTTCAACCCTGGTGCGGTGGAACGGGCCGGCTGGATTATCACCAGCTATCTGTTCGGCTTTACAGTGGTTTTGCCGTTAATGGGCAGGGTCGCGGACCTTTACGGTCAGCGTCGTACCTATTACCTGGCAATGACGATCTTCGCGGTGGGCTCACTACTTTGTGCCGTGAGTGGCAGTCTTTACCTGCTGGTCGGTTTCCGGGCAATCCAGGCGATCGGCGGCGGAGCCGTCATACCGATCGCCATGGCGATGGTCGGCCATAATTTCCCGGCGGGCAGGCGGGCGCTGGCGCTGGGTATCATCGGCGCCGCCGGCGAAGCCGGCGGCGTACTTGGCCCTCTTTACGGAGCCCTGGTCGGCCAGTACATTGGCTGGCGGGCGATCTTCTATCTCAACATTCCGCTGGTGCTGGCCATTCTCTGGCTGGTGCGCCGCTATGTTTCCGAAAGCAGACGTTACCAGGTTTCGGTGGATTACCGTAGCGCTTTACTGATGGCCCTGGGTCTGGGGCTGGCTACGATTGCGGTCTCCGGCGGCCGCGAGATCGGCTGGTACAGCTTCGGCCTGCCGCTCCTCGGCCTCGGTATCGTGGTTCTGATCGCTTTCATTCTCAGCGACCTGCGCGCCAAACATCCTCTGGTCAATTTTCAGCTGTTCGCCAACCGCTCCTTCGCTTCGGCGAACATCGCCCATTTTCTGGTCGGCATTGCCCTGATCACGGCACTGGTACAGGTGCCGTCGTTCGCCTACAGCTCCGGCTGGCCCGAGTCTTCCTATACTTCACCATTGACCGGCGGATTGTTGCTGATCAGGCTGACGTTGATGATCCCTGTCGGGGCAATCCTCGGCGGGATTCTCTGCGGCTGGATCGGCGGGCGGGCGCCGGCCGTCCTGGGCTTTGCGCTTTCCGCCTTCGGGCTCTGGCGCATGAGCGCCTGGGATCTGGGTGTGACGACGCTGGAGCAGACTGGCGATCTCGTTGTCGCCGGCCTTGGCTTTGGCCTGGTGATCGCCCCGATCAGTCTGGCGGTCGTAAACAGCGTCCGCAAAAGGCGCATGGCATCGGCTTCCGCCGTGCTGACCACCAGCCGGATAATAGGCATGACTGTCGGCCTCGCGGCGCTGAATAGTTGGGGGATCAGCGAATTTCAGAATTCTCAGGCAAATAACCCGGTGCCGGTGCCGAATCTGCTCATGAGCTTTGGGCAATATCTTGACGCCTTGAAAGATTGGGAGCATCGCAGCGTCGAGACTATCCTGTCAGTGCTCAGCGACTTCTTCCTGATCGCCGCGCTGATCTGTCTGATCGCGATTATTCCGTCATTGTTCCTGTTTGGAAAGAAGAGCGGCGCGCGAGATTGATAATCGGCATACTCTGGAGTCATACTTCCTGGCTGTTTCCACTTTCGTGCTCCAGTTTATCCCTGTTTCAGCGCCTTCTTCACTTTTGCGTCCGAGACGCCCAGCTCCCTGGCAATTTTTCCTGCGGTCAGAAGTTGTTTGTCGGCCATTGTATTCCTTCCCTGGTTGGGTCGCTGCCTTGCGCGACTGACGATAACAGAATAATTCCGCACAGGGCTTGGTTATATCAATAACGACGGGATGATATCCCTCAAGGCTTGTTAATATCAATAACGATGCGTCCAGGTGAACCAAGGCCGGCAAGCGAGTAGGTGGCGGGCGCGGCCAGTTCGATGATATAGACCTGGGCCTGGTCGTCACGGTCGTTGACATCCTGCGACCGTTTGATGGCCGTTACAACGGGATCTCCGACTGCCAGGCTGTCAGAAGTTACGCTGCTGCTGGGACCGATGGAGCGGATGCCATTGAGAACCACTTTTAATTCTTTCCCGTCTTTTGACAATGTGGCATTCGCCGGCGGTACCTGAAGCACCAGCTGTCCATCTGGTGTCCCCATCTCGAAAACTATCCGAAAATAGGTGCCATGATCCGACCAGCGAATATCGCGAAGCTGAAGTCCGTCGATCGGCGTACCCACCGCCTGGGTACCGGTGGAACCGACACCGTATGGAGATGGCTGTTCTTCGGGGACCGTCTGGGCCGGATCGGGATTAGTGAAAGGAATAGGAGTTTCCTGCGTCGACGTTCCCGTAGTCAAACCGGCGCCGGCGCTGCCGGA
The DNA here is from genome assembly GCA_020053595.1 of Thermoleophilia bacterium. Lineage (GTDB taxonomy): Bacteria > Actinomycetota > Thermoleophilia > BMS3ABIN01 > BMS3ABIN01 > JACRMB01. The sequence continues at coordinate 47,265 of JAGVMV010000014.1, read as the reverse complement.
ATCTGCTGTCGAGGATGCCTCGCTTCCGCATCCGGACAAAAGGACAGGCGCAGCCGCGACAGCGCCGACCAGCAGTATACGAACCATAAATGATCGCATCGTACGCCTCCGGCAGGAAAGAGGAAAAAAACCTGAAACGGCCCCAAGGAACCTTCAGAACAACTTATCCCCATCACGAATGGGAATTTCCTGGCTGGCTCCGTACTTCGCGGGCTCAAGGCGCCGCATTTCCGTACCAGGAATATCTCCGGCGTAACCCGGCATGACTATCGTCCGATTCCTTGGGACCGGCATTGATTCTAGCCCAAGTCCGAAGCGGCGGCAATGGCCTGCGTAGCAACCGGAAAAATTTTCAACGGTATTTGCGGGTTTTTCTTTAAAAGGCGTTTATTAAGGAAAGGGAGTGCTGCCAAAAGAAGCAAGCGATAGGCGGGCGCAGGGAAATTTATTGAACAATCAGAGCATAGAAAAGTCCCAAGAAACCTTCATTGCCTGCCTTCTCAGACCCTGCTTCACCTGGCTTCACCGTACTTTGCGGCCTTTTACTTCCGCATTTCCTCCACCAGGCTTCTTGGCCTGATCTCCAGCAAGCCTTTCCGACTTCTTGGGACCTATGTTTAGTATAACCCCATGCTCGTGAATAGCAAGGCGAATGGGAAATTTCAGGGTTTTTCCCTGTGCAAATTGCGGTATTTTTGTTTGATTGCCAGCGAAAGTGGTAAGCAGTTGCCTACAAGGCTGGATTAACTTTTGGAAGGGATGTGGAATGAATCGTTTTGCGGTTGGGGCTTTCGCCTTTTCAATGTTTTTAATGGGTGCGGCTATATCTCTGTCCTGTGGCGGTTCTGATACTGCAACGGTCACAACGGAGACAAAAACTACGGTCTCTTCGATCACGCCCCGCTTCAAGTCGACGGAATTCACCGACCCGGCCACCTGCGGCGGCTGCCACCAGGAGATCTTCGCCCAGTGGCAGGGCTCGATGCACAGCAATGCCTTCACTGACCAGCTCTACCTGAAGATGCACGAAGAAGCGAGCCATGATACGGGCGGGACGATTGATTCCTATTGTACAGGCTGCCACACGCCAATCGGCACATTTTCCGGGGAAGTGCCGCCGACCTCCGGCCCACAGATCAGCGAAATCTCCAAAAAGGGCGTACAGTGTGACTTCTGTCATACGGTCACCAATACCAACTTCACTTTTTCTCCCAGCAAAGTCAAACAAGGTCCCTTCAGCGACTCGGTTTCATCTTTTCACGAGACCGCTTACTCGGAGCTGCATACAAAATCCGAATTCTGCGGCATGTGCCACGACGTCAATCACCCGACCAACAACCTGCCGCTGGAAGCGACATATACCGAATGGAAGAACAGCTCATACGCGGCCCAGGGCATTCAGTGCCAGGATTGCCATATGACACCGGGGCCGGGAGTTACCAAGCCGAACCCGGGCACAGCGGCCCTGGGAGGTCCGGAGCGGCCGCAGATCTTCACTCACTTTTTCGCCGGCGCTAACGCCAGTACGCTCGCCTCAGACCAGCATCAGAAGCTATCCCGGGAAAACCTTCAGGCAGCGGCAAGCGTTGAGCTGGTCCCGCCGGCTCCGGTGACACCTGGCGGTAATATGGACCTGAAGGTGCAGGTCAACAACAAGGGAGCCGGACATTACCTGCCGACCGGACTCACCGAGGTGAGGGAAATGTGGCTCGACATCGTAGTCATTGATCCGTCGGGAAAGGAGATCTACCGTTCCGGCGCGCTCGATGAAAATGGAGTGATCGACCAGAAAGCCGTAATCTACCGGACGGTCTTCAAGGATAAGGACGGACAACCGACGCTCAAGCCGTGGCTCGCCGAATCCTTACTCTCCGATCATCGGGTGCCACCAGCGGGCAGTGTAACGGAGAACTACAGCGTACCGCTACCGGCGGGAACAAGCATGCCTCTGACAATCAAGGCAACACTGCGTTATCGCTCCGCCCCGCAGGATCTGGTTGACGACCTGATGGGTAAGGGAACCCTGGAGTTACCGGTGATCGATATGGTCAGCGCGACGACGCAGTTACTGTAGAGAGGATCAGAGGGACCAGCGGATTCCTGGTAGTGTTTCCAGGCTGCCTGAGCAAGAAAGCAGCTTTGCCGGGCGCTGACTCAGGCGTCCTGCAGAACGGCTATGCCGGGAAGTTCCTTGCCCTCGAGAAACTCCATGGCGGCGCCGCCGCCGGTGGAGACATGGTCGAGGTTATCGGCGAGACCGTAACGGTTCAGGGCGGCCACCGTGTCGCCGCCACCGGATACCGTAAGGGCTTCTTCAGCATGGGCTACCGCGCCGGCTACGGCGCGAGTGCCGGAAGAAAATGGCTCCATCTCGAAAGCGCCCATGGGGCCGTTCCAGAAGATGGTGCGCGCCCTCTGTATTTCCTGGACGAAATGCGCCGAGGTCGCCGGGCCGATGTCGAGGCCCATCCAACCGGCGGGAATCTGTTCGACGCGAACAATCTGCGTGTTGGCTTCCGCTGAAAATGCGTCTGCTACCACCAGGTCTTTTGGCAACAGAATGCGGCACTTGGAGCTTTTCGCTTTTTCGAGTGCCGCCGCGGCTACGCCGACAGCTTCCTCTTCCACCTTGGAAGCGCCGATATCGATGCCCTGCGCCTTGAGAAAACCAAAGCACATGGCGCCGCCAATCATGATGGCGTCGGCAAAATCCAGAAAGCGGTCGACAACGCCGATTTTGTCCGAAACCTTGACGCCACCGAGGATGTTCACGAAGGGATGCTTTGGTTTATCGATCATGTGAGAAAGCTGCAGGAGTTCGTTCTCCAGCAGAAAACCGGCCACAGCCGGCAGATGCGCGGCCACGCCGGCGGTCGATGCATGCGCCCGGTGAGCGGTGCCAAAAGCGTCGTTAACAAAGATATCCGCCAGACGCGCGAGGCCCGCGGCGAATTCCGGATCGTTTTTCTTCTCTTCCGGATGAAAACGGCTGTTCTCCAGCAATGCCACGCCGCCGGCGGGAAGTTCGGCCAGCCGGGCCTCCACCTCGGGGCCGACGCAGTCATCGAGCTTCATTACATCAATGCCGAGCAGGTCGGCGAGCCGCGCCGCTACAGGATCCATCCGCAGGGCGTCATCGGGACCATCCTTGGGCCTTCCCAGATGCGAGATCAGGATGACCTTGCTGCCGGCCTGCCGCAAGTAACTGATAGTACCCAGCGCCGCCCGGATGCGCGTATCATCGACAACCACGCCGTTATCCAGGGGAACATTGAAATCGACGCGCACCAGCACGCGCTTGCCGACAACATTTATGTCTTTAATAGTTTTTTTCCTCAAGTCTCCCCCGTGAGTAAGACAACGAGCAAATCGCAGCGCGTTCCCGGCCAGCGTCGCCCTTTTTAGCGGGCGTCCATAAAGGTATCTAAACCCGGGACGGGATGTTTCCGCCGTAGCGTCTTGTCGAAGACGCTTAAGCGAAGGCGGGAACATCCCGTCCCGGGTTTTGCACAATCTTACTAAAGCACCCGCTGCACAAGATCAACAAGCCGGTTCGAATAACCCCACTCATTGTCATACCAGCTAAGCACCTTGACCATGCTCCCCTGCACCATGGTGGCCTGGGAATCGATGATCGAGGAGAACGGGTCACCGACGATGTCGATGGAGACGATCGGGTCTTCCGTGTATTTAAGGATGCCCTTCATGGCGCCGGTATCGGCGGCCTTGGCGAACGCGGCGTTAACCTCTTCCTTGGTGACTTCCCGGCCGAGGATGGCGACCAGATCGACAACGGAACCGTCCGGCGTCGGCGCGCGCATGGCCATACCGTCCATCTTGCCCTTGAGCTCCGGGAGCACCAGGGAAACGGCCTTGGCGGCGCCGGTGGATGTCGGAATGAGCGAGACGGCGGCGGCTCTGGCCCGGCGCAGGTCCTTATGCGGCAGGTCGAGGATCGACTGGTCGTTGGTGTAGGCGTGGATTGTGGTCATGAAGCCCTTCTCGATGCCGAACTCGTCCAGCAGGACGCGGCATACCGGGGCCAGACAGTTGGTGGTGCAGGAGGCGTTGGAGATGATGTTGTGCTCGGCCTTATTGTAGTCGCCGTCGTTGACGCCGAGCACGATAGTGATATCCGGGTCCTTGGCCGGCGCCGAGATGACAACCTTCCTGGCGCCAGCGGCCAGATGCTTGCCGGCGCCTTCGCGGTCGATGAAGAAGCCGGTGGACTCGATGACGACATCGGCGCCCAGGTCGGCCCAGGGCAAATTGGCGGGATCGCGCTCGCTGAGGACCCTGATCTCCTTGCCGTTAACGGTCAGGGAGTTCTCGCCGACCTCGACGGTGCCGTTGAATCGGCCCATGACTGAGTCGTACTTAAGCAGGTGCGCCAGCGTGGCCGGGCTGGTCAGGTCGTTTATGGCCACGAAATCGATGTCAGCGTTCTGCTCGAGAGCAGCCCGAAAAGTGTTTCTGCCGATGCGTCCAAATCCGTTGATGCCTAGCTTAAGCGCCATCAGTTCTTCGCCTCCTGAAGGTAAGTAATAGTGGTGTACCGGGGTACGTCCGGCATTCTACCATATAGCGGGGGATTCGTAACCCGGAGGGTTGGTGGTTATGTGAGTGGCTCAAGCCGCCTATGATTTGGCATTAAGGGTTTCACCCGGCCCGTAATCCTCATCGCCGCCCATCTCCTCACGGAAAATACGGTACACCCACAGCTGATAGGCAATGACGATGGGCACGAAGATAACCGCCACCACTGTCATTATACGCAGCGTGTAGTCACTTGACGATGAGTTGTAGATCGTCAGGTTCGACGCCGTATCGATGCTCGAAGGTATCATGTTCGGATAAAGCCCGATGACCCCCGTGAACACTACCGTCATTATAGTCAGGCAGGAAGAGATGAACGCCGCGAAGTATTTGCCCGCCCTGGCAAAGAGTTTGACGCCCAGCAGGGCCGCCACCGCGACAAGCGGCACGACCGCCCACAGCGGCTGGTTGCGATAGTTGTCATATAGGTGGGTGGCGAAGTTGGTGTAGACCAGGAAGGTCACCGCCACCGCCAGCAGGGCGTACCAGACGCCGCCGGCTATCGCGGCCGACCGTTCGGCCACACCACCGGAAGTCTTAATCCTGAGCCAGAGCGCTCCATGCTCAAGGAACAGTAATACAAACAGTACTCCTGTCAATAACCCGTACGGATTCAGCAGGCCCAGCAGCGACCCATGCCAGCCATTCGCGTCGAAATTGAGGCCCTCGAAGATATTGCCAAAAGCCACGCCGAAGAGCAGCGCCGGCAGAAAACTCCCCAGCTGTAAAGCCCAGTCCCAGCCGTTTCGCCAGGACCGGCTCTCGCGCTGGCCGCGGAACTCGAAAGAGACACCGCGGAAGATCAGTGCGAAGAGCAGCAGTAACAGGGCCGAGTAGAGGAAGCTGAACATGGAGGCATAGACGATGGGGAAGGCAGCCAGGGTAGCGCCGCCAGCGGTGAGCAGCCACACTTCGTTGCCATCCCAGACCGGCCCCATTGTATTGATGACGGCGCGCCGGTCCTCCTCGCTCCTGCTGACAAACCGCTGCAGCATGCCGGCGCCGAAGTCAAAGCCGTCGGCGGTGAAGTATACCGCCCAGAGAACGCTCCAGAGTACGAACCAAATGGCCTGATAATTCATTTCATGCCCCCTGCAAGGTAGCGGATTTGACTATATGGGTCAGGTCGTCATCCGGTCCCTTCCGGGCGACCTTGAACAGCAGATAAATGTCGATGGCACCTAACAGGCCATAGACCAGGGTGAAAGCGACCAGCGACGTCCATACCTGCGAGAGTGAGACGGCTGGTGAACCGGCATCCGCTGTTTTTAGCACGCCATAGACGATCCAGGGCTGGCGGCCCACTTCTGCCACGAGCCAGCCGAGCTGGTTGGCGATATACGGCAAGGGCAACGCATAGACCATGATCCAGAGGAACTTTCGGCTGCCCAGCAACCGGCCACGCCACGCTTTGACCGTGGCAACAACCGCCAGCAGGGCAAACACCATGCCCAGCGCCACCATCAGCCTGAAGCTGATGAAGACCGGCCAGACCGGTGGGCGCTCATTAGCGGGTATGTCCTTGAGGCCCTTGACCTCACCGTCAAATGACTTGGTCGCCAGAAAGCTCAGGAACTTTGGTATCGCCAGGGCTTGTACTGAATTCGTCTCGCCCGAGGGATTGGGGACCACCAGCAGGTTGTAATCGGCGCCCTTCTGCGTATCCCATACCGATTCCATGGCGGCAAACTTGGCCGGCTGTGCTTCGGCGACGCCTGAGGCGTGGAAATCGCCGACGACGGCTATCCCCAGCGAGGCCACCAGCCCGAAGACTGCGGCTATCTTGAACGATGTCTTGAAGAGCTCGGTATTGCTCTGGCGCAGCAAGTGCCAGGCGGAGATGCCCATGACGAAGAAGGCAGCCACCGCATAGCCCGCCAGGATCTGGTGCCCGAACTTGAGCAGCCCGTACGGATTGGTGACCAGAGCCATGAAGTCCACCATCTCGGCGCGGCCGTTCCGCAGCACGTAACCGACGGGATGCTGCATCCAGCCGTTGGCCAGCAGGATCCAAAGGCCGGAGAGGTTGGTGGCGAAGGCTACAATCCAGATGGAGATCGCATGCAGCTTCGGCGAGATGCGGTTCCAGCCGAAGATCCAGAGGCCGATGAATGTCGACTCGAGGAAGAAAGCGGCCGTGGCCTCGATCGCCAAAGGCGCACCGAAGATGTCGCCGACGTACTCGGAGTATTTCGACCAGTTCATGCCGAACTGGAACTCCAGGGTGATGCCGGTAACGATGCCGAGGGCGAAGTTGATCAGAAACAGCTTGCCCCAGAACTTGGTCATCCGCAGATACATCTTATTACCAGTGCGAACGTACCTGGTCTCCATATAGGCAACCAGAATGGACAATCCCAGGGTCAGCGGTACAAAGATGAAGTGGAACATGCTCGTGATCGCGAACTGCAACCTGCTTAATTCTATTACGTCCATCTTGGCCCCTCTCCAGATCCGATATTTGGCCCGGTTTTAACGGCGCATTTACCACGTATACCAGGAATTATGCTGCTTTCTGGAAAATCCAAACTCAGCGTATTCCCCGGCAATTTCAACGACGCGCCCGCCTGCCGCCTGCATAAACAAAAAACTCCGCAATTTGGGCTCTCCAAAAATAACCGAGATTATAATACCCATCTATACAGGACTTAAAACATCCTCTTTTAAATTATTTCCTCACCGATTTATAGGCGCACATTCGCCAGCGCCACCAGCCGCCGCAAACGGTGATTGACCGCGGATTTGCCCAGCGGTGGATCTGCCATCTGGCCCAGCTCGGCGATGGTCGCCGACGGATGGGCCAGGCGCAGTTCGGCAATGTCGATGAGAACGCCGCTGAGCCGCTCCCATCCCCCACTCCCCTGCAGCTTCTCGATGGCCTGTATCTGCCTTGCGGCGGCGCGGGAACAACGGGCGGCGTTGGCCTGGTCACAGTTGGCGAGGCGGTTGGCGTCTGATCTGACGCTGCTCATGATTGCTCGCTCTTCAAACTTGAGCGCCGCCTGGTGAGCTCCCACGGTCACCAAAAAGTCGCGAATGCTCTGCAGGTTCTTGGAATAGACAGCCGGATTGCGTCGGCGCTGGTTCAGCGACAACGTCAGCTCGAGGCTACCGGCGGCGTCCCCGAGCGTTTCCAGAAACGCCTCGCTGCCGGAATATATTTCCAGGTGTGCCGGCGCGCCGGGTTCGCTTACCGAGCCCGAGGCGATGAAGGCGCCGCGCAGGAACGAGGCCTGGCAACATGGTTTGCGGATGATCCGTGGTGGCATCCTTTCCTGCAGTGACATGGAGTCCGAAAGCACGCCGATCTCGTTCAGAAACTGCACCAGGCGCGCGCCGCCCTCCAGATGAATCTCGTATCGTTTGTGGGGACCCAGCCGGACCTCATCTAATACCCTCACCTCGATCGGCAGGTCAAATGACCTCACCAGGGAGATCGCGGTGCGCGCTGTTGCCGAGAGACCGAAGGAGGCATGCAGGCCATATTCTCCCCGCGCTTTTATGTGAAAGCTGCCGGCGGCACGAAAGAGAGCGGCGAGTTCGGCCGTCCGGCAGCAGGTGCGTTTGCGGGCGACGCGATTCAGTTCCTGTTTTGCCTGGATGGTGAATGACATTTAACCGGACTCTACAGCAACGACATAATCGCGGCGGCCAGTTTGCCGCTGTTGTGGCGAAAATAATTGCCGCCGGAGGCGACGTTCGCCGCAAGCACCTGAATGCCGCTGCTCTCCAGACGGTCGCTATCGACCACGACTGGCGCCGATCCTTTGGCGCTATAGAATTCGACCAGAGGCGGCGGCGGATCCTCGGTGTTCACCAGAATGGTGTCAAAAATGCCGGCTTGCGTGTGGGCGATCAACGCTTCCAGGTGGTCGGCAGCCGTGAAGCCGAGGGTTTCACCCGGCTGGGTCATCATGTTGCAGATAAATACCCGCGGGCAGCCGGCGGCAGCGATGGCCTGGACTATGTCCGCGATCAGAAGATTCGGGATGATACTGGTGAAAAGGCTGCCTGGTCCCGCCACGATGATGTCAGCGCCGGCTATAGCCTCGAGGACGGCGTCGGTGGGACGTGTGTCCCTGGGCTCGAGCCAGATCTGGCGACAGCAGCGGTTGGAACCGGCGATAGCCGACTGCCCTTCGACCATGCTGCCATCGTCGAGTTCGGCCTTCAACCAGACCGTATCCAGCGAAGCGGGCAAGACTCTGCCCCGGGTCTTGAGAATCTTGCTGGAAAGCCGCACCGCCTCTTCAAAATCGCCGGTGACCCTGGTGAGCGCGGCCAGGAAAAGGTTGCCGAAGCTATGACCGGAAAGAGAGCCGTCCCCCTCTTCGAAGCGGTACTGAAACAGCTCCCCCATCAGGGATTCGTCCTCGGCGAGGGCCACCAGGCAGTTACGGATGTCTCCCGGCGGGATAATGCCCATCTCGCGGCGGAGCCGGCCGGAACTGCCGCCATCGTCGGCTACGGTAACCACGGCGGTGAGATCTGTCGTGTAGTGCTTGAGGCCGCTGAGCAGCATCGAGAGGCCGGTGCCGCCTCCCAGGACGACAACAGCCGGATTATCGGAGGCGCCGCTGATCATGATCCCGCTGGATTGTCGGAGGTCCGCCGGGACTTTGATCCGTCGGATGTATGGCAGTGGCTCGACAACGGGATCAGCTCAATCCTTCCCCAGATCCCGGTGGCGGGTGATGACGTTGTAGCTGTACTTGCCGGCCCGGTAATGCTTCGCCAGCCATTCGGCAATCGCCACCGAGCGGTGCCGGCCACCGGTGCAGCCGATGCCGATGACCAGGCTGGATTTTCCCTCCGCCACGTAATGCGGCAACAGGAAATCCAGCAGCGCCGTCAGCTTCTCAAAAAATTCCTTGGTAACCTTCGTGCTGACAACGTAGTTGCTTACCGCTTTATCCAGGCCGGATAGCGGTTTGAGCTCGGGTTCAAAGTGAGGGTTGGGCAGGAAACGGACATCGATGACCAGGTCAGCGTCCAGCGGCGAGCCGTACTTGAAGCCGAAGGAGACGAAAGTGACGATAAACTCGCCGCTTCCTTCCGGGACGACATCCTTGACGATGTCCGCCCTGAGTTCGTGGATATTGAGATCACTGGTGTCGATGACCCAGTCGGCGCGTCTCTTGAGGGCGGAAAGCATCTCCCGCTCGTGGCGGATACCCTCGGGAATGTCACCGGTGGGCGCCAGCGGGTGCGGCCGGCGGGTCTCCTTGAAACGGTGCAGCAGGGCCTCATCGGATGCTTCCATGAACAGAAGCCGGTAGCTGATGCCCTTGCTGTCGAGCTCGTTGAGGCAACCATCGATCTCCTCAAAATACTGGCCGCCGCGCACATCGCTGACCACGGCCACGCGCTGGACCTTGCTTCCTTCGAGGCCGAAGAGATCGGCGGCGGCGGGGATCATCCGGGGCGGCAGGTTATCGATACAGAAGAAACCCGCATCCTCGAAGGCCGCCATGGCATGGGACTTGCCGGCGCCGGAAAGGCCGGTGATGATGGTGAATTCTATCTTGAGTTCAGGTTCCATTACCTGGATTCTATTGGATTAGCCTGGGCCGGGAAAGGGCAGCCTTCAAGTTCCAGTAGACGGTGCTTCCAGCCATCTCCGGCGGAATAGTTTCCCAGGGAGCCGTCGCCCCTTACCACACGATGACAGGAAATGATCACCGGATAGGGATTGGCGGCCATTAAATTGCCGACCGCCCGGTAAGCTCGGGGATATCCGGCAGCCGCGGCGAGCCCGGCGTAGGTGATGGTTTCACCATGGGGGACCGCCGCCAGCGCCGTCAGGACGCCGGCCTGAAACGGAGTCGAACCGGCGCGTTCCAGCGGTAAAATGTGCGGCGAAAAATCTACCCTCTTGCCGCTGAAATATGATTCCAGCAAATGGACCAGTTTCTTTTCGTCGGATGTTGCCGGCTCGACCCGCTGTATCCTGGACCAGGAGACCGGTCCGTTCGCTTGCGAAGAATTTTTCATCGTCTGCCGGGCGGCACCCGGTCTCCCCTGCTGCCCTGGCAAACTGTGAGCCAGCAGCATTTTGCCGCGCCAGACCAGCATGCCGTTGCCGAAGCGGGTCTTATATATTAGCCGATGGAGTTTGTCCGAACTTGTGGACAAAGGCATACACCTCCCGCGCAACCTTGTCCGGCAAGCCCGGGACCGCCTCCAGTTCATCGCGGCTGGCCGCCAGGAAACGCTCCGGGGAGCCGAAATGGGTCAGGATAGCCTTTTTGCGAGCGGGCCCGATGCCGGGTATGCCGTCGAGGATGGAACCGGTCATCGCGCGGTCCCGGCGCTGCCGGTGATAGGTTATCGCAAAGCGGTGAGCCTCGTCGCGGATCCGCTGTAGCAGGCTGAGCGCGGGCGAGTCCTGCCCCAGCCGCAGCGGCTGCGCCTGCCCCGAACGGTAGATCTCCTCAAGACGTTTGGCCAGACCGATGACCGGGACCCCTTTCAGACCAGCCGCGGCCAGCGCTCCCACCGCGGCCGAGACCTGGCCGGCGCCTCCGTCGACGACGATGAGATCCGGCCGGGCGGCGAAGCTGTCGTCGGAGCTGATGGCGTCCTCGATTTCCCCGGCGGCTCCCGCTCCCGGCGCCCTGGCTTTTTCATCCGCCTGACCCGAAAATCGCCTCCGCAAAACCTCCGCCATCATCGCGAAATCGTCGGGCCCGACGACATCGCGGATCGAGAACTTGCGATAATGACCCGGCCGCGGAATCCCTTCCTCGAAGACCACCATCGAGCCGACAGGATGCTCGCCGGCGATGTTGGAAATGTCGTAACATTCGATGCGCCGCGGAACGCGCCGCAGAGCAAGTTCTTTTTTGAGATCAGCCATGGCTTTCACGGGCCGTGACTTGAGTTCCTCCTCACGCAGGCGATCCTGTTCAAAGGCCAGCCGCGCATTCCGCAGAGCCATTTCAGCCAGCTTGCACCGCTTGCCTCGCACGGCTGGCCGCACATCGACCCGCGACCCCTTCAGTTCTGACAGGAATTCACGAAGCACATCCTGCCGGGTGAAAGATTCCGGCATGACCACTTCCGCGGGCAAACCGATCGGCGTCGAATAGTAATGGATCATGAATTGCTCGATGATCTCCGTCTCACTTTCACCGGCGACGTTCTGGAGGAAGAAGCTGCGGCGATCGCTCAGGGATCCATCCCTCACCTGCAGCACCTGCAGATTGGCGGCGTCACCCTCGGCGTGGACACCGATCACATCAAGGCTGTCGATGCCGATGGCGCTCGTCTGCTGCTTTTCCAGAAGATGATCGAGGGCGCTCAAACGGTTGCGCAACATGGCCGCTTCCTCGTAACGCTGCCTGGAAGCGGCCGATTCCATCGCCTCGCGAAGCTCCTCAGCCAGTCCCTCGGATTTTCCCGTCAGCAGGCGCTCGATTTTGTTGATCATCTGGCGGTGGCTGCCGGTGTCAATCTTGCCGGCACATGGCGCCAGGCAGAGACCGATGTGATAGTTGAGACAGGGGGAGCCGGTACGCCGCCCGGGTTCAGGGCCACGGCACTTGCGGTACGGGTAAATCCTGCCCAGGAGATCAATGATTTCACGCACCTTGCCAGCACTGGCAAACGGCCCGAAATAGGCCACGCTGGACCGATGGGGCTTGCGGGTAATCATCACCCGCGGAAATTTTTCATCCAGCGTGATCGCCACATATGGATAGGACTTGTCATCCCGGAGCATGACATTGAACGGCGGCCGGTGATGCTTGATGAAGTTGGACTCGAGCAGGAGGGCTTCGGTTTCGCTGCCAGTCACCACGAAGTCGAAATCACGCATACGCCGCAGCATCCTGGATATACGGGGGTTATCCTCTACGGGACTGCTCTTGCGAAAGTAGGACATTACCCGCTTGCGCAGCGACTTGGCCTTGCCCACATAGAGAACCTTGCCTCCGGCGTCCCGGAAAACATAGATACCGGGACTGTCGGGCAGGGATGCGAGCAGCCGCCGGGTGCGCTCAGTTGTGGTAGTCGAAACCATGATATTTCTGTCGATCGGTTTGCTTCGCGGATAATGCGGCCGCTTATTGACTAATAATAGCACTGGCGGTAGCAGTATGAGTCAGGGAGAGGGCCGCTGGTTGCTGCAGCCCAAGCAGCGAAAAAGGAGCCGTCCGGCTCCTTTTTCGCGGAGGTGGATTACTTTTCACTGTGTTGCACATCCGTCTGCGGAGGACGGGAGACGCGGTTGCCGCAGCAAATCAGTAACCCAAAAGCCTGAACCGCGCTGGTCTCTCTTACCTGCACAACATGGTTAGCCATTTCGCCACTAAAACGGTATCCCCTTCGCCGCTTAACAATAAGTTTTTCGAAATGAAAAACAAGTATCCGATTAATTAGACGAGAACCTGTGCTCCAGGATTCAAACCGGTCGGATAGCGGGCAATCTGGCACCGTTGCATGGTTCGAACAAGCAGGCGGTTGTCAGGCGATCGGTTGAACGGATTAAGGTTTTATCAGACCGGCAGCTTGCGGATTATCTTGTCGGAAATGGTGTTCAGGGTCTCAGGCCCCGGCTTGGGAGCGAACATCAGCCCCAAAACCAGTCCCACCAGCATACCGAAGAGCATGGTCTTCATGCCGCCGCGGTGCTTGCCTCCCCCACCTGATGCGTGCCTCGAACAACAACTCATGGAAAATCGCCTCCCTTTGGGTCAATTAATCATACGCTACCCGAAATTAACAGACCGGCTGCCGCCATGCAAGAAGCAATGGCGAGCTGTTCACATTTCTGTGAAAAAACAACGGAGGCCTCTCGGCCTCCGTTGTCGGAGTTCACTATTTCCAGGAAGAAATCGCCTAGCGCTTTTTGGGCTTGGCTTTGGGCTTGGCTTTGGCCTTGGCTTTGACCTTCGGCTTGGCTTTAACCTTCGGCTTGGCTTTAACCGCGGCTTTCCTAGGCTTGGCTGCCGCTTTCTTCGAGACGGCCTTTTTTGCAGCCGGCTTGGCCTTGACGGCTGCCTTCTTCGGCTTGGCGGCCTTGGCCTTTTCCTTCTCCTTCAGCTGCTTGTCGACGTCACGCTTGAAAGCCTTCCAGTCACGGCCATACAGCCGGTAGGGATTCCAGGCAGTAACAGTCTTGGTGTGCCGGTTGAACTCGTGGAAGTTCGGCGCACGGCCGAGCTTGCGGGCGATCCGGGCGCCTTCATCGATATAGCGCTCGCGGGTTGGTTTGCGTGGTTTTTCCAGGCCAACCGCCACCTTGAGCTCACGGACACTCATGCCCATGCGCAGAGCAGGGTACTTCGCGTCAACCTTGCCAAGCTTGACCAGCTTCTTCATTTCATCCTTCGTGCGCCGCGCCGCCGGTATCATCCCGGCCTTGCGTACCGCGTTGGTCCAGCCACCGAAGCGAGCTCTGATAGCCTCAGCGCTCGGCCGGTTGGGACCTGCCAGGTACCCATGGTAAGTCGGTCCCATGAGTCCGCTCGAATCGACTTTCTTGCCCTCTTTCTTCAGGGCGTCAAGCAGATTCTGATCGGTATACAGCTTGTCCATTTTCCTACCTCTCTTTGTTCGCCCCGTCCTACCGGGGTCAGGAATTGAGACTCTCGCGAGCCTCCCCTACCGTTATCCGACCGTCACCGGCCGCCTGTTCAGTTCCCCGAGACTGCTGTTGCTGAAATTTACCTGCCCGCTCAATTACCAGACAATCATTATCCCCGTTCACTCAATCCAGTAGTACGGCTACCTCGTCAAGTATGCGTTCAGCACAGTTACGTTTGGATGTCTTGCCGATAAAAATATCCTCGCGCCCGGGCATCATGATTGTAATCTCGTTATGCATTGATTCAAAGCCGATATCAGCGCGAGAGATATCATTGAAGACAATCATACCCAAACCCTTTTCGTTGAGCTTGCGTCTGGCACGCTCCCGGTTTTCTTCTCCATACTCCGCCGAGAATCCAACCTTGAGCCTGCCATTGCCGTTCGCCTTCAAACTAGAAACGATATCACTTGTTGGCACTAGCTGCAAGTCATTTTTTTCCTTACGATCAATTTTTCCCTTTGTCCATCCGTCTGAAACCTTATAGTCGGAAACCGCTGCCGCCATCAGCAGGACATCGCAACTTTCAAACTCGCTCTCGGCGGCTGTTTGCAGTTCTGAAGCTGTCACTACATCAATGTACCTGATGCCGGGATTTCTCTTGAGCGCGCAGTTTGCGGCTATCACCGTAACGCTGGCGCCACGATCCAGCGCTGCCTCGGACAGCGCGTAACCCATTCGTCCACTGGACCGATTTGAGATATACCTCACGGAATCGATCGGCTCTCTCGTACCACCAGCGGTAACAAGAATGTTTACATCCTTGAGATCCTCGCGATGAGCCTGACCAGTGTCGCGCCGGCCGGCTGAAATTTTTGACTCTTTGACTGCTTTGGGTCTCCCGGCGGTAATCGCCTGCCCGCTCTCCCTGCCGCTGTCTTCGCCGGTTGTTTCACCACCCTCACGGAACAACTTATCAACCCGCCGCAATATCTCCCCGGGATCGACCATGCGCCCGGCCCCCTCTTCTCCACAGGCAAGTTCGCCGGTGTCCGGCCCGGCAATAATAACGCCGCGCCGGCGCAGAGTCTCGATATTTTCACGAACGGCAGGATGGTTCCACATACGATGGTTCATGGCGGGGCAGATCATGGTGGGAGCTTCGATGGCGAGATAGGTGGTGAGCAGCAGGTTGTCGGCGATGCCGGCGGACATCTTGCCGATGGTTCCCGCCGTCGCCGGCGCCACCAGCAGGAGGTCGCTGGCGGCCAGTTCTATGTGGCTGAATACGGATTCGGGGGATGTCCCGAACTGCTCACAGGCCACCGGGTACCCGCTAAGCGCCTGAAAGGTGAGTTCGCCAACGAATTTTCGGCTGGCGGGCGTCTGAAGCACGCGTACATCATGGCCGGCCGCGGTGAGCAACCTGAGCAGCTCGGCAGCCTTATAGGCCGCGATGCTGCCGGTAACCGCGAGGACGATTCGTTTGCCTTTGCTGTTCATGGCCTGGGAAGAAAGTGAAGCCCGGCGATCGGCAAAAAAGGAATGATCTAGACCCGGTAACGATAGGAGATATGGCCTTCCGCTATCTCCTCAAGGGCGACCGTGAGGATGTTCCGGCTCCTGGTATCGATCATCGGGGGCGGGATATCGTCGATGCTGCCCTCATCGCGGTTGCGGTAGTAATTGTTGATCTGCCGGGCGCGCTTGGCCGCGATTGTGACCAGGGCATACTTGGAATCAACCTTTTCCAGTAATACGTCAATTCTGGGTTTATTCAACTTCTGCCTCCCTCAAGGGTAGACTTGATAACTTTTTCGAGCTCTTTCGCCGCCTGATCGACGGTTCGATTAACTACAATGTAGTCAAATTCGTCCTGTGACGCAAGTTCCTCGCCGGCGCGCTCCAGGCGAACTTCCCTTTCCGCGTCAGCTTCGGTGTTCCTGCCGGCAAGCCGCAGACGCAGCTCTTCGACGCTGGGCGGCGCGATAAAGATGAGCACGGCTTCTGTCATCTGGGAACGGATATTTCGCGCGCCCTCCAGTTCGATCTCCAGGAGCACACTCTTCCCGGAGTCCAGCTGTTTGACGACTTCGCTCCTGAGGGTCCCGTATCTGTTGGCGCCGTACTTTACGTGCTCAAGGAAGTCTCCCGCCTTTACCCTGTTTTCAAACTCTTCCGGCGTGAGGAAATAATATTCGCGGCCCTGTTTTTCTTCGCTTCTTCTGGGGCGGGTGGTCGCGGAGCGGGAAAGCACCGTGTCCTTGAGATGTGGGAGCACCTTGCTAATCAGGGTGCCCTTGCCGACACCGGATGGGCCCGAGATTACGAGGAGGCGGCCAAGTCGGCGAGGCTGTCCGCCTAAGTTCAATGGCTTAGGGACGAAAAAAGGTTACCAGCTCGCGGCGTTGACGCTCGGAAAGGCCACCCACGGTCTTGTTGGAACTGATGCGGCAATGGTTCAGCACCTTGGTGGATTTCACCTTGCCGCAGTTGGGGACGGCCAGCAACACATCAACGACCTTGGCGGTCTTGATGAACTCGGGCGGTTCCACCAGGATCTCGTCGATCTTGATGATGCCCTGCTTAAGGTCCTTCTTGAGGCGGGCGCGCTGCGAGCGGATGTCATTAGCCCGCCTGAGTGCGTCTAGACGCTGCTCAAGAGTCCTTATCGGGGTGGCGGATGTCGGTTCGGAAGGAGACATCATCGGCTATTATATGAACTCCGAGCCGTTGTTTGCAAGAAACATCCGCCGCCCGGCCTGGCAATGAAAATATGGGCCTGCGCGGGCAAAAACCGGATACGCATGATAATCTAGCGGGCGCGAGGTATGATTTTCGTTCAAATAATAGAGAAAGGATGGGAATGCATAAGAAACTACTGGTGACAATACCTGTGATTGTTGTTGGACTTCTGGCACTATTACTGTTGGCAGGTTGTGGTGAAGAAAAGAAGGTCGAGCAGCCGCAGCTGCAGGATCTGGCCAACATGTCCACCAGCACGGAAGACGGACTTAACAAGCGTCTCGACGATCTCAAGAAGATGGAGATGACCGTGGAAATGGTTGCGGATGGCCAGAGTTCCGGCAAATGGACCCAGAAAGACAATAACTGGCGCTGGGATGACGCCAGCGACAAAACATCCTACATGATCTATAACGACCAGCAGAAGAAGACCTGGGTCGTGAACGGCGACACAGCCGTCGAGTCCAGTGGCGCTGATAACTCGGGCGCCTCCTTTAACCCTGCCACCATGCTGAGCGCCTTCGCCTATCTGCCCAGCACCAACCGGTCCGGCGACACCTGGGAGTACAACATGCCCGGCGCGGGAAAGTTGACCATAGAGTTCAAGGGACCGGAGGGTCTTCCCAGCCTGATGACCGAGGAGGACACCTCGGGCAAAAAAACCGTCACCGAGTTTAGATACACCAACGTGGGCAATGTTAAGGCCAGCATGTTCGAACTGCCCAGCAATGTGAAGGTGATGAGCGGCGACAGCTACGGCACCAACACCGTCATGGTGCCTGATGGAACCGGCACTTCGAGCAGCTCGATGATGAACCCCTAGAGCGTCACGGGCTCAGGCCATGCCGGACAGCTGCCCTATCGAGTATATGCCACGGATTTCCATCAGGTCCCTGAGCTCACCGGCCAGCCTCGCCGCCAGCACCGGATCGCGGAAGCTGGCGGTGCCGATGGCCACGGCTGAAGCACCCGCCGCCAGGAACTCCAGAACATCCTGCGCCGTGGTAACACCGCCCATGCCGATCACCGGCAGATCGAGAGCCCGGCTGACCAGGTAGACCGCTCGCAGGGCTACCGGTTTGACCGCGGGGCCGGAAAGGCCGCCGCTGGTATGGCCCAAAACCGGCTTCAGGGTCCAGGGATCGAGCGCCATGCCATGCACCGTATTGATGACCGAGATACAGTCGGCGCCAGCCGCGGCTGCCGCCTGAGCTACCGCCACGATGTCGGTGACGTTAGGTGTCAGTTTGACGATCAGCAATTTTGAAGTGGCTGCGCGAGCGAGCGAAACAGCGCGGGCGGTGCGTTCGGGATCGCAACCGAGCGCCCTGCCATCGAGTTCCACATTGGGACAGGAAACGTTGAGTTCTATTGCCGCCACCTCATCGCGGCCGGCGAGCATTTCGGCGCAGCTGCCATAATCGCTGGTGTTCTCACCGGCGATGCTGGCGATGATCGGCACCGGCAGTTCCGCCAGCCGTGGCAGGTCCTCGACGATAAAATTTTCGATGCCCCTGTTTGCCAGGCCGATGGAATTGAGCAGTCCGGCGGCTGTCTCGTAGAGGCGGGGCGGCTCGTTGCCTGTTCGCGGCTTGAGGGTAACAGTTTTGGGCACGTAGGCGGCAAACGGGAAGTCGCTGAACAGATCGGCTTCAAGAATCCTGTCCGCCTCGATGACGTCAAAAGTTCCCGATGCGTTGATGATCGGGTGACCGAGGTTCAGCGGCCCCAGGCTGGTATGCAGCGAAGCTTTCATGCGGCGTCCATTTCGATAAGGCATAATTCGCGGTCGATGGTTATATCCCGGTTTACGATTCGGCTTACCATGCGATTTACCATGCGATTTCCCCGGCGGCGAAAACCGGCCCCTCGCTACAGGCGCGGCGGTAGCCATCGACTGTCCTGATGACGCAGCCCTGGCAGGCGCCGACACCGCAAGCCATGTGGGCCGCCATGGAAACCTGAGCGTTGGCGCCATGGTCGCTGGCTATGCCTGAAATCGCGGCGAGCATGGCGTCGGGGCCGCAGGCGAATATTTCGGCAGCGCGAAGATCGCCGACGGCGCCGGCTGTGCTTATCGCGTTTGCCGGGCCGCCTGCCTGCATCTCCGCCAGTATTCCCGTGAGCGGTTCGCTGACCAACCCCATCTCGCCCATGGATGCATCTTCCGTGTAAACATCTACCTTCTGGTTACGAAAAAGCTCGGCGGCTACGGCCTGGCCGCGGGTTTTAAAACCGAGCAGGCAGCGCACCTCCCGGCCACGCTGCGCCAGCGCCCGGACCAGAAACGCCAGCGGCGCGGCGCCGATGCCGCCACCCACCACCAGCGCCGGCCCCTCGCCGGTCAAATCAAAGCCGTTGCCCAGGGGACCCAGAACGCTCAACCTGTCGCCAACCCTCAGTCCGGCGAGTGAGATCGTCCCCCGCCCAACCGGCTCTATCAGGATCTTCACCAGGTCGGATTCAAGCTCGTGCACCCCGATGGGCCTGGGCAAAAGTGGATCCAGCGACTGGCCGGCGGCCCGTACCATCAGAAACTGCCCGGGCCGGGCCAGCGCCGCCACTTCGCGGGCGACGAAGGATATGAGCCGGTAAGCCCCGACGGGCCGGCTCTCGACTACAGGGCAGTCGAAGAGGCTAGCTGGTATGTGTTGGTCTTCCATGCAGATGCTGGAGGGTATGGAGCTGGATGCCCGGCTCGCGGCTGGCCTCGATGGCGGCCACCGCTGCCTCGGCCCCGGCCATGGTGGTTACACAGGGAATGCCCGTACGCAGGGTGGCGCGCCGGATCTCGTAGCCGTCGGTACGGGCGCCACGGCCACGGGGAGTGTTGACCACCAGGTCGATCTTGCCGGTCAGTATCATGTCGACCACATGGGGTTTCCCCTCGGTGAACTTGCGCACCGGCCTGGCCGGGACGCCGGCCTCTTTAAGCGCCTCGGCGGTGCCGGCGGTAGCGACAATACTGAAGCCTAACTCATAGAGCTTCTTCCCCAGCGGGATCAGATGAGGTTTGTCGGCGTCGCAGATGCTGAGGAAAATCGTGCCCTCGCGAGGCAAGGTCTGCCCCGCGCCTTCCTGGGCCTTGGCGAAGGCGATGGGGAAGGTGGTGGCCACACCCATGACCTCGCCGGTTGATTTCATCTCCGGTCCCAGGGTGGTGTCGGCTCCGGGCAGCCGCGAGAACGGCAGCACCGCTTCCTTCACCGTCACGTGCGGGTGGACCGGCTCTTCAGGCAGGTCCATGACCGCCAGTTTCTCGCCCAGGATTACCCTGGTTGCCACCTTTGCCAGCGGTACCCCGGTGGACTTGCTGACGAACGGCACCGTGCGCGAACCACGCGGGTTGGCTTCCAGAACGTAGACCTCGTCGTTCTTGACCGCGTACTGGATGTTGATCAGTCCGATAACTCCCAGCTCCAGGGCCAGGTTCGCCGTATGCTCACGAACCCGATCGACCAGGCGTCCGGCCAGGGAAAATGTCGGTATGACGCAGGCGCTGTCGCCGGAGTGGACCCCGGCCTCCTCGATGTGCTGCATGACCGCGCCTATATATACCTCTTCGCCGTCGCAGACCGCGTCCACGTCGATCTCGATGGCGTCCTCTAAAAATTTGTCCAGCAGGATGGGGTGCTTGGGTGAAGCCTTGACCGCCGTCTCGATGTAGCGCTCCAGATCCTCCTGGTTGTAGACGATCTCCATGGCCCGTCCGCCGAGTACGTAGGACGGACGCACCAGCAACGGGTAGCCGATGCCGGCGGCGATATCCAGCGCCTCCTCCAGGCTGCGGGCGGTGCCGAAAGGCGGATGGGCAATGCCCAGCTTTCTCAGCACCTCGCCGAAACGGCCCCGGTCCTCGGCCAGGTCGATGGCGTCCTGGGGCGTTCCGAGGATCGGCACTCCGGCTTTCGACAAGCCCTCGGCGATCTTCAGTGGCGTCTGACCGCCAAACTGGACGATGACGCCCTTGGGCTGCTCGTTCTCGACAACATTCAAGACGTCCTCGAGGGTCAGCGGCTCGAAGTAGAGCCGGTCGGAGATGTCGTAGTCGGTGCTCACCGTCTCGGGATTGCAGTTCACCATGATGGCCTCGTAACCACATTCGCGGCTGGTCATGACCGCGTGCACGCAACAGTAGTCGAACTCGATGCCCTGGCCGATGCGGTTGGGGCCGCTGCCCAGGATGATGACCTTCTCGCGCTCCGAGCGCCTGGCCTCGTTCTCCTGGTCGTAGCAGGAATAAAAATAGGGAGTCTCCGCCTCGAACTCGGCGGCGCAGGTATCCACTGATTTATAGACCGGGATAACGCCGGCGGCGATGCGGGCGGCGCGGACCTCTGCCTCCGTGGAGCCGGTGAAGCCGGCGATCTCGGCGTCGGAAAAGCCGGTCTGTTTGGCGAGGCGCAGATCTTGTTCGCTTAGATCGGCGAGCGCGCGCCCGGGCGGTTCCGGTTGTTTGGTGTCTGTGAGTATTCGGCCGCGCAATTTCGCCTCATGCTGCGCGATTTCCGCGAATTCCTTGAGGAACCAGGGATTTATTTCGGTCACATCCTCGATCTGCCTGGCGGTGACGCCGCGGCGCAGGAGCTCCATGATCAGATCGTAGCGCTCGGCGCAGGGTATGGCGATGGTGGCCAGCAGCTCTTCGGTGCTCGCCTCGAAGTCTCCCTCGACGTCGAGCTCGCGGGAGCGCATGGACTTCATGAACGCCTCCTTGAAGGTCCGTCCCAGCGCCATGTTCTCCCCCACGCTCTTCATGTGGGTGGTCAGCGTCGTGTCGACCTGCGGGAACTTCTCAAAGGCCCAGCGTGGCGTCTTGACGACCACGTAATCGATGGTCGGCTCGAAGCTGGCCGGAGTCTTGCGGGTGATGTCGTTGGGGATCTCGTCGAGGGTGTAGCCGACCGCCAGCCGCGCCGCGATCTTGGCGATGGCGAAACCGGTCGCCTTGGACGCCAGCGCCGAAGAGCGCGACACCCGCGGATTCATCTCGATGACGACAATCTCCTCGGTCTCGGGATTCATGGCAAACTGGATGTTCGAGCCGCCGGTCTCAACCCCGATCTCGCGGATAATGGCCAGCGAGGCGTCACGCAGCCGCTGGTACTGCACATCGGAGAGTGTCTGCGCCGGCGCCACGGTGACGCTGTCACCGGTGTGAACGCCCATGGGATCGACGTTTTCGATGGAACAGACGATGACCACGTTGTCCGCCCGGTCGCGCATGACCTCGAGCTCGAACTCCTGCCAGCCGATCACCGATTCCTCCAGCAGCACCTGGCCGATTGGGCTGGCGGTGACGCCCTCCTCGACGATGCGGCAGAATGAATCCAGATCACGGGCAATGCCGCCGCCGTAGCCGCCAAGGGTAAAGCTCGGCCTGACGATGATCGGCAGTTTCAGATTCTCAAGTTTCTCGCAGGCTTCCTTGACCGACCTGGCCAGTTCGCTGCGCGGCACCCTGAGGCCGATGCGCTCGATGGCCTGGCGAAAAAGGTCGCGCTCCTCGGCGCGCTGGATGGCGTCGTAGTCGGCGCCGATCAGCTGAACGCCATATTTATCAAGCACTCCCGCCTCGTAAAGGGCGGTAGCGAGGTTGAGCGCCGTCTGCCCGCCGAGGGTCGGCAGCAGCGCGTCCGGACGCTCCAGTTCGATGATGGCGGAAACCGTGGGCACATCAAGTGGCTCGATATAGGTGCGGGTCGCGAAGTCGGGGTCAGTCATGATGGTCGCCGGGTTGGAGTTCACCAGGATGACTTCGTAACCCTCCTCCAACAGTACCCGGCAGGCCTGGGTGCCGGAATAGTCGAACTCGCAGGCCTGGCCGATGACGATGGGGCCGGAACCGATCAGCATGATTTTATGGATGTCGTCGCGGCGCGGCATCAGGCTGCCCGCAGTCGACTGTTGAGCCAATAATCCATGGCGGGATTTATCCTGGAATCATCTGGAAGGGCCTTCATGCCTGCTTCACTTTATTGATGACGATGTCGTTGACGAAATCGTCGAAAAGATAGCGGGAGTCATGCGGACCGGGGCTTGCCTCGGGATGGTACTGCACCGAAAAAGCCTGCAGATCAAGGCAACGGATGCCCTCGACGGTGCCATCGTATAAATTGAGATGGCTGATCGTCGCCGCGCCAAAAGCGGTGTCGAGCTTAAGCTCTTTCGCCGACGGAGCTTCGAAAAAGGTCTTTGCGGGGCCGCCGGTTTGCCCAGCCTCCAGCCGCGCCGCCAGCGCTTCGGGCAGCTCCACGGCGAAGCCATGGTTCTGCGAAGTTATCTCCACCCGGTCGCGCTCCAGGTTCTTTACTGGATGATTGATGCCGCGGTGGCCGAACTTGAGCTTGTATGTTTTCAGTCCCAGGGCCATGCTGAGGATCTGGTGACCGAGACAGATGCCGAATACCGGCACCTTGCCAAGGAGCCCTTCGACGCAGCGCACCGCGTAGTCCAGGGGCGCCGGGTCGCCGGGTCCGTTGGAAAGAAAGACGCCTTCAGGCTCCGCGGCCAGGACATCCTCCGCCGTGGCCCAGGCGGGCAGAACGGTGACATTGCAGCCGGCCACTCCCAGCTGTTTGAGAATCGAGCGCTTGATGCCGTAGTCGATGACCACGACCCGGTGCTTACCCTTGAGGAATTCGATCTCGTAGGGCTCGGCGCAGGTCACCCGGCTGGCCAGGTCCTGCCCGGCCATGGAAGGCGTACCCTCGAGGCGGGCGGCCATCTCGGCTTCGCTGAAATCGCCCCAGTAGACGGCGGCGCGCATGGCGCCCTCGCTTCGTATGCGGCGGGTGAGCGCGCGAGTGTCGATGCCGGCGACGCCGGTCACCTCCTGCAGGGACAGCCAGTCGATCCAGCCCTGCTCGGCCGTGCTGTTGCGGGCCAGGTTGTGAGCTTCACGGACGATAACCGCGCGCGAGTGGACCTGGTCCGACTCATTGGCCGTTGTACTGACACCGTAGTTACCGATCAGCGGATAGGTGAAGGTGACCATCTGTCCGTGATATGAAGGGTCGGTGACGACCTCCTGGTAGCCGGTCATGCCGGTATTGAAAACGATCTCACCGAAGACGGCGCCGGGCGAGCCGAAACCCTGGCCATGGTAAAGGGTGCCGTCCTCGAGAAGCACCGCCGCTGGCGACTCTGGTTGTTTGTTGCCTGTGCCTGATTCCTGGTTTTTCAAAGCGGTCCCTAATTTCTGGTTTATAAAATATTGTGGGCTACACGGCCGGCGGCCAGCGTCAGCAATACCTTGCCTCTAACCTTGCGCCCGGCAAAGGCCGTGTTACGCGACCTGCTGAAGAAATTTCCCGGTTCGATCTCGAATTCCTGATCAACATCCACGAGACAGATGTTGGCTTCTTCACCTTCGGATATGGTTGGAACCGGCAAGCCGAAAACCCTGGCCGGATTTGATGACATGGCCTGGACAAGGACATCCAGCGGTACTTCGCCGGTCTGCACCAGCTCGGTAAAGAGAACCGGGAAGGCAGTTTCCAAGCCTATCACGCCGAAGGCCGCCTCTTCGAACGGCGTCTCCTTTTCCTGCGCCGCGTGGGGAGCGTGGTCGGTGGCGATACAATCTATCGCTCCGGCGGCCAGCGCCGCCACCAGGGCGCGCCGGTCTCCCTCGCCGCGGAGCGGCGGGTTCATCTTGAAGTTGGAGTCGAGGCTTCTCACCGCTTCATCAACCAGTACCAGATGGTGCGGCGCAGCCTCGCAGGTAACCGCGGCGCCGGCCTTGCGAGCCGCCTCGATCGCCGCCAGTGACCGGGCGCAACTGACATGGGCTATATGCACCCGCGCCCCTTCGTAGGCGGCGATTTCCAGGTCCCGGGCGATTGCCGCTGATTCCGCCGCGCCGGGGATCCCGGCCAGTCCCAACTGCGCCGAGACCTCACCTTCGTTCATGGAGCCACTACCGGCCAGGTCGAGGTCCTCACAGTGAAGGCTAAGGGGAAGGTTTACGGTTTGGGCCGCCTGGAACGCCGAACGCAGGAGACCGCCATCCATCACCGGCCGGCCGTCGTCGGTGAAAGCCACGGCGCCGGCATCGGCCATATCCCATATGTCGCTGAGATGCTCGCCTTTCAAGCCGCGGCTGATAGCGCCGATGAAGGCGACCCTGACCCGGGCCTCGCTCTCCGCGAGCTCTGTCAGCGAGGCGATGACCGAAGCGTTGTCAACAACCGGGGCAGTGTTGGGCATGGCGCAGATTGTGACGTAACCGCCGGCCGCAGCCGCGGCAGTGCCACTTGCCATGTCCTCCTCGTCCTCCCGGCCGGGAGTGCGCAGGTGAGTGTGCAGGTCGACAAAGCCGGGCAGCAGCAGCCTGCCGGCGCCGTCGATCACCTGGACGTCGCCGCCCTTGCCCTTCACCGGGGCGATACGGGTGATCAGCCCCTTCTCGATAAGGATGTCGGTACGAGTGTCGATACCGGCCGCCGGATCGACGATCCGCGCGTCCCTGATGATCAGCGAAGCTTTGGTACCTCGTTTGGCTATCGTTGCTGTCATCTATCCCACCGCATGGATGTTTTTCACTTCCGCGGCCGGTTTGGCCGCGCCGGCCTCAGTGTCCACCGCTGCTCCCGCGTCCGCCACCGCACTGTCCACGATGAGCCGATACATAATCGCCATCCGCACCGCCAGGCCCGCCTCTACCTGTTGCAGGATCAGGTTCTCGGGTGAATCCGCCAGAGCTCCCTCGATCTCGACTCCACGGTTGATCGGCCCGGGATGTAAGACCTTCTTGCCGTCACTCAAGTGCCTGAGGCCGACCTGGTAGCGAGCAATATATTCGCGAAGCGAAGGCAGGAAGTTGCCACCTTCATGCCGCTCCTTCTGCATCCGCAGTAGATAAATGACGCCGACATCGGCTAGCGCATCGAGTGAATGCGCCACTTTGAGATCCGCGCCACTCCTGCCGCCGTCCGGCCGGTCGGAACTCCGTGTGCCAGCTCTCTGTCCGGCCACACCAAGCGCCTCGACCCCGCGCGGCAATAGTCCCGGAGGCGCCACCAGTGTCACCTTCATCCCCATCTTCTGGAAGCCGATGATGTTCGACCGCGCCACCCGGCTGTGCAGGATGTCGCCGACGATGGCGACCTTCAGGCCACTTAAGTCCCCGAACTCCTGCTGCAGCGAAAAGATGTCAAGCAGGCACTGAGTCGGATGCTCGCCCATGCCGTCGCCGGCGTTGATGACATGCGCGTCGGTGTAGCGGGCTACGAACGCCGCCGCGCCCACGTGCGGATGGCGGATGACGATGATGTCCGGCCGGTAGGCGTTCAGGGTCAGAGTCGTATCCTTGAGCGACTCGCCCTTGCCGACGGCGCTGGAGTCAGCCTTGACGTTGATAACGTCCGCGGAAAGCCGCTTGCCGGCCAGCTCGAATGAGGTCGAGGTGCGGGTGCTCTTCTCATAGAAAAGGTCGATGACGGTGCGTCCGCGGAGCGTCGGCACCTTCTTGATGTCTCGTTTGGAGAGGTCGAGGAAGTCCACGCGCGCCGTGGCCAGAAGCGACTCGATATCCTCACGGGAAAGGTCGTTGATGGAAAGCAGGTTGCGGTTCATGACTCTACCCCCTCGCGGGTCGCTTCCAGGACGATCTCGTCCTCCCCGTCAACCTCGGAGAGCCGCACGTTGATGCGCTCACCCTGGGAAGTGGGAAGGTTTTTGCCGACAAAATCCGGCCGGATGGGCAGCTCACGGTGGCCACGGTCCACCAGTACCGCCAGCTGGATGCACGACGGGCGGCCATAGTCGAAGAGCGCGTCGATGGCGGCGCGGATGGTGCGCCCGGTGAAAAGTACATCGTCGACCAGCACGATGGTCATGTCGTCGATACTGAAAGGCAGGTTGGTGCCCTTGATCTCCGGTTGCGCCAGCCGCGAACGCACGGTGAGGCTGCCTCGGGCGGCGACATCGTCGCGGTAGAGGGAGATGTCGAGTTCGCCCACGGCGATCTGCTGGCCAGTGAACTGCTCCATGAGTTTAGCCAGGCGATGTGCCAGGTGGGCGCCGCGGGTGTGGATGCCGACGAGAGCCAGCTGCCCCGGTTCCTGGTCTTTCTCGAGGATCTCGTGGGCGATGCGGACGATGGTGCGTCCAAGCTGATCGGCGGAAACTACTGTCTTAACAAAAACGCCGCTCATACGCGAGTCCAGGATGCGGACACGCAGCGGCGGCTATGGGAGAACTTACCTGTTATAAGGCTCATATTGCTCCCTTGTCAGCCTCACTGGGCGTGAATTAAAGGGTGATACACAAACACTGGTAGTCTATCGGATAGAACGGGTGGGAGTCAAATGGCCCTTTTCAAGAACATTTTTAGATGAGGCAATAGGCTTTTTTTTATCACCTTCTGTTTTAAGTCGTTGGAAGCGTGTGACATACTTATTGGCTGGTCTGCAATGCGCATTTGAATTCGTTTGAAAATGTTTCTGCAACTGGGTTACTCGCCAGCGGGTCTGATCAACACTAATTAGTATTGCTAACGTATATATATAGATATATGATTTATATATATGAAGACCCCGTCCAAAAAAATCATGTTTTCCCTACCCGACTCGCTCCTGGAGCAGATCGACACCGTCGCTGCCGAGGAAAACCGCTCCCGCAGCGAGCTGATCAGGGAAGCAACCCGCCGTTATATCGCTGGGCGTCCTTGCGGGCGGCGCCCCATCGACGACCCCGAGATTCGCGCAGCAGTGGAGTCCATGGACCGGGTTGCAAAGAAATTTTCCGAAGGCTTCGACTCGACCGGGATGATCCGTGAGATGCGGGATAAACGATATGGTCCCTCTGAGAATACTAAAATAACTAAAAAGTGAGTTCGGTGGTATTGGACACATCGGTGATTTTTAAGTGGTATCACCGCACAGATGAGGAAAATGTCGATAAGGCTTTGCTGCTTCGAGATGCCTACTTGAATGGTGCACTTGCTGTGAACATCCCGGATCTAATGATTTATGAATTCACCAATGCTTTGCGTTACAGGAAAGTGCTCAACCTAGATGATGTATCTGCTTCAACGAGAAGCCTTTGGGATCTGGGCTTGACCGTGCATCCTGTAAATCGGTCTTTGGCTGAAGCCGCGATCCGTATTTCTTACGATTGTGATATTTCAGTTTATGACTCCGCTTTCGTAGCGCTCTCGGACCAGCTTTCAGCCGCTCTGATTACTGCAGATCAAGCACTATGCAGGAAAGTTGCTGAAAAACATGCGGTGATGTTACTGGCTGATGTTGGGAAGTGAGCCGGGCCGTCAGTAGCTAGAGCCGCCCCGCCACGATCTCGTCCACTACTCCCGGGTCGGCCAGGGTCGAGGTATCGCCTAATTCTTCCGGCTTGACCTGGCCAGCGGCGATCTTCCTTAATATCCGCCGCATGATTTTGCCACTGCGCGTCTTGGGCAGGCCGGCGACGAACTGAAGCTTGTCCGGCTTGGCAATCGGCCCAATCTCCTCCTGGACCTGCGCCCGCAGCAGCTTGCGCATATCCTCCGACGCATCGTAGCCATCGATCAGGTTTACATAAGCGTAAATGCCTTCGCCCTTAACCTCATGCGGGAAGCCCACAACGGCCGCCTCGGCCACCGCTTCGTGGGACACCAGCGCCGATTCGATCTCGGCGGTGCCCATGCGATGACCACTGATGTTGACCACATCATCTATGCGTCCCTGGAGCCAGTAATCCCCCTCGAGATCAACGCTGGCGCCGTCGCCGCTGAAATATTTTCCGGGAAAGCGCTCAAAGTATACTTCCTTCACCCGCTTGTGCTCCGGGTCGCCGTAGGTGCCGCGGATCATGCCCGGCCAGGGCCTGTCGATGACCAGGTAGCCGCCCTCGTCGATACCCACGGGTGTGCCGTCCTGGCGCACCACCTGGGGAACCACACCGGGGAACGGCCGGCAGGCTGAACCCGGTTTCGTGGTCATGGCGCCCGGCAGCGGCGATATCAATATGCCACCGGTCTCCGTCTGCCACCAGGTGTCGACAATCGGAAGTTTGCCGTGGCCCACATGTTCGTAATACCACATCCAGGCTTCGGGATTGATAGGCTCGCCGACGCTGCCCAGGAGACGCAGGCTCTTCAGCGGATGTTTCGCCACCCAGTCGCTACCTTCACCCATGAGCGCCCGGATAACCGTCGGCGCCGTGTACAGAATATTCACCTGGTGCTTGTCGCAGATATCCCACAGGCGGTCCGGCTCCGGGTAAGTCGGTACGCCCTCGAACATGAGACTGGTGGCGCCGTTGGAAAGGGGACCGTAGACGATATAGCTATGACCGGTTATCCAGCCGATGTCGGCGGTGCAAAAGTGCAGGTCTTCCTCGTGATAATCAAATATCCACTTGAAGGTCAGGTGTGTGAAAAGCAGGTATCCCGCCGACGTGTGCAGCACTCCCTTGGGCTTGCCGGTGGAGCCGCTGGTGTAGAGGATGAACAGCGGATCTTCAGCGTCGAGCTCCTCGGGGGAGCAGTAGTTCTCGATATCGCCGGCTGCCATCTCCTCGTGCCACCAGCTGTCACGGCGTTCCTGCATGGGGGTGCCGGCGCCGCCGATGCGGGCCACCACGATCATTTTGTCCACCGTTGGGCAATGGCGCAGCGCCTCATCGGCATTGGCCTTGAGCGGCACCACGCGGCCGCCACGCATGCCACCGTCGGCGGTTATGAGCATCGAGGCACTGCAATCGCGGATGCGGTCTGAGAGCGAGCCGGCGCTGAAGCCGCCGAAGACGACGCTGTGGATGGCGCCGATGCGGGCGCAGGCGAGCATGGCGATGGCCAGTTCAGGGATCATTGGCAGGTAGATGCTCACCCGGTCGCCGCGGCCGATGTTGTGTTTTTTGAGAACGTTGGCGAAACGGTTGACCTCGTAGGCCAGCTGTTCGTAGGTAAAAGTGCGGTATTCGCCACCGTCCGACTCCCAGATCAGCGCCGCCTTGTTGCGCCGCCAGGTTTTGAGGTGCCGGTCCAGGCAATTATAGGAGACGTTGAGCTGGCCGCCGATGAACCAGGCGATCTCCGGTTTGTTGAAGTCGTACTCCAGCACCTTGTCCCATTTGCGGTACCAGTCAAGGTGTTCCTCGGCCATTTCACCCCAAAATCCCTCGGGGTCATCGACGGAGCGCTGATAAATCTCCTCATACTGCGCCATGCTCCTGATGTGCGCTTTCTCGCTGAATCCGGGCGGCGGCGGGAAGTGCCTCTTTTCGTGCATCAGCACGTTGATAGCAATGGGATCGATGGTGGTTTCGTCGTTGGAGCCAGTCGACGGGTCGTTGTTTACAGTCTCGCCCTTACTGGTCGATCGGCTATTTGCGTCAGACGGGTTTCCAGCGTTCGCCGGCCGGGAATCTGTCTTTTTCTTGTGGTCTGACATGCTTGAGCTCCTTGTCATTGATGCTGAGCCAGCAAATTCATTTCCAGCCCTGTTTTTCCCAAAACTGAAAGCTTCTGCCCCTGCCGGATTTCCAGAATTCTAACAGGGTGGCCGCGGCGGCGCCAGAAGCACTACATTGGCAGGTCCTTTGATTTTTTACAGCCAGAGATATCTAGCTGAAGCAAACAACTCACGGCGCTATGGTTAAGTTTGCCATATTAAGGGAAAATTCTGGCATATAACCATTTTCTGCCGGAAGGGCGGCCGTTGAATCGACGCTGGCATTTAATTTGCTGGTTCATATTTTTGATGATGGCGGCTGCGCTGGTCGGCTGCGGTGGCAAGGAGCCGGTGCAACTCGAGGGCGTCGAAGTACGCGAGTATCAGGGCAAGAACCTATCCTCGGTGACCACCGATTTCGTCGAGAACACCATCTGGCCTGGAAGATGAACGGAATCACCATCCCGCCGGAGCGCGGATTCCCCTTCCATCTGGTCGCCGAAGACAAGTGGGGCTACAAGTGGATCAAGTGGATCACAAAGATCGAGCTGACGAATGATCCGAACTTCCGCGGTTATTGGGAATCGCGCGGATATAACCAGGACGGGAGCAGGACAGGGCCGAAAGTCGAACCGTAATTGGCGCAGGACACTGCGGCTGCGGCTGCAATGGGATGCTACGGCTTCCAGATTGATCGGGTAAATTCACGATTCAAGACCTGAACCCATTGGGTTCCTTTTCCATCCGGTTCGTGTGATAGGCTCATTGCCATGACGGATTTTATTGTTATATTGAGCCTCGTTTTCTCCCTCGCGAGCCTGATTCTGCTGGTGGTGGTCTTCCGTAAGCTCTCGGCTGGAGGAGGCGACGAGGCCGCGACGGCCATCAGCCAGGAACTCAGGCTGGGCCGTGAGGAAGCCTCGAGGGCGGCTCGCGAGCTGCGGCAGGAAGTCGCACAGACGCAGAAGACCTCGACGGACACTATCGTCAGAACCATGGGCGCCATGGGTACAACGCAGCAGGAACAGCTCCAGGGCGTCGCCAACCGGGTAAGGCAGCTCACTGAATCCAACGCGGAACAACTGGAGAAGCTGCGCGATACCATAGACGGACAGCTGAAAGTCCTGCAGGACAACAATGAAAAGAAGCTCGAACAGATGCGCGCCACCGTGGACGAAAAGCTCCACGATACCCTGGAAAAACGGCTTGGCGAGTCCTTCAAACTGGTCAGCGAAAGACTGGAGGCGGTCCAGCGGGGGTTAGGTGAAATGCAGAACCTGGCTACCGGGGTCGGCGACCTCAAGCGGGTCCTTACCAACGTGAAGACGCGCGGCACCTGGGGTGAAGTCCAGCTGGGAGCCATCCTCGAACAGATTTTGACGCCGGATCAATACGCGGCGAACGTCCAGACCAAGGAAAGCTCCTCGGAAAGGGTCGAGTACGCCATCAAGCTCCCCGGAAGGGAAGACCAGCCCGAGGCGCTGGTCTGGATGCCGATCGATGCCAAGTTCCCCCAGGAGGATTACGCCAGGCTGGTGGACGCTTCGGAGCAGGCGGATGCCGAAGCGGTAAAACTGGCTCATGACGCGCTACTGCGCGCGGTCGAGAAATCGGCCCGGGAGATCCAGGACAAGTATCTCAATCCGCCGAAGACCACGGACTTCGCCATCATGTTCCTGCCGACGGAGGGACTGTACGCCGAGGTCCTGCGCCAGCCGGGCATGGTGGAGAAAATGCAACAGACATACCGGGTGGTCGTGGCGGGACCAACGACTCTTTCCGCGATCCTTAACAGCCTCAGGATGGGCTTCCGCACTCTGGCTATAGAGCAACGCTCCAGCGAAGTGTGGCAGGTGCTGGCTGCCGTAAAGACCGAATTCGTAAATTTTGGCAATGTGCTGGCGAAGGTAAAGAAACAGTTGCACACGGCAGAGAAAACGATCGGCGATACCGAGACCCGCACGCGGGCCATGAAACGCAAATTGCGCGAGGTCGAGGAACTACCTGCCGAATCTGCGGCGGAGATACTGAACCTGACACCGGGAGAAATGGAACAATCGGCCGAAGATTTCGTGGATGAAAGCGCTGAAATCGACAGTGATGATCACCAATAGCTTTTACCCGGTGCTCCAGCTTCCTATAATCGGTGCATGACTGACAGAACAGCCAAAGTCGCCCTTTTCTGGGATGAGTCCTTTCTCTGGGGACTGATCGCCTACGATACATTCCGGGAAATCGGTGTTGAATTCGACCTGCTCACTTCGAAGGACATCCGCGAGGGCGCCCTGGAAGGTTACCGCTTGCTGTTCGTGCCCGGCGGATGGGCCAGCGACAAGATCGTAGCGCTGGGCGACGAGGGGCGTGAACGGATTCGCGACTTCGTCGATGCTGGCGGCAGCTATTTCGGCATTTGCGGCGGAGCGGGGTTGGCACTCAGCCACGAGACCGGCCTGGCGCTGGTTCACGTAAGTCGAATGTCCACGAAGGCGCGCCTGCCCAGTTTCAGCGGCGGAATAGCTCTGGAGCCCGTGGATGCGGAACATTCCATGTGGCGCGGATTTCCTGACGGGGCCGTCTTTCATGCCTGGTGGCCGGGACAGTTCGCCCTGGAAGACGCTGATGATGTTGAGGTTCTGGCTATATATGCCAAACCAGCCCCGGGTTCCTTCGTCACGGATCTACCTGTGCTCCCGGACATGCAGTGGGATTACTGGGAACGCAGTTACGGAATAAACCTGCAGCCGGAGCGGATAATCGGCGAACCGGCCGTGATCGAGACCAGGTTCGGCGCCGGCAAGGTGCTTTTGTCCTATCTTCACTTCGAGACGCCGGGGGATAAAAACGGGCACGCGGTGTTTCTCAACCTTCTCGAATACCTTGCGGGAGTTGAGCCTGTAACAACGCCTGCTCCCCATGACAGCGGGAAAACTGGCTTCACAGATATATCCGAAGCTATGACCATAGCTGACAGCCTCAGGGATTCCGCCGATAGGCTGATCTCATTCGGCATGAAGAACTTCCTCTGGTATCAGCGCAATGACTGGATATTGCAATGGCGCCGCGGTGTGCGAGGGGTCGAGTATTCGACTCTGGCCGCCATGCTCAGGAAGCTGTCCGTCATCATGGCGGCTATGGAACACTTGGACGAAGATACCGTCGATAAACTGCGGCGGTTGAGAGAAGTATCCCGACCCTTCTTCGGAGACGCTCCAAGGCTGCTATTGCTTGAACGCGACGCCATGAGCCATGGACCCATCAGCCCGTTAAAGACCGATGATGAACAGATACTGGCGTTGAGAAAGAAGCTGTTTTCCGAGTCAAAGCGTTGCGGTGGGCTTTTCAAGGAGATTATCGATCTCGCGGACGAAATTCTGCTGCCGTTGTTGCGGGAAGAACTGAGGCGGGACCGCCGATAGCGTAGGTGACGGCCATCGCTGAACCAGACGTCTTGATGCCTCTTATATTGCTCTTGCTGGGATTTCTACAGGTAAACAAACGGGGCACATTGCTCGTACGAGCAATGTGCCCCTCGTATTTTGTGGATCATTCGCTTCGCTCAGGATGACAGTCGCCCGTCGGGATAACAATCGCCCGTCGGGATGAAACGATTATCACCTTACCAGGAAGCGGTCTTGTTCTCCTCGACCAGACCGACAAAGCCGGCGTAGTCTACCTCGGTGATGCCGTCCATGATCTTGTCTACGCCGCGCAACATCATGTCCTCCTTGAGGACATAGACCTTGTAGTCGCTGGTTACGGACGCCATCCTGTCGGCAATCGCGCTGCCGGGCATGGCGCCGTAAATGCCATCCTCATAAAGCAGTATGGATGAGCCCTTGGCGGCGTACTTCAGGCAGTCCTCGAAGCTCATGGATTCAAACGGTGATTTATTTACCAGGTGAAGCATGCTGCTCCTTTCTAGAAGATGAAGAAGTTCTTCTGCTCCTCCATCATCTTCTCGACCGCGTCGGCCTCGATGACTTCGGGCTCGATAACCAGATCCTCCAGGGATACGCCGCGAACTTCCATGGAGGCCCTGTCGATGTAAATCTTCTCGATGTCGTAGGCTTCCAGGGCCCGGAAGGTCGGTGAGAAGTCCTTGATGCCGGTGCTGGAATTGTCCATGCCCTTCTTGATGGCGAGCACGCCGTCGTCGATGAAGAGCACGCTGACGTCCTGGTCGTAAGCGCCCATGATGAGCACGTTCTCCAGGCCTTCAAACGAATAAATCCCACCGTACGGAGCCGTACGGAAAACAACCATAAGTTTTGCCATTTCGTCACTCACTGATATTCACCCCTTCCTAAGCTCTGAAAGTTACCAGGCGATCCGCTTCGATCGCGAGTTCTGTGAGCATCCCCAGACCGCCGATCTTGAAGCCTTCAGCGATGACGGTATCGTTGATGCCGCGCCGCTTGGCCGCGGCTACGCAAACAATAAAATCGATGTTGTTTTCGATTGCCAAAGCCGACCACTGCTTCCGGATGTGGCGATCATCCGCCTGCGGATCCATCAACTTGTTCGAATTGAGCACACCATCCTGATAAAAGAAAACTCTCAGGATCTCGTGGCCTTTGGCGATAGCGGCCTTGGTGAACTGATAGGCGCTGTCCGAAGCTTCGTGCTGATATGGACCTTCCATGACCAATACTCCAAATCTCACAACTGTCACCCCTTCCTAGAATTCGATTACCTTTTGTTTCCCTTCCGGACCTGGCCTGGTCCGGACTTGCCACCGGCCTGGTTCCGCAACCCGCGTGGTGCTGTTAAAAGGCGACTGCCCCGGGGATCCCCCCGGAAGACAGCCGCCTTTGAAAACCAACCGTAAAGGCGATCCGCCTACTGCATCAAGCCATATCTATATAGCCACACGGACATTCCTCGGCGCACTTGGCGCAACCCACGCAGACTTCAAGCTTGAACTTGTACGGGTTGCCGTTCTCATCCCGCTCGCCGAGCTTCTTGACGGCGTTGTAGGAGCAGAACGAGTAGCAGTTGCCGCAGTCGAAGCACATGCCGCAACTCATACAGCGGAGCGACTCTTCCTTGGTCTGATCGTCCGTCCAGGTGGAGACAACCTCGTTGAAGTTGCCCTTGCGGTCGCTGACCGGGATATGCGACTTATCAACCCGCGCAGCCTCGGCGTAGTAGTTCATGGCCATTTTGTCAGACTTGATGACCTTCGGCGGAAATTCCTTGGGAATCTCCTCGCCGCGGATGTGATAGTCCATGGCGTTGGCAGCCTTGCGGCCGAGGCCGATAGCCTCGGTCACGGTGCCGAGCCTGTTGGTCACGTCGCCGCCGGCCCAGACTGCGTCTTCGCTGGTGGCGCCGGTGGCCTCGTCGACTGTGATCCAGCCCTTCTCGTCCTTGAAGGCATCCAGGCCTTCGAACTGGGCGCCCTGCCCGATGGCGGGCAGCACCATATCGCAATCGATGACGAACTCGGAGCCGGCAACCGGTTCCGGCCGGCGGCGGCCGCTGTCATCGGGCTCGCCAAGCTCCATCTTGATGCATTTGAGGCCGGTCACCTTGCCGCCGTCACGGATGACCTCCACCGGGGCGGTCAGGTACTCGATGTTGATGCCCTCTTCGAGGGTGTCGTCGATCTCTTCTTCTTCCGCCGGCATCTCCTCGCGGGTACGCCGGTAGACGATCTGTGATTCCGCACCCATCCGCCAGGAAACCCGGGCGCCGTCGACGGCGCTGTTGCCGCCGCCGATGATCAGCACTTTCTTGCCGTTGACGTCCATGCTCTCGCCGGCGTTGACCTTGTTAAGGAACTCGACGGCGCTCATGACGCCCTCGCCATCTTCGCCCGGTATGCCGAGAGTCCAGCCCTCATGCGCACCGATGCCAAGATAGATGGCGGCATAGTCTTTCTTGAGGTCATCCATGGAGACATCGACACCGACCCGCGTGCCGTACTTGATCTCAACGCCCAGATCGGCGATGGCCGCCACTTCGGCGTCCAGGATGTCTTCCGGCAGGCGATAGCTCGGGATACCGTAGCGAAGCATGCCGCCGGACTTCTCGAACGCCTCGAAAATGGTCACCGGATAACCCCGGCGCGCCATTTGGAAAGCGGCGGAAAGACCGGCCGGACCGGAACCGACGACGGCAATCTTGTCAGACTTGACCTCGTCGGTGAGCTTCTCGTGTTTCAGGTTGTGGTTGAGCCCATAATCGCCCAGGTAACGCTCGACCTGGTTGATGGAAACAGCACCGTCCTTGGCATTGCGGTTACAGTCCGTCTCGCAGAAATGCGGGCAGACACGGCCGATGATCGAAGGCAGCGGGTTCGTCTCCGTCAGCAGGCGCCAGGCCTGCTCGGCGGACTCGTCATATTCGCGCTTGAACATCTCCGTCTGGGAGATCGTCGTCAGAAAGCCGCGAATGTCATTGCCAGCCGGGCAGGCGTTGCTGCACGGTGGCGTCTTCATCTTGTAGACCGGGCGCAGATGCGAGCCTTCTGACCCGCGGCTGTAGCTGGCGGCCCCTATCTCTCTTTTTCTGATCTTTAATACTACTGCCATACGCTTCTCCTTTTCTCAGGCGTCATCGCACCCAATGATCGAGAGCATTTTTCAGTTGTCCAATCGCCTGGTGCGTTTTCGCCTAAGCGATGATTCCGATTACTCGTTAGCAGAGCCTTCCACCCGCGGAAGCTCGATGGAGCTGCCGCCGAAGTAACCATACACGCACCGGCCAGAGTCGATTAACTGCTTGATGGCGGCTTTCGTGTCCGCGCGGGACAGATCGCCGTACTTTTCCTTCATCGCCTTGGTCAGGTCGCCTGCTTTCAGCTTTTTCTGGCCTGCGGCACTGGAGACGAGCTCGAACATGTCGTCAGCCAACTGCTCTATAGATACATCAGCCATCGTTACCTGACCTCCTAGTATCTGTTGTGTAGAGATCTTCTGTAAGTCGTACCCGCATGGCGGAAATCATCGAGATGGTACTTGGTGAACTCGATGCCGCTCATGTCGAAGAACTTCTCCCAACCGATGCGGTTGATCCATTCGCCGACACGCTCGAACGGGCGGGCGTTGGCCGCGTACAGCTCGACGATCTTCTTCACCGCGTCGGTAACTTCCGGCCAGCGCGGCGGGTTGTTCGGCAGGTACGGGATAGCCAGCTTGGTGAACATCGGCTCGGTCCTGGCGTTGGAGATCTTGCCGCCAACCCAGATGGAGACGCCGTCGTTCAGGGGATCCGCCAGCGGCATGGCCGGGCAGACGGTGAAGCAGTTACCGCAGTACATGCACTTGTCTTCGTCGACCTTGACCGTGGTCTTGCCTTCAATCGAGGTCGGGCGGATAGCGTTGTTCGGGCACGAGGCGACCGTGGTCGGGATCTCGCACTGGTTCGGCAACGCGTTATTATCAATCCGCGGCGGCGTGCGGTGCAGGCCGAGGATAGCGATGTCGGACGCGTGGACCGCGCCACACATGTTCAGGCAGCAGGCCACCGCCACGCGCAGCTTCGCCGGCAGCTTCTCCGAGGTGAAGTACTCGGCCAGCTCATCCATTACGGCCTTGACCAGGCCGGAAGCGTCGGTTGCCGCCGAGTGGCAGTGCACCCAGCCCTGGGTGTGGACCACATTGGAGATGGCGTTGTTCGTGCCGCCGACCAGCGTACCCATGGCGTTCAGGTCAACGATCAGCGGATCGATGTTCTCCTCTTTGGCCAGCAGGAACTCGATGTTGTTCCGGCTGGTGAAGCGGAAGTAGCCATCGCTGTACTTGTCCGCCAGGTCCATGATGTCCCTGAGGAAGTTGACGCTCACAAGCCTCGGTGAGGCGCAACGCACCGTGAAAATGGTACCCGCGGGGCCGGTGTGGGAAAGCACGCCCGGCTTGATCGAGTCGTGATACAGCCACTTGCCGTAGTTATCCTTGATGATCGGATGCAGGAACTGCTCGTACTGAGGCGGTCCGATATCCGTGACTCTCTTTGCTTCAGTCGCCATAAAACTAACCTCCTGTTACTGTCAAAGTTGACTCAGGACAATCTGCGATGAATCGCGGACGCCCTGCGTGGATCGCCTGATTATTCCTCGCTGGCGCTTGCTCCCTCTTCCTCGTAGTACTCTTCGTAGAAGATGTAGGGATTGTCCCTCGGGGCCTTGACCATCTTCGGCGACGGATCCTCGCCAATGCCCTCGAGGAAGGTCGCGAGGCTGATGCGCTCGATGAACTCGCCGATGCGCTCGCGCGATGTTCCGTGCTCATCCCAGAACTCCCAGATGCGCTCGATCAGGTCGTGCATCGGCTCGAAATCGCCATCCTCGATCTTCATGAAAGGGATGATGACTGAACCGAACAACGCGCCCTCGACAATCGGCGCTTTGGCGCCCAGGCATACCGCGAAGCCCTTGTCGTCGCCCGGAGACAGAGCCTTGGGCAGGCGGTTGAGGCAGTGCATGCACTTGACGCAGTCGCTGTCGTCGATATTGATCTCCTTGCCCTCGACCGTGATGCAACCGGTCGGGCAGAGATCGACGACGGCGCCCTGGATGTCCATGCCGCTGTCCACATATTCAGCGAAAGCGGCCTGGTCAACCTTGATGTCGTCTCTCCAGATACCGATGATGCCCATGTCAGACCGGGCGATGGCCGCCGTGCAGTCGTTCGGGCAGCCGGACATCTTGATCTTGTACTTGTAATTGAACATGGGGCGGTGAAGCTCGTCCTGATAGCTCTTCGTCAGGTCGTAGGTCATGGCCAGGGTGTCGTAACAGGCCATCTCGCACCGGGCGGGACCAACACAACAGCTGGGCGTACGGAGGTCAGAACCGGAACCGCCAAGGTCCCAGCCCTTCGCCGTCAGTGCCCTGAAGATGGGCTCCAGCTCTTCAGTGCGGGTTCCCAGGAGAACCATGTCACCGGTGGAGCCGTGCATGTTCGTGAGACCGGACCCGTGCTCCTCCCAGATGTCCATGATCTCGCGAAGCGCGTCCGTGGTATAGAACCAGCCGGAAGGCTGATTCACACGGACTGTGTGAAAATGCGAAACGCCGGGGAATTCATCCGGCAGGGCCGAGTAACGGCCGATGACGCCGCCACCATAACCCATGACGCCTACGAGGCCGCCGTGCTTCCAGTAGCCACGCTTGTCCTCGTAGGACTTTTCCAGCTGGCCCAGCAAGTCCTTGCAATAATCGTTCTTGCCGGCCATGCTCTTGATGTCCGTGATAAAACTCGGCCACGGTCCCTTTTCCAACTCATCAAGGAGTGGAGTCTTGAGATCATCTGCCATTCCTGCTCTCCTTTACTTTAGTTGCGTTTGCTTGTCTCTGCTTCTGCTTGCCTCGATATCAGGCGGTAAAAAAGCTTTAGGCCTGGGCTCCCTCTGCCAAACCTTCTACTGCCCCAACGCTCTCTTCTTCCTCGGCTTCCGCCGCCGGCTCTTCCGCATGGACGGGTTTCACGAAGATGCCCTCCCTCGGCATGAGCGGCAACAGCTTCAGACCTAAAAGGTAAACGAGCCCAATGAGAGCGAAAATACCTGCATATTGTATCCACTCGATCAATCGAGGGATATACATCACATTAATGCCATCCTGAAAACCGCTGCTGAGTTCATAGCCAGGCATGATCGGCTGCGCCAGAACCTGGCCCGGCAGGATGAACAGCATCCGCTCGCCAAGCACGCCGATGACATGCATGACCGACGCCGCCAGTATCCAGCCCAGCCTGCCTTTCGTCTTGGGATTGAAGAGGATGAAGATCGGAATGATCAGTCCCACCAGATAGAGCTGCACCCAGAAGACGAAGGTGAAGAACAGGTTGCCGCCGAACATGACAAACTTCTCACCGTGCTGGAACTCCGGATCGTAAAGGTGGGTCAGATGCTCGATGGTAACCAGGTAGAAGACGAAGATCATCAGTCCCAGCATGATTTTGGAAAGCTGCAGGAAGAAACGCTGGTCGACCGAACGCTTGGTGTATTTGAATGTCAGGTGGAGCATGATCATTGCCAGGGCGGTCCCTGAAGACAGAGCCGCGATTACAAAGGCCAGCGGTGTGATGGATGAGAAGTACATGTCACGCCCGTTGATGATGCCGAAGATAAAGCCGGTCCCGGAGTGCACAAAGACAGCGGCGACCACCGCGGCCGTACCCATGACCGTGGTCCAGCGGTCATTCTCCTTGAACTGCGCCCAGAGATAGAGGATACCGATGGTGATGTAGCTCATATAGATGAAGGCGTTCAGCGAAAGCAGCGAACGCGGGTTTATCATGTAAAAAGGCAGGAAGATGCGGTCAGGACGGCCCCAGCCGGAAATGAGCGCGCCGAGCGCTCCGATCATGAACAATACCGAGTTAAAAGCCGCCACCCGCGAGAGTACCTTGTACTCCTTCTGTTTAAAAATAACCGCCAGGCCGGAGATCATCAGCGAGCCGGCGCTTAAACCGACAAAGAGGACAAAAATCACCTTGTCGCCGGCCCAGGTCACGGAGTTGCTCATGCCCGTCAGGTAGTAGCCCTTCAGGAACCTGATCAGGGTCGCTACCAGCCAGGCGAGCACCAGCCCGGCACAGATCGCCGTCGCGGTCCAGAAGCTCGCGCTTTTTCCCTCTATTCTCGAGAAATAGTAATTCGCCACTACGACCTCTCAGTCACGAAAATGGATATCATCCCAACACCTTTTCCAATATGGCTTCCTGCCTGGACAAGCCCAGGTAGTACACGTTCGGCTTGACTTCCAGGTTGACCCTGAGTTCCTGCACCTCTCCGTCCGCTATCTGCCTCGCGACCTTTTCGTTATGGTCGTTGCGGTTGCCGAATTCCAGCGCCGGTTTGCCGTTGACTTGATTCATGTGCTTTTGACAGGCTTCCACGCAGGCCGGCATTTCGCCGCCTTCCAGATCCTTGTGGGCGCAGAAGGTGCATTTGGTGGCAACGCCAAGCATCATCGCCGGCACCTTGGAGTTCTGCTGATCGCGCGGCACCGGATTTTCACGGAAAACCATCGTGCGCGCCCGGTACGGGCAGGCGATAATGCAATAACGGCAGCCGATGCAGCGATGCTCGTCAATCAGGACAATGCCGTCCTTTTCCCGGACGAAAGATGCCTTGGTGACGCAAACATGCACGCATGGCGGATCGGAACAGTGCTGGCAGAGCAGCGGAATCGGCCGCTCTTCGGTGCCCGGCAGATCCTGTTTCATCTGGGCGACGCGTACCCAGTACGGAGTGTAGCGGGCGGCGTCTTCTCCATAGGTAGCCTGGAGGTCGGGTACGTTGTTTTCCTCGCGGCAGGCTTTCTCGCACTCCTTGCAGCCGTCACAATTGTTCAGGTTGACGGTCATGGCAAACTGGAGCGACTTGTTCGTGGTTGCACCGTTGGAAGCCATGGTCGAGGTCACCAGCAGCTGTGACGCCGGCATGGCCGCGCCAGCCGCGGCGATCATCCCGCCCAGCTTGAGAAACGTCCTTCTGTCCATAGATTCATTTGCCATTGCTTGACCTTTTCTCCCTTTGTCTTTTTAAGGTCTCGATCCGGTGCTGCCTGGTTCAGCTTTGGTTCAGTTTATTCATAACCCGCTGGCCGGAATGATGCCGGTTGATCTTCCGTGGAATGACAACCGCTGGTCTTGTCCATGCACCCGGGCTGAACGCCGTTGTATTTGTGGCATTCCTGGCAAAAATCCTCGTACTTGTGGCAGCTGAAGCAGCGCTCGATCTGGAAGCGTTCGTCTTTGATGCCCTCGCGCACTTCCTTGACCCGCTCTTCCTTGAGCTTCTGCTGGTGGTTGATGCGCATATAGTCCTTGGTTTCCTGCCGGTCGCCGTTCTGGGGCTCGACGCACCTGACCGCATCGGCGTCGGTGCCCTTGCTGAGGTCCGGTTTATCCTCCGGGCTGAATATCTTGCCGCTGGCGGCGTTGATGATGATCGGTGAGGCCAGCACGAGCAGGAAGATGATGGTTGCGATGACTGCCTTTTTCATTCTTTGGCTCCCAGTTCTATGGCGTTAGCGATGAGCTGGTGTACGCCGCCTGCCACATCCATGCCAACGCCGTACTTGGGAAGAATCTTGGTGAACTGCGCCTTGCAGATGGCGCAGATAAGGGCGAGGAAGTTGACGCCGTGAGATTCCTGGACCTTGTGGAAGGCCTGCATCCTGGGCATTGCCCCCTGGACCCGCAGCTCAAGCAGGTCGTCGGTCAGAAGTCCGCCGCCGCCGCCGCAACAGAAGGTCTTTTCCATGATGGTTTCTTCGTCCATCTCCACATAGCGGTTGCAGCTGGCCTTGATCAGGTCGCGGGGGATGGTGAACTGGCCGCCCGGCTTGTCGCCCATGCGGGCGCCTCGGGCCACATTGCAGGAATCATGCATGGTGACGACAAAATCGTCGTTTTTGGATTTGTCGAGCTTGATGGCGCCACGGTTCACCAGGTCGAGCGTGTACTCACAGATGTGCTCTGGCCGCTTGTAGTTGGGATCCAGCGAATCGAAGGGGCCGATCAGCGTGTTCCAGAAAGAATAGGCTATTCTCCAGGCGTGGCCGCACTCGCCGACTATCAGGCGCTTGGGCTTGATCTCCTGGATAGCGT
Source organism: Thermoleophilia bacterium (assembly GCA_020053595.1). Classification (GTDB taxonomy): domain Bacteria; phylum Actinomycetota; class Thermoleophilia; order BMS3ABIN01; family BMS3ABIN01; genus JACRMB01. The sequence goes on along the minus strand of JAGVMV010000014.1, from coordinate 4,432 downwards.
CCGTCAGGCGCGAGGCGACTTTCTGCATCTGCCCGTAGCTGCCGATGAACATGCCGAAATTGCCGGCCTCGGAAGCGGCGGTGCTGAAAGTCCAGCTGATGCCTGCCTGATGGAAGACCTTGGCGTAACCCAGCAGCGATTCCACGTGTGGCGAGGCGAAGAAGTCGGCCGACGGGGTCACCATCAGCACTTCGGCGCCCACCTCATCCAGCGGCAGCCGGATCTTCTGGCCGGTCTCCTCCTCCAGATCCTCTTCAGTGGATTCGAGGGTGGCCTTGAGCGCCTTGGGATTCATGCCCAGGTTGTTGCCGACGTCATGTACCTTGACGATGATGTCGTTCACATACTTCTGGCCGACGCCGATGTGGTCCATGATCTCGCGGGCCGCCATGGAGATCTCGGCGGTATCAATGCCATAAGGGCAGAAGACCGAGCAGCGGCGGCACTGGGAGCACTGGTGGAAATAGCTGTACCATTCGCCCAGCAGGTCCAGATCGAACCTCTCCGCGCCGGCGAGCTTGCCGAGGATCTTGCCCTCGGTGGTGAAATATTTGCGGTAGACCTTGCGGAAAAGCTCGGCGCGGGCCACCGGCATGTTTTTGCCATCCCTGGTGCCAAGAAAATAGTGGCACTTGTCGGTGCAGGAGCCGCATTTGACGCATATATCCATGTAGACCTGCAGGGACTTGTACTTCTTCAGCAGGTCGCCCATCTTGGCGATGGCGGCGTCGTGCCAGTCCGTGCGCAGGTCCCCGGGGAAGCCCAGCTTCTCCATGTTCTCGGGCTTGCAGAGATAAGGCTTGTTACCGGCCGCAGAGCCTTCCTCGACCTTGGGAATGCTGATTTTGCCGACCAGGTCGTCCGGATGAATCTCGTTCGGTTTCTTCCGGGGAACGCTAGGCTCGCCGACCTTTTCCAGGTCGGTCAAAACTTTTGGTTCTTCTTCGGTTGCTGTTGCTTCAGTATCTGCCATTAAATGCTTTCCTTTCGGATACAAAAAGCGCCACTGCGGTCACTCAAAACGCGGCCGCGGCCGATTCCGCACAAAGGAATTAACGCCCGCCCTCTGTTGAAACTGAAACGGAGGCCGGCCGCGCCGGAAACCGCCCGGCCGACCTCCGTTTATTGCCCTATAACAAGCGCGTTCGACTGATTAAACGCAGCCGGTCGGCTTCGGGAGCCCGGCGATCTTGCAGGCCTGAAGGGCCGGACCGGCGGGATACAGGTCGTAGAGGTAGGCGCTGTTGCCCTTCTCCGGACCGAACATCTTCTTCATTTCCTTGATCAGGATCTTGATGGCGGGAGCGATGTTGTACTCCTGGTAGTAATTGCGCAGAAAGTTGACTACTTCCCAGTGGGCTTCCGTCAACTCGACACTCTCGATGCCGGCAATGTACTTGGCCACATCTTCGTTCCATTCATCCAGGTTGACCAAATAACCGTCGTCGTCCGTCTCATATGTCTTGCCATCAATCTCAAAGCTTCCCATTTTACATATCCTCCTGTTTGTGTTGCTTTACCATTTATATATTAAGAGAGCAGTCTGCTCGGTGGAGCGCCTCTCACTTAACCAAAGCCTTACGCCTGACCGGGAGCCTCCACGGCTTCTTCCGCGATCGGAGTCGGCGCCGGCAGGTTCTCCGCCCAGGGAGCCACTATGCGCTTCTCCCGCGGGTTGTCCACCTGGTTCCTGGTGGGGCTGAAGAAGACGCCGGCGGCGTGCATCAGCTTGCTGAAGGGGAAATAGACCAGCAGCAGCAGCACCAGGCTGAAATGGATCAGAAAGATCGTCTCGGTGGGGAAGGCTGAGTTGGCGCCCATGGGGCTGAAGGAGATCAGGCCCATCATGAATTCCTTGACCTGGGTTATGTCCACCCGGAAAAAATGCTTGGCCAGCGTGCCGGTGCCGGCGATGGCGATGAGCAGGATGAGCAGTACATAGTCGGTCATCACCGAGATGAACAGGTGCCGGTCCACCACCAGCCGCAGCAGGAAGAGGAGAGCGAGGCCGCCCATCATGATCAGCCCGGGATACATCTCGAAAGTGTCGAAATAACTGAGGCCGGCGGGAACGCTGGCAAAAAGGAAACGATAATGCTTGACCAGGGCCAGCAGCAGGCCAATGTGGAAAACATAGCCGGCCAGCCAGATCACCCGGTTGCTCTTGAACAGGCTCTTGAAAAGCACGACTTCGGAAAGAACCCGGACCGGCACACCTGAGGCAGTAACAGGCGCGGGAGTCTGCGGTATCTTCAGCGGTGACGGAGTTTTGCCATATTTCCAGACCTGGGCAAGAACGCCGACGATGAAAATCGCGAGTGTCGCATAACCGAGAACCACGAATAATATTGTCAAACCGCTCACACCTCTTCCCTGTTGACTGGAGAGTTTTCACTCCACGGACTGACTTGGAAAGGAAAAACCGCCCCGATAACCACCCTGAATCAGAAACCCGGCCCGATACCCCCTGGAGCATTCGCAAAGATATCACGCTAGTTCTAAATGTGTCAAACACATGTGAGAAACCCGCCCTGCCAGCGCAAATTGCAGGATTTGATACCGTAGAGGGTATACGGCGCAAAAGAAAATCTACACCCGTTTTAAATTCTTGTCAATAGTTAGACGCGGAAGTTTTCGCGAGGCGGATAAAACGGGAGGTTTACGGCAAACGTCGTCCCTTGACGAACTCGACGAATCCCTCGGCCCAGCCGGGGGAACCCAGGCTGTGCAGATGAGTGTACGAGGCAAGCACATTTCGGTAGAGAATGCCGTCATGGGCCTTATCGACGCCGGTACCGCGCCGGACCTCGTAGGCAAACCTTGTCTTCCCGGGATCGAGGCCGACCACTTCGGAATAATGGAACTCGTGGCCGCGAATCGTTAGACCCGGCTCGAACCAGCCTCCCGCTCCGGTGGCCGCCAGTTCCATGTAGCCGTGGCCCCGCGGTTTTTCGTGCATGAGGATATCGCAGGGGAGCGCGCCGACCATCTCCCGGCTCTGGTCCTGCCAGGTCATCCTTCCTGATAGATACATGAGGCCGCCGCATTCGGCGTAGACCGGCATGCCCGCCTCGATCGCCGCCTTGATCTCATTACGGAGTGACCTGTTTGCTTCCAGTTCCTTCATGAAAACCTCGGGGAAGCCGCCGCCGATATAGAGGCCGTCCACTCCAGGGAACCGCTCGTCGGCAAGTGGGCTAAACGGTACCAGTTCAGCGCCCGCTGCCCGCAACGCTTCCAGGTTTTCCGGATAATAGAAGGTGAAGGCGCGGTCCTGGGCGACGCCCAGCCTGACCGTGGGCGCGGGATGCGGAGCGGTGCCGGTTTCGATGTCCGGCAGCTCGGGCGCAGTTGCGGCGATGGCCCGCACCCGGTCCAGATCGACGCTCTCGCTGATGATCTTTTCGATTTCCGCAACTACCTCGGCCGAACCCAGGGCTTCGCGGGCGGGCTGTAGCCCCAGGTGCCGCTCGATGATGCCGATCTCGGGGCGCCGGCGGATGGCGCCGACCACTTCGATGTCGCAATAGCGCTCGAGCACACCGCGCAGCTTCTCCTCGTGCCGTGGCCCCGAAACCATGTTGAGAATGACTCCGGCTATGTTGATATCCGGTTCGAACTGCGTGAACCCCTGAACCAGCGGCGCTATGGAGCGGGTCATGTTGCGGGTATTGACAACCAGGATGACCGGAGACTCAAGTTGCCGGGCCAGGTCGGAGGTACTGCCCCTGCCCTCGACGTCGATGCTGTCGAACAACCCCATGTTGCCCTCGATCACCGCCGTGCCGGCGTCCGCCGCGTTACGGCTGACCGACTTCATGATCTCCTCGTCCCCCATCATAAACAGGTCGAGGTTGCGGCATTCGCGGCCGGCGGCGGCGGAAAGCCACATGGGGTCGATAAAATCCGGCCCCTTCTTGAACGGCTGCACGGCCAGGCCGGCTCCGGCGAGCGCCGCACAGAGACCGATGCTCACGGTGGTCTTGCCGGAGCTGCGGTGGGGCGCTGAAATGACGATTCGGGGAAGGTTCATGGCGCCTTTATTCTCGCACGAGCGCGCTTTCAGGGACAAGCTGGTTTGACAGGCGTAGGGGAAGCGAGGGTCTGCAGGAGCAGAGCCGGTCGAGTGCGGATTTAGGAGCAGCGAGGGTCAGCGGGAGCGAAGCTGCTCGAGCACGGTTTCCAGGTCCGTCGGCAGGGGAGCGCTGACATCTATGGTCTCACCGGTCTCCGGATGCGTGAACCTCAGCCGCGACGAGTGCAGGAACTGGCGGCCGACGCCCAGTTCGTCCCGGCGGCGGCCGTAGACGCTGTCGCCGGCGACCGGGTGGCCAATCGCCGCCAGATGCACGCGGATCTGGTGGGTGCGGCCGGTCTCCAGCTTTACTTCCAGGAGGGAATAACCACCGGCGCTTTTGCCGGCGGACACGGT
>JAGVMV010000026.1 GCA_020053595.1 Thermoleophilia bacterium | reverse complement strand
GTTGCCACTTGCCCACTATTACCCTATAGTTACTGTAGCCCGCTAGAACGCGGGTGTTAATTTGGTTTGAAGTGCTTGGCTGATCGTTCTTTTGGCAGTTGATCGAGTGCTCCTACCACGGGAATGGTGAGAGGAGGAATTAACTTGCCAGAAGGAACAGTCAAATGGTTCTCCGATCAGAAAGGCTTCGGCTTTATTGAGCGCGAGAACGGGACAGATCTGTTTGTGCACTTCTCTGAGATCAAAGGCGACGGCTTCAAAACCCTCGCCGAGGGCCAGAAAGTGAGCTTCGAAGCTGCTGAAGGCCCCAAGGGCCCCCAGGCTACGAACGTGAATCCCATAGCTTAGTATTCCAATGAGGAATCCAACGGGGGCCCTCCGGAAGGAGGGCCCTTTTTGTTTTATAATGTCCTGAGCAGCAAGGATAGGGGTAAAGATAAACAAGCTTCCTGAACTAACAATTGGAGACCTGAAGGCGAAGCTTCCCATCATCCAGGGAGGCATGGGAATCGGCATCTCTCTTGCCGGTCTGGCATCAGCCGTGGCCAATGAGGGAGGCATCGGCGTCATCGCCGGCGCCGGCATCGGCATGACCGAGTCTGACTTTTATCAGAATTACCTGGAAGCCAACATCCGGGCGGTCAAGAACGAGATCAGGAAGGCGCGGGAACGTACCCGGGGCATCATCGGCATCAACATCATGGTGGCGCTCTCCAACTACGCCGACCTGGTCAAGACTTCCGTCTCCGAAGGAATCGACGTGATATTTTCCGGCGGCGGGTTGCCGCTGGATCTGCCGCAGCTCCTCGGCGACAACATGAAGACCAAGCTGGTTCCCATCGTTTCCTCGGGAAGAGCGGCGAGGGTGCTCTGCAAGCGCTGGGCCAACCATCACGGACGTCTTCCCGACGCTGTCGTGGTCGAGGGTCCGATGGCCGGCGGCCACCTGGGCTTCAAGCCGGAAGAGCTGGACGATCCCGCGCACGCCCTGGAGAAGCTGATCCCCGAGGTGATCGCCGAGGTGAAACCGTTCGAGGATCTGCACGGCGTGACCATTCCGGTGATTGCGGCCGGCGGCATCTACACCGGTGAGGACATCTCAAAGTTTTTGCGTCTCGGAGCCGCCGGGGTGCAGATGGGCAGCCGCTTCGTCACCACCGATGAATGCGACGCCTCCATCGAGTTCAAGCAGACCTATATAGACGCGACCGAAGACGACCTGGTCGTCATCAAGAGTCCCGTGGGGATGCCGGGACGCGCCCTTCGCAACCAGTTCCTCGATGACGTCAGCGAGGGCAAGCGCAAACCGTACAAGTGCCCCTATCACTGCATCAAGACCTGCGACTACAAGGAAAGCCCCTACTGCATCTTCTTCGCCCTGATGAACGCCCAGCGCGGCAAGCTGAAGCACGGCTTTGCCTTCGCCGGCACCAACGCCTACCGGGCGACGGAGATCATCTCCGTCCATGAGTTGATGGAGACGCTGGTGCGAGAGTATAACGAGGCTGAGGTCCGGCTGGAGGAAACAGCCGACTCGACTTCTTCTCCATCAGCTTAACTATTAACTGACACTGGCAGGGCGTGACTCAACCGGACGCCGGCCGGCGAGATATCCGCCACCCAGGCAATCGCTTCCACTCCTGAATCCATCACACTTCTGAGGGTACGACCGAACTCCGGGTCGATGGCATCCGCTGGCTGCATCTTATGGGCGTCTCCGCGTTGCACACAGAAGAAAACGACGGCGCGCTGGCCCCCGGCGGCGATGCGTCCCAGTTCTTCCAGGTGTTTTCTGCCGCGCGCACTCACCGAGTCGGGGAAAAGGGCGACGCCGTTCTTGACCAGGGTGACGCTTTTGACCTCCAGGTAGCAGTCCATACCCGCCGCTCTTCCTGTAAGCAGAAAGTCCAGACGGCTATGGCCATGGCGGACCTCGGCGCGAACTGTGTCATATCCACGCAACTCATCAACCAGCCCGCGCTCGATCGCTTCCCTGACGATCAGGTTGGCCGTCCCCGTGTTTACTGAAACGAGCACGTTTGGCGCCACCCGCCCGGCTTCATGCGGCACTTCCACCAGCTCCCAACTGTACCGGTACTTGCGAGCGTCATTCTGCGAATCACGCAGCCAGACCCGCAGACCGGGGGTGGCGAGACCGGTCATTGAGCCGGTGTTCGCCACGTGCGCGGTGATGACGCTGTCGTCGGCCAGTCGAACATCCGCGAGGAAGCGTTTGTAGCGCCGGATGAGGACAGCTTCAATAAGTTGTGGGGAGAATTGCATATGGGAGAATCGCATATAAATGATTGCCAGGACGCGAAAACGGAAATAACTATCTATGGCAAGAAGAATCTTACACCGAGCGGCTATGGCAGTAACAATGGACTTACAGTAACCGGCCATGGCAGTACGGACCACATCCGGAGCGGCAAAATGCTGATCGTCGACGGCATCAATCTGAAAAAGGGCGGCAAGCAGATCATCAATGACGTTTCCTTCCATGTCGATGACGGGGAGATCTTCGGTATTCTCGGCGCCAACGGCGCTGGCAAGAGCTCGCTGGCCTTCACCATTATGGGCAGCCCGGATTATCAACCCGACCGCGGAGTCATCAGCTTCGACGGCGTCGACATCACCCGCATGCCCATGGATGAGCGCGCCCGGTTGGGCATTACCTTGGCCTGGCAGGAGCCGGCGCGATTCGAGGGGATCCCCGTTCCTGATTTTGTGCTGCTCGGAAGTGGCACCTCCCGCAACGACGCCAATGATACCGGCGGCCACAGCGCCACCACCCCAGTTGTCGGGGCTCCCGATGCTGGCGGCCCCAATGCCGCTGTGCGCGATGCCGGTGGCCACGACGCCGGGCTGGCGGATAAATGCCTGGAGCAGCTGCGTCTTACCCCGTCCGAGTACTCTCATCGAATGGTGGACAGGACTCTGAGCGGCGGCGAGCGCAAGAAGGTCGAACTGGCGTCGGTGCTGGCGATGCGCCCCCGGCTGGCCATCCTCGACGAGCCCGATTCGGGCATCGACATGATCTCCCAGGACGCCGTCATCAGCATGATCTACGAGATCCGGGATTACGGCGGTTCTGTGATCCTGATCACCCACGAGGAGGAGGTCGTGAAGATCGCCGACCGCGCCGCGCTGATGTGCAGCGGTCTCGCTTTTAAAACCGGCGGCACCCAGGAGATCGTCGATTATTACCGCGGCCGCTGCGCGCCCTGCATCAGCAAGTCGTACCCTTCGCTGGAGGACAAGAAATGAAAGCCCACGCCACTGACTACAGGCAAATGCTTGAAGCGTACAGCCGCGCGCGTGGCGATCCGGCGGCATTCGAGGACAGCCGGGTCGCTCACCTGGTGGTGCATCAGAACCGGGTCATCGGCGCGCACCTGGTGCCCGGACTGGAGGTCGAGCCCGAGGAAACCGCCAACGGCATCGACCTGCGCATCCGCGTGCTGCCGGGCGTGAAAATCGAACACCCCGTGCACCTCTGCTTCGGGGTGCTGCCGGCAGAGGGTGAGCAGGTCATCAACATCTCCGGCGAGGTCGCCGAGAACGCTGGAGTCAACCTGCTGGCGCATTGCATCTTCCCCAATGCCGTCAAGGTGGAGCACAGGATGAAGGCCCGGATCGCGATCGGCAGGAATGCCTTCTACGGCTATGACGAAGTCCATTATCACGGGGAAACTGGGGGCGTCCGCGTCATCCCACACGCCCGGATAACACTGGACGAGGGCGCCCGGCTCAGGACCTCTTTTCAGCTCACGGACGGCCGGGTGGGGGAACTTGACATCGACTACGAAGTTGAGGCGGCCGGGGGTTCGGTCGTCGAGATGCTGGCCAGGGTCTACGGTTATGGCAGCGACAGCATCCGGATCAGGGAGAAGTGTCTTTTAAAGGGCGAAGACGCACGTGGTGTCATCAAGAGCCGGGTGGCGGTCACCGGCGAGGCGCACAGCGAGGTTTTTTCAGAGATGGAGGCTTCGGGCCGCCGTTCCCGCGGTCACGTCGATTGCATCGAGATCGTGCAGGATCGGGCCAGCGCCCGGGCGGTGCCGGTAGTAAACGTGCTCGACCATACGGCAAAGGTCACCCACGAGGCGGCCATTGGCAGCGTCGACAGCAAACAACTGGAAACCTTGATGGCCAGGGGTCTCAGCCAGGAACAGGCCGTGGATGTGATCATCAGAGGGATGTTGACGCCGGAGTAGAATCTTCATTGATGGGAGTTTAAATTTCCCACGGGTGTGATATAAATAGTCACACTTCTCCAGGGAGGGTAGCATGGATTGTTTCCTTTGCAAGAACTGCAAGGCCGTAACCAATCTTCCGGTGACCGGATTGTGCGAGGAATCGCCCACCGGCGAGCACGAATGGGTTACGGGGGAGCAGGTTTCGGACCAGCTGCAGATGGTCTGGGAGCGGGATCCGGACTCACTCAGTTCCGCGTCTAACTGAATCCAGCAACCGGCATGAGCCTCTGGGGAAAGTCCACCTCCGTCTGGCTCGACACAACTCCATCCACTGATTACGAGGCGCTGGCGGCTGAGCTGACCGTTGACGTGGCAGTAGCCGGCGGCGGCATCGCCGGGCTGGTCGCTGCCTACTTCCTCTCACAACAGGGTCTGAAGGTCGCCGTCGTCGAGACGCTGCGGATAGTGCAGGACGTCACCGGCTATACCCTCGGCAAGATCACTTCCGAGCACGGCCAGCGCTACGGCCTTCTCGCCCGAACGCTGGGCCAGGAGAAAGCACAGGTCTACGCCGATGCCAACATGGCGGCCCTCGAACGCATCATCTCCATCATCCAGAGCAACGGCATCGACTGCGATTTCAAACGGGCTGACGCCTTTCTTTACACAGAGTTCGAGGAGAACATCCCCGTGGTAAAGGCCGAGGTCGAGCAGGCCCGCCGGCTCGGCTTGCCGGCATCCTATACCAGCGAGACCCCGCTGCCCTTTGCCAGAGGGGCCATGCGTTTTGAGAACCAGGCCCAGTTCCACCCCCGTCGCTACCTGCTCTTCCTGGCCCGGGAGATAGTGGCTGCCGGCGGTTTCATCTTTGAGGAAACGCGGGCGCTGGATATTGTCGAAGACGGTATATTGAAGGGGGAAGTTGATGCGTCGCCCGGCGTTGTTGGTGATTTTTCAGGCGTCGCGGGCGCGACTGGAAAGTCCGGTAAAGGAACCATCCTAAAAACCGACCGGGGCGACATCAGGGCCGGGAACGTGATTGTGGCTACCAACACCCCTTTCTACCATCGTGAGCGGTTTGCCGAGCTGTTGACACCGAGGCGCCGTTTTGTTCTCGGCATGCGGCTCGATGGACCGGTTCCGGAAGGCCTGCATTACAGCGTCGATCCTTATGGCGGATCCATCCGCAACCAGCAGGCAGGCGAAGAAACGCTGCTACTGGTCAGCGCCTGGGACGACAAGCTCCGTCCCTCGGATTTCCAGAAGCAGTTCGCAAGAGTGGAGAGCTACGCCCGGGCGCGGTTGCCGGTCAGAAACATCGACTACCACTGGTTCCACCAGGACCAGCAGACCCCTGACCGGGTACCATTCATCGGCAGGCTGCCGGAGTCCCGCTCAGTTCTTGTTGCGGCCGGCTTCGGCGGTTGGGGGATGACAACCAGTTGTGCCGCGGCGATGATCCTCACCGACCTGATCACCGGCCGGGATAATCCCTGGGCGGCTTTGTACGACCCGGCGCGGATTTTTTAGAGATAATCCTGCGCCAAGGCTTCCGACCCGGCGACAATATCCAATAGCTCCGCTGTTATCTCTCCCTGGCGGCGATTGTTGAATTCGTGCTTCAGATCCTCGATGTACTCGGCGATGTTCTTCTCCGCCACCTGCATGGCCAGGAGCCGGCTGGCGTTCTCGCTGAGAAGCGACTCGACGAAGGCGCGCTCCATAGTAATACGGAGATAATTACGTATCAAATACCGGAAAAGGTGAACCTGGTCCATGGTGATCATTGGCCGGGAGCGGGGTGATGGCCAGGGCCGCTGCGCCAGATTAAGCAGGAATCTTCTTTCGACGGGATATAGCTGTGACATCCGTGGCAGATAATGCGCTCCCGAAAGAGGCTTGTGGAAGAAAAGGATTATCCGGGTAATATTTTTTCCCCGTCGCAGGCCATCAAGAAACAGGAAGATTTCGCGGACGCTCTCCGTCACGGCTTTGGCGGTACCGTGGATCGGGAAGGTCTGCTCGACGGGCAGCCCGGCGTTTTTCAGCCGGTACGCCACATGATCGCCGATGGCCAGCAGTGAACGATTGCCGGTTGTCAGGCCCAGCTTCTCCATCCCGCTTAGCGCAAATTCGGCAATCTGCTCGTTGAACTGTCCAGAAAGGCCCTGCTCAGAGCCGAATATAAGGGCACAGGTGCGGTCAGCCGGAACACGGCCGCGGCTCTCGGCGCCCTTGCTGTTCTGTCGGCGTCCGGCACTCTCAGGGTCAGGAGGCATTAAGAACGGGAGGTCGGTTTTCAGCATGGCGTCGGACATCGCGGACCCGTTCTGCATGATCGCCTGCAGGCCTAGTTCAACCGTGCGATTGTAATCGTTCAATGAAACCAGCGCTTTTTCGAACTGGCGGATACTGACTACCGCCAACACCTTCATCGATGAAACAACAGACTGCATGTCATCCGCGTTGTCTATCCGCCGCCGAAGCTCATCAAGCGTCTGCATCATTTTCCTCGTTCAAATCCAGATCAAGGACGTTTTCTATACGCTCGCTGATCGCCTGGAGGTCCTGTTCGGTCAGCTCTTTCCCCGCAAGTATGCCACGGCAGAGCTCCGGCAGATGGTTCTCGATTTCTTTCTCCACCTGTCGCTTTGCCGCCGTGATGTCGGGGATCCGCAGACTGTCGAAATAACCCCTGGTCACGCCCAGCAGCACCGCGATCTGTTCGGGAACAGCTCTTGTCCTGAACTGGGCCTGTTTCAGGGTCTCCCTGACGCGGCGGCCTCGTTCGAGCGCCCGGCGCGTTTCCTCCTCGAGGTTGGTGCCGAAGCGCGAGAATGTCTCCAGCTCTTCAAACTGCGAATAGGAAAGCCGCAGGTCGCCGGCCACCGCCTTGTATGCCGGCAGCTGGGCCTTGCCGCCGACGCGGGATACCGACCGGCCCACATCGACCGCCGGCATGACCCCTTCCTGGAAAAGCTTGGGTGAAAGGTAGACCTGGCCATCGGTAATCGAGATCAGGTTAGTCGGTATGTAGGCGGACATGTTCTGCGCCTCGGTCTCGACGATGGGCAGCGCCGTCAGCGAGCCGCCGCCGAGCTCTTCGGTCAGTCGGGTGGAACGTTCCAGCAGCCGCGAGTGAATGTAGAAGATGTCGCCGGGGTAGGCCTCCCGCGCCGGCGGGCGCCGAAGCAGCAGTGACAACTCGCGGTAAGCCCGCGCGTGCCGGGTCAGGTCGTCGTAGACGATCAGCACATCGCGTCCCTTTTCCATGAAATATTCCGCCATGGAAGTCGCCGCGTAAGGGGCGGTGAACCTAACGCCGAGCGGGTCATCGCCCGAGGCCACCACGACGATACATTTCTCCATCACCCCATGGCGCCGCAGGTTGTCGATGACCCCCGCCACTGCCGAACCGCGCTGCTCCATGGCGCAATAAACACAAATAACATCCTTATCAAACTGGTTGATGATAGCGTCCACGGCAATGGCGGTCTTGCCGGTGTGGCGATCGCCGATGATCAGCTCCCGCTGGCCACGGCCGATGGGGATCAGCGCATCGATTGCCTGGATGCCCGTCTGCAGCGGCACGGTCACCGGCAAACGGTCCATGATCGAAGGCGCCGGCCGTTCGATCGGGAGGCGTTCACTCTCCGGGATGGCGCCGCCTCCATCCAGCGGCATGCCCTTGGCGTCGACGACTCTGCCCAGCAGGCCGTCACTCACGGGGACGTCGACGACGCGGCCGGTGCGGCTTACCGCCTGGCCGGCTTCGATGCCGGAGCGCTTGTCCAGCAGGATGACCGCGACCTCGTCGGGCTCCAGGTTGAGCGCGATGCCGAGTTTTCCCCCCGGGAAACGGACCAGCTCCTCGGAGCGCACATTGGGCAGACCCTTGATGCGGACGATGCCCTTGCCAACAAAACAGACGGTGCCCGACTCGTGAAACTCGAGATCGGTCTCCTGGCCGGCGAGCACGCTGTCGATGGTGACAGCGGTCTCGTCGATTACCTTGCGTAAATCTTCCATGTCTTCTTTTTTATTCACATGCTTCCTTAGTGAGTAACTCCATGAATCGAAACCTATTTTTCTGTTTTACAAGGTCCCTTAGCGAGCGAGTACATGAATCGAAACCTACTCTTCTGTTTTAATCGCGAAGGCCAGCGACATCTTCTCGTCCAAAGTCTCCAGATAGTCGCGCAGGCTCCAGGCGGCGGCTTGGCCGCCGGCCCGCAGCTCGATACCGCAGATCAGGTCGGGCGATTCCTCGAAGCGCAGGTCAAAGTCTCCAGCCAGGCGCTCCCGGACTGCTTTTTCGATCCGCTCGCGCGTCTTCTTATCGATGGCGAAGGCGGTGCAGATCACGGCTTCCCGACGCTGAGTTTCTCCCTGCCGGTCAGCGGTCGCCGTGGCCTCCATTCCCGGCGTCTGGAACGCGTCGGCACCGGGTTTTTCCAGGCCGGGCAGGCGTGCGAGAAAGGTGTCGATGATATGACGCTCCAGCTCTATCGTGGCCAGGTCGGCAAGCGCCCGGCGCGCGATCTCGTAGACCTGGGCACCGGCTCGCTGGCGCAGGTCACGCAGGAAAGACTCCTTTTCCCGCTCGATCGCCTGGCGCCAGTGTAGCTGCCGCTCCTCGACCTCTTCGCGTGCCTGCTGGATCAGGTCGCGCCGCCAGGTTTCCGCCGCCGCCTGGGCCATCGAAAGCATTTCACCGCGCTTGTCCTCGATTTCCTGGCGTTCGGCATGGCAGACCGCGGCCTCGCGCTGGGCTTCGCTCTCCTTCCGCTCGGCTTCCTCGAGACTGGCGCCTATGCGGCGCTCGCGCTCGTCCATGGTCCTGATGATGGGCCGGTAGAGATAACGCTTCAGCAGCAGCATCAGGATCAGGAAATTGACTATTTGGGCGAACAGCGTGAAAAGGTCGATCTTCAACTGGCTAACCTCCCGCCGACATCTTTTCCCAGAATGGATTGACAAAGATCAGGATGATGGAGATGACGAAGCAGTAAATGGCGATGGATTCGATCATCGCCAGGCCCACGAACAGGATGCGCGACAGGATGTCCGCTTCGTCCGGTTGCTGGGCGATGGATTGAAGCGCCCGTGAAACCGCCCGCCCCTCGGCGAGCGCCGGCGCGATCGATCCGATCGCCATCGTCAAACCAGCCATCGCCATCGACCCCAGGCCGATTATGGTCGTGTTGTCCATTTTTCCTCCTTGTCCAGGGATCAGTTATTTGCCATGCACGTGGCTGCCGCCACGATAAGCCATCGGGATTTCCTCGTGTTTATGACTCCGGTCGGAGCTTGCCGCCGAGGCTATGTAAATGGACGCCAGCACGGCGAAAATGTAAGCCTGTATCTGCCCGATGAGCAGCCCGAAGAGCTTCATCACCACGGGCAGAAAGAATGGGATGATGGCCAACAGGGCGCCGGCGATCATCGACTCGCTCATAATGCTGCCGAAGAGACGGACCGCCAGGGTCAGGGTGCGCGTGAGATCCCCCATGATATGCATGGGCAGCATGATCGGCGACGGCTTGATGTAATGCTTGAGATAACCGCCGACCCCCTGGGCCGCGATGCTGTAGATGGGGACCGCGAAAAAGACGCAAAGCGCCAGAGCCGCGGTTGTCGAGAGCGAACCGGTCGGCGGGCGGTATTCAGGAACGACGATCAGCAGGTTCGAAACTGCGATAAACAGGTACAGCGTGCCTACGAAGGGCATATAACGACTGATATCCGGCCCAATGATTTCGCGGATATGATTGCGCATTATCGTCACGATGGCCTCGAAAATATTTTGCCAGCGGGAGAGAGGCGGGTGGACCACGAGTTTGCGCGTGGCCAGCCAGGCGGTGAGCACGATCATGACCATGATCGCCCAGGTGAAGATAATGGTCAGGTTGAGGTTGACGAACCCCCAGCTCCAGATAATCTTCGTGTCGGGGCTTATTTCCAAAATGTCGCCTGATCGGTGTTTCTGAATATGTGACAAGTATTAATCATCGTCAATCCCCTGGAAGTTCAGCTCTGGCTTTCCCCAGCGTCGGACCAGTACCATACGCACGATGATGAACGCGGCAAGGCAGACGAGTAGACCCGGCAGGCCGGCCACTCTCGAGATCAGATAGAAGCCGGTGAAACAAGCGGCCAGCCGCCCGAAATAGCTGCCGAAGGCGAGAAAGGCGGGCTGGTGGGAACGGGCCAGGTGGCGCAGCGTCAACCAAAGGCCGCCGAAGTACATGGTTCCCAGCACCAGGCCTGCTATTGCCGGTATCAATATGTTGGTCAGCGCGCTCACTTGTTCCTCCCGTTGTGATCCTGGTGGCGTATCCAGTACCAGGCGTTCAGGCAGCCGAGAAAAAGGCCGGCGGCCATCAGGGTCAGGGTCCAGGAAAAACCACGCGGGTTTCTCTGGTCGATCCAGTTGCCCAGCGCCAGCCCGACGAGGGTGGGGATGACCACCGACCAGCCGGTCAGGTTGAATCGCATAAAGTCATACCAGAAGCGGCTATTGTCGCGCTGTCGGGTGTTGTCTTCCGGCTTCTTTTCCTTCTGCCGCCGATCTCTTTGACGGCGTTCCCCGATTCGGCGATCCTCGAGCCGCCGATCCCCGTGGCGCCTGTCCTCCCGCCCGCCAACTTTTTTGTCGTAATCCGGTGATTGGTCAGCCATTGTCTTTCTCACTCAGCAGTTGCCTGGTGCATTCGGCTTCCAGCCTCGCGATGACTTCGCGGCACTTTTTTTCATCCTCGCCGATGTCGAGGATCTGGTCTACCTGGCCACGCTGCGGCTCTCTGGCGCCGCCGCCCCCGATGGCGTTGCGTGTCGCCACCAGCACCTCGTCACGACATTTGGCCAGGACGCCCTCGTCGATTGCCAGCGAGTTTTCGCGTCCGCCCTCGTCTTTGTAAGTCAGGATGCCCGGCGCCAGGCCGGAGACGAAGTCCACATGGTGCGGCAGCAGGCAGAAATAGCCATCCGGGCTCCTGGCCACCACTTTGTCCACCTCCAGGTCGATCACTACTTTTGCCGGCGCCATAACCTTGAGCCTCATGGGCGTGCCTTTCTGTCATATTCGTACAATGTCAGGCCTGTTCCGCGCGAGCCGCGTCATGGGGTATTTTCGCTTCATCGATATTTCCTATCATGTAGAGCGTCTGCTCGGGATGACCCGAGAACTCGTCGTTCAGGATCCGCTCACAGCCATCGAGGGTTTCGTCCAGTTCCGCGAATCTGCCCTCGAGCCCGGTGAACTGCTCGGTCATGAAGAACGGCTGGGTCAGGAAGCGCTCCAGTCGCCGGGCGCGGTGCACGCTGCGCTGGTTCTCCTGGGAAAGCTCTTCGAGCCCGAGCATGGCAATGATGTCCTTGAGCTCCTCGTACTCGGCCAGGGTGCGCCTGATTTCCTGCGCCACGCGATAATGTTTCTCCGAAACGACAGTAGGGTTCAGCATTTTCGAGTGGGACTGCAGCGGATCAACTGCTGGATAGAACCCCTGGCTGGCCCGCTGGCGTGAAAGAACGATCGATGACGAAAGGTGGCTGAAGGTGTGGGAGGCCGCCGGGTCGGTAAAGTCGTCCGCGGGAACATAAACCGCCTGGATGGAAGTGATGGCGCCGGTTGACGTATTACAGATCCTTTCTTCCAGCTCAGCCAGCTCCGTGGCCAGGGTGGGCTGGTAGCCTACGCGTGAGGGCATCTGCCCCATCAGGCCCGACACCTCGGCGCCGGCCTGGATGAAGCGGAAGATGTTATCGATGAGCAGCAGCACGTCCTGGCGGGAATCATCCCGGAAATATTCGGCCATGGTCAGCGCCGCGTGTCCGACCCGGAAGCGCGCTCCGGGCTGCTCGTTCATCTGGCTGAAGATAAGCACGGTGTTGTCGAGGACGCCGGCTTCGCGGATTTCGCGATAAAGTTCCTCGCCCTCGCGGGAGCGCTCACCGATACCGCAAAAAACGCTGACGCCCTCGTGGCGGCCGGCCATGTTGTGGATCATCTCCATGATCAGCACGGTCTTGCCGACGCCGGCGCCCCCGAATAGGCCGGCCTTGCCACCAAGTTCCAGTGGCGAAAGCACGTCGATGACCTTGATGCCGGTGGCGAAGATCTCCGACTTGGCCGACTGCCGGGCCAGCGGCACCGGCTCGCCGTGTATGGAGCGCCATTCGACGCCCGCGGGTTCCGTCTTCTTGTCGATGGCCTTGCCGAAGACGTCGAAGGCGCGTCCCAGCAGTTCCCTGCCCACGGGGACCTGCAGCGTGCGGCCGGTGTCCAGAACCGTGGCGCCGCGGGCCAGGCCCCGGGCCGGAGTGAGGGCGATCCCGCGGACCACCTGGGCGTTAAGCTGGGTGCCGACCTCGATCACAATCTCACCGCTATCGCCGGCCCGGAGTTCGTTGTTGATCGCCGGCAGTTTGCGCGGGAAAAGCACGTCGACGACGCTGCCGCGCACGGACACAACGGTTCCCTGGTTCGGATCGTCCACCTGGCTTTCTCCAAATACTGGAAATTAGGGCACTAATAAGGTTCCCAAGTTGATATAAGTCCTAACCTGAATAATAACCTCAGTCCCTGTTCATCAAATATCGTGGAGTTCCGCGGCCAAAAAAAAACGCCACGCAATGCGTGGCGTTTTTAACGGTATCCGGGATCAGCTACTCGTACCGCAATGCCTCCGCCGGGTAGACCTTCGATGCCTGGCGCGCCGGCAGATAGGTGGTAAGCAGCGAGGCCGCGTAGGCCAGGACGCCGATGAAGCCTGACGCCGCAGTCCTGCTCGATGAGGCCGTCACGCATGTGTACGATGCGGTCGGCCCGCTCACCAACCTCTTCGCTGTGGGTGACGAGTACAAAGGTCTGGCCCTTGTCCTTGTTGAGGCCGCAAAGCACGTCCATGACCTGCTTCTGGTTCTCGCTGTCCAGGTTGCCCGTGGGCTCGTCGCACCAGATGATGGCCGGGTTGTTGACCAGCGATCGGGCGATTGCGACGCGCTGTTGCTGACCGCCGGAAATCTCCGCGGGCCGCTTGCCTGTCTGGTCGGCGAGCCCCAGAGCTTCGACCCAATGTAACGCCCGCTTACGCGCCTGGCCCGGTTTGACGCCTGCCACCAGCGCCGGCAATTCCACGTTTTCCACGACAGTGAGTACCGGCAGCAGGTTGAAGGTCTGGAAGATAAAGCCCATGTTCTGGGCCCGGAAGTCGGTGCGCGCGTTGTCGCGCATCTTGTAAAGCGGCTCCTCGCGGATCATGACCTCGCCGGTATCTTATGTTTTATGCAGGTTGGTGACCCGGATGATCAGGTCGCGCGCCTCGGTCGCGACGGTACCCGTGCTCAGATTCGTGATTTCGCTGTCAGCCATGATTTGCTCCGTTTTCTGCAACTTGGTAGGGCGGGGGAAAATATATCAAATTTCAGGGAAACTTTTATTAAATACAGGTTAAAAAATCAGAGGGAAAAACCGCGCCGAAAGCTGCAAGTGACCGGTCTCTACATGAACCGCTCGAAGCGCTCCTTTTGTGCCCCGCAGATGGGGCATTTTTCCGGCGGCTCGTCGCGTCCGCAGAGGTAGCCGCAGACACGGCAGCGCCAGACAGGTTTGCTCAGGCCGGCGTGGACGGGGGCGCCACCGGTTTCAGCCCGGGCCTTCGCCCGTTCCTCCGGCGACGGCCGCCGCTCCGGAATCGGTGAAACAGCTTTCTCGCCACTGAGAACATCGCCGGAAACGTAGAGGGCGCAGTAGCACATGCCGTACTCGCCGAGGTCGGTGTCACGGTAGTCGCACGGGCAGATGATGTCCAGATCCTCCTCGATATCCCCCGAAGCCAGCCGGCAGGGACAGGAGGGATAGCTGTTACGCCTTTGATTGACGATCAGTCCGCGGATGAGATCCCTGGTCATATCCTCGTCCGGGTTGAGATGGTAACCATGCCTCTCAACATCATCCTTCAGACGATCATAATATTTCTGGATATCCTCGCCGCTGACCTCTTCGATGGATGCGCTCATTTCAACATCCGTTCTATCGGGTCACCTGCAACTCGGCCTGTAATTCATCGGGGTTGTACCCGATGATACATTTCTCGTTGTTGATGACAACCGTCGGGAAAGTACACTCCGGGTTCCATTTCTTGATATCTTCAGTGACCTCTTCCCGCTCCTGTTTTTCCAGAAGGTCTACATCGATCATGTCGTAGGCCACCCCGAGATCGCCCAGCAATTGCTTGGTCTTACGGCACCACATGCAGGTGCTGAGGGCGTAAAGCAAAATCCGACCCCGGTCAGCACCATCGATATGCTTGAGGTTATGATCTGCCATTGCATGGCTCCTTTTGCAGACGTCGGACCTGACGCAGCGCCCACCGTTGTAATCATTACCGTTTTGCGGCGCAGGTTAAACTTATGACCCACCCTTTTTGGCGCCGACAACCGTACCTATTCGTCGAGGGGAAGGGTATCGTCTGCCGGTGGCTCCTCGGTCTCGGGCAGACCCTTGATGTCGCGGCGAGTCAGGTAGCGGCTGTAGTTTTCCTGCAGGGCCTCGAGCAGGTGTGGCATGAACTCATGGCTGATCATGATTCGCGCCACGACCACGGCGGGGATGTTCCCGGAAGGGTCCTGCCCGGCGAAATCGGCGTTGGCGAAATCGATGGAGAATTCAAACTCGGAATGGTTCACCCGGGCCATATTAGCATAGACACCGCGTTGGATATCCGCGGGTACCTGGACCTTCACCTGGGGTCCCTGGGACCCGTTATTGCCGCTGTCATCAGACATGATTGCCTCCTGCGATGGTCGATTGGAATGCCTGTTGCGTGTCTTTCGCCACTACAATATCAGTAACGCGGACAAGAATGTGTCTTTCGGCCGGGAGCTTATGGTTCGCAAACAGGACTTACGGAAGCGAATTTATCAGATTTCTAAAGGATACAATCTGACAGTCGATAAAAGTGTTGAAAGACCCACAAACAGGACAGGAGGCGAACGCCTCCGCCCTAAAAGGGAGCCCGTAGGTTGTGAGTTTAGCCTCCCCCCACCTACGGGCTCATCTTTTTCCCAAAATCCTCTCTTTACAAACCTCTTACCTTCACCGCTTGTCGCTCTTCCCGTCAAAAGTTATAATTGACCCACATTGGCGGAATGCCGCAAGCCCCCTCCAGATTTTTCCATTTTTACTGCTGACCGAGAGGAAACAGGGCTTTTGCGGCTTTGAGGGAGAATATTGGTGACCAAGAAAAATGCTGACGTGGCGGTGATCGGCGCGGGGCCGGCCGGTCTGAGCGCCGCGTTTGTTTTAAGTGAAAATCATAAGGATGTTGTCGTCCTGGAGATGAACGACCAGGTCGGCGGTATTTCCCGCACTATCGAACGGGACGGCTTCCGCTTCGACATCGGCGGGCACCGCTTTTTCACCAAGGACGAGGAAGTCGACCAGTTTTTCAAGGATATCCTGGGCGAGGAGGCCATCTGGGTCCAGCGCTCCAGCAAAATCTATTACCTCGGCAAGTACTTCGATTATCCCCTGAAGCCCGCCAACGCGATTTTTGGCATGGGCGTGGGCACAACCGCCAGGTGTCTCGCCGATTACGGTTACGTCAAGGTCAGAAACGTATTCGGCAAGCCCGAGATCGTTTCCCTGGAAGACTGGGTCAGCAATGAATTCGGCCGCGAACTCTTCAAGCTGTTCTTCAAGAATTATACCGAGAAGGTCTGGGGCATCGACTGCAGCCAGATCGAAGCCGAGTGGGCGGCGCAGCGGATCAAGGGATTGTCGCTGAGAGTGGCGGTCAAGGACGCGTTGTTTCCGCAGAAGAACGGCAAGGTCGCCACGCTGATCGACAAGTTTCTCTATCCGCGACTGGGCATCGGACGCATTAGCGAAAGGTTAGCCGAGGATGTGGAAAAACTGGGTAATGAGGTGCGGATACACTCCCGGGTGACAGCCGTGAATCACGACGCCGGACAGATAACTTCGCTTGGCGTGGAATCCGGCGAAGGCTGTTATCAGCTCGAGGTGGAGAACCTCTGTTCGAGCATGCCGCTCACGGAACTGGTGCTGGCAATGAGGCCCGAGGCGCCTGTGGAAGTGGTAGAGGCCGTGCACAAGTTGCGCTACCGCGACCTCGTTACGGTCAACCTGATGATCGACAAGCCTGAGGTCACGGACCAGACCTGGATTTATATCCACGATCCATCATTCAAACTGGGTCGCATCCACGAGCCGAGGAACTGGAGTTCCGCCATGGCGCCCGAGGGCAAGAGCTCCATTGTCGCCGAGTATTTCTGTTTCGAGGGCGACGACATCTGGAACATGGACGACCAGGCGCTGATCGACCTGACGGTGGACGACCTGGGCCGGCGTTTGGGCTTTCTCAATAAGGAAGAGGTGATCGGCGGCTTTGTCGTGCGGGTGCCGAAGGCCTATCCCATGTATGAGCTCGGCTACGAGGGCCCGCTGAATATCATCCGCGACTACATAGGTAGCTTCGACAACCTGGAGATCGTCGGCCGCTATGGCACATACAAATATAATAACATGGACCACTCCATGAAGACCGGTATCCTGGCGGCCCGGAATATCCTGGGAGAGACACATGACGTCTGGGATGTCAATGCAGATAAGGAATACCATGAAGAAAAGATTCTGGATAAATAAAACATTGTAAAACTGCGTTTTTATCAACCGGCTACGGGCCGGTTTTTTTATTCCGTATTTGTGAATATCGATCCAATTGACGAGGCGTCTATTGACAAAATAATTAATAGAGTTAAATATGTCTGGTAATAATCAAACTGGACAGATAAATATAAAACGATGAATCAAACTAGAACCAAGCAACTTAATAGCAAGGACGTGCATTTTTTTGCGGTAATCGGATTGATATTGATTGCCACAACGATTTTTTCGTATACGGTGTTTGAACGAAAACAATGGTTTGGCGTCTACTCCGGCGAGAACCATGACTGGTTGACGGCGAGCACGCTCATCTTCTCGGACAACTGGTACAGGGAGGGTGCCTGGAATCTTCGATTCGGCATGTACGATAACCCCGCCTCACCGGAGTTTACGACGCAGCTCAGCCGCGCTCCCTACCTGTCATATCCGCCGGGCGCAGTGATTCCTGTTTACATGATAAGCATGCTTAGCCAGCATGAGCCGTCCGTGTCCATGGTCATGTCGTATAACCTCTTTAACCACTTGGTAATCACGATATTACTGGCTTTGACGGTCTACTATTTTCTGAGATCTCTCAAGCTAAGAGCCGAAATCGCTTTTCCCTTTGCGGTGATTCCGATTCTGCTTGAACTTTTTCTTCCTTCTCCCTTTTACTACCATCAGAATTCATTTTTTTCCGATCAGGCGGTAATTCTGCCTTTTGTGATTGTTGTTTTTCTGGAGGTGTTGCGCACCGACGCGACTGGCAGACTACGAAAAGTGATCGATTTACTCCAGGGGCTTGTTTTCTTCTATGGCGTCTTCACCGACTGGTTTTTTGTTTTTGTTGCTTTCGTTTTCTACCTGAACAGGCTGCTCTCCGGGGAAATTGGATTTCGGGACAGGAAAGAATTTTTCAGGGGAACATTTAAGTTCGCGGTCTGGCCTTTCCTGGGTTTGGCGCTTTTCGGAATTCATATGACGATATTCATGTGGGGAAATCTTGGTTCTGCCTTCGATTATCTACAGAACAAATATTTCGTGCGCGCGGGTATGGATTCATATGACAAAACCACGAAGTGGGAATATTTTCAACAGGTTAAGGGTCATATAGTCCAGGGATATGGCTCTGTCGGGATGATTATTCTATACATCACTTTAATATTCGTGGTGTCGACGGGCTTTTATTTACTGATCAGGAAACTGAAAAAAAGTAGTGTCTCGAGCGAAGCCCGGCGAATCGCTCAGCTGGCATTCATAATCGTCGTCCCCTGCATCCTGCAACTCTATGTCTTCATAAATCACTCCGCTATCCACAGCTTCTCAGTACTGAAACTCTCTGTGGTGATTGCTGTCGTGCCGTTTGTTCTGTTACCTGTTTTTCTGGTCATTCTGTCGCGTGACCTGAAAATGAGGATTAATTCTTCCCATGCCATGATATTTGTCATGCTACCGGCAATTTTGCTCACTGGTCTATACGTGGCCTGGGTACATCCTGGGTATAAGGAGTTCTTCGCTGAGAAGAACCAGTACTGGTATCGATTGGCGGCGGCCACCACGAGTCATACGGGAGCTAACGATATTGTTTTTTCTCCGGAGATGTATGTTCCCGACCGTCCTCCTCAACCCCTCTCTTTGACCATGAAGCGTATGTACCAGATCAAGGCGATCGATGAAATCGGGGAAAAAATAAAGGATAGCCAGGGGTATTATCGCGTAGTTTTATTATTCTCGAGGCCACCGGAGCCCGGGAGCTACTGGTATCCAGCCGTGTTGGCTGCTGACAGAACGACACAGGATACAGTGTTTTGTGCCTACTTCAGTCCCGAAAGTATTCGGAAATACCTGGACGCTTAAATCTGCGATATACAAGAGAGTCTATTTTTTTCGCGCCAGCGTGATGATGGTCAGACCAAAGGGCAGGCCGACTTTTCCGATAATGCCCGCTTCGGCTTCCAGGATAGAACGCAACAGGTAATTCGCCGGCCTCGGCAAAGGTTTGAGGTCAGAGTGCGATTCTTCCGGCACCACCTTCGATGGCGGATGCAGCGCCTTGCTGGCCAACCGAACCGCCGCCATCAACGGAAACAGCACTGTATTGGCGCTGGTCATCCTCTCCACCTCAAAACCCGCTTCTGAAAGTAGTCTTCGCAGCCTGTTCCGGGTATAGCGCCGCACGGCTCCCTGTGAGATGTCGTGCTGGCTGCGCAGGACCGGGTAAGCCTGCTCGGAGATGTAGTAGTAGCCGCCGGGCTTCAGCACGCGGTATGCCTCGCGCATGCCGGCGGCGTCATCGGGCAGATTCTGCAGGACCTCGCAGCAGATGGCATGAGTAAATGTGTCAGGCTGGAAGGGGAGTGCTGTGGCGTCGCCGGTCTGGACGTTTTCGAGACCTCGCTCGCGGCAGAGCTCTATCGCCCGCGGGTGCATGTCGATGCCCCAGACTTCACAGTAGCGGCTCAGCATCTTCATCTTGGCGCCTGTGCCACAGCCGATATCCAGCAGCTTTGCACCAGGCTTGAAAGTGGGGCTTAAGACCCTTTCCATAATCGCCATCATGCCGGTGTGCCACCAATAGGTGGTTTCCAGGCTGTACATGATGTCGTACTCGCGTGGCTGCATGAGAGGAATCGTAGCGGTTTGCAGAAGGCGAGGCAAACCATTGCGGGATACTCACGAAGTCCCGATCTCACAGCAAGAAGCGAGTTGCCCGCCTGACTATGTAGTCGCAGCCGCCGCCCGTTTGACTTTACCCCGCGTCCTTTCTAACATCATCAACTTAACTGGCTGCAACCAGTTCCTTCGCTGGATTCGTCATCGCAGCTTCATCAACGAGGTTTTTTCGATGCTAAAGTCCGTGCTCAGGTCCTTTGCCGCAAGCCGGGCGCTGGTGGTACTTTTTGCCGCCCTGGGCTATTTTCTTCTACCCTCCATCCATGAGGGAATTGCCGCACCCCTGACCGAGGGAGCGCCGTGGTACCTTTCCATCTGGTACCAGTGGGACGCCAACTGGTACATGTCGATAGTTACCGACGGTTACCAGTGGGTTGGCGGCGACCAGTCCAACGTCGCCTTTTTTCCACTTTACCCCCTGACGGTAAAGCTGGCTGGCTGGCTGCTGGGTGGACATTACCTGCTGGCGGGGATTCTTTTATCGTCGGTATACATGTTCGGCGGCCTGCTCTTTTTCTACCGGCTGGTTCGGGATGATTACGGCGATGATCTTGCCCGGCGCGCCGTCTGGCTGCTCGCCATTTTTCCAACCTCGGTATTCTTTACCACTATGTACACGGAATCTCTGTTCCTGATGACCAGCGTCGGCGCTTTTTTCTATGCCCGCCGCGGCCGCTGGGCGATGGCCGGAATTTGGGGAATGGCTGCTTCGCTTACCCGGGTGACCGGGCTGTTGCTGATCCTGCCGCTGCTCTGGGAGTATCTGTCGCAGCAAAACTTCTCTTTGAGGAAAGTCAGGCCGTCTGTTCTCTGGCTTTTGCTGGTGCCTGGGGGCATAGTCGTTTACATGGTTTATCTCTATCTGCTTTTTGACCGGCCCCTGGCTTTCATCGAAACCCAGGCCGCGGGCTGGGGACACGAGCTGACTCCGCTTTGGGGCAGCATCCCCCATGACATTTCTTTTCTTACTGACCAGGGGGAGTTGTGGGTGATCTATGAGCTGGCGGCCACCGCTCTGCTTCTGCTGCTGACGATCGTTGCTGTCAAAAAGCTGCCGGCGTCATATACTTTTTACATGATCCTGAGCCTGCTACTACCGCTGTCCGGCGGCACGAACAAGTCCATGAGCCGCTATCTGCTGGTTGTTTTTCCCTTGTTCATCCTGCTGGCGAAGTTCTCCAGGAAACGACTGGTGTATATCGCCGTGTCCGCGGTCTCTATTTTGCTGCTGGCGTTTTCAACAGCCGCCTTTGTGACCGGGAGGTGGGTGGCTTGAGGCTGTTGAGGCCAATAACCGGGAAAAACAGTGGGTCTTTGGTGACATCCGGGGCCAGGGAGCGCCGGATAATATTTGTTTTCTGGCTGTTGTTGCTGGCCCAGGGGGTTATCTTCGCGGTTATCCAGCCGGTCTGGAGCCGGGTCGACGAGGCCCAGCATTTCCACTATGTGCAATATCTGGCGGAGAACCGTGCGCTGCCGGTGGAGGGGCAGACATTTGTTTCTCCGGAAGTGGTAAATGTATCGCTGAAGGCTGGCCAGTGGGGCTGGCGGCCCGTGGGAGAGCTCTCGACGCCGGCCTATCTCGATCCTTCATCCTGGCAGAAGGTTCCGGAGGAGCTGGACGACCAGGACCGGGAGAAATGGGTGCGGCGTAACCTCTGGCGCTTCAACTACGAGGCCATGCAACCTCCTGTCTACTATGCGGTCAACGCGCCGGTCTATGCGGCGCTGCCCGGCGATTCTTTTGTGAAGCTTTATGGCATGCGTCTGCTGGCGGCGATGCTGGCCTCGGCCATGGTGCCCCTGACCTGGCTGACGGCTAGGGAGGCGCTCCCGGATAACCGGCTGGTCGTCTACGGCGCACCGGTGGCGATACTGCTGACCCAGGGGTATGCCCTCAACATGTCACAGATCACCAACGACGCCCTGGCGGTTCCGCTGGCGGCCGCAGCTGTTTTGCTGCTCCTGCGGATGGTGTCACGGGGGTTCAGCTGGCGGCGTAGCCTGGTCGCCGGCCTGGTCATCGGCGCCAGCCTTTTGACCAAGTTGACGACGATCTTTCTGCTGCCGGTGGCGTTGGCGGCGTTGTTGTTGCCGGTCTACTACCGGCGGGAAAGACCGGGGCGGGCGCTTGCCCAGGCGGGAATTGTTTTCGGGGTCGCGGCGGCGATCATGGCGCCCTGGCTGGCGCATAACTTCGCGGTTTACGGCGACGCCACCGGGGCAAGCGCGGCGCGGCCGCTGATGTCCTCCTTCTTCAATTCACCGCTGGAGAGCGTGGGTTCGCTGCGGCTCGACGAGCTGCTGCCGACTTTCTGGTTCGGCGAGCCCGTCTTCCCCTTTGCTTTCTGGACCTATGCCTGGATGGCGGCGGGTACGGCGATGGCCGTGGCGCTTGTCGGTGTGCTGTATTATTTCGCCGGGGGGGATAGTGCTGATGGACCCACGGATTTAGCTGAGGCCCGGTTACGGGTGAATTTCGTAACGGCGGCGTTCGTCATCGGCGTGGCGGTCAACCTGTTTATACCATTCGGTTCCGGTATCGGCGGCGTTCCCGGCCGTTATCTTTACACGCTGCTTCCTGTCGGCTGCTTCCTGCTTATTTTCGGTATCGACCGGCTTCTGCGCCGCCGGCGGGCGCTGTTTTTTACCGAGGTGCTGCTGGTCTGGATGCTGGTCTGGGAGTCGCTAAACTTCCTGGCATATATCCGGAACCGTTGATGGCGTCGCCGGTACTTCTTGGGGTCGATGTCGGCGGTACTTTCACCGACGCGGTGTTGGCCGCCGGCGGCTCACTTTACCGGGCCAAACTTCCCACGACCGCCGATCAATCCGAGGGTGTGCTGGCCGCCGCGCGTCAGGTTCTGGCTAGGGCGGGTCTGGTTCCGGATGAGGTTACCGGCTTTTCCCATGGCATGACCACGGCTACGAATGCCTTGCTGGAGCGCAAGGGAGCACGGACCGCTTCGGTGACGACCGCCGGTTTTCGGGACATCCTCGAGATCGGGCGGCAGAACCGGCCACGGCTTTACGACCTCTGCCCGCAGAGGCCGGAGCCGCTGGTCCCCGGCGAGGCGAGGCTGACCGTGGATGAGCGGGTGGCTCCGGAGGGGGAGGTCCGGCCGCTGGCCGTTACGGAGATGGAACGGGTGGCATCCGAGTTGCAGCTACTTTGGCAGCCTGACGAATCATCAGACCTTGGCAGATCTTCGAGAACAGGCAAGCCCGTTCGGCGCGGCGAACCGGAAGAGACCGGCCTGGAGGCCGTGGCCGTCTGCCTCTTGTTTTCTTTCCTCGATCCTTCCCACGAGCAGGCGCTGGCAGAGGTGCTGCGGCGCGAGCTTCCCGGCGTCCACATATCGATCTCCAGCGAGGTTTTGCCCCAGTTTCGTGAATACGAGCGCTTCAGCACCACGGCGGTAGACGCATATCTGACGCCGGTGGTTGCCAGTTACCTGGGGAGGCTGGGAGAAGAAATCGCGGCGGCGGGCCTGCCGGCGCCCATGATCATGCAGTCCAGCGGCGGAGTGCTGCCGCTGGCCGATGCCGAGACCAGCGCGGCGCCGCTTCTGCTATCCGGGCCGGCGGCGGGTGTGGTGGGAGCGGTGTTTGCCGGCGGCCGCAGCGGGGTTGACGATTTGATTGCTTTTGACATGGGCGGCACCAGCACCGACGTCACCCTGGTGCGCGGTGGGGCCGCCGAGACGACCACCGGCCGGGAGATCGGCGGATCGCCGGTGGCGCTCCCCATGGTGGATATCCATACGATCGGCGCCGGTGGTGGATCGATCGCCTGGATCGACGCCGGTGGCGCTTTGCGGGTCGGCCCTGAAAGTGCCGGCGCCGAGCCCGGACCGGCCTGTTACGGCAAGGGTGGCGAGCAGGCCACCGTGACCGATGCCAATCTGTATCTGGGTTACCTGGGCGAGAGGCTGGGCGGCGAAGGGCTGGCCCTGCGCCGGGATCTGGCGGAAAAGTCATTGGCCAGGATAGCCCGTCTGCTGAAGACAGGCCTGGAGGAGGCTGCCCTGGGAATACGCCGGGTGGCCAACGCCGAGATGGTCAAGGCGCTACGGGTTATCAGCGTCGAGCGCGGTCACGATCCCCGGCACTTCGTTCTGGTGGCGTTCGGTGGCGCCGGGCCGATGCACGGGGCCGACCTGGCGGCGGAGCTGGGCATCGGTCGGGTGCTCCTGCCGGATAGTTGCGGCGTGCTTTCGGCACTGGGGATGGTCGTCGGCGATCAGCGCCGGGACTGGGTGAGGACTGTCTATACAGCAGGAGAATGGGATGACCGCTTCTTGCGGCAAGCCTATGCGCGGCTGGAAGCCGACGCGCGGGAGGCCATGGGAAAAGCGTCCGGCACGCATTTTATTCGCCGCGCCGATCTGCGATACCGTGGCCAGTCACATGAGCTGACGGTGAAGATCGGAGAAAATATTTCTCGCGAAGAGCTGAGGAAGGCGTTCGTGATTGAACACGAAAAAGCTTATGGCTATCGGGCGGAGGGTGAGCCGGTGGAGTTGGTCAACATCAGGTTGACAGCCCTGACGCCTCTGGAGCAGCCGGAGCTGGACGCAACTGTTACCGGCGGCGGCCAAGCTTCCCGGAGGCAGGTTTATTTCGAGGGTGACTGGGTCAAGGCTCAGGTCTGGGAACGCACCGATTTGGGGATGACGAAGGTGCCGGGTCCGGCGGTCATTGAGGAAGAAGAAGCGACGACCGTAGTGCCGGCCGGCTGGTCTGCACGACTTGATGAGGTGGGCAACTTGTGGTTGGAGATGGAGTCATGAGACGGCTGTCAGGCGGGGAGATATGAACACACCGCTGGATCCAATCACCCTGCAGGTGATCGAATCGGCCCTGCGCTCCATCTGCGAGGAGATGGGCGCGTCTCTGATTCGCGCCGCCTATTCGACCAACATCAAGGAGCGGCGGGACTGCTCCACGGCGCTTTTTGACGCTTCCGGCCGGTTGATCGCCCAGGCTGAACACATCCCCGTGCATCTGGGCGCCATGCCGGACGCGGTTCGCGCGGTGCTGGCGGAAAAGCCGGTGCCGGGTGACATCTTCATCCTCAACGATCCCTACCGGGGCGGCACTCATCTGCCGGACATCACGGTGGTGAGCCCGATCGCCGTACCGATTGCGGAATTCGTTTCGCCGGACGATACGAATCCAGCCGGGCCCCCGCTTAAAATCATCGCCTACGCCGCCAGCCGTGCCCATCATGCTGACGTCGGTGGAATCGAGCCGGGCAGCATGCCGGCGGGTTCGACCAGGCTCGAAGAGGAGGGCGTGGTCATAGCGCCGTCCCGGCTGGTTGCCGCCGGCGAGCCGCAGGAAGAATTTCTGCGTGAGTTATTGGCGCGGATGCGCAGTCCGGAGGAACGGCTTGGCGATCTGCGCGCCCAGATGGGAGCCGGCCGGATCGCCGAGCGGCGGTTATTCGAACTGATCGGGCAACGGGGGCGGGCGGAGGTGCTGGCGGCCATGGATGCGGCGATCACCTATGCTGAGCGGCGCATGCGCCGGGCCATCGCCGGCCTTCCCGAGGGTGTTTACAGCGCCGTGGATTATCTGGAACGGGACGGGCAGGATTTGACAATAGCCGTTACTGTTACCGTGCGCGGCGAGGAAATGCAGATCGACTTCGACGGTACTTCACCACAAGAAGCGGGGAACCTCAACTGCCCGATGGCGGTGACCCGCTCAGCCTGTTACTTCGTGCTCAGGGCGGTGACCGATCCGGACATCCCGGCGAACATGGGAGCCCTGGCGCCGGTGCGCATCACGGCGCCGGAAGGAACGCTGGTCAACGCCCGTCCGCCGGCCGCGGTGGCGGCGGGCAACGTAGAGACTTCACAGCGTATCGCCGACACGATTCTGCTGGCGCTGTCTCAGGCCATGCCGCTGCCGGCGCAGGGACAGGGGACGATGAACAACCTGACCCTGGGCAGCGAGGCGCCCGGCCAAGAGTTCAACTATTACGAGACCATCGGTGGCGGCGCCGGAGCCTGTCCGGGGAGCGGCGGGGCCAGTGGTATCCACCTGGGTATGACCAACACACTCAACACGCCCGTCGAGGCGCTGGAGATGGCTTTCCCCCTTAGGATCGAGAGCTACGAGTTCCGCCAGGGCTCGGGCGGAAACGGGGTCTGGCGTGGGGGTGATGGAGTCGTGCGGTCGCTGAGGCTGCTGGCTCCGGCGCGGCTGTCGCTTCTGGCCGACCGCAGACGCCACGGGCCGCGGGGCGCCGGTGGCGGCGCATCCGGGCTTCCGGGAAAGAATCTGATCAACGGCAAGGAGGTCGCCGGTAAGCTGACTGTTTCACTGGAGGCCGGTGATGTTGTGACGGTCGAGACGCCAGGCGGCGGCGGTTACGGCAGCCGCTAGTACCGCTTCTGGTACTCGCCACACTCGGTGACTTTCGGCCTGTCCAGGTTATGGCAGGCGGAGCGCCAGTCATACTTGCAGGAGGGGCAAAGCGGTACCGCTTTGCCGCCGAAGAGTTTTCTGAGCGTGTTGGTGATTTTAATGTTCATCGGTTTGTATTGATCCCGCCCCTGCTTTTATTCATCGTCCTTCAGGGATATTTCCTCCGGCGTCCGCTGTGCCCGGAAAGCGGTCCTGATCATCCCGCCCAGGAGCTGGCCCGCCAAAGCGCTGGCAATGAGCAGCGGGATGATGATCCAGCCGGCGCCGCTGGTGATCCTGATGATAAAAATCAGGGGGACGGGCAGGTGTATGGCGAGGAACCACTGGATCGAGAACTTGCGAACTCCCGCGCGGTAGTATCCGAAAGGAAGATTCAGGAGGGCTGCCCCGAGGCAGAGTAACAGAGTGAGCTGTAAATCCAATATATCTCCAGGTGATGAACGTTCTATATAGACGATAGCAGCCGCCCGCGCGGGGTTCAAGGCGAAAAAAGGCGCCTGTGTTATAATTCTTTGGATGCGGGAAGCTTGAAATCGCTCCCGGCATTCCCTAATATTTGCTGTCGCCTCAATGCGCGCGGAAAGTCCGGTGCGCATGATTTTTCTGGAGGAGTGCCCGAGTGGCTAAAGGGGGCGGACTGTAAATCCGTTGGCGACGCCTACGCTGGTTCGAATCCAGCCTCCTCCACCATAGAAGCCAAGTTTCAAAAACGGCGGGCCGGCATCCGGAATTTATCAGCGGGATGCGCCTGATCCGCACCACGAGCCCGGTTAGCTCAGTTGGTAGAGCACCTCCATGGTAAGGAGGGGGTCTACGGTTCAAGTCCGTAACCGGGCTCCATTCCGGCACAAGCACCGGCGCCAGCCGGTTTTACGGGGCGGTGTAGCTCAGCTGGTCAGAGCAGCGGAATCATAATCCGCGTGTCGCAGGTTCGAGTCCTGCCACCGCTACCATTTCACCCTTACTCGAACCTGAATCGAGTATTAAGCTATAAATGTTAGTGAAACGCCGCTTACTAATTTCCTTGTCTTTAATTTCAAGCTTCTTGAAGAAAACCTGATTGAACTTCCGCCTGACTGCGGGACTGGCTTTCTTGTATCCCATGTGGCATTTCGAGGCCATCTCCAACGCCATGTCTATTGATTCCCTAATTTCGTTGTCGCCGTCCTTCATAAACTCCAGCCTGCCCTGGCAGTCCTCAATCTCACCGCTGATTCTGTCCTGCTCTTTTTTCAACACCTCCAAAGGGACAGCCCCGGCATAATAGGCGTCCATGAGCTTCAGCCTCTGATCCGCCAGCTTGGCCATGCGCCGGGTGACGAACTGCTGTTCATTGATCGTATTGGCCTGCCTGTCCAGGAACTGCTGCTCAAACCGGTCGCTTAGTTTTTTCCGAAGCCCCTCAGGCATCTGAAACGTTTTATATGTATCCACAATCAGCTTTTCGAGGTCTTCACCGGAAATGTATTTTTGCTTACAACCATTGCGCCTCTTCTGCCCCAGGCAATAGAAATACAGATATTCCTTGCCGTTCTTGGTTTTTATGTCAGAAGACATCCTTGAGCCGCATTCCCCGCAATAGACCGTTCCGCGAAGGTAATGAGGATGCTTCCGCCTGCGCTCGCCAGCCACATTTCTGACCTTCACAACCTCCTGAACCCTGTCCCACAGGTCTTTGGAAATCAGTGGCTGATGAATCCCCTTTGTCTCGATACCGTTCCAGCGGATCGTTCCTATGTAGAAAGGATTTTGGACCATGGAAGCCAGCCGGGACTTATGGACCTTCCCGGGGAGTTGCTTCGCTGTGCCTTTGCTCCGGAATCCGAGCTTATACAGTTTCTCTTCAAGTTCATGCAGTGAGAAATCGCCAGTGGCGTACAGGTCAAAAAGCTGTTTTACGAATGGCGCTCTTTCTTCATCGACTTCAATTGAACGAAGCAGGCGGCCGTTCATCGGCGTCTGAATGTTAAGATATCCGAGCGGAGCCATGCCCGCCCATCCGCCCTGCTTTGTCTTTTGGACCATTCCTTTTTTTGTTTCCGCCCCAAGGTTGGCGGAGTAAAACTCAGCCATGAGAGCGTGAATGCCCTCGACAAGATGGCCGGAAGCGTTATCCTCAAAATTCTCAACGACGGAGACAAGAGAACAGCCCGCTTTCGTGAGAATCGCTTTAATCGCGACATGATCTTCCATGTTCCGCGCCAGGCGGTCGATTTTATGGACGATAACGACCTGAACGTCTTTTTGTTTGGCGATCCGTCCGAGCATTTCCTGAAGCTGGGGACGGCGGGCGCTTCTAGCCGATTCCCCGCGATCCAAGTACTCGTCAATCAGCTTCCAGCCTTTTTCCTTAATATATTTAACGCAGGCGTCACGCTGGGCAGGTATGGAATAGCCCTCTTCGCTGTCTGCCTTAAGAGCCTGGTCTTTGGTGGAAACTCGAAGATAAACTACGCAGTTCATGATTCCCTGCTTTGCTCAATTATCTTTTCCGGCATGATTTCAGAAATTTCTTCAAGGAAGTTGGCGGAAAACGAGATTATGTCCCTGGCCTCTTTTTCTGACACCGAGTCCATTTGCTGATAGACAGCCCTGTTTCTTTTCTTTCTGAGTTTTTGAAGCCGTGCGATCTGGCTTGAATATGAAGCGGGCAGGGCTTCCTGTAAAAAGCGGAAAGTGTTGTAATGCTTGGCTTCACCCTTCGGGCGGTAGCCTTTTGAGTACATGAAGCCCAGGGAGACCTGCAGGATGCCGTTATATGCAATGGTAAAAGCCCAATCAAGATCAATATTCTTGACGTTTTGAGCCACGGCAATATCATGCCGGGCTTTTCTGATGTGATCGGCGATCTCTCCATCGCTGGTGGAGATCCGCTCGATGGCACCTTCTCTAACTAATCTTTCGTAATTCATCCTCAGTCCCCATTAAAAATATTTTCTTATCCTTAAAAACAGTGGTGGCAAAGCCCTTCTTCTCTTTCAAGTTTTTCTTCCAGTCTGCCGGTTCAAAGACTGTGAAGTTAATCTCTCGCGAAAGCCCCTTCTCAGCCTTCGTAACGGCCTTGGCAAGCTCATCCATACTGGGATTGCCGATTACCATCAGATCGATGTCAGAACCCATGTTTTCAGTGTCTTTAGCGACTGATCCATAAATGAAGGCAATTTGGATGTCTCCGATTTTCTCAAGGGTGTCTCTGAGGGGATCAGCGAGCGCGACAGTTTTATAGATAATGCCTTTTAGCTCTCCATAAAGCGGGAAAGCCTTATTTACTTGGAAATAACGGACCTGGGCTTCTCTAGAACTTGTTAGAAATCCGATATCTTTGAGTTTCTTAAGCTCATGCTGAATATTGCCAGACGGCATTTTCAGATCACGAACCAACTGAGCATGGTAAAACTTCTGTTCCGGGTGGGTCAGGAACAGTGTTAGAAGTGTTCTTCTCGATTTGGATGTAACTAACGTTGATAACATATCTATCTACTTTTTAGTATAACCTTACTAATTTTATGTTATATCACTTTTCGACATTGTCAATGCTTTTTTCGACTCAGACTTTTCAAAGTTCGCCAAGACTAAAAGCCTAAGCCTTACCAGCTCATCTGTAACATGGAAATTATCAGCAATTTCATCAATCCTCGGCCTTGCTCTCATCACTGTTTGTAGATCATCGCTTGGCATCAGCAGAACGGCAGCGAAAACGTTGGCCTGTTTCTCATGATAATTTCCGAAAGAGTAAATCCGCTTTTGCATGGAAAGATGATTTCCAGCGTGAAGCAGGTGATGACCAATAGCGTGAGCAATCAGTTCACGTTTTTCTCTTCTGTGCAGATCCTCACGGATAACAATCGAGCTAGCTTCTTGAAAATAAACTTCTCGGAATGAGCCAGTCATTTTTTCGTAAATGACAGCTAGACCTAGACTTTCTGCTATCTGGTCCAGGTCATTTCCGTACTGCCGGTTCATTTCATTTGCTTTGTCTATCACTCGCTTCACTTCTTCTTCCTCTTGCCCTTCCTGGCCCTCATGACGGCCTCATAAGCTCTAATCAGTGATTGTTTCTCCTCCCTGTCCATATTCGGGACTTCCTTGAACATGAGAGTGAAGCCGGGGTCGTCCAGACCGAGTTCCTGGAGACGGTATTCCAAGAGCACGTCTTCCATTTCCTCATAGGTCATTCCCAGGGCGTCAGCCCACTTTGCCAGCTTGTCGGGCTGGGGGATGAACTTCCCGCGTTCAGCGTCGGAAACATAGCTGTTGGTGGCGTAGCCCATTTTCTCCCGCAGCTGATCCTGGGTAATGCCGCGCTCACGCCTTAGTTGTCTTAATTTATCGCCAAAATTCATATTTATCTCTATCGTAAGTTTGCCTCTTTAGTATGGCTACTATAATCCAGTCATATCAATGAATCAATAGTTTTTTAGCCCCTTCCTGTGGATAACTTTCCTATTGACACATCTGTAATACTACGATATTTTGGATATACAAATAGCAGCCGAGGGCGAATACGGGTCAGAAAACCCGTTTCTTTTTCCCCCTCTATATCGTAAGTATACGTTTAATTGGTTCAGAGAGGCAAAAATGATCGACGTCTTCCCCAAGAAAATAGACATGAAAGCGGCCCAGTATGAGCTTCAGAGAATGATCGACGCTTTCTTGGATTTGGCGGAAGAGATTCTTGAAGAACGCAAGCAGTCCGGTAATCTTGAACCCGTCCAGGAACCAAAAGTTCAATCAAGGAGGCAAACATGACCAAGAAACACGACATTCTCGATGACCTGCCGGAAGGCGTTGACCGCAAGAAAGTGGAAATGCAGCTCAACTTACTAGTAACCGCTTTCTTGGGGGCAGCAGAAGATGAAATCAGGGAAGAAGCAGAAGCCGCTAAAAATGCCAAGTCCGACCCTTCCCACAAGAAACCCACCACCGATCCACAGAAGTGAGCCCCTTGCATTACCCCTTGCAATCCGATGCAAGACCCCATTACAAGACCCAATTCCTTGAAAAACATTAAACCCACCAGGGGGAAATTAACTGAATTTGCGGGACATTTAGCCCACTTAAATCCAGCGCCGTCTGTCTTCGTTTGGAAGGCACAAACGAAGCCCGACTTCCCGCCCCTCGACTTGCAGTTACCCTCGTTCCTTCGTCTCGTCGGCGAAGCGCGGGAAGTCTGGCTTATCAGCCAGACGGCGCTTCCTTCGGTCGCTTAATTTCCCCTGGTTTATAAACGGAAAGACAAAATGAAAACAGCAAGAAGAAATAATCGAATAGCTCCAATGACTCTGACGGCTAGGGACGTGGCGATTATCCTGAGTGTTTATGAGAACAGGTTTTTGAAGCGCGATCAGATTCAGCGCCTTCATTTTTCCAATGCCTCAGTTTCAGCTTGCAACATGAGGATGAAGAAACTTGAAGAGCATCATTTTCTTGACAGGCTCGTAAAGCCTGTCGCCGCCGGTTCGGCGCAGGCAGCGTATGCCCTCGACAAGCGAGGGGCAGAAGTCGTGGCGGGCGCCCTTGAGATCGAGCGGCACAAGGTCAGATGGAACCGCGCGAACAACCGTGTTGAGTTTTTCTTCCTGGAGCATACGCTCGGAGTTTCGGAATTTAAGGTCTGCCTTGACGTGGCGCTGTCCAGTAGGAGAGAAGAGCTTCTCTTCTACCAGCGCGGCGACCGATCGCACTTGAGGCGTATTTCTATAACCGGAGCCAGGAAGAAATATTTTGTGGTCGCGCCTGATGCTTTCTTTGGGATTCAGACAGGACGCGGGAAATGCATTTTCTTCTTGGAAGTGGATTTAGGAACGGAAACGCTGTCGCGGTTTGCGGAAAAGGTGACGGCATACAAGAGATACTGGAAATCACGTCAATACACAGAGGAATACGGATTTAACAACTTTCGCGTCCTTACGGTCTGCGAAAGCGAGAGACGCCTGGCTAACTTGATCCAGGCAACAGGGAAAGTAGGGGGAAGGCAGATGTTCTTGTTTACGCTCTTCTCAAAAATTCAGAGTGTCGGCCCCCTTGGAAGCATTTGGCTTTCTCCCTTCATTGATTTACCAACTTCATTGTTGGAATAGCCCGCTTTAGGGCAAGAGCTTTCAGAGTTAGATCCCCAAAGGACAAAGCTCTTTTCCGCAAACTTACCACGTACCTCATGTGTCAGTATGATACTGAGATGCCAAAGGGTTGAAGACGCGGGGAATCCACGGTTATGCTGGGAGATGAAGACAGGGTCAGGCTTCGCGCAC
>JAGVMV010000003.1 GCA_020053595.1 Thermoleophilia bacterium | reverse complement strand
TGTACAAAAAAGGCACTAAAAAGGCTCCCATCGGAGCATAGAGCGTAATTTTTGTCTCGAATATTCTATAGCGCTTCTTGTACTATTTCCTCGCTTCCGAACCTTTTAATCTTGGATTAGCTTGAAAAAGCTGTAAATGTAAATAAGATTTGGGCCTAAAAGACGGTGGGGCCCGGGCTTATAAATAAAAGCTCCAGGCCCCGGGTAGTAACCCGATCAATCAGGATATGGCATTGTGCTGTAAAGCGGCGACATGCCATCGAGCTCTGGCGAGCGATGATCGAAGCGGGTCATAACAAGAGCGGATGCTATCCCGTGAGTGAAGAGCGCCCCCTAGACTGCCTAAGAATGAGGTTCGCGTCTCACCATCCGCTCAAGCTTTGTTGTCAACTGGAAACCATTCCCGTCATCGTGAAGACTGTCTTCGTCATACCTATTCCTGCGAGGATCTGACATGGGCAGAAGCCGTCGTCGATATCAGGATCCATCATGTCGTACATGTCGCCATCAA
The DNA here is from genome assembly GCA_020053595.1 of Thermoleophilia bacterium. Taxonomy (GTDB): domain Bacteria; phylum Actinomycetota; class Thermoleophilia; order BMS3ABIN01; family BMS3ABIN01; genus JACRMB01. The sequence continues at coordinate 35,470 of JAGVMV010000003.1, read as the reverse complement.
ACGGACCGTGGCTCACGGAACTCGTGGTAAATCGATTCCCCGACATACGATCTGTGAATGCGTCTCCCATAGGTACTGCACCTCCCCTTAAAAGTAGAAACATCTAAAAGGTAAATGCTCAATTATTCTATAAGTATATTACCACTTATCTACTCTTAGTCAATCCGTAATTTTGAATCGTAGGATTATTTCTACCATTAATGCAAAAAAGCTCGTGACAATTGGTGCAAAGAAAAGTTTCCCTGGCCTGGTGAAAACCTTTCGGATTATTGTCACAAAAAACAGTGGTGGAGCATTGGCTCCACCACTGAATGAACCTACGCTATGTTCGCGCCAGATTTGCCCTTGCTCTCGTGTTCGCGTTATACCCTAATCGGCAGCCGCCCATTGCGAACGGCTGGCTAAAAAACGTACGCCCCAAGGTGGTTCTATTTGCCGTGGATTATGCCCTTATCGATCTGTTTCTGGGCCCATTCGACGGTGTGGTTTGAATGGCACCTTACACAGGCGTTGGCCACGTTATCCATCACATGGAAAGTGTGAGAGGGTATGTCGCGGGTGCTGCCATTGGCGAGCACCGTAGGCACTCCTGCCATGTGGCAGTCAACGCACCTAACGCCCTTTTGCTCGAACATCACCTTGCCGAAGCCCTGGAAGCTCTTGGCATGACGTCCGGAGTGGCAGTTCATGCACAGATCGTTTGCATTCTGGTCCATGTAGACCGGGGTCCACGTGCCGTCAGCCACGTTGTAAATGCCGAAGCGGGTATCAGGAATACCTTTTTCCTTCCATATATTCCTCTGCGCTTTGTTAGGGTGACACGCCGAACAAGTGACTCCCTGCCAGTCCGCCGGAGCAATTGTCTCATGATCGCTATGAGTGGCCAGAGGATTCGCCTGCAACGGCGAGTGACATTTAGCACAGTAGGTGTTGTCGGTACGGCCGTACTCGTAGGAACTCGCGTGGCCGCTTTCATACCACATGCTCACCACGGTCGGCATGGGAGCATTAGGATAATGACATCCGCCACACCTATTCGCCTCTGTGCGGTTAAATTCATCTCCCGGGTCCGCCCCCAAAACAATGGGAACCAGCATCATCATGGCAAGTGCAATTGCAATCCCTATTATTAGGTACTTTCTCATTTGTCACCTCCTTTCTTTATATGAAGCAAGTGACAAAAAGCCGCCAACTATGAATCCTAATATTATTGCGTAAGTTTTCTCTGTCTATAGGGGTTTTCAACCATTTTATGTAAGGGATTACCCCTAGTTTTACCAACCGGCATAAAAATACGCCGCAAATGAGGCGATTAAGCATTCCCTTCATCTCGCGAGCCGCTGCGAATTATCTTTACTAAACGGGACCCTGCTCTAACCGGGCCCTTGTCACGGGGTGTGAACTCGGGTCTTATCTTGTCGATTGCTTCCCCGAGCTCCGCGAGAAATCGTGGGATAAAGTAAAAGTGTCAACAGAAACGGCGTAACTCCAACTCCAAGAGAAGTTCTAACCCCCTAAACCCTCATCGATATGTCAACATAAAAATGGCTTAACCAAGCCATTTCTAGGGGCCAAAAATTGGTGGAGGTTATGGGATGTTATTCGAACTTTTCTATTCTGGATGAACTTATGGCGGCGGTTTCTGAATAATTCAGCAGCTTGTCCTCGTCTTCGGTTATGCCGCAGCTTCTTCTTCAACGTCCCAGCCTGGAAACACCAGAACGGCGGGATGGCAATTCAGGGCGCGAGCGAGAACTTTTGCCCTCTCCACCCCTAGCTTCACTCTATCGTTCTCTATGGCAGAGATGGTCGACTGAGGAATGCCGGTCAGTTCGGAAAGCCGGTTCTGACTAAAGCCCTGAAGCTCTCGAATTATCCTCACGGATTCTCCCACCGAAACCTCTATTCTCTTTTTTGCTTTCTGATAATCCTTCATTTTTTCCTCCGGTAATCGTGCGCTGTCAAATCGACAACTTCGACTAAGACTTGCTGTGCCTTTATACGGTAAATAATTCTGAAGCCAAGTCCCAGCCTTGAAGATCTATGGCCTCTCCACTCTCCCCTTAGGCTCTCGTCGTGAAAACCTTTGATCTTACGTAGTCCGGAAGGACCGGAGACCATGACGATGTCTTTCCATTTCTCATAGCGCTTTAAGACTTCCTTTGGCGCTTTTTTAAGAGATTTATCGGCCCGCCGGTGCTCACATACTTTCCACATAACATATTTATACTATACTGTTTTTGTTATATCAAGTCCGTATGCAAAAGAAGTTCGCATCCCCTATGCTCTCATCGATATAAGAACAAAAAAATGGCTTAACCAAGCCATTTTCAAGGATCAGAATTTGGTGGACCTAATGGGATGCTATTCGAACTTATCAATCTTGAATAAACTTGAGAAAGCGATCAATGAAATCCCTGCATAATACAAAGATCTACAGCAAGGATCTTATCTGTGCCTCATGCAATATTGCGCAAAAAGTATTATTTTTAATAATTCGCTTGAATTTCGCTGTCGACTAATCCTTTTAATTGCTTGTAGCCAAAGCTCGGTAGCGGCTTCCCGTTCACAAAAAATTCAGGGGTTTTTGTAACATTGAGGACCTTCGCATCCGCAAGATCCTGCTGAATGAGTTTTGTTATTTCCGGATCATTCATGTCCTTTTTTAGTTGTTCCATGTTTAATCCAACGCCGGAAAGAAACTGCCATACTAAATCAGGCTGTGGATTGTTATGGCTTGCCCACGTAGATTGACCATAATACATGGCCTCCAGGGTTTCCCAATACTTTCCCTGTTTCCTCGCAGCCTCCAGTATCTTTACATTGTGATCCGCACCTTCATGAAAAGGAGCATATCTCATGACAAGCCTAATCTTGCCTGGATTAGCTTCCATCATGTCTTTGACGTAAGTATAAAAGTCTTTACAGGTTTCGCAGGCAGGATCGAAAAATTCCACTATTTGAACTTTTGCCTCATCACTGCCCAGCGTTTGCGAATAGTCTCTTACTAAAACCTCAGCATTGTCTTTTGCTATTTGACCTTGTTTTTCTGACTGCTGGCTTTCATAGAAAAACATGCCAGATACAAACACTGTTATCAGAAAAACAGCAGAAATAATGACTATATAGTAATTTTTTTTCACGTTGAAACTCTCCTCATTAAGACTATTAGCAATACTCCTACAATTGAAAATGCGATAAGCGATAGCATGGGAATGGAAAAGATGCCAAGAATGTTTATGTATTCCTCGGTACACGATACACCCTGGCTACAGGGTTTTATGCTTTCGGGAATAATCCCGTAATAAAGAAGATTCTGATAGAGGGCAATACTCCATCCCATAAAAACTAATGGAAGACTATACTTAATAACTCTTTTATCAAATGGGAAGAGCCCTATAGGAATTATTATCGCTAACGGGTATATAAAAATTCTCTGATACCAGCAAAGATCACACGGAGGGAATTTCATTATTTCGCTAAAAAACAGGCTCCCTAGCGTGGCAATACTGACGATCAACCAACAAATAAAAAGAATAGTCCAGTTTAAGTTCGATGCTTGCTGCAAATGAGGAATGTTTTTGTCTTCCATATTGAATGCTTCAGAACTTGATGACATGAGTGGGACGCTTTTGGCTGATCACAGTGTCAGGCGAGGGGTGAATGTTAATTTGTAAGTATAGAGTAGTCATGACGCCCAAGCTTAAAGCCGTGTACGGTTCTCAGCGGCCGCCATTCCATTCGTTCGCCCTATCAGGCTGGCGAGAATCTACAGGCTTTCCTTCATACTGACTGTGTTGCGTTTACCCCATGCAATTAAACTATTGTGAATATATTTAGTTATATAAGGTTTTAATCCAATAAGGGAATTCAACCATTTTTTCCATTATAAGGAAAAAGGTTCGAATCCCCTAAGGTCTCATCGATATGTGAACAAAATAATGGCTTAGGTAAGCCATTCCAAGGGCCAGAATTTGGTGGAGGTTATGGGATGTTATTCGAACTTTTCTGTGCTGGATGAGCTTGCCGCCTCAGTAATGAATACCTAGCAATGTCCAGGGAGCTATTAAAAAGATCTACGTTTCTTTATAGGTCTTCAATATCCCAATACTCGTCTGTAAGACTTTCAGTGAACTGGGATGGACGATTCTTATCTGCAAATACAATTAGCCGTCTCATCGCACGACTACACGCAACAAAAAACAACCGCCTCTGCCTTGCATTATGTTCAGATTCATCGACGCCCTTGAAGGGAGGAAGCGGCAATCTTCCCTCTTCAACACCTATTAACGCTACAACTGCAAACTCCAATCCCTTTGATGCATGCATCGTAAGGATCTTTACACCAGGATGCGCAAGGTCTACATCACCGGAACTCATGGCCTTTGCATTGAAGCAAGGATCAATTATCTCGAGCGCTAGATCGATTTCCCGCAAAGTTGGACATAAAACAGCAGCGCAACCTGGTGTTATTCGTTCTGAAAGAAGCGCTTCGTGAAGATATTCATTTAAACGGCTCGATAAATCTTGCACGTCATCATATCTTACTAATACGGGATAAGGACCATGATAAATAGTTTCTATATCTAGCGTTTCCTGGTCAATGTCAAATACGCCAGGGGCCAACTGCTTTATTGCATCCCAATTTTCAGTGGTCGTTCTATAATTTCGCTTCAAAATTTTAGCACGGCCAGAAAATCGAAGATCGGTCGCCACGCTTGACCAAGAAATGCCATTGCCGTAAATACTTTGGTTTGAATCAGCTGTCAGGAAAACATTCCTAGGGTCGCGACACAATCTAATGCAAAAACGTATTGCCACAGGCTTTAAATCTTGTGCTTCATCAATAAATACATAGTCATATTGTGGAGTGACATTTTCTGCCGCAACTTTCACACGTTCACTAAAAAGCCATTTTTTTTCATAACGCAACTTATCTTGATACATCTCCCAAACGGTCCACAATTGCCTTCGCTGAGACTCTGTCAAAGCCCGTCGTCTTCCAGTCCGATCGGTTTGCACGTATTCTTCAACTGTTTCAACCCCATTGCCAATGATTATCCAGTTGATTTCGTCTAACAGAAAACGAGTATCTGTAGAAGAAAGAAAGGTTTTGGTATTTTTTTTCCTAAACGCTCTTAACACTTGATTCAACAAATCCTGTGCTTCTGCGCGATCTTCATTAATAAGCGTCAAGGTCTTCCATTTTTCTGGAATGTATTTTGTAGCTAACTTATCAACATTCAAAATATCGATGGTATTCTTTCCAGCATATACATTTAACTCTTTTAAAAGATGTCTGGATGCATTTATTAATGACTTTGTGTAAGTGGTAAATAAAATCTTGAGAGGTTTATCTTCGAGGGTTAATTGCTTAGTCCCTTCAAGAATTGAACGGATGCAATAAAGAGCGACCGTAGATTTTCCCGAACCCGGTCCGCCCTTTAGCAGCCAGGGACCCGTGGCGTGGCCACCTTCAAAGCGTGAAACGTATGTTTTTTGATCGTCATCTAGTTTTAAGAGAAAGCTCTCGAGACTACGTGCACCTTCTGCAGCAGCTTTAATTTCTGATGGTTGCTCTGCCACCCTTATTGCCTGTTGTGTTACTTCCTCAATTGAGGAAGGCCATATGCCATTTAAGACGCGGCTTAAGACTTCAGCGGGCATGGTCTGATCGAGAGCAAGAAGTTCGTTCTCAGTATCTACCGCCAACAATTTCTGCCAGTACTTATCCGGTACGCCCCAACATTTCAATTTTTCTGTTTCCATTAGTTCTGGAAGAGGCCGATCATGTTCTTGCTCGTAATATTTTTTTGTCTCATATTTCTCCGCTTCCATAGCAATTGATGCGAGCCCGATCTCTTCTTTCGAAGGCTCAGGTTCGATCAAATCTTGTGCTTTTGCGACTATGCGGATTCCTGGTTCCCCACCCGCGTTTGCCCCGAGTCTCTTATATATCTTGGCGCGATTATCCAACATCAACATCGTCACGGTGCGATTGTTTTGCTCTAAGCGATATACAAGCCTATAATCACCGCTCACTTTTAAACGCCACAGTTTTTTATATCCAACAAGACGCTTTATTTGGGGAGGATCGGCTCGATCGGGAGTGGATCGCAGAATAGGTACTATTGTCCTATCCCACGCGTTTTGAACTTTCTTTGGAGCCCGGCCAAGATCGAGTGGAAAACTTTCTGCGTGAGTAATTTTGAAATCCATAAAAATCCATTGCTCTTGGTTATTTCATTGAACAAAGAATTGGAACCCAATAATTTCTAGAAGTCAATCATATATGACAACATGAATTATAAATAGACTAATGTTTTTCGCGATATATTGTTTACCTTCCTAAAGACAAATACGTTCAATAAGTTATAAGATTGGACGGGTCTAAAAGGCTAATTTAATCGGGGGGAGACTCCAAGTGAAAGTGTTCATCAGTTGGTCTGGAAATGACAGTAAAAAACTTGCAGAAACTCTTCGGCAATGGCTACCTGCCGTCCTTCAAGCTGTGAAACCATATTTCACGCCCTCTGATATCGACAAGGGAGCACGTTGGAATACTGAAGTGGCCAAAGAGCTCGATAAGTCAGAGGTGGGAATTCTTTGTATTACACGTGATAATCTTCATAGTGATTGGGTAATGTTTGAAGCCGGTGCTCTGTCAAAAAGTTTAGACAGAGCACATGTTTGCCCTATTCTTTTTGGAATCCAAAATACTGATCTCGCCGGCCCGTTAAAGCAGTTTCAGACCACGCAATTTGAAAAAGAAGATATCAGAAAGCTCGTCTCTTTAATAAACGGCAAGCTCGATGAGAACAAACTCACCACGGTAGTACTTGACTCGGTATTTGATAAATGGTGGCCTGATCTCGAAGCCAATGTTAATCATATTCTTGAGAATTTAGGTGAACCCGACGAAGAACCTGTTCGTTCTGATAGGGACATGATTCAGGAGATTCTCGAACTTTCACGATTGACATCAAGATATGTCCGGAAATCAACACCTGGTACTTCAACCATACATCCAGGCGCAATTATTGATTTATTGGAAAGATACATTTCGTTGCATGACGAACAAGTCGCAGGCCAAGGTGGGTATCAAGATACTTTAGAGGCTCTTCGCGGGATGAAGGAGCCGTTGGAATATATCGCTAAACGATACCGAAAAAGAAGCGCTGGAATGAATGAACTGCTCGAAAGACTTGATGAATTAACGTTTTCACATGAAGAACAGGGTCCAATCGAAAATGAAGACATTCCTTTTTAGCTAGGAACTTAAGATTCCCGTTCTTGTTATGAAAAAGATTCTGTTGGAAAAAGTTCGAATCCCCTTTGGTGTCATCGATATGCAAACAAAAAAATGGCTCAACAAAGCCATTTATGAGGGTCAAAACGTGGTGGAGGATAGGGGATTCGAACCCCTGACCTTTTGGCTGCCAGCCAAATGCTCTCCCAGCTGAGCTAATCCCCCAAGTCAGATGTGATACCGCCGGAAAAATTCCAATCCTGCCGACGGGCCAGACGCAGAAAGCGTGATTCCGGCCTAAAGATTATAGAAGCGCCGACGGGTAGGCGCAAGCCGCTCTGCCTGCACACGACTCCCAGTCTCCCTGCCCTTTACTCCCTGCACTCTACACACGGTCTCCCTACCCCTACTCCCTGTTTCCCATGACGATCTTCTGCTGGCCCAGCGCCATGGCGACTTCCCGGCGAATCTCCCGGGCCACCTCGGGGTCCATGAAGGCCTCGGTGCGGGCGATGACGCGTATGGTCACCAGCTTGCCCACGACTTCCTCGACGCCCAGCACTTCCGGCCCGTCGATGATAAACGCCGCGACCGGCGATTCGGGAGCGGCGACTTTTTTTGCGGCTTCGCCGATCAGCTCGATCACCGCTGGCAGGTCTTCGCGGTAATCGATGTCGAAGTCCAGGTTGACCCGGCTCCAGCCCTTGGTGAGATTGGAGACCACCCGCATCTCGCCGTTGGGGATGATATGCAGTATGCCCTCGCCGTCACGAACCAGCGTGGTCCGCAGCTTGATGGACTCGACCTTGCCCTTGACCGTGCCCACCTGGATCACATCGCCCACATAGAACTGGCCTTCCAGCAGAACGAAAAATCCGCCGATGATATCTTTCACCAGCGTCTGGGCGCCGAAACCGATGGCGACGCCGACGATACCAGCCGTGGCAATCAGCGGCCCGATGTCGTAGCCCAGCTCTCGCAGGATCATCAGCGAGACAATGGCGATCAGGGCGCCGATGATCAGGCTGCGAACGATGCCGGCCAGCGTCCGCGCCCGCATCTCCTGCTCGCGCGAGACCAGGTCGCTGTCGCTGACCTTGCGGCCAGCCACCTTGATCAAACGCCGCGACGACGTTCGGATAACGTAATAGAGAACAATCGCGCCAAGCACCATGGCGACGATTCTGAGACCACTGGTGGCGCCCCAGTTAGAAATCCTGTCCAGCCTTTCCGATTCCAAAATTCCCTTTCAGGCTCAGCTTTCCGCGACGCCGATGCGGCCGCGGCAAAAAACAGCGCTTTCCGCATCACAGGTTAACACAAAACAGGAAAACCGCGGATGTCTTTGTACTGTTTCCATTAGTGTTTCTGATGATATACTTGGCGGGCTGGCGGCAGTAAAACCCTGTAGGAAACTCTGTAGGAAAGGCTGGAGGAAACTAAATCTATGGTCGAGATTATCCTGTTTATTTTCTTTTGCATGGTGCTGGGCCCGATATTGGTGGTTCTTACCTACTGCGGTTTAACCGGGCGCTGTGGCGAAAACGACACGGAAGACCGGGCTTCGCGGGAGCAGTGAGGCTCCGCCTTCTCGCCGCTCTCGGCTTACTGGTCATTGCCGCGATCGCCGGCTGCGGCGGAGATGGCTCGACCGCGACTTCGGGCGCCATCGAACCGCAGGTCATCTTCCACGGCTCCGGCGGTGTTGACACGATACTCATGGTCGAAGTCGCCCGCACGCCGCAGGAAAGAGCCACGGGGCTGATGAACCGCCGGCAGCTCGACCCCGACCGGGGAATGATTTTTGTCTGGGATCGACCGGTGCAGAGCGGTTTCTGGATGAAAGACACATACATTCCGCTGTCCATCGCCTTCATCGCCGCGAATGGAACCGTCATCGATATCCTGGATATGCAACCTCTCAGCGTGCAACAGCATACTCCATCCGGCCCTTACGTATACGCCGTCGAAACCAACCAGGGCTGGTTCGCCAGCCACGGCGTGAAAAAGGGTGATTCGGCCGCATTTCTGGAATAAGAAAAAACCAGGCGAGAATCGATGATTCGGCGGTATTCCTGGAATATGCGAAGCCCAGGTATATGTAAAGCCGGTCGTTGAAAAGTCTAACTCAGCGCCGCCGGTTCCACCTGGTCCTTCAGGCGGCCCTTGAGGCGCAGTATTGCCTTGGTGTGCAGCTGGGAGATCCTTGATTCGGTGACGCCGAGGACGTCGCCGATCTCCCGCAGGGTCAATCCTTCGTAATAGTAGAGGGCGATGACGATCTTTTCCCGCTCGGGCAGGTTGGAGATAGCCTGGGCGAGGCGCTCCTTTACCTCGTTGATGTCGACGACCTCAGCCGGATTCTTGCTCTTAAGATCCTCGATGGTATCGATCAGGGCAACCGATTCGGTGCCGGTGCTGGAGATGGTCCAGAGTTCTTCCAGCGCCACAATGGAGCTGGAGCTGATGCGTGTCAGGGCGTCCCGGAACTCATCCATGGTCAGGCCCATGTCCTTGGCCATCTCTTCGTCGGTGGGAGCCCGGTGCAACTTGTTCTCCAGGGCGGCACTGCATTTCTCGATCTGGCGGGCTATGCTGCGCACCGAGCGCGGCACCCAGTCCAGCGACCGCAGTTCGTCGAGGATGGAGCCCTTGATGCGGGTGATGGCGTAGGTCTCGAACTTGATATTGCGCTCCGGCTCGAAACGCTCCAGCGCGCCGATCAGACCCAGCAGGCCGTAGCTGATGAGGTCGGATTCCTCCACATGGGAAGGAAAGTTGGTGCCCATGCGGCCGGCGACGTACTTGACCAGCGGCGCGTAATTGAGAATCAGCCGATCTCTGGCCTTGGGGTCGGACTCCTCCTTGTACAAACGCCAGAGTTCGATTATTTCTTTATCTTCTTCAGGCATTTCTCTCCTGGTTGGTTTGTCGCATTATAACCTTTTGCCTGGCCTGCCTGCGTCCTGAACGTTCAGCCTGAGCGGTCTGCTGCCTTCGATCTTCACCCGAACCTTCTCTAGCCGCTGCCGCTGCGCTACCGGTGCGCCCGGGGATGGGAACGCTCATACACCCGTCGCAGATGGGCGCCGCTCACGTGCGTGTACCGCTGGGTTGTCGATATCGACGCGTGACCCAGTAGCTCCTGAACCGCTCGCAGATCGGCCCCGCCCTCCAGGAGATGAGTCGCGAAACAGTGCCGGAAAACGTGGGACGAGGTTTTCGTCTCCACCGCGGCCTTCCTGACATATTTTATAGTACGGCGCCGGATATCTGAAGTTCCCAGCCGGTTTCCCCTCGAAGAGAGGAAGAGGGCCTGCGGCTGGGAAGCTCCCTCCTCAGCCGCTTCAGGCACCAGCTCCGGGCGGCCTTTTTCTATATATTCCCTGACAGCCGCCAAAGCAATCTCCCCCACGGGCATTAACCGGGTCTTGTCGCCCTTGCCAGTGACGGTCAGCTCTTCCTGTTCGAAGTCGAGATTTCCGATATCCAGGTTCACGACTTCCTCGCTCCTGAGGCCGCAGCCGTAAAGCAGTTCGAAGATGGCGCGGTCGCGCAGCCCCAGCGGTTTGGCGGTATCAATCGCCTCCAGAAATGCTATCACCTCTCGCGGTCTCAGCACCACCGGCAGCTTCTGCGACTGCTTTGGTGATGACAGTGCCTCCGCCGGGCTATGCTCGACCAGTCCTTCCGAACGGCAGAAACGGAAAAGGCCACGCACAGCCGATAGCTTGCGGCTAATGCTCGACTTCTCGTACCTGAAATTGGCCAGATGCGCCGCGTAGCGCCTGAGGAACCGGTAGTCCACCCCCGCGGGGAACTCCCTGCCATCCCTGGCGACATAGCGCAGAAAATGGCGGCAGTCGCGTCTATAGGCGACAACCGTCTTCTGCGAACAGCCAGCCTGGATCATGGAGCCAAGATAGCGCTCCAGTATATCCAGGTCGGGCTGCCGCGCTTCTCCTGGTTTATATGAGGCTTCCAATTAAGATCAAATTTCTCGCAGTTGTCACATTTTCGACACGAAGAGCCCTGGTTCCTTGAAAATGGCCGGTCTGCTTACCGGGAGTAACCGCGTCCCGGCTCGTGGTGAGCGAGACCGCGAAGCTCCAGGGAGACCAGCGTGGCCGCGGTGCGGGCGCCTTCCAGACCGGCGCGGGAGGACAGCACGTCCGGGTGGCAAGGGCGGCTATCAAGGGCGAGAAACAGGCGTTTTTCCTCTTCGGTCAGGTCCGCGGGCGGCCTGGCGTCTTCAAGAGGCAGACGCTGCTGGTCCGGCTCGATACCCAGGCTGTCGAGGACATCTTCGGCGCAGGTGACCGCGGCGGCGCCCAGTCGCAGGAGCTTATGGGGGCCGATGGAGAGCTCCGAGAAGATGCTGCCCGGCACCGCGAAGACATCGCGGCCTTCCTCGAGGCAGAAGTCGGCGGTAATCAGAGCGCCACTCCTGGCACGCGCCTCGACGACGATAACGGCGTCGGAAAGGCCGGCCATGATGCGGTTGCGGGCCGGAAAACGCCAGGCAATCGGGCTCGTGCCTGGCGGATACTCGGAAATGACCAGGCCGTGCTCCACGAGGTTACCATAGAGGCCGCGATTGCCCCTCGGGTAAACGACATCCACACCGCAGCCGAGCACGGCGATGCTCCTTCCCTCCTCCATAACCGAGCCTCGGTGGGCGGCGGCGTCGATGCCAATGGCCAGGCCGCTAACCACACAGACGCCATGACGGGCGAGGCCGCGGGCGATATTCGTGGCGGCATCGATGCCATAATCCGAGGCGCCCCGGGCTCCGACGATGGCAACCCGGGGACGTTGCATGAGTGCGGACAGTCTGTCCAGCGACGCATTCTTATATCCGGAGTTCGCTGCTTCGCCCGGTCGGCCGCTTGCCGCTGGCGCCGCTGACCCTTTCAGGAATATCGCGGCGGGCGGGTCATGGATCTGGGCCAGGCAGGCTGGATAGCCTGCCTGGCCCAGGCCGACCATGGCGACCTGCTTTCTTTCCAGCTCCTCCAGTACATTTGCAGCGGAGAAGCTTTTCCGGAAAGCAGTCAGCCGGCGCGATTCGCGCCGCGACAGCTTCATCAGGCCGGCGAGCAGATCATCGGGACAGTTCCAGAGCTCTGAGGGGCTCATCTTCCCGGTGGGAACCCGCAGCGGCCAGCCATATTCCGCGAAAAAGCAGGACAATGCAAGGGCGGCGTCGCTAACTGTCACTGCTGTTTTTTGTTTAGAGTCCATCCCACCCCTTCCGGTCGATGCTGCGGTAACTGATGGCTTCGGCCAGGTGGGCGGGGCCAATTTCGCCGGCGCCGTCCAGGTCGGCAATGGTTCGCGACACTTTGAGGATGCGGTGATGGGCGCGGGCACTCAGTCCCAGGCGGTCGATGGCGCCGGCCAGCAGCTGATCGGCAGCCGGGACCAGCCGGCAGATTCTCTCAACCTGCCGGGAATCCAGCTGCGCGTTGCAGAAGACGCTGCCACCACCAGAATCTTCAGCTAATCGTTTCAATTGCCTTTCGCGAGCCATGGCCACGCGTGCCGCCACCGCCGCCGAAGATTCCCGCTTGCGCGCCGACAGCAGATCTTTCTTGCTGAGCCCCGGCACTTCCACCGCGACATCGATCCTGTCCATCAGCGGACCGCTGACCCTGCCGCGATAGGACGACACCCGGTGTGGCAGGCAGACGCATTGCTGGCGTGAATCGCCCAGATGCCCGCATGGGCACGGGTTCATGGCGGCGACCAGCATGAAGCTTGCCGGGAAGGTGACCCGGGCGAGAGCCCGGGAAATGGCGACCAGGCCATCCTCCATCGGCTGCCTGAGAGTCTCCAGCGCTACCCTTGAGAACTCGGGAAGCTCATCGAGAAACAGCACTCCCAGGTGGGAGAGGCTGACCTCGCCGGGCCGCGGCGTTCCTCCGCCCCCGGCGAGTCCCACGTGAGATATGGAATGGTGCGGCGAGCGGAAAGGACGGTCGGAGATCAGCGGGCGGCCCTCGGCCAGCAGACCGGCGACGCTGTAGATGCGGGTTACCTCGATGGCCTCGCGAATCTCCAGCGGTGGCAGGATCGACGGCAGCCGGCGGGCCAGCATGGTCTTGCCCGAACCTGGCGGCCCGATCATCAACAGGTTGTGGCCACCGGCGGCGCAGACCTCGAGCGCCCTTCGAGCGTGTTCCTGTCCCTTGACGTCGGCCAGATCGAGGCTGATGCTGTTACTCCGGGCAAGCAAACCAGCGGAGTCAGTACGAGCCGGCGGGATCGCCAGCTTCCCTTCCAGAAACTCGACCGCCTGTTTGAGATTTTCTATCGGGATGACCTCGACACCCTCGACCAGCGCCGCCTCGGCCGCGTTCGCGGCTGGCAGCAGGACGCCTCGATGGCCGATGCGCCGGGCGCCCTCGGTGATGGAGAGGGCGCCGTTGATCTTCCGTACCGTACCGTCCAGAGATAGTTCGCCGGCCGCGCTATAGGCGACGGCGCCATCGATCTTAAGCTGCTCCGAGGCGGCCAGTAGTGACAGGGCGATGGGCAGATCGAAGGACGGCCCCGCCTTGCGCACATCCGCCGGAGCGAGATTGACGGTTATGCGGCGGAGGGGGAAATCGAAGCCGGAATTGGCCATGCCGGCCCGGACCCGCTCTTTTGATTCACGGACGGCGGCATCCGGCAGACCGACGATGTTGAAGGCCGGCAGACCCCAGCCCAGGTCGGTCTCGACCTCGATCGGTGTGGCTTCCATGCCGATGACCGCATGGCTGTGCAAACTGGCAAGCATCTGCATCACTCCTTTGGGGAGGATGCTTCCGCGATGGGGCCGGTCAGCGTGGGGTGGTCAGATTATCAGAAGTGTTTGAGCTTGGCAAAGAATCCATCGGGGAAGATGTTCCCTGCCGAAACGTTTTACCGGAACGCGTCTTCCATGTGCTCGATGCCCGCGAATGACTCATCTCCGGCGAATTCGTCGCCCCGGCTATCGCCGTCCTCTCGCCCGGACATCATCACCGAAATCACATCGAAGCGAAACTCGCAAGCTCTCAGTTGGCGATCGCCCTGATTGGCCGCCAGCCACATCTGGGCCAGACGGCGGATCTGGTTCTGTTTGCGCAGGCCGACCGCCTCGAAGGGATCACCGCAGCGGCGGCTCAGGCGGGTTTTGACCTCAATGAAAGCGATGACCGCACCCCGCCTGGCAATGATGTCTATCTCGCCGTAGCGGCTGCGAAAGTTGGTCTGGATGATGGTATATCCGTGATGCGCGAGGAAACGGCAGGCCAGCGCCTCACCGGCCCGGCCACGGCGGCAGCGGGGGTCGTCCCGGGAGCGCCCAGCTCCGACTTCGGCGTCCCGCCTCACCTGTTCCCGGGATCGGAAGCGACGAACGCATCAACTTCCTGTTTTGCCGTCGCCATGTTTTCTGAAGCTTCGCCGATATCCGGCAGACTGACATTGAACGAACGCCGGTGCAGTGATGTGTAACCATGCCTGGCGATGGCCTTCCGGTGGGCCAGCGAACCGTAGCCGACGTGCCCGTCGAATCCATATTCCGGGTAGCGCTCGTGAAGTTTCCGCATCAGCCGGTCACGGGTCACCTTGGCGATGATCGAGGCGGCCGCCACACAGGCGCTCCTGGCGTCTCCCTCGATGATCGACTGGTGGGGAACGCCGCAATCCGGCAGCCTCTGCCTCCCGTCGACCAGCGCCAGCCCAAGGTACGGCGAAAGCGCTTCCAGGCTGCGGCCGAGCACCCGCAGGTTCGTCTTCTGCAGGCCTTGCTCGTCGATGGTCCGGTTGCCGCAACTGATGATTGAAAAGCGCGAGGAATGACGGATGATCAGCGGGAACAGCCGCTCCCGCGCTTTCGCGGTCAGTTTCTTGGAGTCTCCCAGGCCGCTGAGCAGCGGCGCCAGTTGATCGATTTCCATCCGTGAATAATCGAACACCACCGCGGCGGCGACGATCGGCCCGGCCAGGCAGCCCCGGCCCACTTCGTCGGCGCCCGCCAATTCCCGCGCGCCGCAGAAGTCCAGGTCAAACTCGAACAGGGCGCTGGCAGCGGCTGTTGCAGTAGCGGCCACGTTCTGCCCCTAAATCAGCATGTCCATGCGCCCGGGCGGCCAGTAAGTGAAGAAGGCCTTGCCGATGATATCATTCACCGGCAGCCAGGGAGACGTCCAGAATCGGCTGTCCTTGCTATCGCCGCGGTTGTCGCCCATGACGAAAACGTTGCCTTCGGGAACTGTCTGTTCGGTGAAGGGCTGCAAACTGGGGGAATCCGGATTCGTGTAATTCTCGACCTGCAGCTCGCCATTCAGGACCACGGCGCCGCGTGGAGTAACCTCTACCCGGTCTCCCGCCACCGCGATAACCCGCTTGACGTAATCCACATCGGGTTCCATGGGGGCCTTGAAGACGATGACATCGCCGCGCTTGACCTCTCCGTAGCGATAGGCAAGACGGTTGACGAGGACCCGGTCACCGATATTGATGGTGGGTACCATCGACTCCGATGGGATCTGAAATGGTTTTACGAGATATGCCTGGAGAACCCAGGCAACGATTATCGCGCCGAAGAATATCCCGATTACTTCGAAAAAACTGCGGACGATACTGCGGGGCATCGGTAAGACCCGAAGCCTAGCGCTTCTTTTCCCGAACCTTGGCTTTCTTGCCGACTTTGCCGCGCAGATAGTACAGCTTGGCCCGGCGGACGTCGCCGATGCTCAGCACTTCTAACTTGTCGATCTTCGGGGAATGCAGCGGGAAGGTCCGCTCGACGCCGACGCCGAAGGAATGCTTGCGCACGGTAAAAGTCTCGCGCGCGCCCTCGCCCTGGCGCTTGATGACAATACCCTGGAAGACCTGGATACGGCTACGGGTTCCCTCGATGACCTGAAAGTGGACCTTGACGGTATCCCCGGCCTTGAACTGGGGTATTTCGCGAAGCTGCTGCTTTTCAATTAATTCGATGACCTGATTCATGGCTTCTCCCTGCGGAAACGGCCGCCTTGCGCGGCCTCGCATCGCCAAAACTGGCGGTTTATTAGAACAGTAGTGCCAAGTTGGAAATTCTAGAGGTTTTTGGGGCGATATGCAATAAAACGAGCTGCCTCACGATTATGAGATGTCATCGTTTATCACCCGCTCGCAGCAATTGGCCGATCGTTTCGGCGCTCACCAGGGCAAGATCGCGCTCTCGTTCCAGAAAGGGGCGCACGTCTTCGCAGGCTTTGTCCCAGTCCAGCTCTTCGAGCCGTTGCCATACCTCTTTGCGCCAATTCGCCTCTGTCATGGCTGGCCCGGTCCAGCTAGTCTGCGCCAGGGCCGCGTTCAGCAATGTAAGATTCGGCCCCGGCCAGGTCCGTTCGGCAAGGTACCAGGCCAGATCGTAGAGATCGCGGCCCTTTGTCCATGACCTGCTCAAAACAGCGTGCAGCTTTCCCGCCAGCAGGGAGGCTTTGTCGTAATGACAAAGATTGAGTGTCAGGTGATGGCGGACAACGGTCGTCTCGATAACGGCCCCCGCGGGCGGGTTTGTATCCAGCTCCACCTTGATGGATAACGCCTGAGTCACATGTGGCGACAGGCCGAACTCATAAAGCAGACCGGGGAACCTGACAAACGCGGAGGCGACCGTCTTCTGGTCGCTGACCTTGATTTCGACATTATAGCCTTCCCGCTCCAGCGCCCGTTTCACTTCGGCAAGGGCCTCGCGGAAGCGCGTCTCCTCCCCCGGGGTGATGAGCGAGAAGTCCAGGTCCTCCGAAAAACGGGGGATGGCATACAGGAAACGCAAGGCAGTTCCCCCGAGGAAGGCCCATCGCAGGAAGATCCCATGATCCTGTAAGGACTCAAGAATCCTGGCCTGCAGGTATTCCCGCACAAGATACCCCCGGATAAGGTCATTGCCCTCCTGCCGCACCAGTTGCCGAATGTATTCCTTCATAGCGATTCTCCCTCCTCCCCTGATAAAAGCTCCTCAACTTCCCTGGCCGCCCGAATCAGCTTGGGCCTGCCACTCCTTTCCGCCAATTCCCGAAGCAGCAGCATATTAATCGCACCGGCATTTTGCAGGCGCAGCTCGCGAAGGTAGTCCGGTGAATCCGCACCCGGCGTCAGGTACACCAGGTCCAGCAACGCCTTCTCCGCTGAGGCGACGAAGGCAAATTGCCGGGGGGCGATCTCCGTCTGCGTGTAGCCGAACAGCATTCCGGCAACCAGGTGTCTGAACTGAAAGGACCCCAGGGGATTTCGTAACGTCTCCGGACGGCCCGGCCCAACACTGGTGACGACCGGTACATACTCCGGGATGACACCATGGTACGCCATTGCCGATTGCAGGCTCACATATGATCCGCGCTGGAGTTTATTGGCCACGAGGAACGGATGCGGTTCTGTCTTGCGCCAGGCCGGAGCCATGGCATAAAGGCCGCGCCTGAGTTGAATCAGGCGGCCAGCCTTTACCCAGCGGGATAACTGCAGGCGTACTTGACTGATAGAGGCATTGCCCGAAAGCAAAAGGCTAGAAGAGAAGGCCGCCTCATCGCCAACGATTTCCAGAAGGTTTTCCCATTTCATTGCAATAATTTATCATAACTGATAACTTATTGCAATGTTAACCTGAGATCACCCCAGCTTCCGCCGCCGCCACTTCTCGATCTCCGCATGATTCCCGCCCAGCAGCACCTCCGGCACCTTCCAACCACGATAGTCAGCCGGCTTTGTGTAATGGGGATATTCAAGCTGGCCGCCCAGCTCCGCTGAAAACGACTCGAAAACGGCGCTCTCCTCGCTGCCCAGCGCACCTGGTAACCGCCGCGCCAGAGCGTCGACCAGAACCATCGCCGGCAGCTCTCCCCCACTCACCACGTAATCGCCGATGGAGATCTCGCCGGTTACCAGGTGTTCGGAAACCCGTTCATCGAAACCTTCGTAGCGGCCGCAGAGTAGCGTAAACTCCGGCAGCCCGCCCAGCTCGGTTAAAAGCTTTTCATCCAGCCTGCGGCCTCGCGGTGAAAGCATATACACCGGAACGATGTCTTTCACGATAGCGCAATCGCTGCCGTAGACTCCTTCCAGCGCCGCGCAGACCGCGTCCACCCGCAACACCATGCCAGCGCCACCGCCACAGGGAGTGTCATCTACCTGGTTGTGATTGAGGGGGGTGTAGTCGCGGTAATTATAGAGCCGCGCCGCCAGGCTGCCGGCCTGTACGGCATTGGTTATATGCCGCTGGTCGAAGAACCAGTTGAACCATTCGGGAAAAAGGGTGAAGATATCGATCCGCATATGTTCAGCGTTCAATCGAGTGATTGTTCATCTTCATATGGCTCACACCACGAAACCCTCGGCGATATCGATGCGCCGCCCGTCGACATCAAATGACAGGATCGCCTGTTTGATGAAGGGGATAAAAAACAGTTGCCCTTCCTCCAGCGGCTCGATTTCCAGATAGGGATTGGCCTTCGGCGAATCCATGAAGCGGGAGACCGTACCCACCAGCCGCTCACCCTCGTAGACCTCGCAGCCCTCAATCTGAAAAGCGTAGTAGGCGCCTTCCTCCAGCTCCTCGAGCTCCCCGGCCGGGATGAAGAGCGAGGCGCCGAAAAACGGCTGCGCCTCGTCTTTCGAATGGATACCCTCCAGCCTGATCAGCGGACCCCGATCCGACATCCGGCTGGTTTCTATTTTCACCGGCGTGCGTTCTTCCTCGCGTTTGCGGACCAAAGTAAGCACCGCTCCGGCCGCAAAGAGATCGTCGCGGTCCGTCAGCTGACTGATCAGCATCTCGCCGTCCTTACCGTGGATGCGTTTGACCAGTCCGACCAGTATCCAGTCCGGTGCGCCCTTCAATGCTCCTCGTCCTTAAAGTCGCCAGTCCGACGGGATCCTGCGCGTTCACCCGTTATGTACCCACGCGCTGAAACTTCGTGGTATGTGTCAGTCAACTATTTCGACGATCGCCCGTTTGCCGTTCTTGACCGCGCTGGCCTTGACGATGGTCCTGAGCGCGCGGGCGATGCGGCCCTGCTTGCCGATGACCTTGCCGATGTCGTCCTTGGCCACGGTCAACTCCAGCACCACGGTCGTTTCCGTCTGGGTCTCCTGCACCACGACCTCGTCAGGTTTATCTACCAGGGCCTTGGCGAGGTATTCAAGTAGCTCTTTCACTTTCTTCCTCCGTTTCCGCTTTAGAGTTGCAACTTCAGGAGATCCCCTTGATCGCCAGCAGCTTGGACACAGTGTCCGTCGGCTGGGCGCCCTTGGACAGCCACTCTTTTGCCTTGGCCTCATCAACCTCGATGAGCGATGGGTCTTCCTGCGGCGCGTAGCGACCGATGCTCTCGATCACCTTGCCGTCCCGTGGGGAGCGGGAATCGGCTACCACAATGCGATAGATCGGCTTTTTCTTGCGGCCGACCCTGCTTAAACGTATCTTTACCGACATTCAATCACCTCCTTTATCATGCTGTTCTAAAACCCGCCTTTGAGCATCTCTGGCGGGATATTAGGCATCTTCTTGCCGCTGGCTAACTGCTTCATCATCTTCTGCATCTGCTTGAAGCGGCTGATCAGCTGGTTCACGGCCTGGACGCTGGTGCCACTGCCGGCGGCGATGCGCTTGCGGCGGCTGCCGTTGATGATCTCCGGCAGGCGGCGCTCATCCAGGGTCATGGAACGGATGATGGCCTCGACCCGGTCGAGCTCGCGCTCGTCGATCTGCTGGTTCTTGAGCTGCTTGGGCACGCCGGGAATCATCGCCAGCATGCCGGCCAGCGGACCCATCTTGCGCATGCTCTGCATCTGGTCGAGAAAGTCATCGAAGGTGAACTGCGCCTTGCGGAGCTTCTGCTCCAGCTCCCTCGCTTTCTTCTCGTCTACCGTCGACTGGGCCTTCTCGATCAGGGTCATGACGTCGCCCATGCCGAGGATGCGGCCCGCCATGCGGTCCGGGTGAAAATAATCAAAAGAGTCGAGCTTCTCGCCGGTCGAGGCAAACTTGATCGGCTTGCCGGTGACCGCCTTCACCGAGAGCGCGGCGCCGCCGCGGGCGTCGCCATCGAGCTTGGTGAGAATAACGCCGTCGAAGTTGACCTGCTGCATGAACTCCTCGGCCACGTTGACCGCGTCCTGGCCGGTCATCGCATCCAGTACCAGCAAAATGTTGTGCGGCTTGACCTCGGAGCGGATACTGACCAGTTCCTGCATCAGCTTCTCGTCGATATGCAGGCGGCCGGCGGTGTCGATGATGGCCACATCGCGGCCCATCCTGGCAGCGTCCTCGACACCCCTGGTGGCGATCTCCACGGCGTCCTCGCTGCCCTCGATGGAGAAGACCGGCACATCGAGCTGGCTGCCGAGCATCTTCAGCTGGTCGATGGCGGCCGGGCGGTAGATGTCGCAGGCGACCATCTCCACATTCTTGCCCTGAGCCTTGAGAAAACGCGCCAGCTTGCCACAGGCGGTGGTTTTACCGCTACCCTGCAGGCCGACCATCAGCACGACCGTCGGCGGCCGTGGTGAGAAGGTGAGCTTGGTGGAAGCGGCGCCCATCAGGTTGCCGAGCTCTTCATGGACGATCTTGACCACCTGCTGGCCGGGGGTCAGGCTTTCGAGCACGTCCGCGCCCATGGCCCTCTCCTTGACCGCGGCCACGAACTGCTTGACCACCTTGAAGTTGACATCCGCTTCCAGCAACGCCAGGCGGATCTCCCGCATGGCCTGGTTGATGTCGTCTTCGTTCAGGCGCCCCTGTCCCTTGAGACCACCCAGCACATTCTGTAATTTTTCGGATAATGTGTCAAACATGGCTAAACCAGTCTAGCAGGGTGTCCGGACGGGAGGGGATGGCATTCTGCTTCGCGGCGTATCGCTAACGCCGGCGCGGGAGATGAATCATGCCCGATGACCACGTACGGATACGCCAGATGAACCTGGTCGGGGCATGGATAATTCCAAAGGTAAAACAATCTCACCGCTGCCATCCACTATCCACTTGGCGAACTCTCCGTAGTCACTGTCCTCGGCAGGGAGCTTTTTGAAGCCGCGGCCCGGTGGGCACGCGTTGTCCCGGATCGCTCCCGGCACCTTGCGGGCGCACTTTTAGCACCCGTTAACGAGTCTTAATATTAGGAAGTAGTAGTAGAAGTGTCAAGCTGGAGAGTGCCCGGCGCTGGCGATGTCGCTGGAACGCTAGCTGAAAACCGAGGACTGGAAGATCAGGAAGGCGATGAAGACTATCACGATCACGGTGATTCCCACGGCCACGGCGATGTCCAGCGCCACCGAAGTCTCGCACTCTCCCCGGCGGATGGACCGGTCGATGGCCCAGAAACGCCAGGTGGAGATGGCGATGATAAAAGCCCCGGACAGCATCAGGACGATTCCGGCGATTCCCGAGTAACGCACGAAGTTATGCTGTTTGGCGGAGATGTCCGGCGAGATCGCTTCCAGGAACGAACCGGCTTTCTCGACAACGAAACCGAAGGCCAGGAGCGCTATTCCGGTGCGGATCCAGGCGAGAAAAGTCCGCTCGTTGGCCAGCTGGGTCGTCAGCCGGTTGAACCGGGTCGGTTTGGTGCTGCCCGGTTCGGGCGCGTCACATGTCTGGTTGGAATCCGGTGCCATCTTCCCCAAGTTCCCTCCTCGCCGTTCCAGAAGACGCAGCTTGGCCTCCAGCAGCGCCCTTCAGGCAGCAGAGCCCATCAGGCCTCCAGCAGCGCCCGGGCGAAATCGGTCGGATCGAAGGGCCGCAGGTCCTCCATCTGCTCTCCTACCCCGACCAGCTTGATCGGTAACCCCAGCTCGTGCGAGATGGCGACGGCGATGCCGCCTTTGGCGGTTCCGTCCAGCTTGGTCAGCACGGCGCCGGTCACCTCCACGGCTTCGCCGAAGAGCCGCGCCTGGATCAGGCCGTTCTGGCCGGTGGTGGCGTCGACGGTGAGCAGAGTCTCATGGGGGCCGTCGGGTATCTGCTTGGCGATCACCCGGCGGATCTTCTTGAGTTCCTCCATCAGCGGCACCTGCGTATGCAGGCGGCCTGCCGTGTCGACAAGGACCACGTCGATGCCGCGCGATTTCGCGGCGGAGATGGCGTCAAAGACCACGGCTCCCGGGTCGCAGCCGTGCTTCTGGGCGATCACCGGGCAGTCCACCCGCTTGCCCCAGACCTGCAGCTGCTCGATGGCGGCGGCGCGAAAGGTGTCGGCTGCCGCCAGTATCACGCTTTTGCCCTCCTGCTGAAGATGCCAGGCGATCTTGCCGATCGTCGTGGTCTTGCCGGTGCCGTTGACCCCGACCAGTAGGATAACCGATGGCAGGTGCGAAACATCGATCTGGTAGTCGCCGGCAGCAAACATCTCCGCGATTGATTCCTCGAGATGAGAGTAGAACTGGTCCTTGCCGAGGATCTTGCCGTCATTGGCGGCCTGTTCCATGCGCTCGACGATAGCGACGGTGCTGTTGACGCCGCAATCGGCGAAGATGAGGGTCTCCTCCAGCCGCTCCCAAAGGTCGGCGTCGATCTTGTCGAACATGATCGCCGACAGGTGCTGCTGCATGTTCTGCCGGCTCTTGGACAGGCCTTGCTTGAAGCGCTTGAACCAGCCGCGCTTCTTCTCTTCCTCCTCCGCGGCGGAAGTCTCGACGGCCGCATCAGGCGCAGCGGTTCCCTTGAATACCTCGTGCCAGGAGCGGGTCATGGATTAACTTGCTACCGCAGTCGCTTCGATGTCTTCCTGGGAGTCCGATGAACCTTCATCATCGATCCCGTTTTCGGCCGCGTTGTCCACGCTGACGGTTTCAGCGGCGGGCATCTTGCGAGAGAGCACCGTCGAGGTGCCATCCGGTCCCATACTGACCCCATAAAGCACGTCGGCGACTTCCATGGTGCGTTTCTGGTGGGTGATGACGATGAACTGGGTCCGGTTCTGATAACGGCGCAGCATCGAAAGCAGCCGATCGATGTTGAGATCGTCGAGCGCAGCCTCAATCTCGTCGAGGATATAGAACGGCGCCGGACGGGCCAGGAAAATAGCGAAGAGGAAGGCGATGGCCACCAGCGAACGCTCGCCGCCGGACAGTAGCTGCAGACTGCGCAACGCCTTTCGCGCCGGTTTAACCGAGATCTCGATGCCACGGCGGTCGCCGGTACTGACAGTATCTTCGACAGTCTCGCCCTCGACCGTGGGCTCCCCGTTCTCATCCACCAAATTGATGTCGGGCTCCACCAGGGTCAGGCGGCCCTCGCCGCCCGGGAACAGGGTCCCGACCACGTCAGAAAAATGCTGGCGCACAGCCTCGAAAGTCGCCGAAAAACTGGACTCGATGCGGTCGGTGAGTTCCTTGATCAGGCCGGTGAGTTCGTCGAGGCTCTTCTCCAGGTCGGCCCGCTGCTCGCTGAGAAAACTCTGGCGCTCCACCATTTCCTCGTATTCCTGCTGCGCCAACGGGTTTACCGGACCGATCAGCTCGCGCCGGCGTACCAGGCGCTCGATCTGTTCTTCAAAAATCTCCAGCTCCGTAGCCGGCGCTGCCTCGAGCTCGCCGAGCCCGGCCTCGGGATAGCGGTTTTCCAGTTTTTCCAGGCGCGATGCCTGTTCCTGGACCTGGTCACGCAGCCTGGTGACGCTGACTTCGCGTTCGGTGGAAGCATCGCTGGCCCCGCTCAGCTCCTGTTGCAGGCCGGCCTCGGCGGTTGATAACTCACGAAGGCCGGTCGAGTGCAGGTTGCTCCGCTCCTCACTTTCCCGCAGCTCTGCTTCCAGACCACCGGTCATGCGCCCGAAGATGACCGCCAGCTTTTCGATGCTCGCCAGCAGTGCCGAGCAGGCGGGCTCCAGTCTCTGGTACGCCGCCAGCTGGCGCCCGGTTTCCTGCTGATCGCGCCGCAGGCGCTCCAGGGTCGGGGCTATGCGCTCGATGGCCAGACCGCCGACCCGCTCACGTTCACGGACCCGCGCCGCGGTGATCTGCAGCTCAGTGACAATGCCGGAAAGCTGCTGCCGGCGTGCGGCCAGGGTTTCATCATCTTCGTCAGGAGCTGCCCCCGCGGCGACGCCGGCCTCAGCCAGGGCGCGCCCGGTTTCCTCCAGACGGCGGCCGGCTTCCTTCAGCTCCTCGTCGATTTTCTGATCCTCGGCCCGCAGGTGTTCCCGGGAAGCTTCCTTGATCTCCGCTTCCTGGGAAAGCACCCGGCGTTTGCGATCAAGACCGGTCAGCGAACTCTCGGCTTCGCGCATCTCATCCAGGACCTCGCGGGCTTCCTGGTCCGCGTCGGCGCGCCGCCGGTCGATATCAGCCAGATCAACGACTATCTTTTCCAGATGCGACTCGAGTTCAATATGCCGTGCTCCGGCCGCCTCACGCTCAGCCTCCAGATGGCGGCGTTCGTTACGTTGCTTGAGTACCACCGATGAAGGCGGGTCGGCCTTGTAGCTCAGCAAACCACGGCCGGCGTGATAGACCACGCCATCGCGGGTGACCAGGATGTCGGCGCCGGAAAAACCGACCGCCGCCGGCTCGGTGCCGTCTTCTCTCGAAGCCCCGGTCCTGGCGATGTCCTCCACCACCCGCACCCCGGCGAGCAGATCAGCCACGCGGTTCTTCTGGCCGCCGGAAACTTTGACATGATCGATAAGATAGTCCTCGCCTTGCCGCCGTTCCCGCGCGCCGCCCTTTTCCTGCGGCATCAAAAACTGAACGCTGCCGAGTTTGGCGGAGCGTGCCTGGGTCAGCAGTTCTCCGGCCTGCCCGATGCCGTCGACCGCCAAAGCAAACAGCAGGCTGCCGATCACGGCTGAAACAGCCTGCTCATAGCCGCTTTCCACCTCGATCAGCTCCACCAGCGCCTTGACGCTGTGGTCGATGGCGATCTGCTTGGCGGCAGGCGGCAGTCCCGATCGGTCGCGATCGCTGTCACCGATAAACGTGAGTCTGGCCTTGGCGATCTGCAGATCCTCACCCACTCGGCGCAGTTCGGATGTGATCTCCTGACGCCGGGCCTCCAGCTCGGAGCGCCGGCTGATCAAATCCTTGAGGGTGGCGTCGGCCGCGGTGGCCTGGTCACGCCATCCCTTGAGCAGCTCCTCTTCCGCCTGCGACTGTTCGTCCAGCCCGGCGAGTTCACGGCGGTGTGACGCGGCCTCCTGGGCGGCGCGCTCGATGGAGGCGGCCAACTTCTGCTTGCGCTGGTTGAGATAATCGGTTTGATGTGTGTAGCGGTCACGCAGGGCGGCGAGTTCGCCGACCTTACGGGTCTTCTCCTCACTGGCCTCGCGGCGGCGGCTCAGTTCGGCGTCAGCGGCGGCAAACTCATCCTGCCGGGCCGCCAGTTCGGTTTCAATTTCCGCCAGCCGGGCAACATCCCGCTCGTGCTCGGCCCGTGTGCGATCCAGCTCAGCCGCGGTCCGTTCCGCCTGCCCCTTGAGGTTCTCGATTCTCGCCTCGGCACGCCGGGCTGCAATAGCCAGCATGTCCCGGCGCTCGGCCATGGCGTCCTTACGGTCGCCCAAACTGTCTTTCTGCGATTTCAGGCTGTAGTAGCGTGCGGCCAGCCGTTTGTGCTCCTGCAGTGAATTCGAAAGCAGCTCCTCGGTGCGGCGCCGCTCTTCGGCGGTGGCGGCCAGCTCCTGCTCCAGCTCGGCGCGGCGGGCGCCAGCGTTACGCGAGGCCGTTTCGGCCGCCTCCAGCTCTGAGGTCAAAACCTGAAGCCGTCCCTTGATCAGTCTCGTCTGCGCCACGGCGATCTGCTGATCGAGCTTTGATGAACGCTCGGCGGCTGTAGCCTGACGTTTCAGAGGCCTCAGATTGCTCTTCACTTCCTCCTCGACATCGGCCAGCCGCTCGAGATTGCGCCGTACCGCCGCGAATTTATGCTCCGCCCGGCGCCGGCGCTTCTTGAACTTTCCGAGGCCGGCGGCCTCCTCGATATGGGAACGCCGCTCGATGGGCTTGCTCTCGAGGATGGAATCCACCTTGCCCTGGCTGACGATCGAATGGCCGTCGCGCCCCAGCCCGGCATCCGATAAAAGTTCGGTCACATCGATCAGCCGGCAGGCGGAACGGTTGATGAAATACTGGCCTTCGCCGTCACGATACAGGCGGCGTGAGACCGTTACTTCAGAAAATTCTATGGGCAGCAAACCCTGACTGTTATCGAGCGTGATCTCAACCTCGGACATACCCGCCGGGGCCAGTTTGTCACTGCCGGAAAAGATGACATCCTGCATGCTGGCGCCCCGAACAGCGGAGGGGCTCTGCTCGCCCATCGCCCAGACCACGGCATCGGCGATATTGCTCTTGCCGCTACCGTTGGGACCGACAACCACGGTAACGCCGGTCTCGAAACCGAACTCAACCGGGCGCGCAAACGATTTGAATCCCCGGGCTTTTATGGACTTGAGAAACATTTGTCTCCTTTCGGGCTGCCTGATGCGCCAATCCCTATTCCCAAACAAAAAGAGCCCGCAACCGTTGGGGCTGCGGGCGGCGGGGTCAGGAAGAACCTTCCTTCCGAACCCGCAGTACGTCCAAAGCTTCCTTCGCCGCCGCCTGTTGCGATACCTTCTTGGTCTTGCCGCTCCCCTGGCCGAGCACCTCGCCGTCGAGGACCACCTCCGAGGTGAACAGCCGCTCATGGGGTGGCCCCACGGCTTCGACTACCTCGTAAGTCACCTCGCCGCCTCTCTTGGCCACTTCTTCCTGCAGAACGGTTTTATAGTCAACGTGCTCGCTGGCGGCATAGATGATGTGTTCGTCAAAGGCTTCGATAACCCCATCGATGATTCTCTCCAGGCCGAACTGCAGGTAGAGGGCGCCGATCAGCGCTTCAACTACGGCGGCGAGCACATTGGAGTTCTCGGCCAGCTGAACGACATTGGCGGCCTCCATCTCCTCGGCCGTCCGTATCAGGCGATCGGAGAGTTTCAGCGTCTGTCCGACCTTGGCGCAGGCGTAGCGGCTGACCACGTAAGCACGCACCTTGGCCAGTTCGCCTTCATTATAGTCGGGATAGCGCTGGTAGATCTCCGTACTGATGCATAAGCCCAGCACGCTGTCGCCGAGAAATTCGAGTCGTTCGTAGGAGAGCGTCCGCTCGGACGCCCACGAGGAGTGCGTGAACACCTGCCGGGCCAGGTCCGGCTGCAGCTGTTCTGCTAGTTGGGCAAGTGTTGCCACAAGTAACGTTGCCTTGCTAGGTGCGGGCCGATACAAACTCCACTGCTTCGCTGACAGTGCGTATATTCTGAGCCTCTTCGTCGGAAATCTTGACGCCGAACTTATCTTCCATCTCCATGATCAGCTCAACCAGATCGAGGGAGTCGGCATCCAGATCGTCCTGGAAAGATGCTTCCATTTTGACATCTTCTTCATCAACGCCCAGCTGGTCTATCAGCATGGCTTTTATCTGCTCAAAGACTTCCTCTTTTGTCATTCAATATCCTCCGTAAATTCGATTGAGGCCGGATAATTCGCTCGGGTGAATCTACCACGCCCGGCCGGTTTTTTCAAAAACCGGTAGCGGAGAACTCCGTCAGCCAGTAATCTCTTCCGGAACCAGCATGATCGCGATGACCTTAATGTAATCAGTGTCATCCGGGTGGTCACCGGCTCTCCTTGCTAAGTCTCGACCAGGGTGGCAATGCGTTCCTCGAGCTTGTTGATCAGTCTCTGCTCGGAGGCGCGGGCGGCATACTTGAGGGCGCTGGCGATTGCCTTACGGCTGGAATTACCGTGACAGACGACCGCTAGCCCACGAACGCCCAAAAGGTAAGCGCCGCCATATTCCTCGGTATCGATACTCTTTTTAAACGCCACGATCTCCTTCCTGAGCAAAAGCCCGCCGATTTTGGCCATCAGGCTGCGGCTCGCCGCCTTTTTGACCTCCTCCACGATCAGCGACGAAGTGCTCTCCATCAGCTTGAGGCAGACGTTGCCGGTAAAGCCATCGGTGACCACCACATCGACCACTTTTCTGACGATATCGCGGCCCTCGACGTTGCCATAGAAATTCAGATCCGGGGATTCCGCCATCAGGCGGTGGGCCTCGAGCACCAGTTCATCGCCCTTGACAGACTCCTCGCCGATGGAAACCAGGCCGACGGACGGGTCTGGTATCTCCAGAACATCCTGGGCGAAGATGCTCGCCATGTTGGCGAACTCCAGCAGATGAACAGGGCGTACCTCGGCGTTCGCCCCCACGTCGATAAACAGGGTGGGTCTGCCCGGGGTCGGCAGCACGGCGCATAGCCCCGGCCGCTTGAGCCCCTTTATACGTTTCAGGTTCAACAGGGCCGCGGTCAATATGGCGCCTGTATTCCCGGCTGAAACGACACCGTCAGCGCGGCCCTCGGCCACCTCCCGGCAGGCCACGACCAGCGAGGAGTCCGCTTTGGACCGAACAGATTTGACCGGGTCCTCGTCAAATCCGATGACTTCGGACGCAGCGACAATCTTCAGATATTGGCGCGATTCCGGGTCAGCCCCGGCCAGGCAACGCTCAATCTCGTCCGGCAGGCCGGTCAGCGTTATATTAAGGGAAGGGCTGGCAACAGCCGCAGCGCCGAGCACGACTTCGTCTGGCGCATAATCGCCACCCATGGCATCGAGGGCGATAACGGTCCTGGCGTTGGTTTCTGATTTGTATGCTGTCATTATTGTTCAGGAAAACTAAAGTATAATATGATTCGTTGCGGGAAGTCTTGCCAACCAGTGTACCTCAAAGGAGACGGGGAGTTTGCCCAGGATAGCCTACCTTATCATAACCGTTGGCTGTTTCATCACGGCTATCTCCCTCTGGATATCCCAATACCATGGCTATAGCGGTTTGATGGTGGCGATCGGCCTGGCGGCCGCGATCAACCTTAAGTAGCGCAGCTCCACTGACTCCGAAAGCAAACCTCTCCCCCGGCCCACGGATGGGCAGGCGGATCGGCAACCAGCTAGTCCATCGCGGGTATGGCGACTGAAGCGAGCAGTTCCGTCATTTCCTCACGCAGTTTATCCATGGAGAAATTTTTCCTGCCGATCTCGAAGTTCCTGTCCGCCATTTCTTTCATCAGCGTCGGATACTCCATGATCTTCACCGCCCTTTCCACCGCCCGGTCATCCAGCTGTAAAAACTGGAAACCAAATTCGCGTAATTCCTCCAGCACCGGGTAATCCGCCACCAGCAACAGCTTACGATGCACCACCGACTCCAGCACAGGGTTGCCAAAACCT
Organism: Thermoleophilia bacterium; assembly: GCA_020053595.1. GTDB lineage: Bacteria > Actinomycetota > Thermoleophilia > BMS3ABIN01 > BMS3ABIN01 > JACRMB01. The sequence continues at coordinate 5,994 of JAGVMV010000003.1, read as the reverse complement.
TCCCGATAGCTGGGGAATGTCACCATGTCGCTGACCGCATAAGCATCGCGTACATCGTAAGGAGACCGGGAGTTGGGGTGATTCCTGTAGCTACCCAGCAAGTTGGGAACATGCAGCACCTCGGCTTTCGAGTTGCGGCACATGCGGCCAAACTTGCTTTCGTAACCCTGCTCGCAGGGCCCGGTGACAACCAGCCGCGCCGGCCGCCCGCTGGCAGCCGCAAAATCCTCGACAAACCGGATCGACAGACCGATGCCCTTGCGCTCGATGGCCCGCGTCGGCTGAAGAAACATCACCATTTCGTCAGAAAGGCCGAGGTCAGCACGCAGATTTTTGTTGAAATCATCCGGTTCCCGGGGCAGATCGAAATCAAAACAGTTGTGAATACAGGTAGCAGCCACACCGGTGCGCCGGAAGAGTTCCTCGCGGCTCTTGTTATTGATGGTCACGTGCCTCATCCGCGGCAGAGAGGCGGGGAAATGGCTCGTCAGCAACTCCTCGAAGAGACATTTCCTGAACCTGGGGTCCTGCCAGAAGAAATCGTGGTGAACAGCGATGGAGGCAACATCCGCATCCTCGAGATATCGGCAGAGCACCGTTGTGAAAGGCAGATTTAGAGGCAACGAGAAGACATTCTCGACTACGACGACATCGGGAGCTATATCATTGAGCTTCGGGACGAGCCGCCGTTCGATCTCCTCCTCCAGCCGGGTGAACTCGCGCTCGACGCTTTCCCGGTCCTGTCCCGGGTCGAAAGCCATTTCGGTGAGCGACTCTACCTGGGGATCGATGTAATTCAGTTCGGATATTACGTGGTCATTTTCCGCGGCATCAGGGATGTGGCCGGCCACCCTGTGAACTTCACAGCCCCACTGCTCGAATACTTTAATCCATTTTTCCGCTTCGGCGGACACGCCGTCCAGAGCCTTGAGGCGAAAAGAAACAAAGGCAACTTTGGTCAATCCACTCCTCCAAACGCCCTGGCCCGGCGGCCACTGCTGGGGATTCAACCGGATATTAAGTTTTCCGGATGACTGATTATATTGCGAGGGACGCCAATCGCACAAGCATTAATGAAGCGGTTGCTTTAGTCTGGTTAATCTTCTTTGGGATTTGGGAGGAATGGGAACAATGACGCGCTGCTTGAAGTTAAAGGATTTCCGGGGCCTGCCCGATGGAAGCAGTGTAAGCATTCACGGTGGGTATGAGAGACCAGCCCCGTCCAAGCCAACTGATTGGTTGAAAGCGGCCGGCGCTTCCCGTTCTCCGCAGACGGACGCCAGGGATTGCTAAAACAACCGAATACCCTTCATCCTCCAAAAAAGGAAGCCCGGTCAGCTTCCTTTTTTGATGCGCTTTTTGAAGCTTATCAGGATTCTGGCACAGCCTTCAGCTGGACCTCTTCCACTTTGGTCTTCGGTATCAGGCGTTTCATTTCGTGGACATCGAAAATGCCGGCGCCATACTTCTGGGTGTTCGCGGCGCCGCAGGCAACAGCATAGCGCAGGCATTCGCCGTCTTCCTTGCCGGAAAGCCTGGCCGATACAAAGCCGGCCAGAAAAGCGTCACCCGAACCGACCGTGCTCAGCGGATCGAGCGGCGGCGTCTGGACCTTGTAGGTCTTCTGGACGCCATTGCCATCATCCAGGAAAGCGAAACAGCCGCTGGGATGGGTAATAATGGCCGAACCGGCGCCCATGCGGCTCAGCTGTACCGCCGCATGCAGGGAGTCCTCATCCTCGCCGAACTCATGGCCGACGAGCGCCTCGGCCTCGTAGATATTTGGTGAAACCAAACCCGGTTTGGCCTTGATCGCCAGCCTGAGCGGCTCGCCGGCTGTATCCAGGACAGTCATGACGCCGGTGGCGGACAGCGCGCCGATGATGTCCTTGTAGAAAGAATCCTTGACCTTGCGTGGCAGTGAACCGGCGACGATAACCACATCTGCACCCTTGGCGATGTAAGTGAACTTCTCCATGAAAGCATGCAGCTCCCGCGCCGTGACCACGGGACCGTACTCGTTGACCTCGGTCTGGGTGTTGCTGGTAGGATCAATAATGGCGGATGAGGTTCGCGATTCGCCGCGTATCCGCACAAAATCGTTGAGGATGCCTTCGGCGGTCAGATCTTCGACGATCCTGATGCCGGTCTTGCCGCCGGCCAGCCCTGTCGCGATGACCGGCTGGCCGAGAGATTTCAGGGCCCGGGCGATATTGACGCCCTTGCCGCCGGGGAGGGTCAGGCTCTCGCTGGCCCTGTGGCGGAACCCCGCCTGAAAATTCGGCACCGTCAGCGTGCGGTCGAGCGCAGCGTTCAGTGTTACGGTCACGATCATCTGATGGAACCTCCCCCCGAACGGTTGAAATTAGCCGGGCTTGACTGCCGATAACAGGAATCCGAATGCCGACTGCACATAATAAGTGATCCGCTCGCTCATGTCCGGCTCGGCGATATCCTCGGTGGCAACCAGATACGTACTTCCCACGAACTTGCCGTTATCATAGGCTTCCACCAGACCAATCTTATCACCCCTGTGTACCGGAAGCGTCAGCTTGTCCGGCAGGACGAACTTCTGTTCGATGCTGTCCCGAATATAGACGACCCGGCTGACGGTGTCCTGGGCAACCAGCGGCAGGCGCCTGTTCCGGTAGTATGGCACCTCGGTTGTGGTATATTCCGTCCCCTGGGCGATGACCATCTGCTGCCGGTAGCTGTCGAATCCATAGCGAGTGAGGCTGACGATCTCGGAGTCACGCTGGCCCAATGATGGCCCACCCATGTAGGAAATGATCAGGTTGACCCCGTTCTCACTTGCGCAGATGACTATGCACTGGCCGGCAGCGTCAGTGTAGCCGGTCTTGATGCCATTGATGAATGAGTACTGTTCCAGCAGGTGATTATGATTGATCAGCACACGCGGCCAGGGCTGTCCCGGCCAGGGAATCGTGAACTCGGGAAGCTTGACTATGTCGCGGATCTCCTGATGCTTCATCAGTTCGCGGCCCAGTTTGGCGAAATCGGCGGCACTGGTGAAATGGTTGGGATCATCCAGACCGTGCGGGTTGGTGAAGTGGGAGTTGGTCATTCCCAGCTGCGCGGCCCGCTGGTTCATCTGCTCGGCGAAAGCCTCGACGCTGCCTGCCTCGAACTCGGCCAGTGCCGTGGCGGCATCATTACCGCTCTGAATCAGCATGCCGTAGAGCATCTCACGCACCGTGAGGCTCTCTCCGGCCACCAGGAAGAGGGAGGACTCCCCCACTTCGGCGGCGCGCTGACTGGTCGTTACCTGAGCGTTCAGGTCCTTGCAGTTCTCGATGATCAGCAGCGCCGTCATTATCTTGGTCGTGCTGGCCATCGCCAGGCGTTCGTCGGGATTGATGCTCAGGATGACCTGGCCGGTGTCAGCGTTCAGCATGACCACGGAGCGGGCGGAAACAGCCGGTGGCGCCTCCGCTTCCTGGCCGCTGGCCAGCGGCGTCAGGACAAAAAGCAGAACTATGAATAACAGAAGTGCCGGTAAAACACGTTTCATATAATCAAGGGATAGAGATTGTGAGGCCGGTGGTCAGGTTCTGGGGATCGACGTTGGGATTCAGCTGCTGGATCTCGGAGATCGATATATTGTACTTGCGGGCGATCGTATAGAAGCTGTCGCCGTCGGCGACCACATGGCTGCGGGTTCCGGTGGTCGCTGTCGGGGCCTGGGCCTGGGGGACCTGGGACTCGATCGGCACCCCTGAAGCGCTGTCGAGCACTTCGACAGAATCTGACGAACCGCCACCGCCCAGTATCCCCGAATTGAAGGTGATGATGGCGGCTGCCATGAAGGCGGCTACCAGGGCGATAACACCCATTGATCTCAGAATTTTAGGTTCGACTTGCGAATACATCCGCCGTTCCTCCAGCATGTGTTACCGGGTAAGCTCCCTGGCTTGACTGACATGGGACCCCACGTATCCAATTTTCCGCCACGCCAGCGGATTCAGCCACTGTTCCGGACGGGCGTTTTTTCCCGTATGGACCTGTCCATTGTTCGCGGCTCTTTCGATTCAGTCTCAGCCGCGGCTTGCCTGCCAGAGCTCGACATGCATCCGCTCGGCCGCTTCCGCTGCGCTTCGAGCGAAATCCTCACCTGCTCCAGCGTAGATTATACTACGAGAAGCGGTGACGAGGGCACCCAGCCCTCTGAAATCGATAGCCGGAGCCACATCCGCCGCCCCCGCTCCCTGTACGCCGTAGCCCGGCAGGAGGAAAGGTGTATGTGGCAGCGCCTGGCGGAGAGTGGCGAGCGTTTCCGGATGAGTGGCGCCGATTACGGCTCCGACGCTGCTGTAGCCCGACTCGCCGATCAGGCCTTGGCCCCACTGGTCCACTAGAACGGCTACTTTTTCCTGGAATTTGAGGTCCTGCAAATCGGCCGAACCCGGGTTGGAAGTCTTGACCAGTACGAAGATGCCGGCGCCGTATTTCTCACAATCATCGATGAAAGGCTGCATGCCGTCGCTGCCGAACAGCGGATTCACGGTCAGGGCGTCGGCGTTGAACCCGTCTATTTCGCCGTCGAAGCCTTGCGGACGGCCGATAAAGGCGGCCGAGTAGGCGGCGGCGGAGATACCAATGTCACCGCGCTTGGCGTCGGCGATGACCATCAGACCAGCCTTGGCTGCACGTTTACAGAGGTGCTTGAAAGCCTTGATCCCCGGAGGCCCGTACTGCTCGAAGCAGGCGAGCTGGAGTTTGATGGCCACCGCATGCGGCGCCACGGCGTCGATGATGGCGGCGCCGAACTCCTCGAAACAGGCGCCGATCTCATGACGGCCGCAACCGCAGCCTTTGCGGGGGACCTCGCGATAGCGTTCGACAAGCGATGGCGGCATGCGATCCAGGCGCGGGTCGAGGCCCACGCAGACCTGGGATTGTTTTGCGAGTATGGCGGCGGTTAACCTGTCGGCGAAGTTATTCATCTGATTCGTAATTCTACTATGAAATCCAGCAATAGAGGATTATGAGGCTTACCACAGCTCGAACTCCATCTCCCCTATCACCACATCCTCCCCCGGCGAGGCGCCGGCCTCGCGCAGGGCGTCGCTGACGCCGAGATGCTCCAGGCGTTCCTGAAGAAAAGCGACCGCCTCTTCGTTCTCGAAATCCGTGCGGGCGACCAGCCGCTCGACCACCTGGCCGGCGACGCGGTAACGGCCCTCCTGCTGCACCACTTGCCAGTGGTCATCAGCTCCGGGCCGATAGGTCATATGACCTTCGGGCTCGGCGGTGATAACCACCGGCTCACGCAGCCAGGCCCGTTTGAGCAACCCGTAGGCGCGGCGGGTGAGATTCATCGTGCCTGCTCCCGTGGCCGCTGAAATGCTCATGACCGCCTGGGAGCCGTCAATTTCATCAGGATCGCCTTCGGCGTCTTCCAGCAGCCAGGCGAAAGCCGGGTCGTGAGTGCGGCAGCGGGAGATGATCTCCGCCGAAAGCAGATCAACCAGCCTGGCCGCTTCTTCCTCGCCCACCAGGTCAACCTTGTTCACGACCACCAGCTGCCACTTGGCGGCGATCTCCGGACTGAAACCGGCAAGCTCATGGTTGATGATCGCGAAGTTGTCGAGCGGATCCTTGCCGTAGTAACCGGTCGCATCGACCAGATGGATCAGCAGCCGCGTGCGCTCCAGGTGCACCAGGAACTCGTCGCCGAGACCGACGCCATCGCTGGCGCCTTCCAGGAGCCCGGGGATGTCGGCCACCGTGAACTGATTCCGCGCGTCCGGCTCCTCCACCGTGCCCAGCATGGGCGCGACAGTTGTGAAGGGATAATCAGCTACTTTCGGTTTGGCGTGTGAAATCACTCTGAGCAGGGAAGATTTGCCGGCGTTGGGGAAGCCCAGCAGACCGGCGTCGGCCAGCAGCTTGAGCTCCAGGGAGACAGTCAGCTCCTCGCCGGTCAGCCCCAGCTCCGAAAAACGCGGGGCGCGGCGGGTGGAAGTCGCAAAG
>JAGVMV010000042.1 GCA_020053595.1 Thermoleophilia bacterium | reverse complement strand
CCGCAGGCGCCGCCCCCCTTGTCTTCCTGTTTATGAATCCCCCCCGGAGCATCAGGCATCTAAAAAACCGGCGGCTATCTGATAGAATCCTGGTTCAGGCATACAAGGGAAGGCTCTTCAATGACGGAAACATACGATGTGATCATCATCGGCGCCGGGCCGGCCGGCCTCACCGCCGGGCTCTACACCGGCCGGGCGCGCCTGAAAACGCTCATCCTCGAGAAGGCCACCTTTGGCGGCCAGGCGGCGACCACCGACCTGATCGAGAACTATCCCGGTTTTCCCGAGGGTGTCGGCGGCTTCCAGCTCATGGAGCTGATGAAGCAGCAGGCAGTCGAGTTCGGGGCTGAACTCCGCGAGATCACGCCGGTGGCCACCATCGAGGTCGAGGGTGAAAACCGCATAATCAGGACCGAGGACGACTCCTTTACCGCCAAAGCCATCATCATCGCCAGCGGTTCCGAGCCGAAGGCACTGGGCATCCCCGGCGAGGAAGAGCTTCGCGGCCGCGGCGTCTCCTACTGCGCCACCTGCGACGGCGCATTCTACCGCGACAAGGTCGTGGCCGTCATCGGCGGCGGCAACTCGGCGGTGGAGGAGGCGATCTTTTTGACCAGATTCGCCAGCAAAGTCTATATAGTCCATCGCCGCGATGAGCTGCGCGCCGACAAGATCCTCCAGGAACGGGCCGCCGCCAACGACAAGGTCGAGGTCATCTGGGATTCCCACCTGAAGAAGATTCTCGGCACCGGCAAGGTCGAGGAGATCGTGCTGGAGAACAAGAACACCGGCGAGCGCGGCAGCCGGCCGGTGGACGGGGTCTTTTTCTACATAGGTACTATCCCCAACACTGTCTTCTGCGGCGGTATCCTCGACATGGACAGCCGGGACTTCATCATCACCGACGAGCGTTTGCAGTCCAGCGTGCCAGGCATATTCGCCGCCGGCGACTGCCGCGCCAACCTGCTCAAACAGGTAGCGGTGGCCGTGGGTGAGGGCGCCCTGGCGGCTGTCGAGGCGGAACGGTACATTGAGGAAGTCTGAAGCTCAGGCAGGCAATGCTGGATTATCCCGGCAAGCTCTCTCCAGTCTGCAAGACCGGATAGTTACAAATTCCGCCGGCTGAGCTATAATACCGCCAAAGTTTTTAGCGGATGTTTTTGCTTCCCCACCCCCTGAAGGAGGAAGAGTGAGCGACAAGGTTGTCGAAGTTACCGACGCAAGTTTTGAGGCGGACGTTCTCAAGTCCGCCAGCCCGATCCTGGTTGATTTCTGGGCCCCCTGGTGCGGACCCTGCCGGACCATGGCGCCGATCCTGGACGAGATCGCCGACGATTACGAAGGCAAAGTCCAGGTGAAGAAGCTCAATGTCGATTCCAACCAGCTGACGGCGAGCAAATACGACGTCCTCAGCATCCCGACCCTGTTCCTGTTCGAGGGTGGCGAGGTGAAGAAGAAGCTGATCGGCGCCCTGCCGAAAAAGAAGCTTCTGGAAGAACTCGCTCCCTGGCTCGGTTCATGACGCCGGGAAACCTTAACCAGGGAAGGAAGCCATGCCGTTCGTAGAAGTAAAATTATACGAGGGACGCAGCCGCGAACAGAAGGAAGCACTGGTTGATAAAATTACCGAGGCATTTGTGGAGATCGCCGGCACTCCGAAAGAGCATGTCTGGATCGTCTTCCGTGACGTGCCGAAGGACCAGTGGGCGATGAACGGGGAGCTACAGGGGTAGGAACGGGATAATCCGGTTGCGGCCAGCCGCTTGGCTAAACTTACGTCAAGTGCCGTCGGCCAGCCGCCTCGCTATTCGAGCATGCCTCCACTGACCAGCAGTTCAGCGATCTGGATGGCGTTGGTGGCGGCGCCCTTCCGGAGATTGTCGCTGACCACCCAGAGGTTAAGCGAGTTCTCCGCCGACTCGTCGGCGCGGATGCGACCCACATAGACCGAGTCAGTGCCTTCGGCCGTGAGCGGCATGGGGTATTCATTGGCCGAGGGGTCATCAAGCAGGATCACACCGGGCGCGGACAGCATCAGCCGCCTGACTTCATCGACGCTGATCGGCCGCGTAGTCTGGATATTAATTGCTTCACTGTGGGCGTTGTAGACCGGTACCCGCACGCAGGTGGCGGTCAGGCCGATCTCCGGGTCACTGAAGATCTTCCTGGTCTCGTTGACCATCTTCACTTCCTCGTTGGAGTAGCCGTTGTCGTGGAAATGTTCGATATGCGGGATGACGTTGAAGGCGATCCGGTGCGGATAGACGTTGACCTCCGCTTCACCCGACTTCAGCATGGCTTCCGACTGGCTGAACAGCTCCTCGATAGCCTTGTTCCCCGTTCCAGAGACCGACTGGAAAGTGGTCACGATGATCCGATCGATGCCGACGGCGTCGTAAATAGGCTTAAGCGCCACCACCATCTGGATGGTAGAGCAGTTGGGATTGGCGATGATGCCCTCATGCCACTTGACGTCCTCGGGATTGACCTCGGGCACTACCAGGGGCACGTTCGGCTCCTGGCGGAAGGCGCTCGAGTTGTCAATTACCACGGCGCCAGCCGCGACTGCCGCCGGTGCGAACTCCTTGCTGCGGGCGCCGCCGGCGGAGAACAGCGCGATCTGCACCCCTTCGAAACTGTCAGGGGTCAGCTCCTCGACCTCGATGTCAACACCGTCAAAAGGAACGGTCTGACCGACTGAGCGCTCAGAGGCCAGTGCCCGTATTTCCTTCACCGGGAAGTTGCGCTCCTCCAGCAGCTTGAGCATGACACCGCCCACCGCTCCAGTAGCGCCGACTACCGCTATGTTGTATGCGTTTGCCATTTATTCCAGATTAAAAGCCGAGTGCAGCGCTCTCACTGCCTTCTCCACCTGGTCGCGCTCGATCACGCAGCTTACCTTGATCGAGGAGGTGCTGATCATCTCGATATTGACACCCTCGTCCGCCATCGTCTTGAACATCTTGGCGGCGACGCCGGGGTAGCTCTTCATGCCGGCGCCGATGATCGAGACCTTGCCCATCTGCTCGCCGATGACATAGGCCACGCCGAGTTCATCACAGACCTTGTCCAGCGCCTGTTGCGCCGCCGGCAGGTCCGCCTGCACCACGGTGAAGGAGATGTCAGTGGTTCCCTGCTCGCTGACGTTCTGGATGATCATGTCCACGTTGACGTTGGCCTCGGCCAGCTCGCCGAAGACAGTGGCCGCGACGCCGGGACGGTCCGGCACTCTCAACAGGGTAAGCTTGGACTCGTCGGTCGAATGGGCTATGGTGCGGACGACTGCTTTTTCCATGGTCTCATCTCCCTCTCTGACCCAGGTACCGGCCTCTTCGGTAAAACTGCTACGGACATGTAGTGGAACTGCGTACTTTTGCGCGTACTCCACCGAGCGCAACATCAGGACTTCGGACCCGGTCGCCGCCATCTCCAGCATCTCCTGGTAAGAGACGGTGTCGAGTTTGCGCGCCAGCCCGACCACGCGCGGGTCAGCGGTATATACCCCATCCACGTCGGTGTAAATCTCGCACTCTTCCGCGTCCAGGGCGGCGGCGATGGCCACCGCGGTGGTGTCGGAACCGCCGCGTCCCAGGGTGGTGATGTCCTCATCCACGGACACTCCCTGGAAACCGGCGACGAGCACAATCTTACCACTGTTAAGTTCCTCGTTTAAGCGGCCGGTCTCGACACCGGTGATGCGCGCCTTGGTAAAAACCGTGTTGGTCTGGATGCCCGCCTGGCGGCCGCTGAGCGATATCGCCTCATGGCCCATCTCATGGATGGCCATGGCCAGCAGCGCCACGCTGATGCGCTCCCCGGTGGAGAGCAGCATGTCCAGTTCGCGCTCGGGCGGGTCGGCGGAGATATCGTGGGCCATCTTCAGCAGCTCGTCGGTTGAATCACCCATGGCGCTGACCACGGCCACCACCTGGTGGCCCTCGTCCTGCGCCGAGCAAAGCCGCCGCGCCACGTTCTTGATCCGCTCCGTGCCGCTCACGGAAGTGCCGCCGTATTTTTGTACGATTATTGGCATGACCTTAATTTCATCCGTTCATTACGGTGACCCCATTATTAGCATCCTGCAGATTCTAAAACATTGAAGCCCTGGTCGCTAATCGCGCCGGGCCAATACTCTGACTGACAATATCGAATCTACTGGTTAGTCAGGTAAATGAACAACAATGATAGCAACAAAGAAACTGGCCACTTCCATTCATGTTCCATATCAACGTGTCAATGAAATAGTCAACAAGCGTCGAGGGATAACCCCGAGTACGGCGCTGCGCCTCGCCAGGTATTTTGGCATGTCCGAGGACTTCTGGATGAATCTTCAGCTCCGTTGGGACTTATATAAAGTCAGACAAGCCGAGGCTAAAGAGCTCGGGTCTATCCGGCCTCTTCGTACGGGAGAATAGTTCCGCGGATCCTATTTCCACGATATCATCCTTGCAATTAATGGAATAATACTCCATAATTGCAAGGATGATAGAGCGTCGACTCCTACCCATATTGAAACAGCGCCTGCGGGAAACCCCCGCAGTGGTGTTGCTCGGCCCGCGTCAGGTGGGTAAGACCACATTGGCGCTGGCCTTAGGTGAGCGGGAGGGCGCGATTTACCTGGATCTGGAATCCGAGCAGGACCGCGCCAGGCTCGCGGAACCCGAGCTATATCTCGCCGACCACCTGGGTCGGTTGGTCATCCTTGATGAAATCCACCGCGCCCCCGGTCTGTTTCCCGTGCTGCGCGGCCTGATCGATCGCGCCCGCCGTGCCGGAAAGCGTGATGGCCTTTACCTGCTTCTGGGTTCGGCCTCTTTGGACCTGCTTAAACAGTCGGGTGAGACGCTCGCCGGGCGGGTTAGCTATCTGGAGCTTTCTCCCTTTGATGTTTTGGAAGCAGGCGGGAAGGAAGCGGCGTCCACGCAGGATCGGCTCTGGCTCCGCGGCGGCTTCCCCGAGAGTTTCCTGGCGCAAGACAAATTGCAAAGCATGCGCTGGAGGCAGGATTTCATCCGCACCTATCTGGAACGGGACATCCCCCAGTTCGGCCCGCGCATCGCCGCCGAGATGCTGCGCCGTTTCTGGATCATGCTCGCCCATGGCCAGGGCGGGCTGCTCAACACTGCCCAACTGGCCCGCAACCTTGGGGTGGATGTCAAGACCGCCGCATCTTATATCGATCTGCTAGTCGATCTGCTGCTCGTACGCAGATTGCCTTCCTGGCGCAATAACATAGGCAAACGGCTGGTGAAATCCCCCAAAGTGTATGTTCGCGACAGCGGCCTTGTCCATGCCCTGCTGGGAGTCAGCGACAAGGAAGCTCTGCTGTCACATCCGGTGGTGGGGGCAAGCTGGGAAGGGTTCGTCATTGAAAACCTGCTTGCGGTTTCACCCGAAGGGACGCAGGGGTATTTTTACCGCACCGGAGGCGGGGCGGAGGTCGACCTTTTACTGAACTTCCCCGATGGGCGGCTGTGGGCTATTGAGGTCAAGCGAAGCCTGGCGCCGCGCGTGGAGCGCGGGTTCCATTCAGCATGCGCCGACCTGGACCCGGCCCGGAAGTTTGTCGTTTACCCGGGAACAGAAGCCTATCCCATGAGCGATGATATTCAGGCGATCTCCCTGCCAGACCTTGCGCGTCTGCTGGATCAAAAATACCCACGGTAATTTTCCACAAAAAACAGGAGCGGTTCGAAAACCGCTCCTGAGAGTGTCAATATCGTCCTGGATCGGTTCCTTTTAAGCCAAACATTCCTCTTTTTTCAGCAGCTCTTCCCACTTGCGGTCTATATAGTCCTGGATATCGGCCAGCACCGCTTCGTTACCCGGCTTGAACAGATGCGCGAAGCGCCCCTGCTTCTTCAGCCAGTCGGCCACCGGCGTCTTCTTGTCGCCTTTGGGCTTGTAGTTGATCTTGTACTTGCCGTTCTCGACCTCGTACAGCGGCCAGTAGCACGACTGCACAGCCTCTTTGGCCAGCGCAATCGTCTGGTCGCCGGGGGTCCGCCAGCCGCGGGGGCAGGGCGAGATGACATTGATGAACGCCGGACCTGGTGTGGCGAAGGCCTTCTCCGCCTTGCTCATCAGGTCTTTGAAGTTATGCGGTGAAGCCGTGGCGGCATATGGGATATCGTGCGCCACCAGTATGGCCGTCAGGTCCTTGCGGTTCTGCTGCTTGCCGGCCGACTCCTTGCCTACCGGGCTGGTGGTCGTCCAGGCGCCTTGCGGTGTGGCGCTGGAACGCTGGAAGCCGGTGTTCATGTAGGCGCCATTGTCGTAGCAGACGAAAACGAAATTGTGGCCGCGCTCGACCGCGCCGGACAGCGACTGCAGGCCGATGTCGTATGTGCCGCCGTCGCCGCCGAAGGCGACGAAGTACATGTCGTCCTTGATCTTGCCCTGCTTCTTGAGTGAATTGTAGGCGGTCTCGACGCCGCTGATGGTGGCGCCGGCATTCTCGAACGCCGAGTGGATCATCGAGTCCTTCCAGGCCGTGTAAGGGTAGATGGTCGTCGACACCTCGAGGCAGCCGGTAGATACGCTGACCACCGCCGGCCCGGGGCAGACGCCCATGACCTGGCGCACGGCGACAGGGGCACCGCAGCCGGCGCACAACCTGTGCCCGCCGGTCAGTCTTTCGGGTTTATTCGCTATTTCCTTGGGCTTCGCCAACTGGAATCACCCCTCTCTCACGTTGAGATAATGTCTTTGCTGCGCCAGGGTATCACCGGCGGCAGCCTTTTCGAGCATCTCCACGGCGCCCTCAATGTCGTCCGGGAAGATATCCCGGCCGCCGAGGCCGTAGATGAAGTTATATATCTGTGGATGCGACTCCCCACCGTACATTGCTGCGCTGACCTCGGTGAACAGCGGGCCGCCCTGGGCGCCGAAAGAATCGGAACGGTCCATGACGCCGATGACCTTCGCCCCCGAAAGCGCTTCGCGTATCTGTTCCGTGGGGAAGGGTCTGAAGGTGCGCACCTTGAGCACTCCGACTTTCCTGCCCTCGGCCCGGAGTTTCGTGACGACAGTCTTGACGTTGCCCGCAGCCGAGCCGATGGCTACCAGCACGATATCCGCATCCTCGACCTCATGGGTCTTGAAGTGCGCGTATTCGCGGCCGAAGAGTTCGCCGAACTCGCGGCCGACTTCCTCGATCACGTCCATGGCGTTCTCCATGGCCCGGTTCTGGGCGATCTTGTGCTCGAAATACCAGCCGCCGAGACTGTCAAAGGCACCGACGGTCACCGGTTTTTCGACGTTGAGCAGCGAGTTCACTGCCACGTAATCGCCGACGAATTCCTTGACCTGCTCGTCGTCGAGCGTCTCAACCGGGCCGATGGCGCCACTGATGATGAAGCCGTCGATCATCGTCATCACCGGCAGCCTCACGTCCATGTGCTCGGCGATGCGGAAGGCCTGGATAGCGTTGTCGTAGCCCTCCTGGGCGTCCTCGCCGTAGAGCTGGATCCAGCCACAATCACGGCCGCCCATGGAATCGGAATGGTCGCAGTGGATGTTGATCGGGCCGGAAAGCGCCCGGGTGATTACCGGCATGGTGATCGGCAGCCGCAGTGAGGCGGCGATGAAGAGCATCTCCCACATGAGCGCGAAGCCCTGGGAGGAGGTGGCGGTGATTGTGCGCGCGCCGGCCGCGGCCGAGCCGATGGCGGCGCTCATGGCGCTGTGCTCGCTCTCCACGGCGATGTACTCGGTGACCACGTCGCCGTTGGCCACGTACTGGGCGTAGTTCTGGGCGATCTCGGTCTGGGGTGTGATCGGGTAAGCGGCCATGACGTCCGGCTCGACCTGCTTCAGGGCGAGGGCGATGGCGCCGTTCCCGGTGATTGCTTTACGGGCCATTATTTTTCCTCCAGTTTGCATGCCTTGATCTCGTTCAGCATCTCGATGGCGTCACGGGGGCAGACCTGGGCGCAGATACCGCAACCCTTGCAGTGTTCGAGGTCGATGTCCACCATCTTGTCGTTCTCCACCCTGATGGAAGAGTCCGGGCAGGCGAAGAAACAGATCATGCAGTCGTTGCACTTTTCCCGGTCGCGCAGCGGGCGCTCGGAGCGCCAGCCGCCGGTCTCGTAATCGTCGGCGTTGCCGGACTCGGGGATGGTGGCTCCCATCTCGTGCCTGCCGGGTCCCCATTTCTGGATATCGCTGATGTTCCACTTCTCTTTCCTGGGCTTGGTCTTGCTCATTCGTCCGACACCTCCTCGTAGCCACGATTGACTGCCTCGAGGTTGGCGTTGACTACACCATCGTTGAATTTCTTGGAAAGCGATGTCTGGACTTCCTCCAGGATGCCCTCCAGGGAGAACAATCCGCTCACCTTGGCGAGCGCGCCGATCAACGGCGTGTTGGGAATCGCCCGCTTGATCGTTTCCAGGGCAATCTTTGTGGCCGGGACCGTGTAGACTTTCCTGCCTGCCATCTCGGAACGCCCGGCCAGTTCGGAGCAGGCGCCCTCGGAGTTGACGATGACTACGGCGCCTTCGCTGGTGCCGGCGGTCACATCGACCACGTCCAGCAGCGTCGGGTCCAGCACCAGAACATAGTCCGGATGCTCGATGGCGCTGTAGATCTGGATGGGCTCATCGGAGATCCGGGTAAAGGCCACGATAGGCGCTCCCGACCGCTCCGGGCCATACTCGGGGAAAGCCTGGAAATATTTGTCCTGGCTCAGGGCCACCTCGGCCACCATCTTGGCCGCGGTAACAGCCCCCTGGCCGCCCCGGGCGTGCCAGCGAATCTCGGTTATCTGTTGCATTTCAACCTCCTCAAGGGGTCAAAAAGCCCGGCCATGAGCCGGGACGGTTATGCGGAGAAGGTGCGCCTTTCCAGCGTGAAGGAAAAACCTTCTACGGGCACCAGTGTGTCGCGGATGAGTTTGTGAAATTACTCACCAATCGACGACCGAACTATTCTAGCAGGGATTTACGGGGATTTGTAGCAGATGCCAGTTTGTTATCAGGGCCAACTGGGCAAGAATACCTTATGGTCAGGAAGGAAAAAAGCAGTAAACCGTTAAAAGCGCCATCGGTTTTTGAAACCGGTGGCCGCAAGACGAAGGCAGTCCTCGTAGCACTGTTTCTGACCCTTGTATTCAACACGATTGAATCGGCGATGATCGTATCCAACGGCAAGGTTCCGGTAACGCAGACCAGGTCTGGAGGGTCCACCGGATATGGAATGCTCAGCCAGGTGACGCAATATATATACCTTGTAGTCGCAATAACATTCGCCCTGTGGTTTTTCCGCGCTTACAAGAATCTGATCACCTTTTCCAATAAAGGGCTGAAGTTTTCGCCAACGTGGGCACTGGTAGGCTACCTGCTGCCGCCGCTCAATTTCGTTCTGCCTTATTTCATCGCCCGGGAGATCTGGAAAGGGAGCGACCCGGATGCTGATGCCGCCGACCCCACCTCCTGGCGCCAGTCTCACAGTCCGCCTTACATACTTCTCTGGTGGATATTCACGGTGGCCTCGGCTATCCTCACCGGTGTGGCGATTACCATGATAATTCTGGAAAAGCACGAACAGGAAACCGTTTTCACCGTGCTCGCGAACGGCTCACTTATCGTCACTGCGGCGCTGGGGATGTGGATAGTCTCCAATATCGACAAGCGGCAACAGGCGAAGCATGCACTCCTCGAACCCGATTCCTCCATAACCTGACTCGAAACATCGTCCTGCTGCTACTCAAATAGATGTGCCGTGTTCCCAGGCGCTGATCCGGAAGCCTTTCGGGAAGTCGGCAGGCAAATCCTGATATCTTTTCTATGGATTATTTACTTAGTCACCTTTTCAAGGTATACTACCGGGGCGGTGGGATACGGCTGATCCTAGGGCTCTGAAAACGATCGGCCAGTTGCAGGAGTCGGTATTGTATTCGCTCTATATAGAAGTCGCTGGTTTTTTTCCAGCCATACATTGTGAAGACAGAGGCCTGTACTCCTATCTGGACAGAGAGTTGGCGGCGTTCAAGGGCGGGCATGGTGATGACACCCTGCTAAGAGTTGAGTTCGTCCGAGATTCAAGCCTTCCAGAAGTCATTCCCGAAGATTCCGTCGTGATTTCACCAACCCGGGGACTTAAAGTTCTGCTCCACCACAAGCTTAATGATGGCGAGCTTTTACTACAGGCGAGAGCCTGCCAGAGCAGTGAGTACAAAATAAATGATGACGCTGTTCTCTACCCCATGCTCCTAAATACTCTTCTATCCTTCTATTTGCAGCAACTGAAAGCCCAGGGTCGCGCCCATGTTTGTTTGATACACGCCTGTGGCGCCGTCAGGGATGGTCATGCTTTGCTCTTTGCCGGCAAGAGTGGTGTCGGAAAATCGACAGCGGCGCGGCTGCTCCTCGAGGACGGTTCGTTTGCGTTGCTCGGGGACGATATGGTCCCTCTCTCCCGTGATGAATCCGGCTGGCTGGCTCATGCATCGCCGCTCGGCGGTGACATCCCCAGGTCCAGACTTTCAAATTCAAGCACCCCCCTGGAAGCTATTTATTTTCTCTCGCGAGAAGACGAGACCGGCTGGCACAGGCTGGATACGGCCCTGGCGCTCGCTTCACTGATGAGCTCGGTCGTTCCCGCCAATGAGATTAAGAATTCAGCCCTGCAATCAATCAATGAATATGATCATGAAAGCCTCACCATCTTAATGCGAGAGGCATCCATTCTGGCATCTGAAGTGCCCTGCTACTCGTTGGCATATGTACTCGACGAGCCGCCGTGGGAACAGATTTTTCAAATTGACAAGGACGAGGGGAGTGCATGGGCAACATAGGACCGGCAACAATAGTGGAACAATCCGGCGACGCTGTTTCCAGGGATGTTAATGGCCAACTGGTAATTTTTACCCCCGCCGAGGGAACCGTACACGAACTGGATGAGCTGGGCTGCTTCATCTGGAAGCTTTGCGCTGAACCGACAAGCATCGATGCGATGACTGCGAAAATCGCGGCTGAATATGACGTAGATGAGGCGGTTGCGCAAAAAGATCTTACGTCGTTCCTGGCAAAATTGATCGATGTTGGCGCTATTAAAGAACAATAGGCAGGAGCATTTTTTGGTTGACAAAAAATCACTTATTGATTTCATGGAGGAGCGTAAGCAGAGCGGCGAACTTATCCCGCTGACGGCAACGTTCGAACTGACGTATGCCTGCAATCTACGTTGCTGCCACTGTTACCTTGAAAATTGCCAGGGAAGCAGCGACGAGCTTTCTGCTGAGCAGTGGCGATCATGTATAGACCAGGCGGTCGATCTGGGCGCATATTTTGCGGCCTTCACCGGTGGGGAAATTCTACTGCGCCACGATTTCCTGGAAATTGCCCGATATGCGTTCAAGCGTGGAGTCTTCTTTGGACTTCAGACCAACGGAACGCGGATCGATGCGCCAATGGCCGACGCGATTCAGGATCTTCACCCCACCAAAGTGGAGATCAGCCTGTATGGGGCCAGCGCTGAGGTACATGACCGCATCACCGGAGTTCCAGGATCGTTCAAAAAAACGATAACGGCGATAGAACTGCTCCGCGATCGTGACATCAAAGTGGGCGTAAAAACTACGGTCATGTCCGAGAACAGGGATCAGGTGCAGTCGATCAGAAAGATAGTAGCCGACCTGGGAGCCTGGCTTTCCGCCGATCCGGTGATCATGCCCGGTATCTTCGGATCTGACGAAAACACATCGCATCGGATGAATGATGACGAATATCGAGAATACATGATATCTGAAGGCTGGGGCCGCGTACCCGACAAGGAGGTCGAAGACCTGGTCAAGGACAACAATCGTCCCGATCGCAGGGTACTCTGCACCTCCGCGAAAAAGCGCTTCACCGTCACAGCCAGGGGAGATGTCGTCCCGTGCGCCATCTGGCAACACAGTTGTGGCAATCTGAAACAGCAGGACCTGAAATCGATCTGGTATGGCGAAGACATGAACCGCTTCAGAGGAATGAAATTTGCAGATCTGAAAAAATGCAACGGCTGTGAGACCTATGAAAGCTGTGTCCGTTGCGCGGGACTGGCATACATGGAAACCGGTGACCACCTGGAATGTCCGTCCGAAAGCCACCGAATGAGCACTTTATTAAGCGAAATCAGGCGTGAAAGGGGCAAAAAAGCGATTTCCACGGAAAATGAATAAAACACTTGACATTTATTTTAATCTATCGTACGGTTATGTACCTTCAGTTTAATCTTTATAGGGTATAGAGCATAATCACTAAGGGGAAAACAGGGGAAGGGGGGGTATAGAAATGAAGAAAGAGTATAACGCACCTAGCATAAGGTCGATCAAGATCAATGAGCCATTGGCTTATGCGTGTAACGTTTACAATATGAGTCAGTGCTGCGGCGGGACGTGGTCGGGATGTAATTTTCCCACAGATATGCACATAATTTGCAACTGATAGAAGCAGTCAAAATTTATTACGACTGAGGCTCGTGCTACCATAAAGGTGCGCGGGTCTTTGCTGTTTTAGAAGGCAACATCCTAATAGTCGGGAGACCGGGTCAGGTTGGAAATCGATACCAGTGAAGAAAGCGTTTTTCCTTTAACATCCAAACAGACTGATGACCTGTGGCGGGAAGGGCTGAAGTGGGGCAATTGGATCAGATTCAGGGTGGCTTCTGGCAGCATGTATCCTGCCCTTGTCCAGGGCGATAGTATTCTGGTGAAAGGGTTTCCTCCCCTCAGTCATCCCAGGCTGGGCGATATAGTTTTATTTTACATAGGTGAAACGTGGGTGGTTCATCGCGTTGTCGGTAAGGAATTAACAGACGGCCAGATTTCATACTGGCAGAAGGGGGATGCGGAGTATCGCGCGACCTTGACGCCGGCATCCGCCGTCGCCGGAAAAGTCATCGTGATCGAACATGATAACAACCACATCGAACTCGATGCCCCATGGCAAAAAATAATCAATCGTTCGATCGGGGCAATTCTCTGCGCGATGGACCGGATACTGCGCTGTGGCGCCGGGATTGGTAAAGGCAAGGGCGAGAATGCTGGTCAGGTTTCCACCTGGCGCGTAAAGGCATCCGGATGTTTCAGAAAAACAAGAGCCGTCCTGGTGGCAATCGCCGCCCGGTTGATGCGCCTCGGGGCACGCTCCTGAATGTCTTGCAACGCGTTTGATTAAATATTTTCAATCAGCTGTAATTAAGATAAATTCAACGGCGATTATGGGGTGATTCTGGAGACGCTGTTTATTCGCCCGGCGGGGGACCGGGGAAGAACGAGGTGACGCCACAGGTATCGCTGCCGCTGGCAAACACCGTTGTCTTGAAAGAAGCCGTGTTTGGCGGTATCAGGTATTTGAGCACAAAGTCATTGTGGGTTCCCGGGCTGATATTGCCGATTTCCACCAGCGGCGTCGTCAGGATAACACCAGCTGTGGCTGTTGAAGTGAGTATCTCAACAGACCAGGCCGGCGTGTCAGTTGAAACATTTAGCAGCTGGTAGGGAACTGACAGCTCGCGGTTGTCGTAATCGTCATAGCTTTCCCAGTAGGCCTTCAGGGCATTCAGTCCCAGTTCCAGGTTGGAGGTGTAGAACTGCCAGCTGGAAATGGCGATATTCCCGGACAGGTCGGCGACAGTCATGGTAGCGCTGTGTTGTCCCGCCGGCAGTGCGCTCGGCTGGTAAGAAACGGCATTATCGGTGATAACAACGTTGCTCGTCACATCCTGGCCATCCAGGGTCAAACCTACCGACTGGGTGTTTATTCCCACCCGGTTATCGGTGTAGCTTGCCGATACAACCGGCGATACGCATCCGCTATGCTGGCCGTCAGCTGGCGTCTGCGCGCTGATCACTGGCGGGGTCGTATCGGGAACGATGTTCATCCAGACGTCGTAACTGCCGCTGGCCGTATCCTCGTAAACCACTTTCTCACGGTCGATTGCCGGCCGCGCCTGGGTCGAGGGGCCGCTGGCCAGTGGGCTTTCCCCGCCGCTGGTCAGGTCCTTCATGTAGATGTCCCAGTTGCTGTTGCGGTAATCTTCCCAGACGATGAGGTCGCCGCTGATCCGGGGGGAATTCTGGTAGGCGGCGTCACTGGTGACGGCCTGCTCGATGCCGGCGATGTCCTTCATGCGGATGTCCGCCACATCACCGACGACGTTTTGCCAGACGACGGTTTCACCGCTGATATCGGCAACCTTGTTGTCGCCGGGGCTCGTGCTTACCCGCTGCTCGATCCCGGTGGCGAGGTCCTTCATGTAAATATCCCAGTTGCCGTTGCGATTGTCTTCCCAGACGACCCGGGAACCGCTGATGCGTGGCTGCCATTGGTTGGCTGAGTCGGTGCAGACCGGCTGGATCACCCGGGTGGTCAAATCGATACTGTAAATATCGTTGTTGCCTGCGTGGTCATCAATATAGACCACCGTGTTGCCGCTTAGCTCGGCCATTCCCTGGTTCCCGGGGCCGGTAACCAGGGGCTGCTCGATTCCCAGGAACACATCTCTCATATAGACGTCCTGGCTGCCGTTGCGGTCATCCTGCCAGACGACCATCATTCCATTAGTCGCGGGCACGTTCTGATAGGCGGGGGTGTTGGCGACCACCTGTTCGCCGCCGCCCCCGAGGTTATTCATATAGACGTCCCAGTTGCCGGCCCGGTTGTCCTTCCAGACAATGATATTGCCGTGAACGTCGGGACGGCCCTGATTTGCGGGGTCTGTCGTGATTTGAACAGGAGCGCCAGCCGCGAACCCGAGGTTCGCGAACAGAATTAGCAGTGCTGTGAAGAAACCCATTGTTAAATACAGCCTGGCCTGCTTGCCATGCATTACTATACCTCACCCTTACCCAAAAATAACCGGTCACAATCCGCGGGACCAGGTCGGATACCCCTAATAAAAAGTGCGTCCAGGCAAAGCCGGCGCATTAATTGACTAATTGTACCGCAGAAGTGCGATTTCGTAAACAGGCAGTCCAGGGTTCATCGTGGGGCTGGTGGGCGGCGGGACCATATAAGTGCGTTCCGGCTAGAGGCTTTAATGACGGGCGTTCGGGGTTCATCCGGAGACTGCTGGACGGTGGGATTGCTTCATCCGGGCGGCTGCAGTGAACCGGCAGCGCGACCGGCGCGACAGGTTCAGCGATATTCCGAGGCCAGGCGCAAAGCGGCTTTCCGCACCTGCTGCCGCAGCTCCGCCGGCGCCACGACGACCGCCTCGCCGCAGTAGCGCAGCACCTCGTCAACGATCCATTCATCGTCGAACCAGGGGATCTCGCCCAGTAGCGAGCCGTCCTCGAGCATGGCCGAGTCCGGCTGCCTCTCATGGACCCAGCGGGCCACGGCCGGGCTGAACAGTACCCGGGCATGACGCGGTGCCTGTTTGCCCGAGGGAAATCGCGGATCGGCGCGGTAGGGGTCGAGGTCGATGTCGCGGAGCTCGAAGGTCTCGTCCAGGAGCCGGGCGCTCTTGATCATCTCGAAGCGGAAGGTGCGGATCTCGTCGCGCTTGCGGCACCAGGCCACCAGGTACCACTGTCCCTTGGTGCCGTTCACCAGGTAAGGCTCGATGACACGGGATGTTATCTGGCCGCTGGAGCGCGAGAGGTATTCGATCTCGACCAGATGCTGCTCGGCCAGGCCGCGGTTGATGGCCCGGCAGATGTCATAGTCTTCTTTGCCGGCCTCGCCGATGGGGATGGTGTCCTGGTCGTCGAGGCCGCCGGCGGCATGGATGATCTTTTCCCGGGCGCTTTCCAGCGACTGGTTCCGGCCGGCGAGGATCTGGCTACCCACCAGATCGATGGCCAGCAACATCGCCCGCGCCTCGCGGGGCGTCAGCCGCAGCGGTTTCCTGAGCAGCTCTCCGTAGGGGAAGCCCTCCACCTCAAGCGAATCCCCGGCGATCTTGCCGTTGACCAGGTAATTGCCGCCGCCCCCGGCGCTGACCACGAATAGCATCGCCATGATCTGCCCCAGCTCTTTCCGGTCCACACCGAGGTCGTGACAGACTTCCTCCAGCGGCAGGGAGATGAATTCCTCGCCATTCAGCCGGGATTCCAGGTAGGTCACAGTCCTGGCCAGCTGCGTGAAACGTTCGGGCTCGACCTGCGGTTGCGGGCCGCCGCTCACGGCTTCATCTGAATAGCGCTCTGGCTGGGGCTCCAGAACCGGCGCGGCTTCGGGTGGCGCCGGTTCGTGCAGCCCGGCGATCTTCTCCACGATGTCGGCCATCTGCAGCCGCAGCTCCTCCGGCCCTTCCAGGCGGCTGTCGGCGCTGCGCCCCAGCACCAGCGAACAGATCTGCCGGCCGTCGGCGTAACCGGTGCGGAAAGTGCAGGAACCGTCATCAAGCGTCTCAAAATCACCACAGTGGGAGTAGTTGTTTTTGGCCCACCAGCCGCATTGCGCGGAAAAACTGATCTCGGCCATACCGAGCTCGGGACCCATCTGCCAGGGCTCGAGATGGACATATCGCTCCACGCTGAAATCCGCGGGCGCTTCAAAATTATGAACCTTCTTGTCTATATATTTGATCCTGCCGCGAATGCGCCGGAGCTTGAACATGCGGATGCCGTCGCGCTCGTGGGAATAACCCACCAGGTACCATTCGCCGTGGGTATACATCATGCTATAGGGGTCGACCTGGCGTTCCCCCACCTTGTCACTGCTGAATGTGTGGTACTCGAAGCGGATGGTTTTGCGATTCGCCACGGCGTCGTCGATCTTCTGCTGCCGCTTCGCTATCCCGGAATCGAAGCCTGAAGTTGCCATGTCGACTGAAACGCAGCTGGTCGCGGGATCGTCGAGCGTGTTGCCCGAGCCCAGCGCCAGGCTTTGCAAAGCCAGGCGAAGCAGGTGGCTGTAGGCGAACTGGCCCTCCAGCAGGTAGAGGCAGGTATGCAGCGCCGCCAGCTCCTCGCCTGAGAAAGGTACCGCCGGCAGTAAGAAGTTCTCTGGTGGCAGCCAGTAGCTGACGGATTCGCTGAACTCATCCTGGCCGCTCTCGATTTCGATCCCCAGGCGCCTGAGGTCGTCACGGTCGGCGTAGAAACGGCGGGCGAAGGTCTCCGGGCTCATGGTTTCGAAGTCGTAACCCTCGACGTTGCGGAGGACGTCGTCGGCGCTGACCGGCCGGCCTTTTTTTGCCATAAAGTAGGCGACCAGCGAAAGTTGCCGTACCAGCTTCTCCTGGTCCCGGGGCGCTCCCTTTTCCTTGATAGATGCCATTGAGACTTTCCGTCCGGTCGGTGGGATATGATACAAAGCTGATTGTATAACCCCCCGGCTTTTGGGGGAAGGGTGGCGGGGCTTGCATGATCCTCAAGCTGTTGAGGAAAGGCAGTAGCGATTGTATAACCCTCGAGCTTATTGGGAAGGGCGGCAGCGCTTGATGATATTACTGCGTTGATTCCCGCCGCGGCATATAATGAAGAATCAGCAACGGGAGGCTCGATGAAACTGACATCATGGCTCTATCGCCTGGCAAGGCTGTCCCGCGACGCCGAGGTCATCGCCTCGGGCAACCCGAAAAAAATGGCCCGGCGAGTCAAGAACAAGGTCATCGGGCGCTCTATCGTCAGGCGGATGTTCCGGTGGTAGGCGGACCGCTATGACACTGAAACTCATCTGCGGGCCGACTGGCTCGGGCAAGACCACGCGCGCCATCGAGGTGTTTCTGACGGCGCTGGACCGCGGCGAGAAAGCCGTGTTCATTGCGCCGAGCGGGCCGGATGCGCGGCATTTTGAGCGAGAGATCCTGCGGCGGCGAGGAGATCAGGAATCCAACGGCGTGCTCACCGGTGGCAAGGTGACAAGATTTGGCAGTTTTTGCCAGGAATTACTGACTACTGTAGAGCCAGACGCTACCATCATCAGCCCCAATGAGCGTTTCCTGATTATACGCACGATCGTCGATACGGCCACAAACCTCCAGGCGCTCGGGGCTTCGTCAACTTTTGACGGTTTCATATCGGCTCTTGGCGATCTCATTGCCGAGTTCGAGATGCTCGGCATTGACTCTACCGAAATGGCCAAAGCGCTGCGCTCGTGGGCCAGTGGCAGCAAATGGCGGCAAGATCTTAATAAGGACCTCTATCGGCTCTACGAAAAATATGAGGCGGTTCTCAAGGACAAGGGCGCGTATGATACCGAGCTTTCTGAGAGGCGGGCTCTTGAAATTCTTCAGGACGGGATCGGCAACCCCGGGTACGAGACTGTAGTTATCGATGGTTTCTGGGATTTTACTCCCGTACAACACGATCTCCTGAAAGCATTGTCCGCCACGGACGTCAATGTTTTGGTGACGCTGCCTCACGAGACTGGCAGGGTCGCATATGAGGCTCCCGTCTTTCACCTTAAGCAGCTGGAAAAAATATCAGGCCCTGCCGAAGACACAGCCGATCCCGACGCAATCAGCGACCGGGTGCCGGAGCTCGAGCATCTGGTAAGGAATCTCTTTTCTGAGAAAAGCACCCGGGTTGACGCCAAGGGAGCAGTCCAGTTACTGCTGGCCGCCGGATCTCGTGGCCAGGCTGAACTCGTTGCCTCGGAAATCCTCAAACTATGGCGAAGCGGCCATGATCTCAATCGAATAGCGATTGTCTGCCGCAGTCTGGGGCCGGATATGTCCACGATAGCCACCGTGTTGGAAGAATTCGGCGTACCCTACGAGCTGCCGGCACCAGTGCCCCTTTCGAACACGCCTGTCGGTAAAACCGCCCTGTCCGCACTGAGTTTTGTCACCGGTGGCAAATCCCGCGCGAGCCTTCTCTCGTATTTGCGAAGCCCCCTGTTGGATGTTTCTCTGGAAAAAGTCGACCTTTTTGATCGTCTCATCAGGATGAAAGGACAGGAAGATCCACTGGAACTTTTGCTGGAATGGAAAATGATCGGCAGGCCTCTTGGCGAATTCGATCAGTTGGAGAAAGCTTCGTCTGCAGGGCTGGGCCAGTTAGGGGCGGAGCTATGCAGGCTGATCCGCGAGCTGCTGACTGGAAGCGATTATATCGCTGAGGTGTCAGCGGAGAATCTAAGGCTTGACCTGCTGGCGCTGGAAAGTCTCGAAGCAGTCTGCGGTGAATCTGAAACAGCGCAGAAGATTATTGAAGACATGGAGTGCGGCCAAACGGGGGAGACTTCCCACCGATCGCCTGGTGAATTGCTGATCAGCGGCATCCGCCAGGCAAGTGTGCGGATTCCGGCCGCGACTCTCCGGAATTGCGTCCGGCTTCTGGACCCTCATCGCATACTTAATCAGCGCTTCGACACGGTTTTTGTCTGTGGTCTGCTCGAAAGGCAGTTTCCCAGCTTTGGCCGGGAGGACTCTTTCTTCCCCGACGCGGACCGTCAGGAGCTGGCAACCACTTGCAATGTCCCGCTTGATTCGCGAGACCGGCTTCTGGCTGAGGAGCGTTTCCTGTTTTTTCGCACTCTGACCCGGGCAAGCAAACGGGTATATCTATGCTATCCGGATTGCGACAAGGAGGGAAAGCCGAACATACGCTCGCTGTTCGTCGACGACACGCTTGAACTATTTCAAAACGAAACGATTGTTGATGGTAGACGCCGAATCGGAGAAGTCACTTTTTCCACAGACGAGGCGCCGACGATGGACCAGGCTCTGCGCTCACTCGCTATTTTGAATGATGCGGATGGGAAGCAAAACAGGCAACGACTCCTGGCTGCCGCTGAAGTGGCAGGTCTTGGCGAACGGTTGAAGTTTTGCCTCGATGAGGCGCCTCCCCGTGAACCTGTTATCCATGACGATGGCATCACTGAAATCCTGGGTCAGCAGGACAGCTTCAAGGTTACAGAGCTGCAGCAGTATCTGCGCTGTCCTTTTGTCTATTTCGTGGAAACGATCCTGGCTCCGGCGGATATGGAACCAGCCGCGCGTGGCCTCCAGCGTGGCCAGATCATCCATAAAATCCTTTGCAGATTCAACGGCCAGCTCAGCCGGGCCAAGCTATATTTACACCGGGCGAAACCCCGCCAGATCGCAGAGCTGAGGCGTCAGATGATCGGCTACATCGAAGAGGAATTTACCGACACAGGTTCGGACCTGGACTCCCTCATTCTTAAAACCGAACTGAAATACCATCTCGACCGGTACATCACCCGGGAAATCGAATGCGCGCGACCCCTGGAATATTTCGACGTGGAAGTCGGTTTTGGTGGAAAGCCCGGGCCGTGCGGCGGAAAAAACAGCACTGAAAACGAACTGATCATCGATGACTTCCGGCTGCGAGGCCGGCTCGACCGTGTCGACTGGCTTGGAACAAGCAACCGTGGCATCGTCATCGACTACAAGTCCTCAAAAAATGTTACCGCGCAAGAGAAATTCGATGAGAAAAGGGAAATCCAGATACCACTCTACATGCTTGCACTCAAGGAAGCGTTCGGCATGGAGGTGATCGGCGGTGAATACTACGCCCTCAGAGGCGACGCCCGCGGCGGCCTTTACCTGAAGGGTTACGAAGAAGAACTCGGCGCTGGCTCGGGACAGGTAAGTGAGAAGGATTTTGTTGATGAGGAAACATTCGCGATACGTCTCGAAGCTGCTCGTGACTGGGCGCGGCAGGCGGTAAGCGGCATCCGGCAGGGAAGCTTTCCCTGTGAGCCGCGTGACGACAAGGATGTTTGTCGTTACTGCGATTATGAGGGCATCTGCCGCCGCAAGGAAATACCCGAACGGTCGGGAACCGCTGAAGATGACTGACGTCCGCTTCACAAGCGACCAGCTGCGGGCCATAACGACGCTGGAGGGAAACGTCTTCGTGGCCGCTGGCGCCGGCTCGGGCAAGACCGGCGTGGTGACCCATCGTTTCGTCTACGCCGTCGCCACCGGTACGGCAACTGTTGATGAGATCCTGACCATCACTTTCACCAGGAAAGCGGCGGCCGAGATGATGGGCCGCATCCGTCAATTTCTCCGTGAGCGGGATACCATTATTCCCAACCCGACCGAAGCGCAGCTGTCCCTGATGGCAGATGCCTATCGCAACATCGAGCGCGCTCAGATAAGCACGATCGACAGTTTTTATACGGGCGTTTTGCGTGCCCACGCCTTGGCCGCGGGGATTGATCCCAACTTCAGCGCCGTAGATGAATCCCAGGCCCGGCTTATCCAGGAAGAAGTCTTTGATGCCTGTCTTCGGAAACTGGTCGAGGAAGAAGGTACGGAGGCGGTCGAGTTCATCACGGCTTACGACCCGGATCTCAGTGGCAGGTTGTTCGAAACCGTGACCGAGGCCTATGATGCCCTGCGCAGCCAGGGGAAGACGGCAACTCTGCCCTTCCCCAAGAAGAAGGATGTAAAGCTGGCCGAAAACGCTCTGAGGCAGGCAACGGCCGCTGCCCGAGCCGCATTCACGCGGTTGGCGGAGCCGACAAAATCACAGCTGCAGGCCGCGGAAAAACTCGAGGTGATCGAGAGCGCCCTGACCGCGGCCGATCCGGTTGAGCGCGTGAGACTGGCGGACTCCGTGGAAATCAGGGCTGGAAACTGCGGCGCCATCAGGGAAGAGATGAACGGTGTTGAGGAAACGAGGCAGCCGTACGTGATCGCGGAGAGATCCTGCCTTGCGGAAAAGACGCTTGGACTTTTCCGGAAACTCCTGGAGCACTTCGATGAGCGGTATGCCTTTGAAAAACATAACCGGGGCATGCTCGATTTCTCCGACCTTAGTATTCTCACCAGGAATCTGTTGAGGGACAACAAAAGCATCCGCAACCGGGTCTCATCGCGTTTCAAGCTGATCATGGTGGATGAATTCCAGGACACCAATTTCTTGCAAGACGAGATTATCCGGATGATCGCTAACGATAACCTCTTTGCCGTCGGAGATGAGAATCAGGCTATCTATGGTTTCCGCAATGCCGAGGTTGCCCTGTTCCAGCAGGAAAAGGAAAGGGCACGTGATGGCGGTTACCTGATCGAGCTCACGGAGAATTTTCGCAGTCAACCGCAGATACTGGACTTCATCGATTTTATCTACGACCGGGAGGGGATGCTGGCGCCCCGTTATCTGAAGCTTAAGGCTTCGGCCACGGATGAGCCGGAAGAAGATTTTCGGGTGGAGATCATCTTTGTTGACGAGAGAAGGAAGAGTGTCAAGGAAGGTCTCCAGAAAGTTGAAGGTGCAACAACCAGGAAAGCAGAGGCGCAGCTGATCGCTGAGCGCCTGAGCGACCTGTTCAAAAATGGATATTCACCGGGCGATGTGGCGATATTAATGAAGACCAGGACCGATGCTGAGATCTATCGCAATGCCCTGACCCGGGCGGGCATAGAAAACTATTTCGCCGTGGGCAGCAGTTACTTCGGCAAGCTGGAGCTCATCGATGTGCTTAACATGTTCAAGATTATCATCAACCCCTATGATGAGCTCGCTTTAATCAGCGCTTTACGCTCACCGATGGCAGGGCTGAGCGATGACGCACTCTACTGGCTGAGGAACAGCGGCGACCCGGCGGTTCGACAACATCAGGTATCGCTTTGGGATTCCCTGAAAATGTCAGAAGTCATTGCCCGGCTGAACCCGAAGGATAGCGAAAAGCTCGCAGGTTTCGTTGCGGGCTTTCAGGAATTGCGCCGGCAGGCTGGCAGGGAAACCCTGAGAAACCTGGCCCGCAGGGTCGTCAACTTCGGTGACTACGCGGCCACGATCGCCGCCGGCCAGGACGGAAAGCAGAATCTCGCCAACCTTCTGAAACTGCTCGACCTCGCAGCTGACTTCGAGATGTCATGGGGCAACGACCTGGTCGAGTTTACCGATTTCCTCGAACACCAGAAGCAGATCGAGGCCCGTGAAGTCGAGGCTCCTACCGAGGAAGAAGATGTGGAGGCGGTACGCATAATGACGATGCACGGCGCCAAGGGTCTTGAATTTCCCCTGGTGGTTCTGCCAAAACTGCAGGCACCAGGGAAGAGCGACAGCCGGGTTTTAATGATAGATCGCGGTGGGGACGATCTCATCGGACTCAGATATATCACAAACAGTGGTGCAGACGGCAAAGCCTTTGAGTACGACCAGCTTATGGATGATGCACATGAACGCGACCGGCAGGAATTGAAAAGACTGGGATATGTGGCCATGACGCGGGCCGAAAAACACCTCATACTCACCGGCGTCGCGCCTGCGGACAAGCCGTCCAACCCCAATAAGAAGAATCAGCTCCCATTTGACTGGCTGCGCTCATATCTGAACATGTGCTGGGAAAGGGATGAGAACCTGGGAAGCGTTGACTGTATCAAGAAGATTGATAGCCATAAGGTCGGTCTGCAGATATGCACGGATCCGGAGTTATTCGAACAGCGTTATGTAAAAGCAGGTGAGCAACGTGATCGCGAGGCGCCGGCGGGCGTCAATCCGGATATCACCCGGATGCCTGAGCCGGCGATATTTGTGCCGCCATCGGTTTCACCTACTGCACTTGATACTTATTGTTCCTGCCCGCGGCGCTACTACCTGGATCATGTCCTTCGAGCCGGCGATATGTTCGAAACCGGGGGAACGGGCAAGAAGGCTGCCAAGGATGGCGTTCTCTCGTTAACGGAAATGGGTCTTTTGATACACAAGGTGCTGGAAAAGGATTTGCCCGGTCTGGAATCGCGGATGCCGAGTACGGAAATGCTCAACTTAAGCGCGGACGAAGCGATTGAAAAGAAGAAAGAACTTTCACCTGCCGACCATTCGCGCGCGATGGAGCTGATCGATAACTTCAAGCGTTGCGCCATAGCCGCCGACTTGTTCAGCGCTGTCGCTTCCGGCCAACTGCAACGCGAGCTCTCTTTCTCAACCCTGATAGGCCAGACCATACTGCAGGGGCAGATCGACGCCCTCTGCCCGATGCCTGCGATCCACGGCGCTGCGACCGGCGAAACCGCGACTGGCGAAACCGCGGCCAGCGGTGACAATAACGCCGCCAGCGGCAGTTCCGGAGCGACCGAAATGGCCGGCACCCTGGTAGTCGACTACAAAACCGGCCAGCCCGGAGAAGGTCGCACGCCCGAGGAGGCGGCGCAGACATACCGGCTGCAAATGGCCTCCTACGCTTTAGCCGCGAGCCGCCTGCGCCCCGGCCCGGTCAGGGTGGTGCTAGCTTACCTGGGAGGCGACGATCCGCTCGAGGTCAGGCAGGAATTCTCAGTCGCGGACATCCCTGCCCTGGAGAATGAAATCCAGTCAGTGATCGACTCCATGGCCGACGGCGATTTCCCGCCCATCGCCGAGTTCGACTTGCATCAGTGCCCCTGGTGCACAGGTGGCCTCAATGGCGCCAGGCTTTGCATTCACGCGGATCAGGCTGCTTCTGTCTGATCCGTAATCGCCGGCGGTGAAACAATCGCCGGCAGTGAAACCCTAATACGGATTCTCAACTTCTCCCCCCCGCACCAGGTCCACCACATTCGGCCTTGTCAGCTTTAAAAAATCCTGGCCGCTCATCTTTACCGAATCCCTGTGTGTCCCGCCGGCGAAGATGATCTCCTCCGCCCGCTCCAGGCGCTCATCCAGCAGGACAGGTACGCCGAACAGCTCGCCCAGCGGCGGCACCGCGCCCAGCTCGAACTCGGTAAACTCGATGCCCATCTCTTCCTCGGTTGCCAGCCGGGCATGGTTGTCGCCCAGGACATCCCGGAGCTTGTGGATATCGAGGCGCTCCGAGGCCGGCAGCACCGCCAGCGCCTCAGCATCGCGCGTTCTGATTACCAGGGTCTTGGCCACATGGCCGGCGATGACACCCACCGCCCTGGCTTCCTCACCACTACTGAAAGTCTCCTGGTGGCTCACCACCTCGTAGCCCATCCCCTGTTCGTCCAGAAACTGTGTGACTTTGCTAGCAACTGCCATGGCCGCCTCCTTGCTCGTTTAACTACAAAAGCCCTTAACTGGTTCCCCAATCGCCGGCGTTTAACACCTGCCGCCAGCGGGCAATTTGATTCTGCAACCGTTCCTTTTCCCTTTAGTTGAAGGAACTCGCGGCCGATTGGCGCATTGTATGTAAGTAGCATCTTTTCGGCCTGTGGCGGCCGGCGCCGTTCAACCGGTGATCTGAACCGACTCCGTGAACATATGGCAGGTCAGGTGTTTCCGGAGTCCCGCTTAAAACCGGGAGAATGTTTGACCATAAAATCAACAAAAAGTTCACCCGGCGAGGATGTAGACGGCCCCAGGCCGCGCTCTCTCGTCTCGGTTCTCGGCGAGAAGATCATCCTGGAAACGATCTTCTCCTTCGTCGACTACATGGAGACGACGGTCGCCGCCTTTGAGCAGGACGGCTCGATTATCGGCAAGGTGCTTTGCGGCAACAGCTACTGCAGCCTGCTCAAAGAGACGATCGAGAGCGCGAAGGCAAGTGAAGGGGCAAGAAAATATCTCGAGCAGCGCCAGGCCGTCGTGCACGCAGCCATCGCCAGTGGCCATCAGGAAGAAACAGGCGCCGCCGGCATCACCATTTGCGTCGCCCCCGTCATGGCAAACGGCAAAGCCGTCGGGGCTATCCTGGGCGGCGTCTCGGAGGTGCCATCCGACGAGAAGATTATCCGCGATGTTGCCGAGACAACCGGCGCCGACCTGAAAAAACTTCAGGAAGCGGCCAGTCAGGCTTTTCACAAACCGGATTATCTGTACGATGCCGCCCGGCGGCACCTGCATCGTCTGGCCGGCACGCTGGGAAAACTCTACGAAAACGCCCTCGACAAGGAACAGGCGGCGGTGCAGATCACCAGCCGCGAACTGGAGCTGGGGGCGATCAACAAGGTTACAGCCATCGCCAATATTTCCCTGGATCCGCAGGTTTTGTGCAACCGGGTGGCCGAAGCGCTAAAGGAAACCACGGAGGCGGAACAGGTTGCCATATTCCTGGTTGAGGGCGAGAAAATATTACTCCGGGGAAGCACCCTGGGGCCGGACGAGGAAACCGGATTTAAATGGGGGCAGGACCGGCTGGGCGAAGGAGTCGTAGGCATTGCTGCTCAAAACGGCAAAGCTGAAGTGGTTTTTGACATCGCCGGCGATGACCGTATATCAGCGAAGTGGAAAAAGCAGGCGGTCTCCAGTGGTGTGAACAGTCTCATTGCCATGCCGATCAAGGTGAGGGATGAAGTCCAGGGTGTGGTCGCGGCGGTGGCTGCCACCGCGGGCATCTGTTCTCCAGGGCAGTTGCGTTTCATCGAATTGCTCTCCGATCAGCTGGCCATCTCCCTGCAGAACAACAGGTTATATAGTGATGTTGAATCCAAAAGCCAGTTTTTGAACAATCTTCTCGATGGCATGGCGGAGGGAGTCTACATTTATGGCAAGAACGGCGCATTCGAATATATAAATCGCGCCGGCACCGAAAGAACCGGCTTCTCACAGGAAGAGATGCTGGGGAAAACCGTCCTCGACATCGTTGCCCCGGAGCAGGTCGAAGCCATAAAGGAAATGATGACGCGCCGGAAGGCCGGAGATACTGATCGGTATGAGGTCGATATCATCAGCAAGGACGGACATAGAATCACCCTCAGTCAGTCGGTCTCTCCTCTTTTTCAGAACGGTGCCATCGTGGGCGCCATAGGCGTCGCAATTGATGTAACGGAAGCCAGCAAACTCCACAAGGACCTCAAACAGCAGAATCGGCGCCTGGAGTTGCTACAGTCGATAACGGAAAAAAGCGTTTCCGGTCTCACCCACGGCAAGTCGCTGGAGACACTGGTCCACGAGGTCGCTGAAACGTTTTCCTATGACTTGTGCAATATATTTATGCAGTCCGTTGATGGCTCCAAGCTCCAGATTGTCGCCAGCCATGGTTATCCACCCGAATATGTCATGGAGCTCAATAACAGCGACACCTTCAGCATCGAATACCAGAAGGCAAAGAAGACGCCGCTTTTCCTGGCTTTTCTCGAAGGCAGGCAGAATGTGATGAAAGACGCGGTGACCGATTCGAAAGAAAATACGCTAACTGAATCAGCCGTGAAGCACGGCTTCCACGCGGTCGTGGCGACACCGCTCGAATATCGCGGTGAACGGCTGGGCGCGATCGTGGTCTATACCAAAGAGGTCCGTGATTTCGACCAGGACGAACTGGGGCTGCTCTCCAGCATCGCCGCCCAGGCTTCCACCATTGCCGGCAGCGCCGAGATCTACAACAAGCTGGTAAGCTCCGAGGGGCGTTACCGGGAAATCTACAATATAGCCGCCGACTGGATGTACATGCTCGACAGCGAGGGCGTGATTACTGATTGCAATCAGACGATGGCCCAGAGCCTGGGGATTCCCAGGGACTCCATCATCGGCAGCTACATCTACGATTACGAAGTCGAAGCCGACCGCAAAAAGGCAAAGGTGGCCATCGCCCGATTCAGCGAGAAAAGCAAGGCCGGCATGATCTTCAACGCGGAGCGGAATTTTGTTTCCACCAGCGGCAAACGCCTGATCGTGGAGTTGCACGCCCGCGCTTTAACCGCTCCCGAGGGTCATGGTTTTCACTGGAGCGTCATCGGCCGCGATATCACCGAAAAGAAGGAAGCCGAGCAGCGCATAAACCTGCTGGCCGCGGCGGTGGAGAAAACCCACGAATGCGTCATTATCTCGGATCTCAACGGCGACATCATCTCCATAAACGATGCTGGAGCCACCCTGCTCGGCTACGAAGCCGCGGCCATGATCGGCATGCACATGGGAGAACTCTGGTCCGACCGGAATCCGGAAGGTCTCAAGGAAAGGATATTCGGCAAGACCCTGGAAGGCGGCTGGGAAGGGCAGATGTGGTATCGCCGCGCCGACGGCTCCAGCTTCCCTGTTTTTACATCATCGGCAAAGGTGGACGACGAAAATGGCAAGCCGGTTGCGCTGGTCGGCATCGCTCGTGACGTTTCCGCCGAGCAGGAGTTGACCACGGAGATACTCCGGCGCAACCGTGAGCTGGCCGTGCTCAATGCCGTGGCAACCTGTGCAGCCAGTTCCTTCGATCTGGATAAGACGCTCAAGAGTTCACTGGACTCGATCACCAATTCCATGAATTATGACGGTGGTATTATCTTCCTGGTGAACGCCGGTTCACAGCTGTTGTCGCCGGCGGCGAGCACTTTTGAGATTCCCGAAGAGATGATGGATTATCTCCGGTCTGTCAAAGTGGGGCAGGGGCATAGCGGCAAGATTGCCGAGCTGGGGTCCCCGATCTTCATCGATGACTACCACAGCAGCCCATACTATCTGCCCGAGATACCGGAATTGATCCCGATTGAGTCACTGGGCGGAGTTCCCCTGATTGCAAAGGACAAGGTACTCGGCGTATTGGTCGTTTCCACCGCTACGCCCCACGAGTTCAGTGACAGCGAGCAGACGCTTCTAAGCGCTGTGGGCAAATCCCTCGGCGTCGTCATTGAAAGCACTCAGTTGTTCGAGGATGTCGTGCGGGGCAGAAGCCAGTGGGAGGCCACTTTTGACGCCATGACCAACGGCGTCTCCATACACGACCGTGATTTTACGATCGTCCGCGCCAACCGGGCGTTGGCCAGGATGTTGGGCACGACGGTTGATCAGCTTGTGGGTCGCAAGTGTTACGAAGTTTTTCACGACTGCGGTCAGCCAATTCCAGCCTGTCCGCAGGCTCGGGCTTTTAATGACGGCGTCAGCCACACCCTGGTCGCCGACGAGGCGAAGTTCGGGGCCATACTGCACATTTCCGTGGACCCCATACTCGATCAGGATGGTAATATCGTCGGAGCCGTGCACGATGTTCGCGATATCACCGAGCAGGAGAAGCTCCGTGAGCAGCTCACCCAGTCAGAGAAAATTCGCGCTCTTGGTGAAATGGCCGGTGGCGTAGCCCATGACTTCAACAATTTTCTGACGGTTATTCTCGGTAACACGCAGCTGATGCTGGCACAAATGGACGGGGACGGCGACCGGGAGTACCGGGAGTCCCTGGAAAGCGTGCAACGCGCCGCCTCTGACGCCGCCGAGACCGTGCGCCGGATCCAGGAGTTCACCCGGGTGCGCACCACGCGCAGCTTCACGACGGTGGATCTGAACAGCGTCGTAATCAACGCCATCGACGTAGCCCGCCCGCGCTGGCGTGACGAGGCCGATGCCCGGGGCGTCAAGATCGGGATCGAGACCGGGCTGTCCGAGATACCGCCGGTAAATGCCAACGAATCGGAGCTGTCGGAAGTGTTGATCAACCTGGTGATGAACGCCGCCGATGCCCTGCCGGACGGCGGTACGATAACGGTGTCGACTGACGTGGAGCCGGGAGGCGAGTGGGTGCGGGCCGCGGTAGCCGACAACGGCAAGGGCATGGACGAGGAAGTGAGCAAGCGCATCTTCGAACCCTTCTTCTCCACCAAGGGTGTGGGCGGCAGCGGTTTGGGGCTCAGCGTGGCCTACGGAATCGTCAACCGCCACGGCGGCGATATAATGGTCGAGAGCAGGGAGGGCGAGGGCACCCGCTTCATCGTGCGTTTGCCTGCCGCCACGGTGGCCGATCTCAGCGCTGCTTCGAAATCGGCCGACAAGGTGGCCGCCAGGCAGGGCTCCGCGCCGGTACGTCCGGCCAAGATACTGATCATCGACGATGAACCCATGATCAGGACGCTCCTTGGCGACATGGTGCAAAAAATGGGTCACAAGTTTGAGGCTGCCAAAGCTGGCGAGCGGGGCCTGGCGGACTTCGACGCCGCCGCCTCCTCCGGCGAACCCTTCGACCTGGTGCTGACCGATCTGGGGATGCCGGGGATGTCCGGCTGGGAAGTAGTGGAGGCCGTAAAACAGCGCTCGCCGGAAACACCGGTTGTGCTGATCACCGGCTGGGGAGATCAACTGGATTCAGCCAAGATGAGGGATAGCGGTGTGGACGCGGTAGTCGCCAAACCCTTCCGGGTAGAGGACATCCGCCAACTGTTAGCGAAAGAGCTGGCGTAAGCCCAGCGTTTGTCATAATAAACTTGTTGTCATCCTGAGCGAAGCGAAGGATCAACCGGAGGCAAAGTGAAAATAGGTTTCGATGCCCGTTTTATAGCCTGGAAGGGAGTAGGCACCTACTCCCGCAACCTGCTGAAGCAGTTCGCGCAGGTACCCGACCTGGAGGTCGTCTGCTTCGTGAACGATGACACGAAGAACCGCCTGCCTGCCGGCGAAAACTTCACCACGGTCACCCTGAACGAGGAAGTCTTCTCCTCACGTAGCCTCAACAAGATCGGCGCCGCCGTCAACAAGTCCGGCTGCTCGCTCTTCCATACACCGTATGTGGTGGCGCCGTCGGGCCTGGAATGCCCACTCCTGGTGACCGCCCACGATATCATCCCCCTGCTCTTCCCCAAGTCGATACCGGGATTCCGCGAGCGGCGCGCCTATCGCGGCCTGCTGGCGGGCTCTATCCAGAAAGCCGACCACATCATAACCGTGTCGACCGTGTCGCAGTCCTACCTGCTGGCCCACTTCAAGCTGCCACTGGGCAAGGTGTCGGTGATACTGGACGGCGTCGGCCACGAGTTCGGCCCCCGCAATGACCAGGAGATCAAGGCGGTATGCGCCAAGTACAAGATCGGTCAGCCGAATATTTTGTGGCTGGGCGAATTTGTGGCCCACAAGAACGTAACCGCTCTGGTCAGCGCCTTCGCGGCCCTGTCGCCAAAGATTCGCTCCCATTACAAGCTGGTGCTGGCAGGTGAGAAGGGCGGTGACTGGCAGGAAGTAAAGAAGGAGGCAGGCCGCCGCGGAGTGGGCAACCTGGTGAGCTTCCCCGGTTTCATCAAAGACCCGGACCTGCCGGCGCTGTTCTCGTCCGCTGACCTGTTCGTCTACCCCTCGCTCTACGAAGGCTTTGGCCTGCCGCCCCTGGAGGCCATGGCCTGTGGCACGCCGGTTATCTGCTCGAATTCATCGAGCCTGCCGGAAGTAGTTGGCGACGGCGGCCTGCTGGTAGCGCCAAGATCGGCGGCCCTGAGCGCCGCCATCACCGAAGTTCTGACCAACGATAACCTGAAGCAACGTCTGCGGCGGCGTGGCCGCGAACGGGCGGCGCTGTTTAGCT
Source organism: Thermoleophilia bacterium (assembly GCA_020053595.1). Taxonomy (GTDB): domain Bacteria; phylum Actinomycetota; class Thermoleophilia; order BMS3ABIN01; family BMS3ABIN01; genus JACRMB01. The sequence continues at coordinate 5,735 of JAGVMV010000042.1, read as the reverse complement.
GGGATACGGCGGTGGCGAAGACGCTGGATCTTTATCGGGAGCTGGCGCGGTAGGACCGTCTCACTGAAGCCTACCGTCATCCTGAGCGAAGCGAAGGACCCCGTTTTCCTACAACACTCCCCTCCGCTATAATTAGACTGTTGGTGGAAAACATCACCGGCACCCACCTCAAGCCGACGTAGCTCAGCTGGTAGAGCAGCTCACTCGTAATGAGCAGGTCTGCGGTTCAATTCCGCACGTCGGCTCCAGTTATTTAGCCCACAGTCAGGGCAAAACTTAAAACTTCGATACTCCATTCTTTTTAATTCCTAGAGCAACGACCACCTTGTTCCTTGTTTTGAGGGTGCACCATTTGGCATGTTGGCTAGTATCCGCACACAACCTTTGTCCTAACTTAGGGTGTCAACGAATGCGGGTCAATTCCAACTTCACTGCAACGTCTTGCTTGTTATATGTAGCCTGAATTCCTTAGCACGGCCATGGATTAATTTCGAGATTGGCTGTGGCTGGGCGAAGCGGGTTCCAATAATTCCTATCTGCCATTCGGATTTAAGACTAGACCAGTTGCCTCTTCCATTACGTGAACAGCATGGTTTGGACATGGAAGATTCAAATTTCTGCCAATCTCTCTTAGATTGTAAAAGTCAACAGCTTCCCTGACATTTCACCCTCTTTGAGCGGATATTATCGCGACTAGGCCACTATCTCCAGTTTTGTCTCCTTCGCTTTCGTGGTTTTGATGATCCTTATCCCTTCATGACATCCAAAAGATTACGAAAAAACCTGGTGCCGAAGATGGGAATCGAATTCACGCGGGGGTTGAACCCCACCGGCTTTTGAGTCCGGCCCTAATAGATTTCCGTTCACTCATTTGGTTTTTTCAGATTTTGAAAACTTTTTTTCTGGGTGTCAGATAGGGCGTCAAAATAGAGACAAGCAACTGCGAATCCTCTGACAGCGCAGCATCCATCTTCCCGACCCCCCAAAACGGAATCACCGCATTTGAATATCCCCCCACGCGAATATAAGATTGCCACACTTCTGCAAGCACAGACCAAGGTGATCCGGCATTGTATAATTTCTGCCCAAAATGTGGTCATGAGATAGCAGACCCCGCCAGCAGATTTTGTTTTTTCTGCGGCGGCGAGCTTCCGGATCAGGCTGTGGGTGAGGCATCTGATGTAGCAGGCGAACCGTTGCCGGCTGCGGGCGAGCCATCTGAAGGCGCAGGCGAAGCGTCACAAGATACGGTTTTGATGCCTCAGGGGGCTCAGCCTTCCGAAGGTGATACGGTAAAGATGCTGGCTGTTGAAGAAGGCGCCGGGGAACAGTCCGGGTCCGCCGCCGGTGGAACAGACGGCAGCGACAGCCCGCCGCCGACGATCCTGCCTCCCCCGAGCCCTCCCTCTGGACCATATCCCTGGAAATGGATACTGATAATCGGCTTGGCATGCGTGGTTCTTGCTATCGGTGCTGGTGCCGCGCTGGCCTTCGTTACCGGATCAGACAACAAGACCAGCAGCACTGCTTCCACCGCAACCACCACCTCAACTTCATCTACGCGCACATCCACCAAGAGCAATACCACGACGGGCAGGACCACCACCAGTACGACGCAGACTACCAGCACCTCAGCGAGCAGCAAAACGAAAGCCTATATCGCGGCTATGGACAAACTGGTGGCTCAAAACGCGGAGTTGGAGAAACAGATCGGCGTTGCCGCGGATCAAATCAACAAAGTGGCACCGGCTGGTATAACTGACGCGATGCTCGCCGACATCGACCGCCTGGGGATAAAATTCCTGGCGATCAACACGGAAGCCCAGGATCTCGAGGTTCCCACTGCTTTCTCCCAGGCCCATAAAGATTTCCTGCAGCTGACCAGCTACAACATGACCAGGTGCGACGCGATCTTTGGTGGCGCCCTCTCCTGGACGTACAACCAGCCTTACCAGGAGCAGTTCGCGGAGGGCCAGGCGGCCAAGGTTTCCTACCAGGCGCTTTATCCGAAGTTTGAAGACGAATACGGGGCCGCCAAGTCACCGTTGCAGTAAGGCCTATTTTTATCGTTAATCAACAGGTGGAGCAGTAATGACGAAATGCCCCAAATGTCAAAAAGAGCTGGAAGATGGCTTCAGCTTCTGTCCGGCCTGCGGGTCGGGTATAACTCCGGCTGCGACGCCACCAGAATCCCCGGTTCAGCCCGACGCTGATCAAGTAGCTGAGCAGCTAAGGATCCTGGCGGAAAAGGAGGCGGAGAAGGAGAGGAAGAAAGCGGAGCGGCTCCAGCGTCTCGCCGAAAAGAAGGTGGAGCGCGAACAGCGAACGGCTGAACGCAAAGCGCTCATGGCCCAACGGAAACAGGAAAAGGCGCAAAAGCTGGCCCAGAGTAAAGCCGAACGGGCGCAAAAACCGGCTCAGGGGATAGCTTCAGATACAGCCGCCGGGGCGGCGCAGAAAAAACCGCTATCGCCCACCATTGTCTGGGCGCTGATCATCCTCGTCATCGTTGTCGCCATGGCGGCAACCGGCACGGTGTCATACTTTACCGTCAAACATTTCTGGGCTTTTTCTTCCCTGGTCTCTTCAGGACAGGTGTAAGCCGGGACTTTATAGGCCGAGCCCGGCGATGGCCTCTTCGAACACTGCATAATTCAGCTAGCGGTTCTTCCAGATCCGAAGCGATGGTAAGATGTTGATACCCCCCTCACTACTCTCCCGCTCTTCGCGTCAGGAAATATTGCATAGTTGCACGGTATCCGTTAAATCATTATAATGCGCGAGGTGGACAGTTGATCAGGTCATTTGGGGATAAGGGGACGGAAAAACTTTTTCACGGGACTAGAAGCAAGGAGACCCTAAGGTATCCGGGCGATATGGTCAGGATCGCTATTAGAAAGCTGGACGTGCTCAACGGCGCCTATGAATTACGAGATCTGGCATCGCCGCCGGGGAACCGTTTGAAGTCTTTAGGCGGAGACCTGAAAGGATTCCATAGCATCAGAGTCAACAATCAGTGGCGTATCATTTTCAGGTGGGAGCCAGAGGGCCCGGGAGACGTCCGGTTGACTGATTATCACTAACGAGGGGAGCAAAAGAAAATATGAAACCCAGACACAGATTACCTACTCACCCCGGTGAGATCCTTTTAGAAGAGTTTCTCTTGCCTCTTGGCATCACACAGGTTGAGCTGGCTAGACACATCGGCGTTCCGGTACAGAGAATAAATGAGCTGGTCAGGGGGAAGCGGGGAGTTTCACCTGAGACGGCCTGGCTCCTTTCGCAGGCTCTGGATACGACGCCAGAATTCTGGACTAATCTCCAGGTGGCGTACGATCTCGCGGCGAACAAGCCGGCCAGAAAGGTTGGGAAGCTCGAAAAGGCAAGCTAGTGATGTGGTGAGATGATATTCACATATGACAAAGCCTCAAATGCGGCTTATCTGCAGATAGCTGAGGTCGAGGATGATAGGGGTGCCGCCGTCGAGACGGTACCGGTCACGGACGACATCATCATCGACTATGATTCCAAAGGTCAGGTCTTTGGTATCGAGTTCCTGAACGCTTCAGACCTGTTGCCGGCATCATTGATGGCGCAAGGGGCTTCGAAGCGTAAAAAAACCGCGTAGATTTAACTCTTCAGCTTGAATCGTCGCTTCAGCCTGCGTAATCTCTTCAACCAGAATCATCGCTTCAGTCTGCATCGCTGCTAAGTAAATCGCTTTCTCCTCGATAGTTTTCCGATTCAGCTTTCCCGGGTATCTAAATCCCATGGCTTGGTATCAAAGTGGAAGGGTTGCCTTGCAGTTCAGCGAAATTTGACCATGGCAGGCCTGTTAATGTGGGCGCGCGGGAAAGCGAAATTTGACCATAGCTTACGGATCAACGCGGACGCACGGGAAAACAAAAGGGAGCATGGATGTCGGAGATTAAGGGCGTTCAGCGCGGCCGGCTCGCGTCGTTCATGCCGATCACCAGCTGGTTGCGCCACTACCATCGCTCATGGCTGCCAACCGATGCCCTTGCCGGTATCGCGCTGGCCGGTCTGCTGATACCTGAAGGCATGGCCTACGCCGGCATGGTGGGTGTGCCGCCGCAAGCCGGCCTGTACGCGGCGTTGGCCGGGCTTTTCATCTATGCGGTGTTCGGGACCAGCCGGCAGATGTCCGTGGCGGCGACCTCGGCCACGGCAGTCATGACCTACGCGGCCATAGCTTCGGTCAACGATTCGGATCCCGGCCGTTACGCGTCGCTGGTGGCGGCTTTGGTGATCATGGCCGGCCTCCTGTTTCTGCTTGCCGGGGTTATCCGGCTTGGCTTCATCTCGGATTTCATGGCCAGGCCGGTCATCAAGGGCTTCGTTTTCGGCCTGGCGTTGCTGATCATCGTTCGCCAGATTCCCAAGCTGCTGGGCACGCCGAAAGTGTCCGGCGGTTTTTTCCAGATGGCGCGGGAGGTCATCGGCTCCCTGGGGCAGACGAATATGACGACTCTGGCTCTGGGCATCATCGCTCTCCTGACTCTGGTGATTTTCTCCAGATATATACCGCGAGTGCCCGGAGCCCTGGCGGTCCTCATCCTGGGGATCGGCTCGGTGACCGCGTTGGGACTCGATAATAGCGGTGTCGCCCTTGTCGGGGCGGTGCCGGGTGGCCTGCCGCGATTGAGTATCCCGGATGTTTCGCCGGCCGACCTCGCGGCTATGTTTCCGGCCGCGCTTGGCATCCTGCTCGTGGCCTACGCCGAGGGTCTGGGGACCGCGCGCACCTTTGCCGCGAGGCATCGCTACGATATCGCCTCCAACCAGGAGCTGAAAGCGCTGGGTTTCGCCAACCTGGCCTCCGGGCTGCTCGGCGGCATCATTGTCGGCGGCGGCCTGTCGGGCAGCGCCGCCAACGAGAGCGCCGGCGCCAAGACGGAGTTATCCACCCTGGTCGCGTCCGCCGCCGTTATCGCCACGCTGCTCTTCCTGACCCCGGTTTTCCATAATCTGCCGGAGGCCGCCCTCGGCGCCATCGTCATTCACGCTGTCAGGCACATGCTGGACCTGAAGGCCATGCGCCGCTATGCCTCCCTGCGGGCGGAGGGGCCGATCGTCGCCTCGGCGGCGTTGCTGGGTGTGCTGATCTTTGACATCCTGCCGGGACTGATCATCGCCACAGGCATCTCGCTGCTACTGCTGCTCAGGGAAGTCAGCCGCCCGCGTGTGGCGATCCTTGGCCGGCGGCCGGGGACCAACGACTGGATCGACAGTGGTCATCACCCCAAAGCCGTTCAAACCCCCGGCACGATGGTATGCCGCATCGACGGCGTCATGTTCTTTGCCGACGCCGACTACGTCCGCAAGCACATTCTTGCTGATGTGCGGACACAACCGGTACGGCCACAGCTGGTCGTCCTCGATCTGGAGATGATCCCCGAAATCGATATCACGGCGACCATCACGCTCGGCCAGCTGATCGACGAACTGCGGTCGGATGGCGTCGCGGTTTCACTGGCTGAAGTGCGGGGGCCCGTACGCAAGATGCTCAAACGGGACGGCATCACCGAACGGCTCGGAGCCGACCGGATGTTCTATACTATCGACGAAGCAGTCGCCGCCGGTCCCTGAATAAAAGACGAATGGACTGGCATTTAGTTGCCACTTGCCCACTATTACCCTATAGTTACTGTAGCCCGCTAGAACGCGGGTGTTAATTTGGTTTGAAGTGCTTGGCTGATCGTTCTTTTGGCAGT
>JAGVMV010000022.1 GCA_020053595.1 Thermoleophilia bacterium | reverse complement strand
CGGGATGTTCCCGCCGTAGCGTCTTGTCGAAGACGCTTAAGCGAAGGCGGGAACATCCCGCCCCAGCCGGCGCACTCGCAAACCAGCACCGGCCATAATATCTATTATCAGGAAGGAGAGGCAGATGTCCGCGAACTTCACCCTGCTCGGCAGCGGCGGCTGGATTCCGACAGCCCGCCGCGAAACCACCTGCGCCATCCTCAGCCTGCCCGAAGCCCTTTTCATCTTTGACGCCGGCACCGGACTGTCCCGGCTGCTCGAGGAACGTTTCCGGCCCGAGTATGAGTCAGCCCGCGAGGTCCACCTGTTTCTCAGTCATTACCATCTGGACCATATCGCCGGGCTGGTCTACCTGCCGGCCATGTTCAAGGACCGCACGGTCCATCTTCATACACCGGCGGCCCACATCACCGGCGAGGATCCCCGTGAGATCATCGGTAACATCATTCGCAAGCCCTATAATCCGCAGGCCCTCGACGACCTGCCCCTGGACCTGATCATCGAGCCGCTGGCTGAGGGGGAGCACTCAATCGGCGGCGCATCCGTAAAGGTCCGCAAGCAGATACATGTCGACCCGTCGGTAGCCTTCCGCGTGAATGACTGGCTGGTTTTCGCCACCGACACCGCCGACGATCCTGGCACGGCGACCTTTGCCCGTGGCGTCCGTCTGCTGGTCCACGAGGCCTGGATAGACGGCATCGAGGAGCAGGACCCGGCCACCGAGAGGATCGCCCGCGAAGCCTATGTCGCCCACACTTCAGCCCGGCAGGCCGCTGCTCGCGCCGCCGAGGCGGAAGTTGATGAACTGGTCCTCTGCCACCTCAACCCGCTGCGCGGTGACGCCTATCACGAGCGCATGCTGGCGTCGGCGCGCAAGATATTCCCGGGAACGCGGATTCTGGAGGATGGGGAGACGGTGGTTTTATAAATCGTGTTTTTGCTTCCGCCGCCGCCGAATTAACCAGGTAGCGGCTATTATGACAAAAACAGTTCCGAAAGCTATCGCGCCACCGCGTCCCGCCCAGGTGCTGATAGCCTTCCAGCTGGCGCCGAAGAAATAACCCAGCGTCAGGTACAGCGACACGCTCAATATAGAGCCGATGACGTTGTAGAAGAGGAAGGTACCGTACGGCATACGCCCGATTCCCGCTGCCACCGGCCCCAGCGATTTCACCACGGCCACGAACCGCCCGAAGAGGATCGTCTTGCCGCCATGGGCATCGAAATACCGTTGTGTTTTCTCCAGGTGGGATTCCTTGAAAAAGAAATAACGCCCGAATCGGCGGATGAACTTGAGGCCGCCAAAGCGCCCGATGAAGTAGCCGGCGCTGTCGCCGCAGATGGCGCCGATGGAGGCGATCAGGATCAGCCAGCCAAGGCTGAGAGTCCCCTGGTTGGCCAGCAGCCCGGCAACCAGAAGAGTGATGTCGCCCGGCATGATCAGGCCGACAAAGGCGGAATTCTCCAGAAAGGTGACCAGCAGGACTATCCAGTAGCCCCAGTACTCCAGTTTCGGCAGTATTATGTCAACGATGCTTTCCAGGGCGGGAAGCGCCGCTTACTCGGTGCCGGTTGCTGCTTCCTTGTAGGCTTCGTGCAGTTCCTGTTCCTTGGCCATTTGTTCCGACATGACCTCACGCAGCAGGTCGAACGCCCGGATGACTTTCTGGTTGGCTATCGTATAGAAGACATTGACGCCGTGGCGGCGTGAATAAACCAGCGACCGCTGCCGCAGAATGGCTAAATGCTGGGATACGGTTGCCTGGGGCAGGTCGAGCCCGGTGGCCAGATCGCCCACAGTCTTTTCGCCGTCGCGAAGCGCGTTGAGGATCAATAAACGCTTGGGATCCGCCAGAGCCTTGCAGATCTGGGCGTGCATTTTATAGATATCTTCTCTTACATGCGGATCCAATTTGCCCCCTGACTTGGCATGATAATGACTTTCCCAATAACACATAAACAATTTTGAACACTCATAAACCAATATGAATACTCATACATAATATTACAGCCAGTGACATTCTTCAATAAGCACGGAGCGATTGGTACACCCGTGATGGCTAAGAACTGAGTAATTGGCACTCCCGTGATGGCTATGTGCGATAAACAAAAAAGGTAGATGAGGCCGGTGGAAAGAAAAATTTTCGTCTAATTCATATTTACGACACTGATGTAAAACAATCAGTTAACTGAAGCAAAAAGCTTATTGAAATAATATCTTATCGCTATATCATTATATTCTAATATCTATGACGCTAGCCGGCGTCAGATGGAGGTGATGGATTAAACAGGCGGGGGGAGTCATTGTAACTTAATTTATGTAATGCAAACCAGGAGGTTGGGGATGAAGGTATTAAAGAGGGTGGGTACCCGCAGGCTTCTCATGCTGTTGCCCTTTGCCCTGCTGATTATTTTTGTTGTAGCCATGAGCGGTCCCATCGCATCGGGTGGCGCTTATGGATTGTCCGAACCGCTGCCGCCTCCGGTTCCCGGCTTTACGCCGGCGCCGCTTCCGTGTAGCGCAGCGGCAGATCCTGCTGCGTGTAACGCCAATGGCGACAGTTTCAACGAGATTGTTACCGTCAGCATGGTGGACGCGCTTCTGGCGGATAACGCCAATCACGGCAATGCCGTGGCTCCGAACGTCCACATCATCGACGTTCGTTCCTCGTTTGAGTACCTGGCTGATGTCTGCCCCATGCAGATTGCGCTGGGCCTGCCTACTTATTCCGTGACCAACGTCGGCCACCCTTCGTGGAACTGGTCCGATGCCACACATGAAGAAGCCATCTCGGATCCCTACTGGATCGGTTTCCACTGGAACGGCGTCCCCTACGCATCGCTCTGGAACATCAGGATGCAGGCGAATCCGAACTTCGGCAGCTATCTGGACGCCCTCGAGGCCGAAGGAATGATCAAGAAGAATGATAATCTGATCTTCCTCTGCCAGACCGGCTACCGTGCTTCATGGGCGGGGCAGGAAGTAGCCAGGAAGGGCTACACCAATGTGGACGTGCTCCATGGCGGCATGCTCGCCTGGTCTGATGACTGGTATGCTGACGATGGCATGTACGCACCCGATGACCCCAGCGATCCGTCACCGGGCGACTGCCCGGCGGAAGCAGCGCCGGCAGTGAACTGTGATCCGGATAACGTCCCGGGTCCCGCCGCGCGTTCCAAGTCCACAGTGTTGAGTGCTCCGTGGCAGTATGACATCGCCAGGCTTGGTGGCATGTATCCTGGCGGCAGTGCTTACTGGAACGGTACGGAGCCGCACGTCGGGGTCAAGGCCGAATGGCTGCCGGGCGACTTCCAGCTGGCTCCGAGCACCGCCGGTGCGTTCTGGGCAAGCTACTCTGATTATGAAGCCAGGCTGCTATCGGTCAACCTGAAACTTACCAACAACCCGCCGGCTCCTCCAGGCCCGCTGAACTACCCGTCATCCTGTGGCGGCGCGCCCGCGCCTGCCGGTTCCTGTGAGCAGGTATACCAGGCAGCCCACGGCACGGCCTACAACTCGACGATCGTCGCGGCGCCTTCCACCAACGGGGTCATACCTACCGGCCTGCCCGCCATGATCGGTAACATTGCCGCTGGTAACAACGGCGTGGCAACGGTCAAGTTCAACGTACCCAATGGCGTCGTTTCCTTCAAGACGAGCATGTTCGCCATAGCGAACGATGTTCCTGATCCGACGGCTCCCATGGGCCCCGATTACGCCTGGTACTTCACCTACACGTATCCCGGGCCGCCCCCGACGGTATAAGGAGATGCAGATGATTGAAAAAAACAAGCGTGACACTTACGTAAAGCCGGAACTGACCAGGCACGACAACCTGAAGGAGATCACCTTCGAGTGTCCGAACTGGCAGTGCAGCGTGGTAGTTCCACCGCCGCCGGCATAAGAAGGCTGTGCAGAGCGGTAGTTCTGTCGTCGCCGGCGTGGTAAGAGTCGGGCAGCGAAGGTCCGACCAACTACCTGTACGCTGAAGAATGACAAGACCGTCGCCTGGAGTAGGGCGGCGATTATGAGGAAAAACCGGGGGGCGGCGCCGCAGGCGCCG
>JAGVMV010000015.1 GCA_020053595.1 Thermoleophilia bacterium | reverse complement strand
TGAAGGAAATAGAACGGGGCGCGGCGCCGAAGGCGCCGCGCCCCTGATTTATTGACGCTGGAAAACCAGCCTGCTAACATCACTAAAGACTGTCCCTTCAGTAATTTCCATGCAGATCCGTCTGCGTTGCTCCCCAGAATCCGTCTGCGTCCTCTATCAACCAGCAGAAATCGAGTGTGAAAATGGCCTCTACCCCAATAAAAAAACGTAATGTTTACGTCATCGGGCACGCGACGCCGGACACTGATTCCGTCTGCTCGGCGATCGGCTACGCGCTCTTCAAGAACCTGACGGACAAGCGCTTTGTCTTCACTCCTGCCCGGGCCGGCAGCATCAACGAGGAAACGAAATTCGTGCTGGAAAGGTTCGGCGTCCCGGTCCCGATCGAGTTGGAGAGCCTGACGCCCACGGTCAGCGATCTGGAGCTGCACAAGCCCATCTCGGTTTACGAACGCGATTCGGTGCACGCGCTGGCACAGCTCGTCCGCGAGGAGGGCGTCAGGACGGTGCCGGTCGTTGACGACACGGGCAGGGTTCTGGGTATCCTGGGCCTCAGGGACATCGCCCAGTTCCATATGGCGAGCGCCGGCTTAATGGATCTTTCCAACGCCCCGATCAGCCTCGATATCTTCATCAAGACCCTGGACGGCCGGATGATTACCAACGCCGGCAAGGCCGACACTCTCAAGGGCAGGGTGATCATTGCCGCTATGCAGCGGGGAACCCTGCTGAATACCATGCATGAAGGCGATATCGTCGTTCTGGGAGATCAGCAGGACCTGCAGCTGGATTGCCTGCACGCCGGCTGCTCCACGCTGATCATCACCGACGGCATCATCGTTGCCGCCGAGGTCATCCGCAAGGCGGAAGAGCTGGGCGTCCTGATAGTTTCCTCGCCGCATCCGGCATTCGCCTCGGTCCAGCTGCTGCTGATGTCCGAGCCGGTGTCTTCGATCATGGACATAAAGCCGGCGACGGTTGGCCTGTTCACGCCGATCTCCGATCTGCGCAAGGCGGTGCTCGATTCCGACTATCGCTCGGCGGTAGTCGCCGACAGCGACGATCGCCTGATCGGCTTCGTCACCCGTACCGACCTGCTGGATCCGGTGAGGAAGCGGGCGATCCTGGTTGACCACAACGAGATCTCCCACGCGGTCGAAGGCATCGAGGAGGCCGAGATTCTGGAGATCATTGACCACCACCGGGTCGGCGATGTATCCACGGCGGCTCCGATTTACGTCTATAACGACCCGCTGGGCAGTACCTGCACCATCGTGGCCGACATGATGTTCCTGCACCAGGTGCACGTCCCGGCGGAAATCGCCGGCATCCTGCTCTCAGGCATCCTTTCCGATACCCTGATGCTGACCCTGTCCACGACCACCGAACGCGATCAGGAGATAGCGGAGCGCCTGGCCGGCCTGGCTGGAGTCTCCATCAACGATTACGGCCGGGAGCTGATGCACGCCAGCATCAACATCGGCAATAAAACGGCTGCCCAACTGATAGCGGGCGACTTCCGCAAGGTTGATATCGGCGGCAAGAAGTTGGGAATCGGCCAGATGATGGTTCTCGATTGCGCGGAGATTGATGTGAGAGAGAAAGAGCTGATGGCGGAGCTGGACCGTTTGCGCAAGGAAGATGGCTACGACCTGACAGTCATGCTGGTGACCAACCCGCTGAACGCCGAGTTCGAACGGGTTCTGGCGTCCGGGGAAACCTGGATAATCGAAAAAGCCTTCAAATGCGAGATCAAGAACGGCACCTGCCGCATCCCGGGCGTCATGTCGCGCAAGAAGGATTTTATTCCGGCTGTGGGCCGGGTGCTTTTTACCGCCTGATTGCTCGGGGCTGACCCTCGGAAGCTCGCAATCAAACCTGCATTTAGTACAGTTTCTCAGCCCTCCGCGCCGCGGCTACCAACCACCCCCCTTTTCCACTAATATACTAGTGACCGTGCTAGGCGGGGAGCCAGCGGTGCCCTGTACCCGCAATCCGCTATAGCGGGGCTGAATCCCCACCTTCGGGGCCGATTTGCGGGGCCAGTGGCCTTGCCGGCGGTGTTGAAGGCCAGGTCCTGCGCAATGGAACGTCGTGAACCCCGTCAGGTCCGGAAGGAAGCAGCGGTAAGCGATCTCTTTCATGTGCCGCGGGGTTGCCTGGCTGGAGCCGTTTGTCTGGCGCACGCCCGTAGGTTTGTTTCAACGGTGGGTGCACGGTCGTTTTTTAAATCCTGTGAAAAGTGTTGTGTCATCCTGAGCGAAGCGAAGGATCCCGGTTTATGGCGCACGTCTCTCTCTACCGCAAATACCGCCCGGCCACTTTCGACCAGGTTATGGGCCAGGAGCATGTGACCCGCACGCTGGTGAACGCCATCGAGTCGGGGAAGATCAGCCACGCCTACCTGTTCGCCGGCTCCCGTGGCACGGGAAAGACATCAACCGCCAAGCTGCTGGCCAAGGCGCTGAACTGCGTCGATGGTCCGACGGCGCATCCCTGTGGCAAGTGTGACAGCTGCGTCGCCATCAGCGCCGGCTCGTCGCTCGACGTCATCGAGATGGACGCCGCCAGCAACCGTGGCATCGACGACATCCGCGAGATCCGCGACAAGGTGGCCTTCGCCACGGTGGAGGGCAAGTACAAGGTCTACATCCTTGACGAAGCCCACATGTTGACCAAGGAAGCCTCCAACGCTTTTCTCAAAGTGCTCGAGGAACCGCCGGGGCATGTTATCTTCGTCCTCTGCACGACTGAAGCACACAAGGTACTTCCCACGATTCAGTCCCGCTGTCAAAAATTCGAGTTCCGCCGCCCCGATGCCGGCATGGTGCTGGAAGTACTCAAGGGCATCGCCGCCGCCGAGGCGATCGAGATCGATGACATCGGCCTCGCGGCCATCGCCCGCAGCTCGGCCGGCGCCTTCCGGGATGCCATCGGCGCCCTGGACCAGCTGGCCACCTATTGCGACAAAAAAATCGCCCTCGCCGATGTCCTCGCGATGCTGGGCACGGTTGAATCGGAACTGCTTTTCGAAGCGGTCGACATCGCCGCGGCCAACGACGCCCGTGGCTCTCTTCTGTTCGTCAACCGGCTCGCCGATCAGGGCAAGGAATTCAGCCAGTTTGCCCAGGAGCTGGTGGGCCATTTGCGAAATATTTTCCTGCTTCAGCAACTGGATGACTATCCGCCTGGTATCATTACCGCCGCCGATGAGGATGTTTCCCGCCTGAAGGGACAGGCCCGGCTGCTTGCCCCGAGCCGCGTGATCCGCTTCGTCGAACTGCTTACGGATGCCCAGTCTGAGATGAAGCGCGGCAGTGACCCGCGCCTGCAGCTGGAGCTCGCTTTTATAAAAATGACCCGGCCGGAAGTCGAAATGTCGACCAAGTCCCTGCTCTACCGAATGGACCAGCTGGAAAACCGCCTTCAGTCCGGCAAGGTTGGCGGGGCCGGGCCGGCCAGGGTGTCGTCCGTGACCGCAGAGGGCAACACGATGCCGGCGGCAGGACGAGAGGATGTTACAAGTCAGAGGCAGACACAGGCGAAAGCCGGTGCCACCACTGACGGGCCTCCATCGGAAACATTTGCACCAGAAGCAGACGAACTGACTTTGCAGCCGGAGGAGCCCGGCCCGAATCCGGATGAAACAGGTCCGCAGCCGGAGGTGTCCGAACCCCAGCTGGAGCTGTCTCTCGACAAGATCACCCGCGCCTGGAGCGTTATTCTCGGCCTGGTCAAGAAAAGGAAGATACCGCTCTATTCATTGCTGCAGGAGGCCAGGCCGGTCGAACTCGACGGCAGGGTGCTGCTGCTAAGTTTCCCGGCGGGGGCCGAGTTCCATAAAACCCAGGTGGAGAAACAGAATTATCTGGAGGTCATAACCGATGTCCTCAGGGAGATGACCGGAGCCGAACTGAAAGTGAAATGCCAGGTAGCGGAAGCCGAAAACGCGCTGGCGGGGGCCATGGCGGCGCCTGACCGCGGCGATGACGACACACCTACCGCCAACGACCTGATCGCCCTGTTCAAAGCGGAGCTGGACGCGGAAGAGATTCCCTAGAAAGGAGCGCTAGTGGCAAACATGAACATGAACAAGATGATGAAGCAGGTGCAGGACATGCAAAAGCAGATGGTCAAGGCCCAGGAGGAACTGGCGACCCTCGAGGTCGAGGCCAGCGCCGGCGGCGGCATGGTCACGGTCAAGGTCAGCGGCGATCTCAAGATCAACAGCATCAAGATCGACCCCGGCGCCGTTGACCCGGAAGACGTGGAGATGCTCGAGGACCTGGTGCTGGCGGCCGTCAACGAGGCGTTGCGTTCGGCCCAGGAACTGGCTAACAGCAAGATGAGTGGCGTCACCGGCGGCCTGAACATCCCGGGACTGATGTAGGGTTTGCATCATCCCGGAAACAGAGACAACCAGAACGGGCTGAAAGCCCCCGGCTGCTGACTGCTCAGATTAACTTGTTCCCCGCACCAGTTGAACAACTCATCACCGAACTTTCCCGGCTGCCCGGCATCGGCCGGAGGTCGGCGCAGCGCATCACCTTTTTCCTGCTGAGGCGTTCACGCGATGAAGCGGCAGCCCTGGCCGGTGCCATCATCGCCCTCAAGGACAGGATCCACTTCTGCGCCCAGTGTTTCAACTTCACCGACGAGGAACTCTGCGGTTTCTGCCGCGATGCCCGCCGCGACGCCTCACTGATCTGCGTGGTCGAGGAGCCCAGCGACATCATCCCCATCGAGAAGGGCGGCGAGTACCGCGGCCTCTATCATGTACTGGGCGGCGCCCTCTCACCGCTTGACGGCGTCGACCCGGAGCACCTGCGCATCAAGGAGCTGATCGAGCGCGTCGATGCCGGTGGCGTCAAGGAGGTCATCTTCGCCACCAACCCCAACACCACCGGCGAGTCAACCTCCATGTACCTGGCTGACATCCTGCGCGGCAAGGTGAAAGTTACGAGATTGGCCAGCGGCTTGCCGGTCGGAGCCGACCTGGAGTACGCCGACGAGGCTACGGTCAGCCGGGCGCTGCTTGGCCGGAGGGAGATGTAGATGAAACGCCGGGAAACTTGTGCGAAACGCGGAGGAAAATAGATGAAACGGTTATGGTTCAACCTGCTCTGGTACGTGATGGCGGTCGTCATTGTCGATATCCCGCCGATCCTGATCTTCTTCCTTATGCACAGGTTCAATGTGCTGGGCAGCCTGGCGCCACAGGTCATCTCGACCTTCCTGTTCCTCGCTCTCCTCTGTGGCCAGGCCTTCCTGCATCTGCATTTTCTCAACCGGCGCGACCCCTTGCAGGTCGATAAAAATGTCTGGAAGATGCTGGCGGTAACCGTCCTGGTTTTCGCCACCTTCTGGATCATCATCGTCGGCCTGATTATCTGGGCGACCACCGCTACCAAGCAGACCTAGTACCGGGCCGCATCACCAGGTCAAAATGGAACTGATTTATCCGGGTGAAAGTTCAGGCGCCAGGTAAAACAACCTCGGAAACTTCGCGCGGAGCCACCTTGCCATACTTGCGCGCGAATCCGACGATGCTCTCGTCGTCAGTCACTATCTCACGGGGCTTTAACCTGTCCCCGGCGAGCCGCTGAAAAGTTGACTCAAAAGCGGCGAAGTTGTGGTAGCCGAACATGGCTATTTCATCACCACCGGCAACGTGGACCTCGTAGGAGGGAAAACCGGTGACCTCGTTGGCGCGGCATTCCTCGAGGTCGTCCCGGAAAGCCCTCTCGGCGTTGCCGTTGCCGATCTCCTCCAGAAATCGCTCGCGGTCCAGACCCACCTCCGCGGCTTTATAGGCGATGCAGGCCGGCCAGGTTGAGCGGATCCTTGAACCGGGAAGTATCCTCAACCAGGCCGCCCATTTTGTAGACCAGGCGCACCTGGTCGCCGTAGACCTCCTGGATTTTGCGCAGTACCGGCTCCGAGCCCCAGCACCAGGTGCAATAGGGGTCGGTGTAGATGATCAATTAACTTCGAATGGCCGCATCATCTCGTTATCCTCATGCTCGAGGATGTGGCAGTGGTAGACATAACGCGCCGGCAGATCTACACCCGCCGGCAGATCGAAACGGGTGATGATCCGCAGGACCTCTCCCGGCATCGCGCGGGCGGTGTCCTTCCAGCCGGCTTCTTCCGGCAACGGTTGCGTCGGTGAACCGGTCAAATAGTCGGCGAGCACTGGTTTGGGTCCGGTGCCCGATCTCCATGCCGTCCACTGCGTCCAGTATCTCATGTTATCAAGCGGTTGCCGATTGAGAATCTGGAATTGTACCAGGTGGATATGGACCGGGTGGGTGTCAGGTGTCGTGTTGATAAACTGCCAGATCTCGGTAGTTCCGGCAGCCGGTTTCTCTTCGACCGGATCATCGAAGCGTTTCCCGTTCAGCAGCAATTCGGTAACGCCCATGTGCGCACTGGGCATTCCGCTGGTGTTCCCTCCCATATGGTCAATGATAGCCTTGGGGTCCTCGTTCTGAACCAGGACGATCTCTCTCGCCGGTGCTCCCGGCGTCGCCGTCAGAGTGTTGATCGCCGGCAGCGCAAGCTGCGTCGCTGGAGCCGCCTGGTCAACGCCGTTGAGCGGTTTGCTCACCCTGACCTGCATTATCTCCTCAAGCGCCTGTGCGCCGCCGAGCGGGAAAGGAGCCGCCGCATCATTCTTCAGGGTCAAAACCGCTCCTGAAACCACACTCGAGAAATCGACTATCAGGTCCGCGCGTTCACCCGGCGAGAGCAGCAGCCTGCTGATCTCGACCGGGCTGGGAAGCAGTCCCCCGTCGGAGCCGATGACCTGGAGCGGAACCGTATCGCCCGAGTTGTCGAACCAGAGGTTATAAAAACGAGCCTGGGAGCCATTCAGGAGGCGAAAGCGGTAAGCCCGGGGTTCGACCTCCAGAAACGGATAGGCCCTGCCGTTGACGACGGGCGTGTCTCCGAAAAATTCCATGTTCCAGACAGGATGGGTAGTCGTCATGCCCTGGTTCGGGTAAAACAGGGAGCCATCGTAATTGAACGTCCGGTCCTGGATCAGCAGGGGGATCTCATATTCGCCGGAGGGCAGGGCCAGACTCTCTTCGACCCTGTCCCTGACGATGTAAAAACCGGCCAGTCCGGCATAGACATTCAGCCGTGTGATTCCCATGGCGTGATCGTGATACCAGAGCGCGCGGGCCTGCAGATCGTTGTTATAAATAAAGTCGCCCTCGTAAAACTCCGGGCCGGTCTCCGACGCCCCCGGGGTAGACCAACCACCTGGCAGGCCGTCGTATCGCGGCGGCGTGGGGCCCCCATGCAGGTGGGCCACCGTACGCACCTCGGGGTAGTTCATGCCGCGGAAAATCGTCGGGTCAATTGCATCATGAAAAAGGTGGGTCGAAGGAAGACCATCGTTAATCCACTTGATCCGTACCGGTCTGCCGCTGCGGGCCTCGATCGTCGGTCCCGGATAACTGCCGGCGTAACCCCATACCGGAGTGGGTGGCAGCTGGCTATGTAACCGCTGCGTGAACTGGGTGATGGCGATCTCGTAATAATCGCTGCCCTCGAACCTGGCAGTGTCCGGCGTCAGAACCGGCGGGAAGGGGAGCGGATCGACAAATCTGTCGATGTCTCCCGGGAGCCTCGTTTGCAGGGATTGAACAGAGGCCGTTTCCCCGCTCCGCGAGCCGCACCCCAGGCTGAACTGCCAGGGAAGGAGCATTCCCGCCCCCGCCATGGAGCCGAGCCGAAGAAACCTTCTCCTGGTCATTGCCATCATGCTCACTCCTGACTCAAATATCACCATTGTTAGCTGGTGTGAACTGTATTC
Organism: Thermoleophilia bacterium; assembly: GCA_020053595.1. Lineage (GTDB taxonomy): Bacteria > Actinomycetota > Thermoleophilia > BMS3ABIN01 > BMS3ABIN01 > JACRMB01. Next base: position 23,615 of record JAGVMV010000015.1, on the reverse strand, counting down.
CCGGAAATAACGCAGATTAACAAACTACTCTATCGGGTAATCATATTGTCACATTCAAATCGGGTCTGTCGAGTGACATTCGTCCCTACAGACGGTACACGAAGGGAGTGGCAATGCCAGTTTATGTAGCGCTGAGCAAGCTCACCGAAGAGGGCAGCAAGACGATCAAGAAGAACCCCGAGCGGATCAAGGAAGTGAACAAGGACCTGGAGGCGATGGGGGTCAGGATCCTGGCCCAGTACGCGCTGCTGGGACAGTACGATTTCATCAACATCCTCGAGGCGCCGGACAACGACACCATCGTCAGGATGTCGGTGGAGATCGGCTCGCGCGGTTCGGTGCAGATGCAGACGATGCCGGCTGTGTCTATCGACGAGCTGATCTCTGATCTCAAGGGATAGCGGGAGTCGGGCGGAGTGTCACCAATTTTCCGTATGGAAAATCTGAGCCCGGTATCCCTTGGTTTTTTTATCCTTTAGAATACGAGCGTGGCTCCACGTAAGAAAAAGATCGCCAAAACCAGCTATGACGCCGTTATCGTCGGCGCCGGGCCGGCCGGTATCTTTGCCGCCCTCGAGCTGACCCGCAAGAACAGCTGGAGCGTGCTTCTCATCGAGAAGGGCTTCGGCATGGAGAAGCGCAAATGCCCGGCGCGGGGCGTGCAGCCGGTGGGTTGCGAGATCGGCTGCCGGCCTTGTTCCATCACCTGTGGCTGGGGCGGCGCCGGCGCTTTCAGCGACGGCAAGCTGACCCTTTCCCCCGAGGTCGGTGGCTGGCTTACCGAGTATGTCGGCCGCCCCGGCCTGGAGAAGCTCATTTCCTATGTTGACCGGCTTTGGGTCGAATATGGCGCCCCTGAGCGTGTTCACGGCACCGACCACGACAAGGTCGAGGAGATCCGCCAGCACGCCATGCAGGTGGGGTTGCGGCTGGTGGACGCTCCCATCCGCCACATGGGCACCGACCGCTGTCCCCAGGTGCTGCAGGCGATGCGGGATGACATCGACGGCAAGGTGGATGTCGCCACGCGTACTGTTGTCGAGAATATCCTGGTGGAAAAGGGCAAGGCGGCCGGCGTCGAGCTCAAGGACGGACAGGTCATCAAGGCGAAGGTGGTGATCGTCGCTCCCGGGCGCGAGGGCGCATCGTGGATGGTCGAGCAGGCGCACAACCTGGGGCTGAACATGGTCAACAACGCCGTCGATATCGGCCTGCGCGTCGAGGTGCCGGCCATCGTCATGGAACCGCTCACCAGTGTCCTCTATGAGTCCAAACTGAAGTACTTCTCAAAAAGTTTCGAGGACGAGGTCCGCACCTTCTGCATGAACCCCGATGGTTATGTCTCGCGGGAAGCCTACGGCGATGTCGTCACCGTCAACGGTCATAGCTATAGTGACCGCCAATCCGGCTACACAAATTTCGCGCTTCTGGTCAGCACCCGGTTCACCGAGCCCTTCAAGGAGCCGATTGCCTACGGCATGTCCATCGCCAGGCTGGCGAACCTGCTGGGCGAGGACATCATCATCCAGCGTCTGGGCGACCTGCAGATCGGCCAGCGCACTACGCCGGAACGGCTGGCGCGTAGCACCATCAAACCGACGCTCTCCAAATGCACTCCGGGCGACCTTTCGTTTGTGTTACCGTACCGCCACCTGCGCGACATCCTCGACATGCTCGAGGCCATGGATGAGCTGGTGCCAGGGGTAAACTCGCGCGAAACACTGCTCTATGGCGTCGAGGTGAAGTTCTACTCGGCTCGGCTCGAGCTAAGCAAGGAACTGGAAACAAAGGTTAATAACCTGTACGCTGTCGGCGACGGAGCCGGCGTCACCCGCGGGCTGGTTCAGGCTTCCGCTTCGGGTGTGATTGCGGCGCGTTCGGCGATGAAACGACTGTAAAAGAATTTAGGAGCATCATGCCAGCAACTGTAGTAGTAGGAACCCAATGGGGCGACGAGGGAAAAGGGCGCATCATTGACAACCTGGCCGAGAAGAGCCAGATGGTGGCGCGTTTCCAGGGCGGCAACAACGCCGGCCATACCATAGTCAACGAGCAGGGCGTGTACAAGTTCCATCTCATCCCCTCAGGCATCCTTTATCCCCATGTGACCGCCATTATCGGCAACGGCGTGGTAGTGGACCCGCGTGTGCTTTGTGGCGAGCTCGACACGCTGAAAGAACGCGGTGTTTCAGCGGATAATTTGCGGCTTTCCGGGAACGCGCATCTGATCATGCCTTATCACATCCTGCTGGACGCGGCCCACGAAACGCAGCTGGGCAAGCGCAAGATCGGCACCACCAAGCGCGGCATCGGGCCGGCCTACACCGACAAGGCGGCGAGGCTGGGCATCCGCGTGCAGGATCTGCTGGACAAGAAGATCCTCCGGCAGAAGCTGGACACCGCCATCGGCGAGAAGAACGACCTGCTGGAAAAAGTCTACAACAGCCCCGGCGTCGACCGTTTCGAGGTCATGGAGCAGTACGCGGAGTACGCCGACCGGCTCTCGCCATATATCGCCGACACTTCACTGATCATTGACAAGGCGCTCAGACGTGGCGAGCAGGTGCTTTTTGAGGGCGCCCAGGGCTGTCTGCTGGATATTGACCACGGCACCTATCCCTTTGTCACTTCGTCCAATCCCATCGCCGGCGCGGCCTGTGTCGGCGCCGGAGTTGGTCCGACGATGATCGACGAGGTCATGGGCGTCTGCAAGGCTTACACCACCCGCGTCGGCGAAGGCCCCTTCCCCACCGAGCTGACCGACGAGCTGGGCGACCACCTGGTGCAGCAGGGGAACGAATATGGCACCACCACCGGGCGCAAGCGGCGCTGCGGCTGGCTCGATCTGGTCATTCTCAAGTACGCGGTGCGGCTGAACGGGCTCACCGGCCTGGCCATCACCAAGCTGGATGTGCTTTCCGGCCTCGACCAGATCAAGGTCTGCTCCATGTACGAGTACTCGCACAACGGCCAGAGCGAGAACTTTGTCGATTTCCCGTCGCATCAATCCACTTTTTATCATTGCAGCCCTGTTTATCAGACCGTGCCCGGGTGGAAAGAAGACATCAGCGGCGTACGCAAGCTGGCCGACCTGCCCCGGGAGGCGCGTGACTACCTCGACCTGATCGCCGAGGAGGCGGGTGTGCCGGTGATGATGGTCAGCGTCGGTCCCGGAAGGGACGAACTGGTAGAGGTCTAGGACGGCCGGCGACCCGCAAACCGGGGAGCGGCCGGCGGGAGGCAGTGTGCTGGAAGCTCCGGGCGGGACCATGAGCAAAAAGAGTGCCTGGGTGGCGCTGGCCGTCATCTGCTTCGGCATCTTCCTGGCGGCACTGGACCAGACCGCGGTCTCGGCGCTCCTGCCGACCATCATCAAGGATTACGAGGGCGCTTTTTCGCCCTCGGCTGTGGAACGGGCCGGCTGGATCATCACCGCTTACCTGGTTGGCTATACGGTTGTCATGCCGGTTATGGGGCGCATCGCCGACCTGCTGGGACACCGCCTGGTCTTCAATGTCTCCATCCTCATCTTCATCGCCGGATCGATCATGTGCGCCCTGGCGCCCACGCTCAAATGGCTGGCGTTTTTCCGGGCGGTCCAGGCCGTGGGCGGCGGCGCCATTGTACCTATCGCCATGGGAATGGTAGGGCTTGGTTTCAGCCGCAAGATGCAGGGGCTGGCTATCGGCATACTGGTGTCGGCTGGCGAGGCGGGTGGCGTCATCGGCCCGCTATACGGCGCCCTGGTCGCCGAACCGATCGGTTGGCGCGGCATCTTCTGGATCAACGTTCCCCTGGGCCTGGCGGTGATCGCCGTCGTCCGGTTCATGGTGCCCAGCTGGCCGCGGCGGCGGGTTTATATCGATTACCGGGGCGCGGTGTCGCTGGCCATGTTTCTCACCGTGGTCACGGTGGCGCTTTCCGGCCAGCGCACCATGGGCTGGAACCAGTTCGTGTTCCCGATGCTGGCTGCCGGTTTAGCCCTGCTGGTGTCGTTCATCTGGGTAGAGCGAAACCAGGAGCATCCGATACTGCGGCTGAGCATGTTTAAAAACGTGACATTCTCGGCGGCCAACCTGGCCAACCTGTTTGAAGGCGTGGCGATGATCACGGCGCTGGTGCAGGTGCCGATGTTCGCCTACACGACGGTCTCGGCGACGCCTATCGAAGGCGGCCTGCTGGTTATCCGCATGACCGTGATGATCCCCATCGGCGCCGTCATCGGCGGCCTGCTGGTGAACCGCATCAGCCATCGCTGGACCGCCGCTACGGGCTTTGCCATGGCGGCTGTTGGCATGTTTCTGGTCAGCCGCTGGCCGGAGCACGTCTCGAGTTCGGTACAGACCCGCGACCTGATGATCGCCGGTTTCGGCTTTGGCCTCAACAGCCCCGCGCTGGCGGCGGCGGTTGTGGGTTCGGTTTCACGGACGCGGCTGGCGCTGGGCTCGGCGCTCCATATCGTTTCCAAGACCACGGGGATGATGGTTGGTCTGGCGGCACTGAGCGGCTGGGGAATCTATACCTTCGAGAGCTCGCTCGACCTGGAGGGCCTGCCGCTGCTGCAAAGGCAGCAGAGTTTCGCCGAGCAGATGGAGCGCATGCGCGCGGTGGTGGAACAGCGCAGCATGGATGCTATCCTGATTGTGCTGCACCGCTTCTTCATCGTCGCGGCAATCATGTGCGCCCTGGCGATAATCCCGTCGCTGATGTTGAAGGTGAAGGCTGAAGAGGAACTAGAAGAGGGCGTGTTGTAGAATGGTTATATCAAAAATAAAGCAGCGGGGAGAACGGCTCAATTGTTCTACGAAGAAATCCTGAGGTCAATGCAGAAACATGGGGTTCGCTACCTTATTTTGGGTGGCGTGGCGGTTAACTTGCATGGCGTTCCCCGGATGACTGCGGACCTGGACATTGCGGTGGATCTTACTGCAGAAAATGTTGACGCGCTGTTGGACGCCCTGGAAGAGGCAGGTTTGAAACTCTCTCTGCCGCTTGATCCACACAACCTCGCCGACCCGGAAGAGCGGAGCCGCTGGCGGGAAGAAAAACATCTCGAGGCGCTGACCTTTCAAAGCGCCGGGAGTGAGGCTCCCTATCGCGAAGTTGACATCGTACTGGAACAACCGCTGGACTTCGGGGAGATGTACGAGGAGCGAGTTGAACTGCAGGCCGATGATATTAAAATCAGCCTCATTTCACTTCCGCATTTAATTGAAATAAAACAGGCGATCGGCAGGAAGCAAGACATTGCGGACGTGGAGTCGTTGAAGAAAGCAGAAGCGGAAGAGGGAGAATAAACCGTGTCAGAACCAGTGCGCAGAGGTTATAGCTATATAGTCACAAGAGAGCAAATCCGCAAATACGCGAGCCTGACCCCGAAACAAAAACTGGATTGGCTTCAGGAGGCCAATGACTTCGTCAATAAATTCATCTCTGCGAAGAGCCGCAGTATCCAGAAAAAGTTCCGCCGAGGCGATATTTAGGAACCGGTATTTATCGCAAGCCCAACTTAAACCGCCTGGTTTTGTATTTTAGACGTTGAACCGGAAGTTGACGATATCTCCGTCCTGAAACTCGTACTCTTTGCCCTCCAGCCGCAGCGTTCCCAGATCCTTGGCCTTGGCCATCGTGCCGGCGGCTATGAAGTCATCGTAGCTGATCGTCTCAGCACGGATGAAGCCGCGTTCGATATCCGAGTGGATCTTTCCCGCCGCCTTGACGGCCACCGTTCCCTTGCGGATGGTCCAGGCCCGGACCTCATCCTCTCCCGCCGTTAAAAAAGAGATCAGCCCGAGAAGCCGGTAGGCCTCGCGGATGATCCGGTTCATGGCGGGTTCTCCGATGCCCAGGTCTTCGAGAAAGCCAGCGGCGTCTTCGGCTTCAAGTTGTGAGAGTTCGGTTTCGATCTTGCCGGAGAGCGAGAAGACCAGGGCGTCCTTGCCCGCGTAGAATTCTTCCAGCGCCGCGACTGCCGCTACGGTCTTTTCCGAGCCGATGTCATCCTCGCCTACGTTCAGCACGACCAGCTCCGGTTTCAGCGACGCAAACATCAACGAGCCGATTACTTCCCGCTCCTTGTCCGACAGGGAGAGGTTTCTGAGTGGCTTTTCCTCTTCCAGCAAAGCCAGGCACTTCTGCAGCACATCGCGTTCGGCCTCGAGGCCGTCGCCGATGCCTTTCTTCATGGAATTGGCGATGCGCTCGAGCCGGGTCTCCACCAGTTCCAGGTCGTGGAAGACCAGCTCCAGCTCAAGGGCGGCAGCGTCGCGAACGGGGTCTACCTCGCCATCGGGGTGGACGATGCCATCGTCCTCGAAGGCCCGCACCACATGGATGACGGCGTCGCATTCCCACAATTCGTTGAAGACCGCTGTCTTCTGTTTACTGCCGGAGACGCCGCGGCTGATGCCGGTGATATCAACGCATTGCACGTCGGCGTAGGTCGTTTTTTTCGGCTTGAAGATCTCCGAGAGCCGGTTGATGCGCCCGTCGGGCACCTTGATCACGCCCACGTGATGTTCGGTGCCGATGGGGTTCGGGTAGGGGGCTGCCTCCAGCTCCTGCCCGGTGAGGGCGTTGAAGATGGTGGTCTTGCCCGCGTTAGGCAGTCCTATGATTCCCAGTTTCATCTGAACAGCCTTCCTCTGATTAGTGAATTTGTATATTAGCACGAGCCGGGAGCCATGGCAGGCAGCGTTGGTGACAAGCAAAGAATCAGGGAGCCTTGAGCGCATTCTTCTGGCAGGATAGAATAGCGCCGGAAAGGGGTTAATTTGAAAGTTCTGGTAATTGGTTCAGGCGGCAGGGAACACGCCATAGTCAGGAAGGCTCTCGCGAGCAACCTGGTCGCGGAGGTCCACTGTGCTCCCGGCAACGCCGGTATCGCCCTCCAGGCGATCTGCCATTCGATTTCTGATTCTGATATCCCCGGCATCCTCGGCCTGGCCAAGCGGCTCGATCCCGGTCTGGTGGTGATCGGTCCCGAGGCGCCTCTCTGCGCGGGACTCGGCGACACGCTTCGCGACGCTGGCTACAAGGTCTTCGGCCCTGGTCGTGAAGCGGCGATGCTCGAGGGGAGCAAAGGCTTCGCCAAGGAAGTCATGATCGTAGCGGGGGTCCCCACCGCGGGTTACGCCCGTTTCATCGAATATCAAAGGGCAATGGCGCATCTCTCGGCCATTACCTTCCCGGTTGTGGTCAAGGCCAACGGCCTGGCTGCGGGCAAGGGCGTCATAATCGCCGAGGCCATGGCTGAAGCGGAAGACGCCCTGCGCACCTGTTTCGTCGACCGTTCCTTCGGTGACGCCGGACTCGATGTGCTGGTGGAAGAGTGTCTGGTCGGCCACGAATGCTCGGTGCTGGCGCTTTGCGACGGCGAGACGATCCTGCCGCTGGAGCCGGCCCAGGATTACAAGCGTATTTATGAAGGTGACTATGGACCCAACACCGGTGGCATGGGCTGTTACAGCCCGGTGCCGAGGGTGCCGGCCCAGCTGGTTGACGAGATTATCGATATGGTGCACCGGCCGACGGTGGCCGAGCTGGCCCGGCGGGGCATCGAGTTCAAGGGCGTGCTTTATGCCGGCCTCATGCTCACCGCCGACGGCCCCCGGGTGCTCGAATTCAACACACGCTTCGGCGATCCCGAGACCCAGGCGATCCTGCCCAGGCTGGAAAACGACCTGGTGGAGCTGATGCTGGCCTGCGCCGACGGCACACTGTCGGCGCATAAACTGCGCTGGAAAGAGGAGTGCTGCGTGACGGTCATCATGGCTTCGGCCGGTTATCCGCTGTCTTCCAGCAAGGGGGATGTCATCAGCGGCCTGGAGCTGGACGGCGGTCTGCCGGGTGTAGAGGTCTTCCATGCCGGCACTGCCGAGGATGACGGCCGGCTGATCACCAACGGTGGCAGGGTGCTGGCGATCAGCGCACTGGACCACTCTTTCAAAGGCGCGCGCGCGAAAGCCTATGATGCGGTCGGCAAGGTCAGTTTCGATGGCATGCAGTTCCGTGGAGACATCGCCGAGGAGCCGGCGCGCACGGAAGGATAGACGGCGCAGCAAAACCTATTGTAATCAAGGAGGATTCGAATGCCCGACATCATCGAAGAGCTCGAACCCATGTTGCAGGAGATGGATTTTGGATCGGCCCTGGTCGGCGTGGTCATGGGCAGCGAGTCCGACCGCGAGGTGATGCAGGCCGCCGTCGATGAACTGAAAAGAACGGGCATTCCCCACGAGGTCAATGTCATCAGCGCCCACCGCGACCCCAAAAAGCTGGCGGCTTACGCCGAAGGTGCCGCCGGTCGCGGCATCAAGATCATCATCGCCGGCGCCGGCAAGGCCGCCGCGCTTCCCGGAGTGATCGCCTCGCTGACTCCGCTGCCGGTTATCGGTGTCCCTATTCAGACAAATGATCTGGGCGGCATGGATTCCCTGCTCTCCATCGTCCAGATGCCCCCGGGTGTCCCCGTCGCCTGTATGGCCATTAACGGAGCGACGAACGCGGCGATCATGGCGGCGAAGATCCTGGCGGTGGTTTAGCCAAGTTACCGCCGCCTACCGGTTTTGAAGTTCGGTGCGGGTCTTGTCTTCCGTTACCAGCTAGTCCGGTTTAGTGCTTTCTATTTGGGTTCCCAGGGGTCTGTTTCACTTCTGGTACCTTCTAATCTCAGCCAGTCCCAGCTATTTTGTTAGCAAAATGTTAGCGTTTTCGAGGTCGTGCGGATTGCTTCGTAAGCAATCAAAGGCGACCCTACGCACTCCGAGAACTTCTGGGGCACTCAGACCCTAAAACTACGATGGTCTATGTTCATTTGACCGGCAGACGACTTAAAGAGGCTTATATGAATGCTGACCCGTTGGGGGATATTGAATAAATAAGGTATAAACATAGTCAGACATCATAAAAAAATCATAAACCTTTGTCATCAAAAACGGAATTAGGAAGGGCGTAAAATGCGAAGAATATTTGAAAGTGTATCGACTATCATTTATCTATTCGCGGCGATAACTCTTACATGTTTGTCGCTGGTGATTATGGCATGGTCAATTTATGAGGTCGTTAGCACCGCTCCGACAAAAGGCGAGTTCATTCCGATAATACTTCAATCCGTGGGAACAATAATAATATCAGCAGCCATTATTGACGTTGCAAAATATATGATTGAAGAAGAAGTCTTTATAAATAAGGAACTTCGTGATCCTGAAGAAGCCAGAAGGACAATAACAAAAATAATGGTCATCATTTCTATCGCAGTCAGCATTGAAGGATTGGTTTATATATTTAAGGCTGGAACAAAAGATATCTCACTCTTGCCATATCCGGCTTTTCTCATAATTGTTTCAGTTTTTTTAATAGTGGGGCTTGGGATATATCAAAAATTAAGTGTAACTGTAGAAAAAGAAATAAAAGAGAACGTCTGACAGGTGCATGGAGCCGACCGCGTAGACTCGGCGGCTCAAGCATAATGCCATGCGTAGGGGTCAACAATAGGGCTTTGCTATTGCGACGAAACGATTTTGCTGGACTTTTCTAAAACTGACTTTCGTACAATCAATGGTTTTAGCTGTCATATTATCCCGTTGGTAGTCTAAATGGTCGTCATATTTTATTCACGTCAAGTACCTTTTAATCTAGCGATTCTATCTACTAACAATTGGCATGATTAAAAATGCATTGCGTTGCGGGAGGATAGTCTTCTCAGTGCGAAACATGCGTTCGCTTCATTTTGCCATACAAAGGAGAAACCGCGCTCCTTTATTTCTCTAGCCTTAATTTGCCCGGCCCTCGGGAATAAACAAACCGTTTTGCAAAGTTTAGCCTTCTTCTGACGAGGGAATCTAATCCCATAAGGGCAACTTAGGGAATACCAGAATGGAGAAGCGATGAGTCCTGAGCCGAGAGATGACAGGGTGGAATACGAAAGCGACGAGTACGGTGAGACTGAGGTGGCGGAAGACACAGCGGCTCATCGGGAAAACGAGATTAGCCGGATAACCGGCATAATCTGGCTGCTGTTCGGAATCCTCGAAGTGACAATCGGGATGCGGGTAGTTCTCAAACTTCTCGCGGCCAATCCGGACAATAGTTTTGCGAGTTTCATTTATCGTATCGCTCGCGTATTTGTATGGCCGTTCTTTGGGCTGGTAGCGGAACCGACCTCGAATGGCAGCGTATTCGAGGTATCTTCGATTATTGCTATGATTGTCTACCTGTTAATCGCCTGGGGTATTACTCGCCTCATTTACCTGGTAATGAAGCCGTCGCGTGTGCGGCAAGTGCGCAGGGTGAACAGACACTAGAGTGCGGCCGCTTATCTGGGGCTGACGTACCGACAGAGAAATCGACAAAGACCCTTTTGGGTACAAAAATTGCCTCTGCGAATCAAAAAGTAGACTCGACTTCCCTTGGCTTGAGGGTGATAGGCGGGAGTTCGGTGAAGGTGATAACGGATGATACCGTTTAGTCCTTTTTGTCCTTCCTAATCGGGTTCTTCAAGGACAAAGATTGGTACTGTTATCTTCTGGTCATACTTATTCCTGTGGAGTTGGAGTTAACTCATTTCTGTTGACAATGAAGCTTGACAGTGCGGTCTATGCCGCTGACTCCTCCAGCATGCTTTAATACTCCACCTTGTGATTTTTTTTGGAAGTTTCAGAACACAAAGGCAGAATATGCAAAATAACAGGTAAGTATTCTGGCGGGAAGGCGTAGGAATCGAACCTACCAACGACGGGGTTACCGCCGCGTACCGGTTTTGAAGTTCGGTGCGGGTCTTACTTTCTATTACCTTCTAGTCCCAGCTATTTTGTTAGCAAAATGTTAGCGTTTCTAATGGCAAAAATCCTGTGCCGAAGGTGGGGATCGAACCCACGCGGGGGATTGCCCTCACCGGATTTAGTCTCGTGGAGGGATTGCCTTCTTGTCCTCGCTAGAATATTAAGAATAACTGATATATTGGTTGCCACTAATCCTTTAATGTGAGAGCCAGGATTGCAACATCATCGGCTAATTCGCCACCGGTGAACTCGGTAATGCTGGAAAAAATGTGCCGTGTCATGTCTTTGGGTGACTTTGGTGCTTTAAAAATGTCGATGAGCCTCTGCAGGCCAAAGAGCTCATCGTCCCTTTGTGCCTCGATCGTCCCGTCGGTATAGAGCACCAGAAGGTCACCTTTTTTTAACTTATCCTCGCCCCCTTTGAATTCCACATCGGAGAACGCCCCCACGATTGGCGACCCAGTCAGCAATTGTTTGATCTCGCCGGTCTTACTGGCAATAAGTGCGGGCGGATGACCGCCATTACAGTAGGTTAGAGCTCCCGAATCGATGTCTATGACTCCGAAGAATAGCGTGACAAAACTTGTGTTGTCCTCGGTTCTCGTTAAAACCTCGTTAGTTTTCTTTAAAACCAGATCCGGCCGGTCATACTCATAGGCGTAAGCCCTAACCGTGAAGTTGGCGCGGGCCGCGAATGATGCAGCTTCTACCCCTTTCCCGGCCACATCTCCGATGATTATCCCAATATGGTTTTTATCAATTTCAAAGACGTCGTAGAAATCACCACCAACCCGGGCGGCCTCGGTGGCTGATTGATAGACATAATCAAATTCGACGCCAGGCAAATCCTTCGGTTTTGAAAGCAAAGCTTCCTGGAGCACGCTGGCAATGTGCTTGCTCGAGCCATAGAGTCCTGCATTCTCAATCGCTACAGCAGCCTGGGAAGCTATCCCCGTCAGCAGCTCGATTTCCCTTTTTGAGTACTCACTTCTTTCCCCGGGAACATCAACCGCGACAACACCGATGACTTTGTTATGCGCCACCATTGGCACATATAGGACAACCCTGGAATTGGACTCACGGAGGAATTTCTTTACTTTTGCAGTTACGTCAACGGATTCATAATCAACCAGAACAATCTTCTTTTCGTAGATCATGTTGCCATGAGCCGGCATGATATGTTTCAGCTTCAACTTCTTGTGCAGGAAAACCGGACTGCCCACCCCGGCTATCGCATTCATCTCACCCTTCTCAGAATCAATCAAGTTGACTATTGCGCGGCTTCCCGGAATAAGATTATTGATTACTTTCAAAAGCGAAATGAGGACTTTATCCAGATCAAGTGTCTGGGCCATGATATTGGCGGTCTTCAGGAAGAGATTGCTCGCCTCCAGGTTCAGCTTGATGTCGGTTATGTCCTCGCAGGTAAGAACTGCTCCGTCGATGCGGCTCTCGCTGGTTTTATACGGCATGATCATGAGAGACCACCGGCGTCCGCTTCTGGCCCGGACCTCCCTTTCGATGGGAGTCGCCGACTGGATTACCTCAGCGGCCAACTCTTTCAGGTCGGGAGAATCGACAAACAGGCTGATGTCGCCGATGGGCCTCCCCAAATCGGTAGGAGAAATGTTCAGGAATTTAGCGGCTGCCGGGGTCATGCGACGGATCTTGAGATCATTTGTCAGAATGATCATGGGAATGCCGACAGAATTCTGGATATTGACAAGGTCATCATTGATCTGAACCAGCTCCAGGTTCCGGTTCTTCAGCTCTTCATTAAGCATGGTCACATCCTCGTTGGCTGACTGAAGCTCTTCTCCGGCGGTATCCATCTCTTCGTTGATGCCAGGCAGCTCTTTGTTACTGGATTGGACTTCCTCATTTGCGGCCCCGAGTTTTTCGTTCACCTCCGACTATTCCTCGATGATCGATAGCGGATACTGCCTGGCGGACTCCAGTTCCCGGCGCAACAGGTTTGCCTCTTAACATTTCCCTTCAGGAGCTTACTGGGATTTTCCTTTTCCAGATTTTGGTGTCACTTCATTCATTATTATACTCCTGGCGGCGGAATAAACGCGTTATCAGAACCATGAAGGCAGATAAATGGAGCACTATATTTCGCATTTGACGCAGGAGAGCCCTTTTGGGCCGAATCTGTGAGAATTTGCCGTTTTTTGAATCATCGAATTGTATGGGCCGCAGTTATTCAAAAGCTACTTTCTCAAGCTGATCTAACATATAAAGGTTCCAATCAATAATATAAAGGTTCCAATCAATAGCTAACTCCAACGCCCACTAAGTAAACTGATTTTCAGAAAAGCCGTGGTTTGGTAAATGTTAGCGTTTTGTTAGCAGATGCGGCATACCCTCTTTTTTAAAGATTAGATATGCAAGAGCAGAATAAGCCAATTAGCAGGCTAATAAGTGGCGGGAAGGCGTAGGAATCGAACCTACCAACGACGGGGTTACCGCCGCCTACCGGTTTTGAAGACCGGTCGAGACCCGGAAAGCAACTAGGGAGGAGGACAGGGCCGCATCCGGGCGATGCGATCACCCCTTACTTCAGCTTCAGCCCCGTAGCCACGCGCTTGCCGAAAGTGGCGTCGGCCTGCTTCAGGTGCTTGACCATGCGCCGCTGGATCGGCTTGTCGGCCTTCCCCAGGTCGTCGACGATATTGCCCACCAGATGGTCGCGGTCCATTTTACCCAGTGAACGGTACCGCTCACTCGCCTGCTGGAAGTCATTGGTCAGCGATATCCTTTCGCGGTTCACGGTATCTACCAGAATGATCTCCGACGCGGGCGGAGCGGGAGCCTCCGCGGGCTGGCCGTCACCCAGGCTGTTAGGCTCGTAGTTCACGGAGCCGCCGCCGTATGGCGCGTATTGCATGGCGCCGTCACGCTGGTTGTTGTCCACCGGAGCGAGAGGCCGGTTGACCGGCAGCTGCAGGTAGTTGGTCCCGAGTCGGTGGCGCTGGGTATCGGCGTAGGAAAATATCCGGCCCTGCAGCAGCTTGTCCGCCGACAGCTCGACACCGGAAACCAGCGCCGAGGGGCAGAACGCAGCCTGTTCCACCTCGGCGAAGAAGTTTTCCGGGTTCCTGTTGAGCACCATCCTGCCTACCGGCATGAGGGGGAACAGATCCTCCGGCCAGGTCTTCGTCGGGTCGAGCGGATCGAACTCCTGTTTCAGCTCGTCCTCGATCTCCATCATCTGCACGTTCAGCTCCCACTCGACTTCCTTGCGGGAGGCGATGGTCTCGAAGAGGTCGCGCGCGGCGACATCAGGGTCTTCGCCGGCCAGGCGGGCGGCCTCGTGGCGGTCGATTGTCTCGACCCCGGCGCCGGGTTTCCAGTGGTACTTGATAAAGATGGCCATGCCCCTGCTGTTCACCCACTTGTAAGTATGGACGCCGAAGCCCTCCATCTTGCGGTAGCTCTTGACGGTGCCCCGGTCGGAGAACAGCCAGGTGACCATGTGGGTCGATTCCGGCGACAGCGAGAGAAAATCCCAGAAGCGGTTGGGAGTCGGCGTGTTGGTGTCGGGCGCCGGCTTGAAGGAATGGACCATGTCCGGGAACTTGATGGCGTCACGGATGAAGAACACCGGCAGGTTGTTGCCGACCAGGTCGTAATTGCCTTCCGTGGTATAGAACTTGACCGCGAAACCCCGCGGATCACGCAGCGTGTCCGCCGAGCCTCTGGAGCCGACCACGGTGGAAAAGCGCACGAAGACCGGCGTCTTGGTCGCCGCCCGCTGCAGAAAGTCGGCACAGGTGTACTTCGACATGCTCTTGTAGGGCTGGAAGTAGCCATGGGCGCCGGCACCGTTGGCGTGCACGACGCGCTCCGGGATTCTTTCCCGGTCGAAATGGGCGAGCTTCTCGATGAGGTGCACATCCTGCAGCAGGGTGGGTCCCCGCCTGCCGACGGTGAGAGAGTTCTGGTTGTCGCTGACCGGGGTGCCCTGACTGGTGGTTAGCTGCTTCTTGAGCTGTTTCTTCTTCACGATTGCCTCCTTGACCGAATGCTTGATAGCGGAAGTGTGCAGAGTTTGTATTGCGGGTATGCATTGTCTCATACCCTCTTTTGCTGATAGGCAATCCGTCGGGTGAGATCCATAAAGGAGACAGATGAGGCTCCCGGGCGCCTCCGACCAGGCGGTCAGCGCCACGGCAACTCTCGTGAAAGAGGGCGGCAAGTGGAGGATGGCGGAATAGGCGTTGCGTTCGAGCCGATTCGTTTTCCTATAAACGGGAATCTACTTAATAAGGCGATTCACTCAAAAACGTGCAGAGAAATCGGGAAAACGAGGGGCACAGAAAATGAAACAGAAGATCAGGAAGACCGAGGCGGAATGGCGCCGCCAGCTGACTCCCGAGCAGTACAAGGTCTGCCGGGAGAAAGGCACGGAGAGCCCTCATACGGGAGATTGTTCCATTCCCGCCAGGGAAGGCATCTACTTTTGTGTCTGCTGTGGCAACGAACTGTTCGACGTCAAGAACAAATTCGTATCAGGCACCGGCTGGCCCAGCTTCTGGGAGCCAGCGTCGGAGGACGCGGTCGAATACGAGACCGATACCAGCCATGGCATGAAGCGCACCGAGGCCAAGTGCGCGGTTTGCGACGCCCATCTTGGCCATGTCTTCGAGGACGGCCCTGAGCCGACGGGCAAACGCTATTGCATCAACTCGGTCGCGATCGAGAAAAGGTAGCAGAAGGGGCCGCCCGCCGCCTCAGAAGCCGCAGCTCAGGCGGCCATGTTTCTCGTTGTAGCGCTGATGGTATTCCTCGGCACGATAGAATTCCCCGGCCGGGTTTATCTCAGTGACGATCGGATGGCGGTAACGGTCGCTGGCATTGGCGGCGGCCAGGGACTCGCGGGCATCCCCAGAAACAGCCGGCTCCGAACATCGCTTTTTCAGTTTTCATTGACTTCTCCACTTGCTGTTCGCAACTCGCCGGGAGCGGGCACCGCTCACGTTAATATGTTTTATATATACCCTTCCTCAAGAGCTCATCACAGATGAAATCATGAGCAACGGAAATAATGGAGTTCCTCTGGCTTGCCCGCAAAGGGGGTGGGTCCGTCTAGACGTGGTTCCTGAGCATCAGCTCGGCCGGGTGCGGATTGAGGTAAAGCTGTCGCGACAGATAAGGCTCGTTGTATTTTCGTACATAGTGCCGTATCAGAGTGACCGGCACGACGAGTGGTGTGAGTCCGCGGTGATGTTCTTCGATAACTTCCAGAAGCTCCTGTTTTTCATCGGGCGCCAGCGTCCGCTTGAAGTAGCCCATCAGGTGCGTGAGAACATCGACGTTCTTTTTCACTGTAGCCCGTAATCTTAACGTTTCCATCAGCAGCGGCAGGTAGGCCGCATATAGTTCTTTGGCCGCCGGGACGGAGCGTTTGCCGGTCGCTGATTTTCGCACGGTGGCCCGGCCTGCGGGTGGCAACTTCGAGCTGCGGCCTTTGCTTTCTGCAGGGTCTGAACCGCTCACTATCCATCCCAGCTGCCGCAGGTTTGCCGGACTATGGGCCATGATCAGGTATTTGTGGTCGGAGTGGAATTCGACCAGCCGCCCGGTGGAGGGTCTTTCCGCGAGGAGTTGCAGCCAGCGATGGTAGACGAACACCCGTTCGATGAAGTTCTCACGGATGCCGGCGTCGCGCAGGCGGCCCTCGTCTTCTACCGGCAGCAACGGGTTGGCCGCCATGAAGGCGCCTGCCCAGATGCCCGAACCCAGCGGACCTGCCACGCCGTCCTCGTTGAAGATCTTTACGTGCCTCATTCCCGAGCTGGGTGAGCGGCTCTTGAAGATGAAACCGCACAGTTGTTCCCCGGAAAGCTCGCGGATGCGGCTCCGTGCCCATTTGCGCATCTGGCCGGTGTGGTCGATATGGGTCTGGCGCGTGATCAGGCGCGCGTCTTCAGCCGTACCCACCAGCCGCATCGGTTCACGGGGGACGCCCAACCCGATCTCCACTTCCGGGCAGACCGGCACCCAGTCGACGAAGGGGCCCAGGGTATCAGCCAGGTAATGGTCCAGCCTGTGGCCGCCGTCATAGCGCACCTTCTCGCCCAGCAGGCAGGCGCTGACGCCCAGTCTTATTGGTGGCGGCGAGGATAAATTTAACCCAGTCGGTTGCACGAGGTTCATTTACTGCTCCGGGTTTTTGTCTTAAGCCAGAGGCTCCGACTGCCGGGCGATGAACTGGCCGAGCAGAGGCACGGCGAAGGAATACCTGCCGTGGCGGTTCTTGTAAACCAGCCCTGAGTTGCCGAGTGAGGCCAGCATCTGGCTGACCTGACTGGGGCTGAAGGGTTTTGCGCTCTCCCGGGACATCCCTGTGATCTCCAGAACCGAGAACTCCGTATCACAGTTGGGCAATCTCGCGATGAGGCTCAGCAGCTCGCGCTGTCTGTCGGTAGCCCGGTTCCATCTTCCCGCGAAGAAGTCGTTGTCGAGCTTGTGCACGATCTCGTCAATGGGGATGAAAACCTCTTTCCCTGAATCGAGCTGCTGGATGAAGGAGTCGTAGACTTCCTTGCAGACGAACTGGATGAAATATGGATAGCCGCCGGAGAGGTCGATTATGGTCTGCACCATCTTCTTCTTGAGCTTGAGCGGGCAATCGGCGGCCTCGATTGGTTTGAGGATGGCATCGCGGCAGGCGTCCCCTCCGAGGCGGTCGAGGAAGACAACATGGAACATGCGCTCGGCGTAGGTGCGGGCTTCGACCAGCTTGGGGAACAGGGTGGGCAGCCCCGTCAGCACCAGCATGAATCGCATGTCCTTGCGTTGCAGCGATTGGAACACGTCCAGCATCATCGAGAGAGGGTATTGTTCCTTCTGTGCCTGGTCGGCGAGGTTTTGGGCCTCGTCGTAGGCGAAGATGAGGCCGCGGGCGCCATGCGCGTCGAGCGCATGCCAGACGATCTCAAGCACGCTCTTGAGCTTGTCGGCGATGAGTCCGGGCGTGGCGTTGAAGATAGTGGTTAGCGTGTTGAAGTTAAGGGTGTGCTCGTGCCTGGTGCCGCCGGTGAAACCGATGAGATCCTCGGAGCGCTCGACAACCAGCGAAGAGGTTACGACCGAGAGGTCGGTCATCAGCCGGATGGCCATCGTCTCCTCGCTGACGCTGGATGATTCCGAGAGGTCGGTGCCGATCCAGAGCCAGCGCTCCTTGATGGCTTGTGGTTTGAGCGCGTCGAGAAGCACGGTCTTGCCGACCCCCCGGAGCCCGGTCAATATCATATTTTCGAGTATGGTCTCCTGGGTAAGGAGGCGCTGGAACTCCTGCATCTCGGGCTTGCGGCCAGCGAGGTGCGGTGGCCGGTGCCCGGCGCCGGGGCGGAAGGGATTGTCAAAATCAAATTTGTTCATATGGCAGGGTAAATTCTATTTGTGAGGTAAATACGTATTAGATGGTAAATTCAGTATCGGTAGTAATTTTAGATGGTTGACGGGGTTTTGACAAGGGAAATCGAAAGATGAGACAAAAACCGAGCCGGTTATTTCGCAAGAGGGGGAAATGTCGATGCACGACTCCGCGGAATTGACATACGCTATATGGTATGTATACTATATAGCGTATGTGGGCCATTTATGAACACAAGAAGGTCGGAAAACAGCTAAAAGCGCTGCCGCTGGATGTGCTCAAGAGATATGAAAAATGGAAGGATGTTGTTTCACTTAGTGGACCGGTAGGCCTGAAGAGAATTAAGGGCTTTCATGATGAGGCGCTGCGAGGCGACTGGATGGGATACAGATCGTCAAGGCTTAATATCCAGTATCGGGTGATTTATAAAGTGGAAAGGGATCGAGTTCTGGTGAAGGTGGTTAATGTGACGCCTCATGATTACAGGAGGAAATGAAATGAAAGACTATCGCGAAGCTAAAAAGTTAGTTGATGTATCTGTTGGCGAATCCGTGCGCATAATCCGGGAGTTACAGGAATTGAGTCAGAATGAACTTTCCAGATTATCGGGAATCCCGCAGTCAACAATCTCGGCTGTTGAAAACGACCGTGTCAATCTGGGTGTGGAGCGGGCAAAAGTGCTCGCGCGGGTACTTCGATGTCATCCGGCTGTGCTTGTTTTCCCCGGCTGGAATATCGACCAGGAATCAGCGGCCTGATTTGTCTGTGGGCTGTCCGGAGAACTGATACCCCTTTAACCCGTTGCGCTTGAGAGTTGAATCCGCCGGGGGTGGAAACTGGCGCCGGTTCGTTAAATAATAGTGCTCGTTGGGGATTGACTCGTTAAGTAACCCGTCCCTTTGATTATGAGCAAATGGCTTGTCACCCGGTTCCGGGGGTTGTTCCTGGAATTTACCTGCAAATCAATATATTCAGCGGAGGTTTTGCTTGATTACCAAGTATTCACGCCCTGAAATAAGCGCCATCTGGAGCGACGAGAGCCGTATGGCTACCTGGCTCGAGGTGGAGATCGCCGTCTGTGAGGCCTGGACCGAGCGCGGGCAGATTCCGGCTGACGCCCTGGCTCAGATCAAGGAGAAAGCCGCTTTCGACGTGGCGCGGGTGCTGGAGATTGAGAAGGAAACCCGGCATGACGTCATTGCCTTCCTCACAAACGTGGGCGAGCATGTGGGCGAGGCTTCCAGGTACATCCACTACGGCATGACCTCATCGGATATGCTGGACACCGGCCTGGGGTTGCAGCTGCGCGCTGCCAGCGACATCCTTCTCCTGGATCTGCGGCATCTGCTGGGCGTGTTGAAGAAGCGGGCATTCGAGCATCGCGACACGATCATGATAGGGCGTAGCCACGGGATCCACGCTGAGCCGATAACCTTCGGCCTTAAACTCGCTGTCTGGTGCTTCGAGGCCGCCCGCAACATCGAGCGTCTGGAGCGGGCGCGTGAGGCGGTGGCGGTGGGGCAGATATCCGGCGCGGTCGGCACTTACGCAATGATACCGCCGGATATCGAGGAAGATGTCTGCCACAAACTGGGACTGGCGGCTGCACCGGCCTCGACTCAGGTCATCCAGCGCGACCGGCACTCCGAGTTCATGGCGACGCTGGCGATCATCGCTTCCACTATCGAGAAGATGGCGGTCGAGGTGCGGCACCTGCAGCGCACCGAGGTGCTGGAGGCCGAGGAGGCGTTCAAGCCGGGACAGAAGGGTTCTTCCGCCATGCCCCACAAGCGCAATCCGATCATCAGCGAGCGCATGTGCGGCCAGGCGCGCATCATCCGCGCCAACGCCATGGTCGCTTTCGAGAACAACGCCCTCTGGCACGAGCGCGATATCTCGCACTCATCCGCCGAGCGGGTCATCCTGCCTGACAGCACCATCCTGCTTGACTACATGCTCTACAAGTGGGCTGATACGATGGACAACCTCATCGTCTATCCTGATCGGATGGAACAGAATCTCTGGTCCAGCTATGGGTTGGTTTTCTCCCAATCGGTTCTGTTAAAATTAATAGACAACGGGCTTTCCCGCGAGGAGGCCTACAGGGTCGTCCAGACCAGCGCCATGAAGGCGTGGCAGGAAAAGACCAGCTTCAAAGACCTGATATCACAAGACGAAACCGTTAGGGCATCAATCACCGAAGCCGAGCTGGATAACTGCTTCGACCCCGCCCGCTACCTGGAAAACATCGGCGCCGTTTTCGCGCGCCTGGAAAAGCTGGAAGTCTGAGTAACCTTTTAGGGACGTACGTCCCTAATAATGAGTCCGGGAGGTGGACATGGCGTTTGAGATGTTATACGAGGGCAAGGCCAAAATCGTTTACGCCACCGATAACCCCAACCTGGTGTCGCAGAAGTTCAAGGACGACGCCACCGCCTTTGACGGCAAGAAAAAGGGGCAGATAGCTCACAAGGGCGTGCGCAACGCCGCCATCTCCACGCGGCTTTTCCGGCTACTGGAGGAGAATGGCGTCGCTACCCAGCTGGTGGAGCGCACCGCCGAGGACACTCTGCTCTGCAAGAAGCTGAAGATGTTTCCCGTGGAGGTCGTGGTACGCAACTACGCCGCCGGCAGCATCTGCAAGCGTCTCGGCTTCGAAGAGGGCGTGAAGATGAAGAAGCCGATGCTGGAGTTCTTCCTCAAGGATGATTCGCTGGGAGATCCGCTGATCACCGACGCCCATATCGAGGAACTGGAGCTGGTGACCCGGGCCGAGCGTGGAGAGGTCGAGCGGCTGGCGCTTCGCGTCAACGAGGTGCTGAGCGCCTTTTTCGCCGAGCGCAGGGTGATCCTGGTTGATTACAAGCTTGAATTTGGTACAGACAGCGAGGGCAACATCATCCTCGGCGATGAGATCAGCCCCGACACCTGCCGTTTCTGGGACGCGGAGACCCGCGAGAAGCTGGACAAGGACCGTTTCCGCCGCGACCTGGGCGGCGTCGAGGAAGCTTATGAAGAGATGCTGAACCGGGTGGAGAGCTAAACAAGGAGTTGCGATGAAAGCGAAAGTCTATATAACGCCCAAGGCCGGAATCCTTGACCCCCAGGGGCTGACCATCGAGCGGTCCCTGCCGGCGCTGGGATTCGAGGGAGTTTCCAACGTCCGCGTGGGCAAGTACATCGAACTGGAGCTTCCCGATGGCGAAGCCGCCGGCGCGGCCGTCGACGAGATGTGTCACAAGCTGCTGGCGAACCCGATCATCGAGGATTTTGAATTCGAGCTAGTAACCGAGTAGTGACTACCTCCCCACAGACTGAAGTCACTCCCGTCCGCTTCGGGGTCGTGGTCTTTCCCGGTTCCAACTGTGACGCCGACTCTTACGACGCTGTCCGCTCGTTCGCCGGTGCCGATGCCCGCTATCTCTGGCACAAGGACACCGAGGTCGAGGAACTCGATTGCATCATCCTTCCCGGCGGTTTTTCCTACGGCGATTATCTGCGTTGCGGCGCCATCGCCCGTTTTTCTCCCATCATGAATTCGGTAAAGCGTTTCGCCGATGGCGGCGGGCTGGTGATCGGCATCTGCAACGGTTTCCAGATCCTGCTGGAGGCGGGGATGCTCCCCGGCGCCATGCACCAGAACGAGGGGCTGAAGTTTGTCTGCAAGCAGGTGCACCTGCGGGTGGAGAACAACGAGACGCCATTCACCGCCGGCTATGAGCCGGGGCAGGTCATCGCGGTGCCCATCGCCCATCATGAGGGTAACTATTTTATTGATGAAACCGGTCTGGCCGAGCTCGAGGCGAACGGGCAGGTCGTGGTGCGCTACTGCGACGAGCAAGGCGAGACCACGCCGGCGTCGAATCCCAACGGTTCGCTGGGCAACATCGCCGGCGTCTGCAACCGGGAGCGCAACGTCTTCGGCCTGATGCCCCATCCCGAACGCGTTTGTGACGAGATCGTCGGCGGCACCGACGGCCGCGCCGTGTTCGAGTCGATGATCAGCGCGGTTGCCGGGAAAGCGGCGGCAAGCCGATGAGCGCCACCAGCCAGAAACCAGCCTACGAACTGCTCGGGCTCAAGGAGAAGGAATACCACGGCATCTGCGATGCCATGGGACGCGAGCCCAACTACACCGAGCTGGCCGTTTTCTCGCTGATGTGGAGCGAGCATTGCGGTTACAAGCATTCGCGTCCGCTGCTTAAAAATTTGCCCACGGAGGGTGAGCGCATCCTCCAGGGCCCCGGCGAGAACGCCGGCATCATCGACATCGGCGACGGGCTCGCCATCGCCATGAAAATCGAGAGCCACAACCATCCCTCCGCCATCGAGCCCTTCCAGGGCGCGGCCACTGGCATCGGCGGCATCGTACGCGACATCTTCGCCATGGGTGCGCGTCCGATTGCCAACCTGGACCCGCTGCACTTCGGCTCACTGGAGAAGCCGCGCCAGAAGTATCTGCTGGAGGGCGTGGTCGAGGGCATCGCCGCCTATGGTAACTGCATGGGCATACCCACCATCGCCGGCGAGATCCATTTCGAGGACCCCTACGAGGGCAACTGCCTGATCAACGTCATGTGCGTGGGTCTGGTCGATCAGGACAAAATTTTACGCGCCAAGGCCGAAGGGCCTGGCAACCTGGTGCTGCTCTTCGGCTCCACCACCGGCCGCGACGGCATCGGCGGCGCCAGCATCCTGGCCTCGGCCGAGTTCGATGAGACCGCCCAGGAGAAGCGCCCGACGGTCCAGGTGGGCGACCCCTTCACCGAGAAGAAGCTGCTCGAAGCCTGCCTGGAGATGCGTGACAAGGGGCTGCTGGTGGCGCTGCAGGATCTGGGGGCCGCCGGCCTTTCCAGTTCCTCCAGCGAGATGGCCAGCAAGGGCGGCGTCGGCATCGACATGGACATTTCCAGGGTGCCGCTGCGCGAGCAGGGCATGGAGCCTTTTGAGATCATGATTTCTGAGTCGCAGGAGCGCATGCTGGCCGTCGTCACCCCCGAACTCGAGGACGAAGCCCTGGCGGTCTGCGAAAAATGGGACCTGGATGCCGTGATCATCGGCACGGTGACTGACACCAAGCGGCTGCGGGTCTTCCTGGGCGAGGAGATGGTCGCCGACATGCCGGTGGACGCGCTGGTGGACGACGCGCCCACATATATCGTCGAGGCCGTGCGCCCGGCCCACGAAGTGGACGAGCCGCTGGCCGAGGATCATTACCGCCCGCCCTCGGACCTCAACGAGACTTTGACCACCCTTTTGCGCTCACCGAACATTTGTGACAAGCGCTGGGTCTACGAGCAGTACGACCACATGGTCCAGACCAACAATGCTCTCTGGCCGGGGGGCGAGGCCGCCGTGTTACGAATCAAGGGGCGCCGGAGCGGCGTGGCGCTGACAACCGACGGCAACGGCCGGCGCTGCTATCTCGACCCGCGCCGGGGCGCCCGGGC
>JAGVMV010000017.1 GCA_020053595.1 Thermoleophilia bacterium | reverse complement strand
ACAAGTGCTCCTTTTACTTGGACGTTTTAGAAGCACTGATGCTACCGCAGCCTGCCTCTTAAAACGACCTCGTGTTGCACTTGGGAGTTGAATCCGCCAAATCTATTATTGATGAAGCTGAAAAATAAGCCTTCAACGTTACCGGCTGTAACACCTATGGGAAAATTTGCACCCTTTCGGTATGTAAGCGGAATTGAGGGAAGGTAAATCTTCCATTGGCTAACTTCGAGATCCACTTGTATACTTTCTATATGGGATAAATTCAGTGGTAACCAGCGAGCGAGACTTGAAAATAGATGGTAGAAAAAGTCACCCAAAGCCATTTCAAATGCCTTAGAGCTTCTAAAGGTGTTGTGTAAACTCGGAGTTAATCAGGGACTGTGTGCTCAGGGCAGGGGTTCATCATTCAGCTATCATGGGTCTCGTACACGTTTTGCGTCCATGTTGATTTCCAGTAGGTACTCGAAGGAAATTATTAATCTAGAATCTAATAAAGTGAAATTATTATCTCAGCCTCCTGAATGGTTGCAAGCAGGACAGTAAACTATGAAAAGAAATCTAAATATCAGTGTAGTCATACCTAATTATGGGAGAGGGGAAGAGGTTCTTGAATGTATTAATTCGATCCGAAAATCCTCATTTCTACCACAAGAGATTGTTGTTGTAGATGACTGCAGTACCGACAATTCTGTAGAAATACTCAAATCGAATAACATAAAAGTTATTGAGCATAGTGAGAATAAAGGAACTGCAGCTGCCAGAAATACCGGTGCTAAAAAAACAAATGGAGAGATTATTGTTTTTATTGATTCAGATGTAGTAATTCATAAGGACACAATTCAAAAATGCGTACAGCTCTTTCAGCGTGATGAGACGATATCTGTAATAGTTGGATTGCCGGATAAAACAAATAAATACCAGGGAATTGTTACAGCACATTTTCTCATGAGAATGTATTTCAGATTACTTGAATTTTCTGACAATGTATCTTACACGAATGGCACAATGACAGCGGTAAGAAGAAGCATATTTGACAAAATCGGTGGTTATAATGAAAAGCTGAGAACTCCGGGAATTGAAGATGCTGAGTTTGGGCTGGAGATATATAGGAACAATGAAAAGATTTATTTGGATAAAACAAATTTAGTAACGCATAATAAAAAAATTGATTTTTGGGGTCTCATCAAAAGTGATATGGCAAGAACTGTGGATCGCGTATTCTTTATGTTTCGGAAAAGACAGGTGCAATCCATCTTAATAGATAAACGGTTCTTAACAATTTCCATGTCGCAAATTATTTCTGCTCTGTTAGCACCTGCAATATTAGTGTTTCTTGCTTTAACGATATACTCCCCGTTACTCTTCTTTCCGCTCACTGTTTCTCTGATTTTGTTCTTCTTTCTAAACCAAAGGTATCTTTCATTTATAAAAAAAGAAGCGGGAATCGTCTCTTCAATTAAGATCTATTTATTGCTTATTATCGATATGTTTTTTGTGAACTTGGCTTTTTGGAAAGGAATGATGCTTTATATTTTGGGCAGGAGGTATTAGCAGTTGAAGCATTCCTTGCAAAGTGCAATGAATTATATAGTTAGATCAAGACCTTTTGAAGTTACGATCTTTCTGACTTCGTCCTGTAACTTCAGATGTGATCATTGTTTCTATTGGAAAGAGTTAAACAAAAAAGATGAACTAACTCTTGAAGAATTTAGAATGATCGCACAAACCATGCCTACTCTTGAAAGGTTAATATTTACAGGGGGAGAACCATTTTTACGAAAAGATATCGATGAAATTATTGCTGAATTTTATAGATACTCTCGTCCGATGTACATAACCATTCCTACAAATGGGTACCTTACGAATACGATTATCGAAAAAACCGAGAGTATCATGAAAAAGGCACCTGATTGCTTTGTAAATATTAGCCTGCAACTTAATGACCTAGGTGAAGATAGGGACGAAAGTGTAAAAGTAATGGGAAGTTTTGATCATTTAGTTAAAACAGCAAAAGAATTATCTAAGCTAAAGACAAAGTTTCCAAATTTGGGACTCACTGCTATCTGTATTCAAACATCCGAGAATGAAGAAAAACTTCAGCACATATATGATTTTGCACAAAATGAGCTTGGAGTTGATAACTTTGCTTTTTCTATTGTTAGAGGAAATCCCAGGAATCCGGATGTAAAAAATATTAATCCGCGAATTTATAACCAAATGTGCCAAAAACTTCTTGAGTCGTATAAAGAAAAATATGCTAATAGCAGGATACCTTTATATAAACTCTTTTTAACAAATCGTGAGCTTGTTTACGAATATACACATAAGACTTTGGTTCAGAACTCGTATCAAATTAAATGTTATGCGGGTGTTCTGCGAGCAATAATTTTGGAAAATGGCGATGTCTATCCCTGCGAGATATTAATGGAAAAGGGAGATGTGTTTTCCATTGGAAATCTTCACGATTTCAATATGGATTTTATGAAACTCTGGAAGTCTAAACAAAGAAAAGAAATATACCGGCAAATAACTGAGCAAAAATGCTATTGTACACATGGATGTGACATGATGGTTAACACTTTGTTCAATAGAAAGTTCCCTTTTCTGGTTATAAAGAAGCTATTTTCTTAAATCGTAAGGGTTAACCTCCCACCGGTGGAGTTGGGTTACGCCGATTCCGTTGACACTTTAGATTGACACAGCGGCCTATGCCGCCGGCTTCTACAGCATTCTTTCATACTCCACCGGGCTTAAGTAGCCTATATACGAATATCGCCTGTAGATGGTGTTGGAACACTCGGCTGAGTATCAGTCCGAGTGGCAGGCGATCACCTCGATTGCCGGCAAGTTCGGCATGACGACCGAGACGCTACGCAACTGGGTCCGAAAGCATGAGCGGGACAAGGGTCTTCGTCCAGGTCTTACCACAGATGAACGCGAGCGCCTAAAGCAGTTGGAACGCGAGAACCGTGAGCTTAAGCGCGCCAATGAGATCTTAAAGAGCCCCGTCGACGTATTATGCCGCAAAGAACCGGCCAGCATCTGCCAGGGCGATCAGGGACGAGGCGCTCAAAGTCGAGATTGCCCGCGTGCACGCATCCAACTTCGGCGTCTACGGCGCCCGCAAGGTATGGCGCCAGCTAAACCGCGAGGGAATACCGGCAGCCCGCTGCACCGTCGAGCGGCTGATGCGCAAACAGGGCCTTGAGGGGATAAGAAGAGGCAAACGCCGGCGCACCACTGTCCCCGATGAACTAGCGTCACGGCCCGCTGACCTGGTAGAGCGCAACTTCGCCGCCGAGAGACCAAACGAGCTCTGGGTTGCTGATCTGACTTACGTGGCGACCTGGACGGGCTTTGTCTACGTCGCCTTCGTCATCGACGTCTACAGCCGTTTCATCGTCGGCTGGCGTGCTTCGAGATCCCTCCGCTCGGACCTGGCGCTTGATGCGCTGGAGATGGCTATCTGGGCGCGCCGGGATATCGGTCTGGGAGGGCTTGTGCATCACAGCGATCGAGGCGTCCAATATCTTTCAATCCGCTACACCGAACGCTTGGGAGAAGCCGGCGCGGTCTGCTCGGTCGGCTCCCGGGGCGACAGTTATGACAATGCCCTTGCCGAAACGATCATCGGGCTGTTCAAAACTGAGCTCATTCGCAACCGGGGACTCTGGAAGAACCTTGACGAGGTTGAATACGCAACGCTAGAGTGGGTCGACTGGTTCAACCACCGTCGGCTGCTTGAACCGATCGGCAGCATTCCGCCGGCGGAGTTCGAAGCTGATTACTGGAGAAAGGAAGCTCCGGAAAACACCGAAGGACTCAAGCAACCGAGCCTCCGATAAACCCGGGGCGATTCAGTCAAAGGTAGTGTCAAAAATCTTTTGCACTTTCTTTCGGCGGCCTCAATCTGATCTGTCTCAGATAATCGCCTGTTCTTTTTCCAACAAAAAAAGATAAAATAAGTCGCTAAATACAGCAAGGAGCATGACTCATAAGATGCCAAACGACATCCTCACATACGCCATAGACCGCCTCGCCGACGGCATCGACCTCACCGAGGCCGAGGCCGCGTCGGTGCTGGAACAGATCATGTCCGGCAACGCCAGCGAGGTGCAGACCGCCGGCTTTCTGACGGCTCTGCGCGTCAAGGGAGAGACCGTCGAGGAGATCGTCGGCCTGGCCCGGACCATGCGCCGTTTCTCTGTGGGAGTGGAGGTACAGGGTGTCAGCCTTGTCGACACCTGCGGCACCGGCGGCGACAAGTCGCATTCCTTTAACATCTCAACCACGGCCGCTTTTGTAGTGGCTGGCGCCGAGGCTCAAGTGGCAAAACATGGCAACCGCAGCGCCACCAGCCAGTGCGGCAGCGCCGACGTGCTGGAAGCGCTGGGCGCCAATCTCAATCTGCCCGCGGATGAAGTTGCCCGCTGCATCAGCGAGGTCGGGATCGGCTTCATGTTCGCGCCGTTGCATCATGAGGCGATGAAGCACGTGGTGCCGGTTCGGCGCGAGCTGGCCGTAAGAACCATCTTCAATTTCCTCGGTCCCCTGACCAATCCCGCCGGAGCCGAATACCAGCTGATCGGCGTCTCCGACCGCACCTATGTCGAGGTCATCGCCTGGGCGCTCAAGGACCTGGGTTGCCGCCACGGACTGGTGGTGCATGGCTCCGATGGGCTTGATGAGATCACCATCACCGGCCCCACAGACATCGCCGAGATACGGCAGGGCTCTGAGGAGATCGATCTTTATACCATCACCCCGGAGGATTTCGGTTTCGAGAGGGTAGCCGGCTCGGAAATGCTCAAAGGTGGAACGGCGAAGAAGAACGCCGAAATTCTGAAAAGCATCCTCGACGGCGAGTCCGGTGTGCGCCGGGAGATCGTTCTGATGAATGCCGGCGCGGCGCTGTACGCGGTCGGTGTCGCCGCAAGCATCGCCGAGGGCGTCAGCCAGGCGGCCGGGAGCATCGACAGCGGGGCCGCCAGGGAAAAACTGGACGCGTTCATCAAGGCCACGGCGGCAAAGGCATAAGTGGCGGAATTTCTCGAGAAGATACTGGCTTCTACCCGTGAGGACCTGGGGGTCCGGATGCGCCGCCGAAATCTGGCGGCGGTAAAAAGCGCTGTCGAGGAACTTCACCCCAGACCCAGATGCAGATCGTTGATCGAGGCGGTCCGCGCGCCCGGCATGTCGGTCATCGCCGAGGTCAAACGGGCCTCACCCTCCAAGGGCGACATCCGTCCCGACCTGGATGTGGCCGAGGTCGTTTCGCTGTATGAGCGAGCCGGTGCCAGCGCCATCTCGGTGCTTACCGAGGAGAGGCACTTCAAGGGCAGCCTCGACGATCTCAGGACGGCCAGGCAGGCCTGCGGCCTGCCTGTTCTCAGAAAAGATTTCATTATTGATCGATATCAGATATGGGAGGCGGCCGAGGCTGGCGCCGACGCGGTTCTCCTGATAGTTGCCGCACTTTCACCTTCCCAGCTCGATCATTTGCTGGCAGAAACCATTGTTGCCGGCGTCGATTGCCTGGTAGAGGTGCACAATGCCGAAGAGCTGGAAATTGCGAAGCTGGCCTTGGGCAGTGGGCCCCCGGCGGCGATCGGAATCAACAATCGGGATTTGAGAACTTTTGAAGTTCATTTGGAAACCACCCTTAATCTGATAAAGTCTGTCCCCGGGGGGATGTCTGTTGTCAGCGAGAGCGGCATCAGGAACCGTGAGGATGTTGACACTCTGGCAGCCGCCGGCGTGAAGGCTGTTCTGATCGGCGAAACGCTGATGCGCAGCCCGGATCCAGGCGCTAAACTGAGGGAGTTATTATCCTCTTCGAGTAAGCCCGGCAATTAATCGTATCCTGAAAGTAGCGATTGCCCGTGTTTGCCGGAGGTTTGAGTGCTGGCGCAGGAGGGGAGAAAAAATCGCTCGGTGGCCCGGGTGTTCAATATGATTTCGACGTCGAGCTTAAAGAAAAATGGTGCTCTGGCCGTTAAGGGGGAAGAGTTTGATCAGAAACGAAGCCAGATCTCTGGTGAAAGCAGTTATGGGATACTCGAAAACACCTTGTGGAGCTATAAAGGAAATAATGTCGCCCCTGTCGAAACTTATCCCCAGCCCTTTTTCGGGTAAGGCTATGCCTGCCTGAACAATCAATATGGCGAGCTTCTTCAAAAAGCGGTCTGATAAAGACAAAGAGAAACAGTCCGGGCAGCCTCCGCAACCGGAGGGCGGCGCTGGTATGGCTACGCCACCGCCGCCGCCCAGGAAAAAATCCAGCCTTTTCGGTATGAAGGGTCCCCACAAGCTAAAGTCTGAACGCGAGGAAACAGTAAAACCTGGCAAGGAGAAAAAACCCAAGGCTCCAAGGGTGAAGAAAGAAAAGGTTCCCAGAGAGAAGAAAGTAAGAGTCCCCCGGGAAAAGAAGCCCAGGGGGGAGAAAAAACCGCTTTTCTCCTTTGGCAAGAAGAAGGCAGTCGCCCCGGTAAAGACCTCCGAAGGCCATCCGGCGGGGGCGATGCAGCCAGGGGAAGAAACAGAGGCACCAGGCAAGAAAGGCCTTCTATCGAAAAAGGGACCGAAGCAACATCGCGTCAAGGAGCCCAAAGTCCCGAAAGCGAAGAAGGGCAAGAAGGCCGGCGGCGGATTTGGCGGCTCCAAAATGAGCCCGGTGGGTCTCGATCTCGGCAGTTCATCGATAACCGCTGTAAGGCTGCGCCACCAGACTGGTGGTTCGGAGTTACTGGAGGTGTCGCTGGACACGTTGCCGGAAGGCCTCATCCAGGAGGGTGAAGTCAGGGATGTGGAGGCTCTCGCCTACGCAATCAAGGAATTCTGGAAAACCCACAAGATCAAAGGTAAAAAGGTTGCGCTCGGGCTGGCCAACCAGAAGGTAGTGGTCAGGGCACTGGAATTCCCGCTGCTGGAGGCGAAGGAGTTGAGGTCGGCCATCGAGTTCCAGGCTCAGGACTATATTCCAATTCCTGTCGAGGAAGCTGTTTTTGATTTCCATGTAGTGAGACGCTTTACCGATGAGGAGGGAATCGAGAAGCAAAAAGTTTTGGTGGTCGCGGCGCAAAAAGTCATGGTGATGGACTTCATTAACGCGATCAAAAAGGCAAAGCTGTCCATAGCCGGCGTCGATCTGCAGGCTTTTTCACTGCTCAGGGCGCTGGCGCAGAACAATTTTCTGGACCAGGCTCCGGCTGATCGGGCGACGGCGATTGCCAATATCGGCTCGGATATTACCAACCTTGTCATCGATGTCGGCGGTGAGCCGCAATTTACGCGAATAATAGCCTTTGGTGGCGACGATTTTACAAAGCCCGTACAGGACATGCAGGGCATCTCTTTCAATGAGGCCGAGGAGCTCAAAGCGCGGGCCGGCCTGCCTGAACCATCACTGGTTCGGGCTGAAGAAGAAATCAGCGGCGAACCTGCCGTCACCCCGGTGGTGGAGGAGTTCGGCCAGCCGGAGGAGGCTGCCGCTATAATTCCGCCGGCGAAGGTCGAGCCGGAGCCGGGCAGTGAAGGCCTTTGGCCTGAAGCGCCGCTACCGGAAGCTGAAAGCGAAGAAGAGATGATGGCCAATATCAGGCGGGTTCTCGAAGTTTCGGCTGACGCGCTGGCGGATGAATTGCGCCGTTCACTTGACTATTACATGTCGCAGGAACAGTCAGTTCCGATCAGCAGGCTTTATATAAGTGGCGGTGGCGCCATGCTCAAGAACCTGGACACTCAACTTTCGCAGCAGTTCCCGTACAAGGTCGAGGTTGGCAATCCGCTGCTGCGCATCTCCGAAAACAAAACCGACCTGACCGACGAGGAGCTGTCGGCGCTGGCGCCAAGGCTGACTATCTCGATCGGGCTGGCGCTAGAGGATGTGGAGTAGAAGATGCCGAGAGTAAATCTGGTACCCAAAGAAGAGCAGCAGCGGGAATTCCGCCGGCAGATGTATATCGTTCCCGTAGCGGGAACGATGATACTCGCGGGCATTCTTGGCGGCAGCTATTACCATTACAGCAACCAACTGGAGAACGCGGACAGACAGCTGCAGGATATCAAGAAGAGTAACAACGATCTTCAGAAACAGGTTTCTGAGATGAAGCGTTACGACGAGATCAAGATTAAAAAACAGTCTCAGCTCAATATCGTCACCACCCTTTATGGGCAGCGGGTGCGCTGGTCGCGGACCATCGATGACCTGGCGTTTGTCATCCCGGAGGATGTCTGGCTGGTTGCCATCAAGGCAAAGGTACCCGGGATCGATACAATGTCGTCAGCAGGGTCGACTTCCAAATCCAGCACCGAGAAGAGCGACATCGAAATCGAGGGATATACGCGGGAAATGCCGTCGGTGGCTACCCTGCTGGTCAGACTTGGCCTCATACCTTCGATCGCGAACGTGACCCTTACCAGCGCTGAGAAGGAAGAACTCCAGGGCCAGATGGTGACCCATTTCAAGATCACGGCCTCGCTCAAACAGACTGGTGATACCCAGGGTCCCGCGGTTGTGCCGGACACCAGTGGCGACGCCTCGCAGGTCACACCGACCACGGGGACATCGACAACGCCGACTACGGACTCAACGACACCGACCGGGACGACGTCCCGGACAACCGGTACCACCAGATAGGCTGAGGAGAATCAGGTGAAGAAACGCGACATCGGAATCCTTATAGGGCTGGGAGTAGTAGTCATCCTGGTAGCCTGGTATTTCCTGATAATAACTCCCAAAAAGGACGAAACGGATAGCAAGCTGGCTGAATACCAGACGGCCAATACGGAATACGAACAGAACCGCGCCAAAGTTAAGCGCATCGACGAGGAGCGTACGGCGGCGAAACAGGCAGCGGGAGACCTGCTCAAGCTGAACAAGCTGATCCCGATGGACAGCCAGGTGCCATCGATGATTGTCGAACTACAGGCAACGGCGAACGACGCCGGGCTGAAATTTTTAAAAATTGTGCCGGTCACACCCATCGCCGGCACCGATGGCGGTACCATTGTACCGATCGAAATTAATGTTCAGGGTGAGTATTTCGATGTTCACGATTTTCTCTACCGGGTAGAGAATTATGCCAGGATGGAAGGCAACGACATCAATGTTACAGGAAGGCTGATAAACGTAATAACTCTGGATATGGTGCAGCCGGATATCGGCGACTTCCCGGAAGTGCTGGTGAAGATCGGCGCCAACGCCTACATGACGAACCCGGCCCCGGTGACCAAGACAGCCAGAAGAGACCAGACTGATACAGGCGCCACTCAATAATTACGGGAAATGATCAATAAATGAACGCATTAGTAACACAATTTGTAAAATTTAGGGGCTCACCGATACTTGCGGCGGTTGCAGCTATCGTACTGGTGATGCTCACGGTTGCTCTGGCTGTATCCTGTGGCGAGGAAACCGCCCCGCCGACCTCGGCGAAGACAAATGCCGAGACGAAGCCGGCTGGAACCACTGGAACCACCACCAACAAGTCGTCGCTAACTCCGTCGACCAGCGGTTATTCTGTATCCGGTACCAGCGATGGATACATGACCGCCGAAAGCGCCTGGAAACCTGTGTTTCTGAGGAAGGATCCTTTCATTCAGCAGGTATCCGAGAGTTCGGGCTCGACCAGTGGCACCGGCACAACAACCACGGGTACTTCGACGACACCGTCAACCAGCACAGGAACAAACGGAACTACTTATACCTACACCGGATCTACCGGTACAACTGGCACGGCAGAAACGACGGGCACTACCGGCACCACGGGAAGTACCGGCACAAGTGGCACCAGTGGCACATACACTCCACCGCCGGTAAAGTAACCCAAGTGTCAATCCTGAACGAAAAGGTTCGGGTCATTCCTCAACAGGCCGGCTGCGGAGCCTGTCCGCAGGTAATAACAAATCTCATTACGGGAGAGTGATTTCTTGCCGTTTCGCTTTACGACAGCAGGCGAATCCCATGGCCCCGAGCTGGTTGCCATAGTCGAAGGTGTACCGGCTGGCCTCGGTCTGTCCGTCGATGATATCGATCGCGACCTGGCACGGCGTCAGCTGGGGCATGGCCGCGGTGGCCGCATGAAGATCGAAACCGATCAGGCGATGATAGTGAGTGGCGTACGGCACGGGACTACCCTGGGAACGCCCATAGCTCTGAGGATCGCTAACAGCGACTGGAAAAACTGGACCGAGACAATGGCGGCCGGTCAGCCTGAAAGCGGAGAAAAAGGCGCGCCACTGACAGTTCCCCGGCCAGGCCACGCGGACCTTGCGGGCATGCAAAAGTTTGGACTAAATGATGTTCGCAGCGTGCTCGAGAGGGCGAGTGCCCGTGAGACTGCCGCCAGGGTCGCAGCCGGTGCGATCGCCCGTAAGCTGCTTGCCGGTTTTGAGATTTCGGTAGTCAGCCATGTGACCCGAATTGGCATCATCGAAGCAGATCGACCGGCAGTCAGTCCGGAGGATTTCCTGGAGGTTGACGAA
Organism: Thermoleophilia bacterium; assembly: GCA_020053595.1. Lineage (GTDB taxonomy): Bacteria > Actinomycetota > Thermoleophilia > BMS3ABIN01 > BMS3ABIN01 > JACRMB01. The sequence goes on along the minus strand of JAGVMV010000017.1, from coordinate 87,656 downwards.
TCACCGGTTCGTTGTATTGACAAGAAGGCCGCTGAAGCAATGATGGCGGAGATCGACAAGGCCCGCAAGGATGGCGAATCCCTGGGTGGAATCTTCGAAGTCCAGGCATTTGGCCTGATACCCGGGCTGGGTTCTTACGCCTCGGGACCCGAACGGCTCGGCGGCCGTATCGGCGGAGCGCTGATGAGCATACCAGCCATCAAGGGGGCGGAGATCGGGGCGGGCTTCGACCTGGCCGGCAGGCCGGGATCGGCTGTTCACGACGAAATCTTTTTTGATGAAACCGGTTATCATCGGCGCACCAACAATGCCGGCGGGCTCGAGGGCGGCATGACCAACGGTGAGCCTCTCATCGTTCGCGCCTGCATGAAGCCGATTCCCACCCTGACCAAACCATTGCGTTCCGTCGATGTGGTATCCGGTGACGAGGAGCTGGCGCTCAAGGAGCGCAGCGACGTCTGCGCTGTTCCGGCCGCGGCGGTAGTCGCCGAGGCGATGGTAGCAATAGAGCTGGCTGCGGCATTTTTGGAAAAGTTTGGCGGAGATTGCCTTGTTGATGTCAGGGAATCGTACCTCGCCTGCATGAGGAGAATGAGGGGAAATTGGCCGAGACCCTGATCCTGACCGGGTTCATGGGCAGCGGCAAGACCGCCGTCGGCAAACTGCTGTCCGAAAAACTGGGCTGGGATTTCTTCGACGCTGACCCCCTTGTAGAGCAACATCTTGGTATGCCGATTCACGAGATCTTTGAATTACATGGCGAGCCCGGTTTTCGCAAGGCCGAGGAGGCAGTGGTACTGGGGCTGCTGGAAGAAACCTCGCGTGCGGAGACCGGCACTGTCGTTTCACTGGGTGGTGGCGCCGTAACCATACCGGCTGTATACGAACGCTTGATCCGGGAGCCTCTGGTTGTACTGCTCGACGAGGATATCAACATGGCCTTCAGGCGCGCCCGTGGTGGCAAGCGGCCGCTTGCCGATGACATAGACAAATTTCAGGCTCTTTACTCCGAAAGGGAAAGCCTTTATCGCAGACTTTCCAAATATATCGTCGATACTCGTAGCCTGAACGTGGAACAGGTGGCCGACAGGATTATCAGCCTGATCCATGAAAGGACCGGGATCCTGTGATCCAGCTACTCGCCAGTACGCGCAGCAAGGAATATCCGGTATACCTCAGCGCGGCGGCTGTGCGGGAGGCCGGCAACCTCTGGAGTTCCCGCGGACGGCCGGGCAAAGTGGTGATCATTACCGACAGTAACGTGGCCAACCTCTTTCTTGGCTCAGTCGAGCAGGTTTTTGTGGAAGCCGGTTTCGCGGTCAAGGCCATTGTTGTCGACGCCGGAGAGGAGGCCAAGAGCCTGGCCGAGGCCACGAGGCTTTTCTCGGAAATGTTTCGCCTGCAGACCCGGCGTTGCGATGCCGTTTGCGCCCTTGGCGGCGGAGTCGTCGGCGATCTGGCCGGTTTTGTGGCCAGCACTTACATGCGCGGTATCGGGTTTGTGCAGATACCGACCACGCTGCTGTCCCAGGTGGATTCCAGCATCGGTGGCAAGGTCGGCATCAACATCAACGAAGCAAAAAATTACGTCGGTTCCTTTTATCAACCCGATATGGTCATCACCGATCCGGAGCTGCTGAAAACGCTGCCGCGCGACCAGCTGGTCGAGGGTCTGGCCGAGGTAGTCAAATACGCCCTGCTTTCCGGGGACGAATTTTTCTACGCGCTGGAATCCGGGTACGAGGAATTCCTGATGCTTAACATGGCTTTCGTCGAGCCGATGGTCCGGCGTTGCATCGAGTACAAGCTCGGGGTGGTATCGGAAGACGAGCGCGATTATGGCCGACGGGCGGTGCTGAACCTTGGGCACAGTGTCGGCCACGGTATCGAGACGGCCGGCAACTACACCGCTTATTCTCACGGTCAGGCTGTGGCCCTTGGGCTGCTGGCGGCCGTGCGCATCTCGGAGCAGGTTTTTTCCCTGGCCGGAGATTATTCCCACAGGCTGGAAGCCCTGCTGGAGTTGCTGGGGCTGCCGACGCATTACCAGGGCATCGACCCGGGAGCTGTAATCGGCGCCATGTCCAGCGATAAGAAGGCGGATGATATCTCGGCCAACATGGTGTTGCTCAAGACCATTGGCGAACCGGTGATCAACTGTGACGTTGACGCCACCATGCTGCGCCGGGAAGTCGAGCGCCTGGCAGCGGGGGGAAAGTAAATGTACCAGGAACGGGAGATCCTCAACATAGCTCTTCTGCATGGTGTCAACATGAACATGCTGGGCAAGCGCGATCCGGAGCATTACGGCACGCTGACCCTGGCCGAACTGGAAAACCAGGTGGTCAAAGAGGCGCGGCGCCTGGGGCTGGTCTGTATTTCCTTTCAGACAAACCATGAGGGTGATCTGGTGGAAAAAATCCATGAGTTGCGCCTGAGGGCGCTGGGCATGATCGTCAATCCGGGCGCCTGGACACATTACAGCTATGCCATTCGTGACGCTCTGGAGATGGTCAAGGGGCCGGTCATAGAAGTCCACCTTTCCGATATCGACGCGCGGACGGAGGAATGGCGGCACCATTCCGTGATACGCGATGTCTGCGACCAGACCATTTCCGGCAAGGGCCCTGACGGCTACATGGAGGCGCTGCAGTCGTTGGCGCAGCGGCTCAACCCGGCCGGTTAGCTTGACCTCCGAATCCCGCAAGCACGACTCCCTGCTGGTAACTCACCTGCCCAGTCTCCGCTACCTGACCGGTTTCAGCGGCTCAGCCGGGTGCGCCCTGTTGACACCGCGGCTAAATCTGTTCTTCACCGATTTTCGCTACCACGTCCAGGCTATCCGGGAGGTAAAGGGTTTCGATGTCCGCTTCGTCAATGGCGGAGCATTGGAGGGTTGCTGTCGTTACATCAACGCCAGGCGTCTGAAAACCGGGGTTATCGGCTACGATGGCGACCATCTGACTCTCAGGCAGTTTCAGCTGATGAAGAAGCTGCTCAAGGGGCTCAGCTTTCTGGATTCCTCAGGAGAGATTGAACAGCGGCGCCAGGTAAAGAAATCCGTTGAGCTGAGGCGGCTGCGGCAGGCGGCGGCGATGGCGGACCTGGCCTTTGCCAAACTGCTGCGTTCAAAAGTCGTGGGCAGGAGCGAGAAACAGGTCGCCTGGCTGCTTGAGTCCGCTATGCGCGAGGCCGGTTCCGGACCGATGCCTTTCGAGATCATCGTCGCTTCGGGGCCGCGTTCGGCACTGCCCCATGGCGTCGCCGGGAATCGGATAATCGGGACAGGAGAGCTGGTGGTAGTGGATCTGGGCGCCAGCGTCGACGGTTACTGCTCCGACGCCACCAGGACTTTTACCACCGGGCCCCTGCCGCCGCGGTTGGCCGAAATATATCGCATCGTACAGGAAGCCCAACAACTGGCCCTTGCCGGCGTGCGTGACGGCGTAGCCTGCGCCGAAATAGACCGGCTGGCCCGTGACCACATCTCGGCGGCCGGTTTTGGCGAAGCTTTTGGCCATTCCCTGGGCCACGGGGTTGGGCTAGAGTCCCATGAAGCGCCGGTGCTGTCAGGCCGGTCGAAAGAGACTCTGAAGGCCGGCATGACTGTCACTATCGAGCCTGGCATCTACCTCGAGCGTCTTGGCGGCGTGCGCATCGAGGACACGGTACTGGTCGGCGCCAGGGGCGCTGTACCGCTCACGAAATTCCCGCGGGAACTCAAAGTTCTGCGTTAAAGCCTGTATTTGCGCCTGATCATGGCTATTCCGGACGGAACCGGAATGGTTGCCAAGCTTCCCCCGGCCCCCGTTTATAGTGTAAAATCACTGATTGCCCCTGTTTGTGAAGAACGTTTGACCCTTCGGAGGAATCTTGGTTTCAACAAGCGACTTTAAAAATGGCATGGCCATCGAGGTCGAAGGCCAGATATTTACCATTGTCGAGTTCCAGCATGTAAAACCCGGCAAGGGTGGTGCTTTCGTGCGTACCAAGATCAAGAACATTGAGACCGGCGCGGTGCTTGACCGGACGTTCAGGCCGGTGGAGAAGTTCCGCCGGGTGCGCATCGAGAGTAAGAAGATGCTCTTTCTGTACGCGACGCCGGACGAGGTCGTGCTGATGGACAGCGACAGCTACGAGCAGCTGTCGCTGCCGCCGGCTCTGGCTGGTGACGCCCTTTCTTTCATCAAGGACAACATGGAAGTCGAGGTTCAGATGATCGACGGCAAACCGGCCCAGCTGGTGCCGCCGATTTTCGTCGAGCTCGAGGTGACTGACACCCAGCCCGGCGTCAAGGGCGACACGGTGAGCGGTGGTTCAAAGCCCGCGACCCTGGATACGGGAGCATTGGTGAACGTACCACTCTTTATCAAGACCGGCGACATCCTCAAGATCGACACCCGCACCGGCAACTATGTAGAGAGGGTCTAACCCCCGGAAATGACAAAAGCGCGCCGCATACTGATTACCGATACCACTCTCAGGGATGGCCATCAATCGCTCTGGGCCACGCGCATGCGTACCAGCGAGATGCTGCCCATCCTGTCGGCCATGGACGATATCGGCTTCTACTCACTGGAAGTCTGGGGCGGGGCGACCTTTGACGCCTGTATCCGTTTCCTGGACGACGATCCCTGGGAACGCCTGCGCACCATCAAGCACCATTGTCCCAAGACGCCCCTGCAGATGCTGCTGCGCGGCCAGAACCTGGTGGGGTACCGGCATTATGGCGACGATATCGTCCGCAGGTTTGTCGCCCACGCCGCCGAGAGCGGCGTTGACATATTCAGGGTTTTTGACGCCCTCAACGACACCCGCAACGTCGAGGTGGCGGCTGAGGCGATCAAGGAAGCCGGCAAACATTTTCAGGGGGCCATCTCTTACACGATAAGCCCGGTCCATACCCTTGACCATTTCATGGAGGTGGCCCATATCTACGCGGACATGGGAGCCGACTCCCTCTGCATCAAGGACATGGCGGCTCTGCTCTCGCCTTATCACGCTCAACAGCTGGTGCAGCGCATCAAGGATGAGCTCGAGCTGCCGCTGGAGCTGCATTGCCATTACATCGGTGGCCTGGCGCCCATGACCTATCTGAAAGCAATCGAGGCCGGCGTCGACATAATCGATACGGCCACCGTGCCCCTGGCATTCGGCGCTTCCAACCCGGCGACCGAGATGGTCGTCAGCGCTCTCTCCGGTACGCCCTACGATACCGAGCTGGATCTGGACAAGTTGTTCGAAATCGCCAAATATTGGGAAGAAGTCCGCATTCGCGGCGGATATAAGCGCGGGGTCACCTCGCTGACGCATATGCAGGTATACTCGCACCAGGTGCCGGGCGGCATGATTTCCAATCTGGAAAGCCAGCTGGCCGAGCAGAACGCGCTGGACCGGCTGCCCGAGGTGCTCGAGGAGATTCCGATCGTACGGGCGGAAGTTGGATATCCGCCGCTGGTGACGCCGATGAGCCAGATCGTCGGAACCCAGGCGGTGCTGAATATTCTCTCAGGCAAGCGCTGGCAGATTATTCCCGATGAGATGAAATCATATTTGCGTGGCCGTTATGGCAAGGCGCCGGGCCCGATCAACCCGGATGTCATGCACAAGGTGCTGGGTGACGAGCAACCGCTCACCTGCCGGCCGGCGGATCTGCTGGACGAAACTTTGGACCGCTATGCCGGCGAGATCGGCGATCTGGCCCACAACGAGGAAGATGTTCTGACCTATGCCCTTTTCCCGGCGACCGGGCGCACATTTCTGGAGAAGCGCCAGCACCGGGTTGAAGAAGACGTGTTCCTGATACAGGAAACTGAGGAGAAAAGTGGGGTTGAAATGGATATAGACAAAATCAAGGATCTGATTGCCACGGTTGAGCAGTCGACGATCTCCGAAATCACCATCGAGGAAGGCGACACGAGGATTACGGTTCGCAAGGGCGGCGAGGCTGCCCCGGCTGAAACTGGCGAAGCGGGCCCGACGGGCACGGCGCCAGCCGGTGTCTCGTTGATTGAGGAGGAAAATAATTATCATGTTGTCAAGTCACCGATGGTGGGCACTTTCTACCGCGCCGCGTCGCCGACCAGCGATCCGTTCGTCCAGGAAGGCGATGAAGTTACCGCGGGGCAGACGCTCTGCATCCTCGAGGCGATGAAGTTGATGAACGAGGTAACTTGTGAGATTGCCGGTACGGTACGGCGGGTGCTTGTCGAGAACGGCAAGCCGGTCGAGTACGGGCAGTCGCTTTTGTATATCGAGCCGGTTGAGGCGGAAGAGTAGCGCTCGATGCTTTCTAAAATTCTTATAGCCAATCGCGGCGAAGTGGCCCTGCGGGTAATTCGTGCCTGCCATGAGCTGGACATTCCCTGCGTGGCGGTCTATTCCGAGGCGGATGTCGATTCGTTACCTGTGAAGGAAGCCGATGAGATCGTTTGTATCGGCCCCGGCCCCGTCAGCGGCAGCTACCTGCAGATCCCCCACATCATCGGCGCGGCGGAAATCACCGGTTGCGACGCTATTCATCCCGGGTATGGTTTTCTGGCTGAGAATCCCGATTTTGTTCTGGCCTGCGAGGACAATGACATGGTCTTTATCGGGCCGGGGGCCGATCTGATGCGCCGCATGGGCGACAAGTCTCTCGCCAAGCAGACCATGAAACAGGCGCGCATCCCGGTTGTGCCGGGTTCCGAGGGAGCTGTGGCCGACGCCAGCGAAGCGGGTCGGCTCGCTGAAAGTTACGGATATCCGGTGATGGTAAAAGCTTCCGCCGGCGGTGGCGGGCGTGGCATGCGCCTGGTCAATTCGCCGGCCGAGATGGAGAATCTTTTCAACATGGCCAGCGCGGAAGCCGAAACCGCTTTCGGCGACGGCACGATGTACCTGGAAAAGGCGATCGTCGGCCCGCATCATGTCGAGGTCCAGGTGCTGGTAGACAAGGCCGGGTCGGTGTTGACCCTGGGAGAGCGTGACTGCTCGGTGCAGCGGCGCCACCAGAAACTGGTGGAAGAATCCCCGTCGCCGATTCTGGACGCGGAAACCAGGCAAAAAATGTCGGAAGCGGCCATTGCCGCCTGCCGCGCCTGTGGCTATGAGAATGCCGGCACCCTGGAATTTCTGGTCGACAACGACCGCAACTTCTATTTCATGGAAATGAACACCCGTGTCCAGGTGGAGCATCCAGTTTCCGAGATGGTCACCGGTATAGATATTGTCCGTGAGCAGATCAGGATCGCCCGTGGCGATCTCCTGCCGTATATCGGCGCGCTTCAGCCACGGGGACATGCCATCGAGCTGCGCATCAATGCCGAGGACCCGGCCAACGATTTTCGTCCCAACACAGGCACCATCAGCCGTTATGTGACGCCCGGCGGCCCTGGCGTGCGAGTGGATTCGCACCTCTATGAGGGTTATACCATCCCGGTCTTTTACGATTCCCTGTTGGCCAAGCTGATCGTCTGGGATGTGGATCGGCCGGCAGCCATTCGCCGGGCGCTCCGGGCCCTCGACGAATATGTGATCGAAGGCATCGTCACCAATAAGGAGCTTTGTGCCCGGATACTTCAAGCACCGGCATTCCGTGATGGTGAATACACGACAGCCTTCATCGAAGAGAACATGGAGCTGCTTGAGATCTAGGCTTTCTGTTTTAAGCAGAAGCCGGGAACCAGGAACGATGAACTCATCATCCACAACACGCCGCCAGGCTCGCCGTGACGCCATGGTGTTGCTTTATCAGCATGACCTGACCGGTGGTGCGCTGGAAGATTTGTATGATAATCTGGAGCGTGAGGAAGCCCGGGAGCTCGATTCATTTACCCGCGATGAGGTTGAGGCGGTGCTCGCCTCGCGGAATGAGATCGACGCGGTCATCAATGCCAACGCTGACAACTGGTCCGCGAAACGGATGGCCGCGCTGGAGCGCAACATACTCCGTCTGGCGATTTATGAAATCCAGAGCCGTGACGACATCCCGGCCGAAGTGAGTATCGATGAAGCCGTGGAACTGGCCAAGCGCTTCTGTTCCCGCGAGGCGGGATCGCTGGTCAACGGTGTTCTCGGCAGGATCGCCGAAGAGAGGTCCGAGAGCGCTGAACCACTTTCAAACGACGAGTGAGTGAGCTGCCATGAATGACGAAACCGAATCTGGTCCACAACCGGAGAGCATGCAACCGGTGGAACAGTCAGCCATGGGGAATGATACGCCACAGGCGGCATCGCAGCCGAACCGGCAGACGGACCCGCCGGCGAAGGAAGGCGAGCTGACCAGCGCCCTGACATCCACCCTCGACAGCCTCAACCAGTCCATCGAGCGCATGGAGACGATCGTACGCAGGCTGGAGGCGGGCGAATCCGACTGGGAAGAATCGGTGCGCCTGTTATCGGAAGCCAATGAGCTGGCCATGGAGAGCAGCCAGAAGCTTGATCGGGTCGTACAGGATGTCGTCTATGGTTCCCCTGAGGATGAGCCTGGCGACCAAGACCGAATTCCCGGGCTCTGAGAAATCTGGGACCCTTGAGGATCAGGAGATTTTGAGCTATCCCGAAGAACTGACTCGCCTGCTTGATGGTTATCTGGAGGAACTCGACTACGGCGAGGATGCCTCGGTGTCGCCTCTCAGCGAAGCCATGCAGTATTCACTGCTGGCTGGCGGCAAGCGGATCCGGCCGGTATTGCTGATGGCGACCGGCCAGGCTTTCGGGCGTGAGCCCGCCGGGATGCTGCCCACCGCCGCCGCGCTGGAGATGATTCACACCTATTCCCTGATCCATGACGACCTGCCCGCCTTTGACGACGACGAGCTGCGCCGGGGCAAGCCTACCTGCCATGTGAAGTTTGGTGAGAACACGGCCATCCTTGCCGGCGACGCCCTGTTCGCCGAGGCGTTCAGGCTTATCTGCGAGCGCCAGCAGGGGGCTGCCGCTATCCTGCTTGGAGTAATCAGGGAGATCGCGGTGGCAACCGGGGTCAACGGCATGGTCGGCGGCCAGTATCTGGACGTATCCGGGATCTCTGAAGGTCAGCCGGATTCCCTGAAACTGCTCCATTCGCTGAAGACCGGGCGGCTGATCATGGCCTGTGTTCACTGTGGCGCGCTGCTCGCCGAAGCGCCCGAACAGGAGTTAACAAATCTTCGCGATTTTGCCGCCGAGCTCGGATTGCTATTCCAGATAAAAGACGATATTTTGGATGTTGTGGGTGAAACGGCCCTGCTGGGCAAGGAAGCCGGCGCCGACGCCAGGCTGGACCGGCGTACCTACGTTAGCGTATATGGTCTGGAAGAGGCGGAGCGCCTGGCGCTCAAGTCCCGGGACGAAGCTCTTGAGGCTCTTGACCGGGTAGGAGGGAAAACCGATGCTCTTGCCGGAATCACCAACTACATCTACGAGCGCCAGAGTTAGCTAGTGTCGCTTCTCGAGCAAATCCATTCCCCGTCAGACCTCCATCGTTTCAACGATCGCGAGCTGCAGCTGCTCGCCGACGAGATTCGCGAATTCATGATCGGCGCCGTGTCCAAGGTCGGTGGCCACCTCGCTCCCAGCCTCGGCGTTGTGGAGCTGACACTGGCACTGCACAGCGTCCTCGACAGCCCTGAAGATAAAATCATCTGGGACGTCGGCCACCAGTGCTACGCCCACAAGATCATCACCGGCCGCGCCGCCGAATTTCACACTATACGCCAGTACGGCGGCCTTTCCGGATTCCCTAACAAGAACGAGTCAGAGCACGATATCGTCGGGACCGGGCACAGCTCCACTTCCATCAGTTATGGCGTTGGCATCCAGGAAGCCATCAGGCTGGCGGCGGCGCAGGCGGAGCTGGCCGGCATTGATGCGACCCTGGCCGGCGGCGATGAGCAGGGCAGGGAGGAGACCGGCGAGGAGACGACCGGCGGCCATGTCGCCTGCGTGATCGGTGACGGGGCTCTGACCGGCGGCATCGCCTACGAGGCGCTGAACCAGGCCGGCCATCTCAAAACCCCGCTAATCGTGATTCTTAACGACAACGAGATGTCGATTAAGCCCAATGTCGGTGCCATTTCCCAGTATTTACACAAGCTGCGCCTCGATCCTACCCTCTTCAAGCTGCGCGAGGAGTTCGAACACGGCATAGAGAAGATACCGGGCATCCGCGGCGCCTCGCGATCGATCAAGGAAAGCATGAAGGCCTTTCTGGTGCCGGGGATGCTTTTTGAAGAGCTGGGCTTCGCCTACATCGGCATCATCGACGGGCACGACATCAAGGCGCTGCGCAAGAGCATAAAGGCAGCCATGGAGATCGAGCGTCCGGTGCTGATCCATATCAAGACCACCAAGGGGAAGGGGTACGAGCCCGCCGAGGCGCGTCCGGACACCTTCCACGGCATCGCGCCGTTCACCGTCAGTACTGGCGAGGCCATCAAGAGGCCGGGACCGATCACCTATACCGAGGCTTTCGGGCAGGGGCTGGCGCGCATGGCCGAGAGCGACGACAGGATCGTGGCCATCACCGCCGCCATGTCCAGCGGCACCGGGCTTTATCATTTCGAGAGGAAGTTCCCCGACAGGTTTTTCGACGTCGGTATCGCCGAGGAGCACGCCGTGGCTTTTGCGGCGGGCCTCGCCATCGGCGGGTTCAAACCAGTCGTCGCAATCTATTCCACCTTTCTGCAGCGGGCATTCGACATGCTGGTGCAGGATGTTGCCCTGCAGGAACTGCCGGTGGTTTTCGCCCTGGACCGCGCCGGGCTGGTGGGTGACGACGGCCCCTCGCACCATGGCGTCTTCGACCTCGGCTACCTGAGTCTGGTGCCGGGTCTCATTGTGATGGCGCCCAGGGATGAAGCCGAACTTCAGAACATGGTTTACACGGCGTTGCAACTGGGCAAGCCGGCTGCCATCCGTTATCCGCGCGCGGCGGGAGGCGGAGTCTCCATGCCGGAGGACTTTGAAGCGTTGCCGGTAGGCAAGGCCGAGGTCATCGACCGCGGTGAGGGGGCGCTGCTCCTGGGAATAGGCAGCGGCGTCGGCATCTGCCGCCGCGCCGCCCGGCTGCTCGTCGAGCAGCACGGTCTGAGGCCGACGGTGGTCAACGCCCGTTTCCTGAAGCCGATCGATGAAGGGCTGATCCGCGAGCTGGCCTCGCAGCACGAGCTGGTGGTGACTGTCGAAGAGAGTACGGCCAGGGGAGGTTTCGGCGCCGCCGTGCAGGGGCTGTTTGCTGAAGAAGCATCGGTGCCGGTAAAGAGCTTCGCCATCCCGGATTATTTCGTTCCCCACGGCAATCGCAACAAGCTATTGCGGGACATCGGCCTTAACCCCGAGGCGGTCTCCGCCTACGTGGGGGAGAGGTTGCTGAAAAAGAAGATCGTGTCGGCGGAGCGAAAGAAGGCTTCGGGAGAGGACAGCTGAAGTATGGATTTTGTCTGAATGAAAGAGCGTCTCGACACCATCCTCGTCCAGCGGGGATTTTTTTCTTCCCGATCCCAGGCCGCCGCCGCGGTGCTGGCGGGTGAAGTGAGAGTCAACGGGCAACCGGTTACCAAGGCGGGCACGCTGGTGGCGCCGGACATTGAAGTCACGCTTAAAGAGGAACCCCGCTTCGTATCTCGCGGTGGCCTCAAGCTGGAACGGGCTTTTGAGGAATTTACGATCGATGTCACCGGCCGCGTCGCCCTCGATGCCGGGGCTTCCACAGGCGGTTTCACCGACTGTCTGCTCCAGCACGGCGCCAGAAAAGTCATCGCCGTGGACGTCGGTTACGGACAACTGGACTGGAAACTTCGGAACGATCCGCGCGTGGATGTCCTGGAGCGAACCAATATCCGCGGTATCACTCGGGAGATGCTGTCCGAAACGCCGTCATTCGCCACCTTTGACCTCTCCTTCATCTCTCTCAAAAAAGTTCTTCAGCCGGTTGTCGGTACGCTCGAAGAGGATTTTCAGGCCATCGCCCTGATCAAGCCCCAGTTCGAGGCGGGGCGCTGCAAGGTCGGCAAGGGCGGGGTTGTGCGCGACGGCAAAGTGCGCCGTGAAGTCCTTGAGGAGATATGGTCTTTCATCGAAGAATCAGGCTGGGTTGTCCTGGGGCTCACTGAGTCGCCCGTCCGCGGCCCCAAGGGGAATCGTGAGTATCTGCTATATTTCGCCGCCGGCGACCAGGAACACGCGTCAAAGCCGGACAGGAACAACGTTTTGGAAAAATTCGATTGACACATTACGGGCTCACATAAGTATCCGCCTGCTGTGATAAAATGCTTTCGGCTCTGGATAGGGCGAATCTATTTCAGGGTTATGGAAAAATACGCAAGATCTGGGGAAGCTCTGGTCACGAAAATCGCAGTCATCAGCCATCGCCAGTCAGAGGCCACCCGCGAAGCTCTGTTGCGGGTTCTGGAACTATGCCGGGAACTCTCCATCGAGGCAGTCATCCCCCAGCGTGAAGTGGAGAAATACTCACTGGAGGAAGCAGGCAGCTTCGGCACCGTCGTGCCGCTCCTGGAAGAGGTCAAGGTAGATTTCTGCGTCGCTTTGGGCGGAGACGGCACCATCCTCAGGGCTTTTCACCGGTTCCCCGAGATGCAGACACCGGTGCTCGGCGTGAACTTCGGCCGCGTCGGATTCCTCTCGGCGATCGGCCCGGAAGATATTCCCCAAGGGCTTCGTTCGATCTTCCAGGGTGGTTATGAGACACTCGACCTGAGTCTCATCGAAATGAAAAACGCTGGCGACCGGGCATTGGCGTTTAACGACGTCGTCGTCCACAAACCCGATGGCGGATCGGTCGTGCGGCTGGCTTACAGCACCGGCGGCGTCGATTTCGACCCCATAAGCTGCGACGGCCTGGTGCTCTCGACTCCCGCCGGCTCCACTGCCTACAACCTTTCAAACGGTGGTCCCTTACTTTCGCTTTCGCTTGACGCGCTGGCGTTGACGGCGATCGCGCCCCATACCCTGCAGTTCCGGGCGATGGTGATGGGGCCGACGGAGAAGCTCGTCATCCGCAACGAGACTATCGGTTCGGCCGCGGCGATCTACGTCGACGGCCGCAACCACGGCCTGCTGGCTTCCGGCGGTTCCCTGAAGCTGTCCATGGCGCCACAAAAGGCTCACCTGGTGAAACCTCCGGGAGCCGATTTTTATCTCACTCTTCGCGACCGTTTTATCCAGCCTTCGAACTAAAGCGCTGGCGCTTTTGCTTATCGAACTCCACATAGAGAACCTGGCGGTCATCGACGGCGCCGACCTGGTCTTTGACGCGGGACTTAACGTCATCAGTGGCGAGACTGGCGCCGGCAAGACCATCCTGGCCCATGCCATTTCCCTGCTTTTAGGCACACGGGCGGATAGCGGGCTCATCCGGCCAGGCGCCGCTGAAGCTTCAGTCGAGGCCGTTTTCTCCCTGCCCAAAGGTTTTTTCGCCGATACCGCCGGCGAAATCGACCTTCCCGATGAAGATGTGCTGGCTGTGCGCCGCCGCATCTCCCGGGATGGCCGAAGCCGCGCTTTCATCGGCGGACGCTCGGCCACTCTCTCGGTGCTGGGCGAGGTTACCGGCAGGCTGCTGGCTTTCTCCGCCCAGCACGAGCAGCGGCGGCTGATGCTGGCGTCACGTCAGCTGGAGATCCTCGATGATTTTGCCGGGACGGGGTTGGTGGACCCGCTGGATGAATATAGGCTGGCCTACGATCGCCACCGGGAACTGGCTGACCAGCTGGCTGAATTGAGCCAGGATTACGAAGCCCAGGCACACGAAGCGGAACTGCTCCGGTTCCAGTTGGCCGAAATCGAAAATGCGGAGCTGGTAAAGGGAGAAGATCTGGAGCTCGAGGACGAGCGCCGGCGTTTGCTCCACGCACAGGAATTGAGGGAAGCGACTGCGGAGCTGACCGCGGTACTGAGTGGAGACGAAGGCGGAATCGGCCTGACGGACAACCTTTCGCAGACGATGACGCGGCTGGATAACTCCGCCGGGGTCGACGACGAACTGGACGCCATCGCCGCCCGGCTGCAGAAGAATTATTATGAGCTGGAGGAAATCAGCCGCTCGGCACGGGATTATTCGGAATCCGTGCAGAGTGATCCCATACGCCTGGGGGAAGTCGAGGAACGGCTCGACCTCATCGGACAGCTCAAGCGAAAATATGGCGACGGCCAGGGAGTCGCCGGCAGTGGCAAAAAAGCCGCCGGCAACAGCTTACCGGGCGGCATCGAAGAAATCCTGAACTATTCGGCCAGTTCTGCGGAGAGGCTCGCCCGGCTGACGGGCGTCAGCGAAGGCAGGCCGGCCCTGGAAAAAGAATTGTCGGACGTTACCGCGGAGCTACTCGGGCTGGCCGCTAAATTGAGCGAGTTACGGCAGGAGGCCGCCTCCAGGCTGGAAGAGGAAGCCGGCCGGCACCTCGGGGAGCTGGCCTTCAACGATTGTGGTTTCGAAGTGCGGCTGTCCAAGGCTGAATCGCCCAACCGCAACGGAGCGGAGAACGCTGAGTTTTTGGTGCGGCTGAATCCGGGAATGCCGGCAACGCCATTGCGCGACACCGCTTCCGGCGGCGAGTTGTCAAGAATCATGCTGGCTATCAAAAGCGCCGTTTTGGCCTCGCGCGATACCGCCACTCTGGTATTCGATGAAATCGATGCCGGCATCGGCGGCGAAACCGGTGCCGCCGTGGGCGCAAGGCTGAGGAGCCTGACCAGCGGCTCACAGATCATCTGCATCACCCACCTGCCTCAGATAGCCTGCTATGCTGACGCGCATTTCCGGGTGGTCAAGCGGTCCGCCGGTGGCCAGACGGTGACCGCGGTGGAGCGGCTGCAGGGAGAGGAAGTCGTCGATGAGCTCTGCCGCATGATGGGCTCGAAACCCGAAGACGGCAAGGCTCGCGCCCACGCGTGTGATTTGCTGCTGAGGACGCAGAAGATTTCTGATACAAAAAACAGTCGAGCGTCGATCAAAAACGGAACTTCGACGAAAACGGGCAGCCGTTGAACTCAAAAGTAACCATTCTAAAAACCGGCCCGGAGACGGTTATCGATGATTACGGAAGACTACTCCGGGAATCCGGATGTACCGGGTTCGTCAAACCGGGCCACAATACCGTGCTGAAGATCAATCTCTCCTGGGATCTCTGGTTCCCTGCCTGCTCCACGGCGCCCTGGCAGCTGGAGGGCGTCTGCAGGGCGCTGGTCGACGATGGTTATGACGCGGCCAGTATCATCCCCGCTGACAGTGGCTGTGGCGGCATCGATCCTCGCCGCGCCGAACGCAACAACGGCCTCACCACTGCCGTCGAGCGTCTGGGCATCGGCATAACCTGCCTCGAAGAGCCCCCGGTGAACTGGAACCGTTACCGCTCCCGGGTGGCGTTGCCGGTCATCGATCAAATATACCCGGAGGGAATACTGGTTCCGGACTTTTTCCCCGGTAGTAACATCATTCATCTGCCGACCATGAAGACGCATGCGCGGGCTTTCCTGGCCGGCGCCATGCAGAACGCAATCGGTGGCCTTGAGCGTGAAAATGCCCTGCTCAGCGGCGCCGGGATCGATGATCTGCTCGTCGATCTGCTGGCGCTGCAGCAGGAATTGCACCCCGGATTATTTATCGTGGCTGACGGTGTCTTCTGTGGCGACGGTCCCGGGCCCCGGGCGCTCACCTCTTATGAGAAAGGATACATTCTGGCCGGCGCTGATCCGGTTGCCGTGGACGCCGTAATCGCCAGGATGATGGGCTTCGACCCCCTGTCAATCGGTTACATCCGTAAGGCCCACGAACGGGGATTGGGTTGTGGCGACATAAGCGAAATTGAAATGGCCGGCGAGGACATCGCCGCCATAAACTTCCAATTCGATGGACCGGATGGCGGTGGATTGGGTAGCAACCTGTTTTCTCCGGGATCACTACTGCCAGCCAGGGCCGCGGAATTATTGCAGGATTACTGCTGGTATCCGTATTCCGGCTGGAAACATCTTAACCAGATAGCGGAGACCCGGTGGGGGCAGCTGCTGCAGGACTACCTGCCGGAAGACGCGGCGCTCGACCGGCAGGGCAAGGGCAAGGGCTCACTGACCGGCGTTGCCGCGGCCGGCATTTTAACGGCTGCCGCCCTTGTCGGCCTGCGCCGCCGGCGCTGATCAAGTTTTAAGAAAAATGAACGGCGTGACCAGCAAAAACACCAGCCAGGAACGCTACCATCAGATCAGGATGGTTCTGATCTACGTTCTCATCGCCAACATCGCGGTTGCCGTGGGAAAGCTTGTCGTCGGGCTCCTGAGCCACTCCATTGGCATGGTGGCCGATTCATTCCATTCGCTGATGGACGGTTCCTCCAACATCATCGGGCTGATAGGCATCAGCCTGGCTTCTCGCCCGCGGGACGACAGCCATGCCTATGGCCACTCCAAGTTCGAAACTTTTGCCAGCATGGGTATCGTAATACTGTTGCTGATCACCGCAGTGCAGATCGGTGAAAGCGTCTATGGCCGTCTGACCACCGATAGCCCGGCCAGTCCGGATGCCGGCGTGCCCGCTTTTTCGATGATGGGTTTGACCATAGTCATCAACATTTGCGTCAGCATCTACGAGCGCCGGCAGGGCAGGAAGCTGAACAGCGTCTTCCTGGTCGCCGATTCCAAACACACTCTAAGTGACGTCTATGTTTCCTTTTCCGTAGTAGCCAGCCTGATCGCGGTGCGTCTCGGACATCCGGAGATTGATGCGCTCGTCGGCGGTTTTATCTCCCTGGTCATCGGTTACGCGGCTTTCAGGATAGTGAAGGAGGCTTCAGTCGTCCTGCTGGATCGCGCCGTCCTTGACCCGGCGAAAGTCGAAGAGATCTGTCTCGGTGGCGGCGAAAAAGAAATTCTCGGCTGTCATAAAATCCGCACCCGGGGCAGTGAGTCGGGCTACTGGATCGATCTGCATCTTCTGGTGGAGCCGGAGCTGACCACGCGCCGCTCCCATGAGCTTGCTTCCCACGTCGAGCGGCGGCTGAAAATGGAATTTGGCGAACAGGCGGATGTGATCATCCATATCGAGCCAGGCAGATAGGCGTCTGCTCCGCAGGAGCTTTGAAAAACGCCGCGGCGGAACAACTTGCCTTCAATAGCCGCTCATAGCCCGGAATATCTGGGTCGTATGCTAGAATGATGGCCGGGCGTGAACGACAGAGAAGCGGACTGCGCCAAGGCTTATAAAGGAGACCGGGAATTGAAAATACCGAAAGTCGATCCGGAAAAATGCGTGGCCTGTGGCAATTGTGAGGCAATCTGCCCCGAGGTTTTCCTGATCGACGAGTCTGATAACCTTTCGCATGTTATTATTTCGGACTTTTTCGGGCTGGAGGGGTGCATCGAGGCGGCTGTGGAGAATTGTCCTGAGGATGCCATTACCTACGAAGAGGAGTAGAGGGCGCAGGCGGTAGCACTTTCCCGATGAGGCGCCAGGTGATATACTCTCCGATTGTAATCAGACCACCACGATGGCAACAGGATAGCCGATGGGCGCAAGGTCCGAAAATTTATCAGTTTTTCAACTTACCGGAGCCGAGCCTCCGGTTTTTTCGTTCAATAATCATTTAACTGGCTGGGAAAGGCGGCAGACGCATGGCTAAACATATTTTCGTGACTGGTGGGGTGGTATCGTCGCTGGGAAAAGGCATCACAGCCGCATCATTGGGGCGGTTGCTGCGAAGCCGTGGCCTCAAGGTGCAGATGCAGAAGCTGGATCCCTACATCAACGTCGACCCTGGCACGATGAGCCCCTACGAGCACGGAGAGGTGTTTGTAACCGAAGACGGCGCCGAGACCGATCTCGACCTCGGCCACTATGAGCGCTATGTCGATGAAAATCTGACCAGCGACTGTAACGTAACCTCCGGGACCGTCTACTTCAGCGTCATCAACAAGGAGCGCCGGGGAGATTACCTTGGCAAGACCGTCCAGCTGATCCCGCACATCACCAACGAGATCAAGCAGCGCATCCATCGCGTGGCCGACATGGGCGGCGGCGTCGATGTGGTCATCACCGAGATCGGTGGCACCGTCGGCGATATCGAGTCGCTGCCGTTCCTGGAGGCCATTCGCCAGTTCCGCAACGATGTCGGCCGGGAGAACGCGCTCTACATCCACGTTTCCCTGGTTCCGTACCTCGAAGCGGCGGGTGAACAGAAGACCAAGCCGACGCAGCACTCGGTAAAGGAGCTGCGTGGCATCGGCATCACGCCGGATGTTATCGTTTGCCGGTCGCCGCGCCACTTGAACAAGGGTCTGCGGGAGAAGATCGCGCTTCTTTGCGACATCGAAGTCGAAGCGGTGGTCACGGCGATCGACGCTCCCGATATCTACATGGTGCCGCTGATTCTTCACGACGAGGGGCTGGATGAGCTGGTTATCCGGAAACTGGGCATCGAGGCGGCGGAGCCTGACCTCGCCGACTGGCAGGAGCTGGTGGACCGGATAAATTCCTGCAAGGACAAGGTAAGGATCGCCCTGGTCGGCAAGTACGTTCAGTTATGGGATGCCTATATGAGCGTGATCCAGGCGCTGAAGAACGCGGCCGTTTTTCATAATCGCGAACTGGAGCTGGTCTGGGTGGATTCCGAAGACGTGTCGCCAATGCTGGTGGAATCCCAGCTGCGCGACGTCGACGGCATACTGATCCCCGGTGGTTTCGGGCCACGGGCCATCGAGGGCAAGGTGCAGGCTGTGACCTATGCCCGCGAGAACAATATCCCCTTTCTGGGCATCTGCCTGGGAATGCAGTGTGCCGTAGTCGAGTACGCCCGCAATGTCGCCGGCATGCCCGGGGCCAACAGCTCCGAGTTTGACCAGAGCTCGCCCTACCCGGTCATCGATCTGCTGCCAGAACAAAAGGACGTGGAGGCCATGGGAGGCACCATGCGGCTGGGCTCTTATCCCTGCAAGCTGTCACGCTCCGGGAAAGCAGTCAAGGCATATGGCGAGCGCACCATTCACGAGCGCCACCGCCATCGTTATGAGGTCAACAATGCCCTGCGGCCGAAACTGGTGGAGGCCGGGATGAAGATCAGCGGCACCTCGCCGGACAAGCGGCTGGTGGAGATCATCGAGCTGACCGACCATCCCTGGTTCGTGGCAACCCAGTTCCACCCCGAGTTCAAGTCCAGGCCGACCAGGCCGCACCCGCTCTTCCGCGATTTTGTTGGTGCCGCCATCGAGCTGGCGCAAAAACGGGAGACCGCCGGCGACCAGGGCCATCATACAGGGGAGGACACTTTCGAAGTCCCTTCACCCGAACTGATCGATGAGGCAAGATAGCGTAACTACAGCTGGCCCCCTGATAACTTTTTTCCTGGAGCTGGCGCGTATACCCAGCCCTTCCGGCCACGAGAGGGCTATCAATGATTTTCTGACGACGCGGCTGCGGGGACTGGGGCTGGAGGTCCGGGAGGAGGAGCCTCTCTACCCGGACAGCGGCTCCAGCGCCGGGAATCTGTATTGCCGCCTGGAAGCAGGCGTACCCGGGATACCCATCCTGCTTTCAGCCCATACAGATACTGTCCCTTCCGAAGACGAGGCGTTGCCCGACCCGATGCTGGTGAATGGCGTTATCCGCAGCGGCAGCCGTGCGGTGCTGGGAGCTGACGACAAGTCGGCGGTGGCCGCCATCATCCATACACTGGAACGGATCATTCGCGACAAGATGCCCCAGGCTGGTATCGAACTCCTGCTGACCGTGGGGGAGGAGGGAGGCCTGCGCGGCGCCAAGGCAAGTTCTCTGGAATCGGTGGTGGCCGAGTGCGGTTTTTGCCTCGACTGCACCGGTCCGGTGGGCGGTGTCATAGTGCGCTCACCCTCACAGAAGACCGTAAACGCTACATTTATCGGCAAGTCGGCTCACGCCGGCGTCGTGCCGGAAGACGGCCGCAATGCCGTGGCGGCGGCGGCGAAGGCGGTTGCCGCGATGAAGCTGGGCCGCCTCGATGGCGAGACTACCGCCAATGTCGGCATTATCCGGGGAGGAGAAGCGGTCAACGTAGTCCCTGACCGCTGTTCCATCCATTGCGAAGCTCGCAGTCATGATGAGGAGAAGCTGGAAAACCAGGTTGTGCATATGCTCGAAGCAATCAACCTGGCCGCGGCGGAGGAAGAGGTGGATGTAGAGATAACGGTCGTGGATGAATTCCACGGATTTGATTTCTCCGCTGGCGGTTTGCCCATAGAGCTGGCCGAACGGGCATTCGGCCGCCTGGGTCTGCCAACCGAGCGTACATCGACTGGCGGCGGCAGTGATGTCAATGTTTTCAACCTCAAGGGGCTGCCCTGCGTGAATCTTGCTACCGGCATGGAGTGTGTGCATACACCCGAAGAATATATCTCCGTGGAATCACTCCAGCAGATGCACGAATTCTTGATGGCGCTGGTGGAGGAAGCCCGCGGCGACAACAGGCAGATGAGCTTTTGAATAACCGCATCCTTTCATCGGAATACGTCTACAAGGGCCGCCTGATCAGGCTGCGGGTGGATCAGGTGGAGTTGCCCGACGGCAACCGGACGATCCGCGAGGTCATGGAGCACCCCGGGGCGGCGGTTATCGTTCCTGTCGACGGCGATGGTACGGTGCATCTGGTGCGCCAGTATCGCGACGCCATCGGGCAGCAGCTCCTGGA
Source organism: Thermoleophilia bacterium (assembly GCA_020053595.1). Taxonomy (GTDB): domain Bacteria; phylum Actinomycetota; class Thermoleophilia; order BMS3ABIN01; family BMS3ABIN01; genus JACRMB01. The sequence continues at coordinate 67,032 of JAGVMV010000017.1, read as the reverse complement.
GGTGCCCGCCGGCAAGCTCGATCCCGGTGAGGATCCCGCCGACTGCGCCCGGCGCGAGCTTCGCGAGGAACTGGGGCTGACGGCCGGTAAACTCACCCGTCTGACCGCCTTTTATTCATCACCTGGTTTTTGCGATGAGATATTGCATGTCTTTCTTGCGGAAGAACTCACCCATGGCGAAGAGGACAGTGATCACGAGGAGTTCATCGAGCCCGAACAGCGTCCGCTGGACCCCCTGCCGGAGCTGTTGCAAGAGCTTAAGGATGGCAAATCGATCATCGGCGTTTTGCTCGCGCACAGGGAATTGGCCGGGCGCGGTTGAATATTAGCTACGGCAGGCTGCGGCGCGCGATGCAGACTGGCTGCTGGCCGGGCCGGTGTGCAAGGTTTTACGATCAGCAATTATTGGCATAACTCAGCGACAAGGAGAAGAGATTGATAATCGGGGTCCCATCGGAAGTCGAGGTTGACGAATACCGCGTGGCCATAACGCCGGCCGGGGTTCGCGAGCTGGTGGGAGCGGGCATGACGGTTCTGGTCCAGGCGGGCGCCGGCGACGGCAGCAAATTGCCGGACTCTGCCTACGAGAGCCAGGGCGCCCGTATCATCGAAAGCTTCGAGGAGCTTTTTGAAACGGCGGAGCTCATCGTCAAGGTCAAGGATCCTTCACCCCGGGAAGTGGCGCTGCTAAAGCCGGAACATACAATCTTTTCCTTCCTGCATCTGGCGCCCCAACCGGAGTTGGCGCGGCAGCTGATGGAGACAGGCGCCACCTGTATCGCCTATGAGACGGTCGAGCAGGAGGGCCGCCTGCCACTACTGGCCCCCATGAGCGAGATAGCCGGACGCATGTCAGCCCAGGTGGGAGCATATTTTCTGGAGAAGATGATCGGCGGGCGCGGCATCCTGCTGGGCGGAGTTGCCGGGGTGCCGCCGGCGAAGGTAGTCGTGCTCGGCTCGGGCATCGTCGGCGCCAATGCCGCCAAGATAGCCGCGGGCATGCTGGCAAATGTGATCGTCCTGGACAAGGACCTGGACAAACTGCGTTCACTGCATGGCTATGTTTCCGGCCGACTGACCACGGTCATGTCCACGGCGCTTTCCATCGAGGAGCAGGTCTCCACGGCAGACCTGGTCATCTGCGCCGTGCTCAATCCGGGCGCCACCGCGCCGAAGCTTATCCCGGAAAAACTGGTTGAGGAGATGGTGCCGCACTCGGTCATTGTCGATGTCTCCATCGACCAGGGTGGTTGTGCCGAGACTTCACGCATGACCACTCACAGCGAGCCCACCTACCTCGCCCACGACGTGATCCATTATTGCGTCGGCAATATTCCCGGAGCGGTGCCCATCACCTCCACGTTCGCCCTGACCAACGCCACTCTGCCCTACATTGTCGACCTGGCCAGCGAAGGCACCATGGCGGCTATCCGGCGCAATGACGCGCTGGCCCACGGAGTCAACGTCATGGAGGGAAAGATTACCAATCAGGCGGTGGCCGACTCTGTCGGTTTGCCCCATTATCATTTATCAAGCATCATCCCCTTCCGGTTGTCGTCATCAGACCAGTTTCCCGTCTCGTAACGCTGGCAGGGGGGGCACGCTGTTCGCACCGCGTTTCTTTATGTAAACGTGGCCGCTATACAGTGAGGCCGAATTTTTGACGGGTTATTATCTGGTAAAAAAGGAGCATTGATGCCCGACAGCGAATCAAAAGGCCATGGACCAGCAGCTTGAGGCTCCGGAAACCGGAGCGGTAACAATACAACCGGATATCCGGAACCAACTGATCGATGAATATCTCGCCTATCTGCAGTTCGAGCGCGGGCTTGCAGACAATACGGTTTATTCGTACAGGCGGGACCTGGCGCAGTTTCAGGAATTCATCGACGGGCAGGGCATCAACGCCATCGAGGTCACCACAGCCTCCATCCGGGATTTTCTGGCAGGTCTAAGCGGGATCGAAGGTTTGCCGGCGGGCGCCACCATGGCCCGCAAGATCAGCGTGCTCAAAAGCTTTTACAAGTATCTTTGCCGCGAGAAACTGACCGATGCCAACCCGGTTGTATCGATTAAATCTCCCAGGCAGAATCACAAGCTGCCAACCGTACTCAACCTGGCCGAGGTCAAGATACTGCTCAGCCAGCCGACCGGCGGCACGCCCGGGGTAAGCCGGGACACTGCCATTCTGGAACTGCTTTACAGCGCCGGGCTGAGGGTTTCGGAGCTTATCGGGCTGCATACCGGGGACGTGGACCTGGAGGGGGGTTTCGTCCGCTGCCTGGGCAAAGGCTCAAAGGAAAGGATTATCCCGGTTGGTGAGCCGGCGCTGGCCGCCGTACACCGCTACCTGCAGCTGGGGCGGCCTTTTCTGGGCAAGGGCGGCAAAACCAGCCATCTTTTCCTCAACCGGTTCGGGCGGGGGCTGACGCGACAGAGCATCCATCGCATGCTGGTTGGCTATGCCCGTCAGGCCGGGATTCAGAAGGTGGTTACCCCACATACGTTGAGACACAGTTTTGCCACGCACCTGTTGGCCGGTGGCGCCGACCTGCGTAGCGTCCAGGAGATGCTGGGGCACGCGGACGTATCGACCACTCAGGTATACACTCACCTCAGCCATCAGCGGTTGAAGGATATTTATTTCGATTCACATCCTCGGGCGAAGAAGTCACCGGTCAATGATTAACCCCCTCTGGCTGCTCGGCCGGAAACGGCTGCGGCGGCGGGTGCGCTGCCTGCTTATCACCCTGGACGGCGTTGGTTGTGGCGCGCTTCCCGATGCCGGCGAGTTTGGTGACCTGGATGTGAACACCCTGGGGCACGTTGCTGAGGCAATCGCCGGCATCAAGCTGCCGAACCTGGGCGCGTTAGGGCTGGGGAATATACTGCCGCTGCCGGGCGTGCCGCCGGCACCGAGGCCGCAGGCGCTCTTCGGCAAGCTCGCTGAGCGTTCCCGGGGCAAGGACACAACCGTCGGTCACTGGGAGCTTATGGGAGTTGTCACCGGAAAATCCTTTCCAGTATTTCCCGAGGGTTTTCCAGAGACGGTTATCGAGGAATTCGAGCGAGCCACCGGCCGAGGTGTTCTGGGTAATATTCCCGCCTCCGGCACCGAGATCATCGGCGAGCTGGGGGAGGAGCACCTCAGGACCGGCAAGCTTATCGTTTACACCTCGGCCGACAGTGTCTTTCAGATCGCCGCCCACGAGGATATCGTCCCCGTGGACGATCTCTACGATTACTGCCGTCGTGCTCGGGAGATTTTCCGCGGCGAAAACGAGGTCGTGCGCGTGATCGCCCGGCCGTTCAGCGGTAAACCGGGCAGCTTCAGCCGCACGCCGCGGCGCCGGGATTTTTCCGTAACGCCACCACGCACCTATCTCAACATTCTCAGCGAGATCGGCGTGCCGGTGCACGGCGTCGGCAAGATATCACAGATTTTCGCCGGATCGGGAGTTCGCTACGAGCACAAGACCACCGGCAACGCCGAAGGCCTGGAGAAGTCAATCTCGCTGATGCGTGAGCTCGAAGAGGGCCTGGTTTTCACCAACCTGGTGGATTTCGACATGCTCTGGGGCCATCGCAATGACCCGGCCGGTTTTGCCGCCGGCCTGGAGGAAGTGGACGCCGCTGTACCGGAGTTAATCGCCTCCTGCGGCGAAAACGACCTGATGATCATCACCGCCGACCATGGCTGTGACCCCCTGGCGCCCGGAACCGACCACACCAGGGAGTACATACCGCTGCTGGCCCGTCTGGGCAGCGAGGTGTTTTCACCCGGAGGGTCGCTGTTTGAAACGGCATCGCGGGAGCAGGGTTTCTCTGGCCGCCAGCCGCGCGACGAGCCCTATATGGGGGAATTTGCCGATGTGGGAGCCACGGTCTTCCGTTTTTTCGCCGATCCGAAGCTGGAAATAGCGGAGGCGCTGAAACTCGCCGGCCGGCCGTTTCTGGTCACGGTGAAAAAATGAGGAAGGGTCTACAGAGCAAGTTGGCCGTAAGTCATGATTCAGCCAGACATAGTTCATGTTGTGGGTGCTGGCGTCAGCCAGACAATTGCTCAGGCCACAGGGGCGGGCATCAGCCAGGGCGGCACACTTCCCGGTGGCGCGCACCGGGTGAAGACGAAGGCTCCGCTTGCCTGGAGCCCATCACCTCTCACAGCCCTGACCTCGGTCATGCCCTTGTCATAATAAGGGATGACGCATACAAAATACTGTGGCGGAGTAACCAGTGCGGTGATCTGACCGGCGGCGTTGGTCACGGTCGTGCTGTCGAGGATCCTGAAGTTGAACGTATTGGAGAGATGCCACTTCAGCGTCTGGCCGACTAACGGGTTGCCGGCTTCATCTTTCAGCGTCGCTGTATAAAGCCTCGCACCAAAAACCTGGTCAGCCGGCAGCGTCTTACCGGCGAGTTCTGGTGGTGGCTCCAGGGGACAACCTTCGTTTGCCCAGGCCAGCGGGGGATCGATGGTCAGCTGATCCGCGGTCAAGGGCCGAGTCCCGCGAGGATCGCAGATCACCTGCAGGCGACTGTTGAAATGGCTGACGCCGACCGGAATCCGAAAATGTACTCTGATGGCGCCGCTGGCGGTCTGAGGCAGGTTGCCCAGGTCGAGTGGCAGCGGGGTTTCCAGAGTGACGCCCTGGTTAGTCTCAACCCGGACGACCTGCATCTGGCAGCTGAGGCAGTTGCCGACGTTCCGCAACGACTCGTCCACGGTGAGTTTACGCTCAAGATAATTGCCGTAGTTCTCCCAGAAGGGATGGGCCGTCGTCACGGAAACCTGTGGTTGACAATCAGGATTAGAGCCGAGGGCCACGCCACTAAAGATCAGAAGGCCTAGCACCGCGAGACTGAGAACAGTCAATGTTATTGCTGTTTTTTTTATCGCCATATAGAAATAGCCAAACATAAACCAAAAGCCTACCCAGCTGTCCTTTTGCAGGACGGCCGGAACGGCTTCTCTGGTTTGACCTCCATATTCAGAACGCATACCCCTCTAACGGAAAGGCCCGCTTGCCGGGTAACTATTTATCCGGCGATGGCTAGTTTTGAGAGTACCATAAAGTGCGACCGGCGTCTATAGCTTCTTGATGGATTCCGGCGGCATTTCCCGCTGTAAAGCATGTTAAGTCAGTAAACAGGCAATACTCGGCAGGCGGCACTGAGTCTGGTGAAGCAGCTATCGGCTGCAACCCTTGTTAAGTAGGTAAACAGGCAATACTATGGCAATGCCAAATGCGACCCAGGGAGCGTTCAGCAGCCTATGACATCACCGGTCGATATAATCCAGCGGAAGCGCGATGGCGGCGAGCACTCCGCTGTGGAGCTGGCCGGCTTCATCCGGGCGTTCATGGATGGTGAGGTGGCAGATTATCAGATGTCTGCCTGGCTGATGGCGGCCCTGCTCCAAGGGTTGAGCCTGTCTGAGACCATGGCGCTTACCGACGCCCTGCTGGACTCGGGCAAGCGGCTGGATCTCAGCCCGCTCGGCCGGCGCGTCGTCGACAAGCACAGCACCGGCGGTGTCGGTGACAAGGTCACGATGGTCCTGGGGCCGCTGGTCGCCTCATGTGGGGCCGTCTTCGGCAAGATGTCGGGGCGCGGCCTTGGTCATACCGGTGGCACTATCGACAAACTGGAGTCGATTCCGGGGTTTCGTACCACCCTGTCAGCGGAAGAATTTATCGGACAGCTGGGGGAGACCGGCATCTGTGTTGCCGGCCAGAGCGCCGACCTGGCGCCCGCCGACAACCGCCTCTACGCCCTCAGGGATGTCACCGCCACGGTGGAATCAAACCCGCTGATCGCCGCCAGCATCATCAGCAAGAAGTTGGCGGGCGGCGCCGGCGCCGTTGTGCTCGACGTCAAAGTCGGCAAGGGATCGTTCTTCAAGAACTTGGGGCACGCCCACGGAGTCGCCCATTTGATGCGGGAAGTGGGGGAACGCCGTGGCCTCGCCGTCGAGGCGATCATGACCTCGATGGAGCAGCCGCTGGGTCTCGCCGTCGGCAACGCCCTGGAGGTGCTCGAGGCGGTCGAGACGCTCAGGGGGAAGGGTCCGTCAGATCTGGTAGAAGTGGTAGTGGCTCTGGGGACCCGGCTCCTGGTTCTGTCCGACCCTGGTTGGGAAGCGCCGCAGGCTGAAGCCGCAGCGCGTCGCGCCCTGGCTGATGGCCCGGCTTTGGCAAAGTTTCGTGAATGGATCACAGTACAGGGCGGGGACGCATCGTTTATCGATGATCCGGCTGCGTTGTCCGTCGCCTCCACTGAAATCGAGATTCAGGCTCCTTCTCAAGGTTGGATTGAGGCAATCGATGCGTTGGCGGTGGGCAGGGCAGCCGTGGAACTTGGTGCCGGCCGTCAGTATAAGGATGGCAGCATTGACCACTCGGTTGGAGTCAGGCTAAAGCTGAAACAGGGAGACCCGGTACTGCCGGGGCAAGCATTGGCGTCAGTGTATGCTACTGATAAATCCAAAGGCCAGAGGGCTGCCGGGATGATCCAGGAGGCGTACAGGATTTCCGGGTCGAGGGTAGAACCTGCTCCCGTACTTTTGCTAGAGTAACCTGCGCAGTAAAACTATTCAGGAGAGCTTTATCAGCATCGAAATCATAACCAGGGCGGTGGGTCCGCTTCAGGCCAACTGCTATATAGTTCACGATTCTGTCTCGGGTGCCGGTTTTGCAGTTGATCCCGGCGGTGATCCGGAAGTGGTCATCGCGGTCTTCAGGGAAGCCGGAACCCGGTGTTCGGCGATCTTCATCACGCACGGACACCCGGATCATATCGGCGGCGTGGCCGGACTGGCGGAGTCAACCGGTGCGGAGGTCTATGCCAGCCGTGAGGTGGAGATGGTCCTGGCAGCCCCGGAAAAATTTCAGCTCTTCCCCGGCATGCCCGGTTTTTCAAGCTGCAGGGTCGACCGGCTGCTCGAGGGCGGCGAGACGGTCTCAATCGATGGCATTGAGGTCAAAGTAATCGCCACGCGTGGTCATTCGCCGGGATCACTCACTTTTTTTGTCGCTGATTGCCTGTTTACCGGCGACCTGCTTTTTCATGGCTCGGTAGGCCGCACTGATTTACCTGGTGGGTCATTCGACGAGCTGGCTGCGGCGGTAAAGAACCTTATTCTGCGCTTCCCGCCGGATACCACGGTCTATCCCGGACACGGTAACAGTACAACCCTGGCGGCCGAGAGGGAGGACAACCCCTTCCTAACCGATCTGGGCTGGTAAAATGCAGGGTTCCAAGGGAACATACGACGTTCTGCCGGCGGCGCAGGCTCTCCGCGAACAGGTTATTGACGCCGCCGCTGCCATATTTCGCGCGGCGGCCTACGAACACATCAACACACCCGCTTTTGAGGACACAGAATTATTCGTCCGGGGCGTTGGAACTTCTTCGGACATCGTCAGAAAAGAGATGTACAGCTTCGAAGACAAGGGCGGCCGCAGCCTGACGTTGAAACCTGAGGGCACCGCCCCCGTAGTGCGAGCCTACGTACAGCACGGGATGCACAAACTGCCCCAACCGGTGAAGCTCTGGTATTTCGAACGCATGTACCGCTTCGAGCGGCCCCAGGCCGGCCGTTACCGGGAGCACTACCAGCTGGGAGCCGAGGCCATCGGTTCCGGCGATGCCGCCCTCGACGCGGAAATGATCATGATGCTGTCGCAACTATACGAGGTGCTGGGCGTGCCGGATGTGGAGCTCAGGCTCAGCAGTATGGGCGACAGCGAATGCCGGCCAACATATGTGGAACGGCTGAAGCTCTATCTGGACGGCATTGGCGAGGATCTCTGCCGTGACTGCCAGGAGCGGGCACAGCTGAATCCGCTGCGTGTTTTCGACTGCAAGAACGAAAATTGTATTTCACTGCTGGGCGAGGCGCCCAAACTGGTTGATAATCTCTGCCCTTCCTGCCAGAAACATTTCGACGAGGTAAGGGGTTACCTCGACCTTTTCGGGCGAAGCTACCGGGTCGACGGTACGCTCGTGCGCGGCTTCGATTATTACACGCGAACGACTTTTGAATACGAGTGCGCCCGTCTCGGGGCCCAAAAAGGGATCGGTGGAGGCGGACGGTATGATAATCTTGTCGAGGAGATCGGTGGCCAGCCGGCACCGGCAACCGGTTTTGGTACCGGCCTCGAGCGCATCGTCATGGCTCTTGAATCGGCCGGCATCGCACCGGCGCCGCCGGGTATCGACGTGTTTATCATGGTTTTGACCGAAGAAGCGCGGCCGCGGGTCATGCAGGCGCTACACCGGCTACGCGGACTGGGAATTTCCGGCGACACGGATTACGCCGGCCGCAAGGCGAAAGGACAGATGAAGCAGGCGAACCGCCTCGGCGCGCGTTTTGCTGTTATCATCGGCGAGGACGAACTGGCGTCGGGCACGGCTACTGTGCGCGATATGGGTTCCGGCGAGCAGGAGTCGGTGGCGCTGGATGGCCTGGAGCAGAACCTGGTTGAGCGGTTGAAAAACCAAACCTGAAAAAGACGGCTGTTTAGAAAACTTTTTGGTAGCGCGTGGGGCGCATAAGTATCTTTCCGCTCCACTAGGGTCTTCGACAGACGTTCCGCGGAAAAATACTTATGCGCCCCAGGTTTATTAAAATCGAAATAAGTAAAAATATGGCCGGCTGGATTGACTTGTTAGTTTCCGCCGCAACGTCTGTCGAAGACCCTAGTGGAGGCGGGAACTAACAAGTCAATCCAGCCCCCACATGAAAAGGTTGGACTATCAAACCAGTCCAGTCCGCACAAATAAACGAGAATAGAAACGAGAATCATGCGCACCGACTACTGCGGAAAACTAAAAAAGGACGACCTAGACCGTGACGTAACTTTGTGCGGCTGGGTACACCGCCGGCGCGATCACGGCGGGCTGATATTTATCGATCTTCGTGATGTCAGTGGCCTGGTGCAGATCGTCTTCGATCCGGAACGCTCCGGCGAAGTCCATACAATCGGCCACTCGCTGCGCCCGGAGGATGTCCTCCAGATAAAGGGAAAAGTGGCTCCCCGCCCGGCGGAAACGGTCAATCCGGACCTGGCCACTGGCGAGGTCGAGATAAACGTCGCCGCCGTCGATGTGCTCAACCGTTCCGAGACGCCGCCGTTCAGCGTCGAGGAACGTGGCGATGTGGACGACAACCTGCGTCTCAAATACCGCTACATCGACCTGCGACGCGAGGAGATGCTCGACAACCTGTTATTGCGCCACCGTGTCTCCCGCAGCGCCCGAAAATTTCTTGATAATAATAATTTCACCGAAGTGGAGACACCCGTGCTCACCAAGAGCACACCAGAGGGCGCCCGGGATTTCCTGGTGCCGTCGCGGTTGCAACCAAAAAAATTCTACGCCCTGCCGCAGTCGCCGCAGCTCTTCAAGCAACTGCTGATGATCTCCGGGCTCGATCGCTATTACCAGTTCGCGCACGCCTTCAGGGATGAGGATCTGCGCGCCGACCGGCAACCCGAACACACCCAGGTGGACATGGAGATGTCCTTCATGTCGGAGGCCGGGATCATGGGGTTGCTCGAGGATTTAATGCTTGTTCTCTTCGACGAAGTGCTTGGCGTCGCGCTCGAAAAGCCCTTCCCCGTCATGACCTACGACGAGGCGATTCTCAGGTACGGCTCCGACAAGCCGGACCTTCGCTTCGATCTGCCAGTCGTCGACGCATCCGCTATCTTTCGCGGCTCGGAGTTCGCCGTGTTTTCCCGGGCGCTATCCGACGGTGGCACGGTGCGGGCAATCCGGGCGCCGGGAGCCGGGCGTTTTACGCGCCGGGAAATCGACGAACACACCGACTTCGCGCTTTCCCAGGGCGCTAAAGGGCTCGCATACCTGATCATCAAGGAAGGCCTGGAGGTGCAGTCGCCGATCGCCAAGTTTCTATCGCGGGAGGAACTGTCACAGGTCCTGGATGCAACCGCGGCTGAAGCGGGCGACATCATATTTTTCGTTGCCGACACCGTCGACGTGGCTGTGGAGGTGCTGGGCGCCCTGCGGCCTCGCCTGGCTGCCGAGCTGGAACTGGTCGAGCCCGGCTGGAGCTTCCTCTGGGTGACGGACTTTCCCATGTTTAAACTGGACGCGGATAGTGGCCAGATCGCCGCCGAACATCATCCTTTTACACTGCCTACCGCGGAGACGGTCGCTTTTCTCGAGGACGAGCCGCTCAAGGTTCGTGGCAACCTCTATGACCTGGTTCTCAACGGCGTGGAGATCGCCAGCGGTGGTCTGCGTATCCACAAGCCGGAACTGCAACGGCGGATACTCGCCATTCTTGGCCACGAGGATCACCAGATGGAACGGGACTTCGGTTTCCTGCTGGAGGCTCTCAAATATGGAGCGCCTCCCCACGGCGGGCTGGCTTTCGGCCTCGATCGCCTGGTCATGCTGATGGCGGGTCTTTCCACTATCAGGGATGTGATAGCATTTCCCAAGACGCAGAGTGGCGGCTGTCCGCTCACCGGCGCTCCGGCAATCGTTGATGTGCGGCAGCTAAAAGAGCTTAAAATCCGGCAATAACGGGGGATGTTTGCTGATAGCCGAACCGGGGTCTTGACAAATGGCTTCAAAGCACACTGAAGGATTATTTTGGCTATTGCCGAAAAAGAAACGCGTATGCTACTATTAAGCAAAGCTCGACCGTGTTTGTGATTCGTAACTTTATTGAGCCAACATATTAAGTACGGGAGCTTGGTCTTTCCCAACTGCTTAAGGGTAGCTGGGGAGCGGGCACCCACCTGCTGAAGCAGGTTCAATAAACAAGCGGACACGGCAAGGTGGAGCTTTATTTTGCAAAAAGAAGGCGGCGGATGACCAGAATTCTGAAGCTTACAGCCACAGTGCTCATACTAGCGCTTGTGGTTTTTATTTTTACCGGCTGTGGTGACTCGGAAGCACCGGCCACTACGCCGACCAGGACTTCCAAAACCAGCAAGTCGGGCTCGGCAAGCGCCAGCACCGGCCAGCCGGAAGACCTCATCGGACAAGTCGTAACACCAGGCGAACTGTCTCCCAAGGATTTCATAAGATCAATCGAATCGCGACGGCCGATCGTCGTTATTTTCTATATAAGCGGGCCTTACGATGATAATCAGGTTCGCTCTTCGGTATTGTCGTTGCAGAACAAATTCCGCGGCCAGGTAGACTTCTACGATTACCTTTATACCGACGGGCAGAAGTTCGGCGACCTGTCGATCATTCTCAAGGTCTCGACAACGCCTACGGTCGTCATCATCAACAAGGAGGCGAAGGTTCAGCGCGCCTGGTCCGGTTTTGTTGATTCCAAGTCGATCGAACAGGGCATTTGCGAGGCCACGGGAAGCTGCGGCGGCAGCGGAATTAGCACGAATACAACCGGCAGCTCGGGCACAAGCACGGGCACCAGCACGGGGAGCGGAACCGGAACCGTCAGGTAACAAGCAAAGGCGGATGGGTTTTCCCGCACGGGACTTTCGACAGAAATATCTAAAATGGCCGCTCCTCAAGGGGCGGCCATTTCTTTTGCCTGTTGCCATATAGAGTTATCATGGATTCATGGCATCACTGCTCCTCGATCATTTTCATAACCCCAGAAACGCTGGAGAGCTTCCCGGCGCTGATGGACGTGGCGGGGCCGGCGATCCCGGCTGTGGCGTTGTCATTGAATTTTTCATCAACTTTGATGGTGGCAAGCTGGCCGAAGCCCGTTTTCAGGCATCTGGTTCGAGCGCGGCCATCGCCGCCGGCAGCCTGATCACTGAAATGATATCCGGCAGGAGCTGGCAGGAAGCGGCTCGCTTGCCGTCCGCGACGATAGAGGCGGCGTTGAGTGATGACTTGGAACGAGGCGGTGAAACGATCCGAAAAGCCACGTTCTTCGCAATTGAGTCCCTGCACGCAGCCCTTGAGGACGCCATCAGTCGCGGCACCTTCCCCAAAGCGAAAGCGATCCATGAAAATAGCGTGCTCGTCGCCATGAGCGGTGGCGTCGACAGTTCCACCGCCTGCCTGCTCGAACGAAACGACGGCCGCGATGTTGTCGGCGTCACGATGCGCCTCTGGAGCGATCCCTCCTGCGAAGATGTTGAATCTCCCAGCTGTTGTTCTCCCGAGGCCATCCGTGGCGCTCGCGAGGTCTGCCATGGCCTGGGCCTGCCCCACCTGACGGTCGACTACACGGAGGCGTTCGCCGCCGCTGTCGTGGACGACTTTGTCGGGGAATACATGGCCGGCCGGACGCCTAACCCCTGCGCGCGCTGCAATGGCCGCTTCCGTTTCCGTAAGCTGATTCTCCTGGCCGACAGGCTGGGTGCCGCCCAGGTGGCCACCGGCCATTATGTCCGGCTGCGGCAGTCGGGTGGTGACGGCCGTCTGATGGTCCGCGGCACCGATCGGGCAAAGGACCAGTCATACATGCTTTGGGGCATAAAGCCCGCATTGCTGGAGCGACTTGATTTCCCGCTGGGGGAATTGTCCAAGGATGACAGCCGTAATCTGGCCCGTGAGGCAGGAATCCCCACCCACAACCGGCCGGAGAGCCAGGAGGTCTGTTTCATTCCTGACGATGATTATCGCCGTTTTCTGCGCAGTCGCGCCGTGGAACTTCCCGGAGCCGGGGATATCGTCGATGCCGCTGGCGACCGGCTTGGATCACACGGAGGCTTTATCGACTACACGGTAGGCCAGCGGCATGGTCTGGGCGTCAGCGCCCCGGAACCACTGTATGTTTTGCGAACGGTTCCGGAAGAGAATCTGGTGGTGGCGGGAAGCCGCGCAGAGCTGGCGGTGTCGACACTGGTGATCGGACAGGTAAACTGCTTCGTCCCGGCCGATGAATTGCTAGGTATCAGCCTGATGATCCAGACCAGGTATAACGCCCTGGCTGTTCCCGGCCGCGTGGTGGAAGACTACCAGGGTTCATGGCGCCTGGAGCTCGACGAACCGGTCTACGGTATCGCGCCCGGGCAGTCGGCGGTGATCTATGATGATGAGATCCTGATGGCCGGCGGAGTTATCGAAACAGCATCCTGATCGAGTTTCTTCTTGTCCTCTGGTGCCTGGGCAACCGGTCAGTCTGATTTCAGGTTAATTTTAGGTTATATTCATCTGCTTCCAGCTCTCAACCCGGTTTCGACCCCTTTTTTTCGCCATGTATAGCGCCGTATCGGCTCTGGCGACCAATATATCTTCGCTGCCGATACTGTCGTCCCAGGTCGCTACACCCAGGCTGATCGTGATGCCGGTAGTTTTCATGGTTCCGGAGCAGCTGAACTCGGTTTCGGCAGCTTTGGAGCGTATGCGTTCAGCGACCTCGACAGCTTCATCCAGGGCCGTGTCCGGTAGTATCAGTAGAAATTCCTCGCCGCCAAAGCGCGCCCCAAGATCGATGCGGCGAATTTCTTCAAGTATCAATTTTGCTATCCCGGCCAGAATTTCGTCGCCGGCTGCATGCCCGTAGAGGTCATTGTAGTTTTTGAAAAGATCGATATCCGCCATGACCAGCGAGCAGGGCTTGCCAGTGCGCTTGGCGCGCGCGAGGGCCTTGTCCAGCTCCAGCGCCATCAGTCGCCTGTTGGCAAGGCCGGTCAGCGGGTCGTGCAGCGACAAGGTACGGGTCTCTGCGTAGAGGCGGGCGTTCTCGATGGCGATGCCCAGCTCGGCGGCTATCGTCTCCAGCAGCTTAAGCTGCCGGTTATCGATTTCAGCGTTCGCCGGCAGATAAAGATACAGGACACCGGTGACTTTTTCCATGGCCATGAGTGGTACGATCACATGCCCGTGATCACTGATTTCAGGATATTCTTTCGTATGCCTGTCTTCCTCCAGGGCATTCATTGATACGATGATCTCGCCGCTTCGGGCCGCCTGGCCGCAGAGACAGTCACCAATCTTTATTCCATCATGGGCGCGCAAGAAATTATCTGTATGATGCAGAATCGCCAACAGTCTCAGCGTTTCGCCCTCGACCGTGAAAATGCCGCCCTTATGCTCGATGTTGAATACAGAGAGACTGGTTATCGTGTCCAGCGCCTGCTGCAGCATCAGGTCAAGGTCAAGGCTGTTGCGGACCACGTTTGAGATCTCGTAAAGCGCTGTCAGCTCGGCGTTTCTGGAAATCAATCCTTCGCTCTGCATTTTGATCAGGCTCTCGGAGTGTTTGCGCTCGCTGATATTGCGTGCGATACAGACGGTTCCGACCAGCTGTTTGCGCTGGTTATGAAGGTTGGAACTGGAAAGGGAGACCGGCGTTTTCTTGCCCGACCTGGTCAGAACCACTGTTTCGATTTCACTGACGTCCTCGAAGCTGCCGCTGGTGCCGTTGCGGCTGAGGATACATTCCTTCTGCCATCCGTCGGGAAAGATTTTTTCCGCCGACATGCCCAGAATTTCTGCCTGTTTGTAGCCGAGAAGATCCAGGGCCGCGTTGTTGATATTCTTGATTTCGCCACTGGTGCCAATCAGCAACAAAGCGTCGGACATCGTCGAGATGATTTTTTCGGCGGCGTCGGCGGGGGTCATCGAGAGGAGACCGTACTTCCAGATCCCGTAGCCGATGATGCCACCGACACCCACGGCGAAGGTGACAGAGCTGATGTCGGGAATTCTGATTTTGAGCAACGGCAGCAGAATGTAACTCAGTACCGGAGCTGCGGCATAGACGCTGATGCCGGCAAGCGTAAGACCTGATTGAATTCGCATTCGAGGATCATCCTGTTTCAAAAAAAAGCGCCAGCAGATCAGTAACGCTGAAAAGGTGAGAATCGACATATAGAAATAGCTAAAGACGGTGAGGCGGCCATGCAGAGGTTCGATGGACCAGCCCCAAGGCCTCATCTTGGGTAGCCCGGAATAGTCATCGCTGAGGATAGTCAGAATCGCGATGATCACCGACGGGCCATACAGCAGCATGAAGGGCCACTTCTTCCGGAGAAAACGGTCGTTGTCCGTATAGACCAGGACGAAGTGCAGCAGCATGGCGCTCGGCAGTGCCCAGACGAACGACATGTGGATCCAGAAAAGGGCTTGGTCATATTCGCCGGCTATGCGGTGCTCATACTTGGTAAAGGACCAGTAGGCGATCGCCAGGCATAGGGCAAAGAAAATCCGGTTGACCGGTTCCCGATGATTCCGGGAGATCACCAGGGTCCCCATAATCAGGGCGATGCCAGTCGATGCCAGCGAAAGCAGGCCAAACAGGGTTATCATTAATGCCGCCCCGGCCGTTCCCGGATATCACTCGTGGCGAGTATTAAAAAAACATATCCACACCACTCATGATTATCCACATCCCGTTTTTTCAATTAGCGCCTCACAAAGGAATTTATCCCATGGTTGTGGCTCGGTGCCAAGAAAACTAATAGTACTGCATTTTTCTTATACCCATAAGAAAGAGGAGGAACACCCCGGCGTAACAGCTGGCTGAATAGCGACGCCATGGTAGAATCGGGTAGGGAGCACCGTTTGCGACGCTTCCTTTTCAGATTATTGCCTGCGCTTTTGGCAGCGCTGTCCCCATGACCCTACTTGTTTCGGTTCCGCCGCCATTGTGCCAGCCGGTAGAACAGAATAGCCAGACCGCCGCCCATCAAGGTCAGCGGAACGATAACCGCAAGCGCCACGATGACGAAGTTCAGCGTCTGAACCGCCAGCCAGCCGGCGTATTTTAGCGAGTCGATGAAACCCCAGTTGGTGCCACCGCTCTCAGTCTCGCTGACTCCTTCCTTCGTCTCGCGCAGGTTCACGGTGATGGTGGCGAAGTCGGTGCGTGACTCCATGTATTTCATGCGGCCCTTGATCTGTTCGATCTGGGACTGGATCTCCGCCAGGCGCGACTGCACCGTCAGTATCTCCTCGATGGTCTGCGCCTTTTTCATCAGCTCCAGCATCTGGGTTTCCTGGGCCTCGGCGTTACGCAGACGGCTTTGCAGGTCCACGTATTCTTCGGTGACAGCCTGGCCGGATACCACATACCCGCCATACTTCGTGGCGATAGCCGAAATCTGCGAGTACTTGTCGTTGAATTCACCCTGCGCCACCTCGACCTGGTAATCGGCGGTCTGTATGATTCGCTGGGTGGAGGGCAACGGCGCCACGGAACCTGCCCCGGCTGTGCCCGCGGTGCTGTCCGAGCCGGCAGTACCACTGGCGGGCGAACCGGCGGCATAACCTGCGGTATCGCCGGCGGCGATTTCCCCGGAGCGCCCGGCAGCTGATTGTCCCGTCGCATTTTCCAGGGCCTTTACGTCATCAGCAGGGGTCCTGGTATCGCTGACCACATCTGATACAGTGGCTGTTTTGCCCTGGTAGCCGCCACGGATAATGGCTCCGCCCATGCCGACCACGCCGAGCCCGATGACCAGCGCGGCCGCCACGGCGGCAAACCGCGGCCTGGAGAGCCATACACGTAACCAGCTCTTCCCGCCGATTGAAGTTCCGGTTGCCACACCGGGAGCCGCAACCCCGTCATCGGGGGATGCGCCCACCGTATCATCGTTTGCTACGGCAGTAGCGGTTTTCAACTCAGCCATTCTGGCTTCGAGGCTTTCCTCAAACTGGGGTGACGGTTCCGGCCTTCGCTCATTGAGTTCCGCCGCGATAGCCAGAAGCTTTTCCAGTTCTTTTTCGCGAACGCCTGCAGTTTCGACGGTTTCGCCGGCGAGTAGCCGTTCGATCATGTCAATTAGTTCCTGTTGTTTTCTGTCATCAGTCATTTTTGATCCCGCCCTCGATTCGGGTTTTCATTTTCTTGAGAGACCGGTAGAGGATGGTGCCGACATTGGATTCAGAAATCCGCAAGAGTGTGCTGATGTCGCGGTTCGTCATGGCGCCGCCGAATTTCAGTGACACGATCTCCAGCTCCCGCGGCTCCAGGCTTGTCAGCGCCGCATGAAGCTCGCTCCGCAGCTCCAGGGCTTCCAGCCGGGGAACGGGGTCTGATTCAGCCCCGGCGTCCAGATCATCGGGAAGCTCGACTTCAGCACTGTTTCTTCCGTATTTGCCATGGCTCCAAACCCTCTCTTTATTCGGTCTCAACCATGTATACGCTGGCCCGGGGAGAGTATCACGGGCGCATCACGACATAATAATGAAAATCTGATAAGGAGGTACTCAGGGTTTTAATACCTGTAAAAAAGGGGTTTTCCCGATTAAGGTTTATTCCAGGATTGCGATATATTGGCAACCCAGCCAAAGAAAAGATGGACTTTCCAGGAGGCATTGCCGGTCACAATGGGTATTTCAACTGTGTTAAGATACAAGCGCCAAACCGTCAATACACGGGAGGAAAACCCATATGGACTGGACAGCCATTCTCGAAGGATCGTTGAGCTTCTTTCTGGTGGTAACAGCGCTGGCTCTGGCGTTTCTGCTCTTGAAGATGGGTGGGACGTTTTCGAGGCTGAATATATTTCTGAAACGGCTCGACGAAGAGGTCATCCCGTTGCTGACCAGGCTCCAGGTGACGCTGGACGAGGTGAACAGCCAGCTGGGCAAGCTGGATGACATGATGGGGACGCTGGTGGGAGTGACCGATCGGGTCGACCACACCACCAGGGCGGTATCGTCGGCGCTGACCGCGCCGGCCAAGAAGGTCGCCGGTGTCACGGCCGGAGTGTCGGAGGCTATCTCCTCTCTGGTCAGCCAGAGAGGCAGGCACCAGTGATGGGCAAGCTGTTCGCCAAACTGGGATGGGCTGGCGTGATAGCTGGAGTGGCTGTCGTAGTCTACGCCCAGCGGCGAGCGGAAAAGACCGGCAGGGACATGGGTGCGGTTCTGGCGAATCTGCCTGGTGAACTCAAGCAGACGCAGGCTGAATTACAGCAGGAAGTGAAGGAAGCGGTGGAGGTCGGCAGGAAGGCGGCTACCGAGCGCGAGGCGGAGTTTGATAGGGAACTTGCCGGCGCGGATTCAGGGATAAGCCCGATGCCGGATTTCCTCGTTTGAAGATAAGCTTGTGCGCAGCGGGCTGAGGTTTATTTTGCAGCCTGGGGGGGTAGGCCCATAATCCCGATTCAGGGTGTTGCTCAGGGTTCAGGGCCAGGTCTGGGGGGACCATCGAAACAGTACAAAAAGCGCCGTCAGATCTGGCGCAAATCGATGGAGGTGGGCAATGAGCACAGCAGCATGTTATGAGACTCAATCCACTATCGCGGCACGTCTCAGGCATCTCAGTGAAGGGCAGTTGCTGGCAGCCTATTGCCGACAGGGGGACACCCGCGCCCGCGACGAACTAATCACCCGTTACCTGCCGCTGGTCTATGGCGTCTCCCGGCGCTACTGCCAGCGCGGCGAACAGCTCGAGGATCTGGTCCAGGTAGGCTGTATCGGGCTTATCAAGGCGATTGACCGCTTCGACCTCGACCGTGGCGTGGCGCTCTCAACCTATGCCACTCCCAACATAATCGGCGAGATCAAGCGATATTTTCGTGACAAGGGCTGGGCGGTCAAGGTGCCAAGGGGCCTTCTTGAACTGAATATGCGCCTTGAGCATGTGGTGGGCGACCTGGCCAGCAGCCAGCACCGCGCCCCCAACATTCAGGAACTGGCTGACGCCGTCGAGGTGTCCGCGGAAGAAGTCATGGAGGCGATCGAAGCGGGCCGTTCCCGTAACTCCCTTTCTCTGGACCATTCGCTCGGCCGTGGTGACGATGACGATGAGCGCTCGCCGATGGATGCCATTGGCGGTTTCGATGACGGTTTCGAGACCACGGACAAGCGGCTCATCCTCGAGCCGGGCATGGCCCGTTTGAATAACCGTGAGCGCAACATTCTGCATCAGAGATTCTTCGAGGGCTTGACTCAGTCGCAAATAGCGGCGAACATAGGCGTATCCCAGATGCACGTCTCCCGCCTGATTCGCCGCGCGCTTGCCAAGGTTCGCGCCGAGATGGAATTGCGGGAAGGAAAGGAGAGCTGACAGTCCTAGTTGAAGAGTCATGAGATTCGCTCCAGTTTTCGTGAGTTCTTTCTCGAGAACGGACACGAAAGCCGTTCCAGCGCGTCGCTGGTTCCAGCAAATGATCCTACAGTGCTGCTTACCACAGCAGGCATGCAGCAGTTTAAACCGTATTTTCTGGGGATTCAGCAGCCGCCGCATCCGCGTCTGATCACCTGCCAGAAGTGTTTCCGCACCACCGACATCGACCGTGTCGGCAAGACGGCGCGGCATCTGACCTTTTTCGAGATGCTCGGGAACTTCTCATTCGGCGACTATTTCAAGGAAGGCGCCATCGATCTTGCCTGGCGCTATTCCACCGGGCACCTGAAGATGGACACCAGCCGCATCTGGGTCAGCATATTCCGTGGGGATGACAAGGTGGGCGCCGACGAGGAGGCGCGTGCGGCCTGGAAGGCGGCCGGCGTTGCCGAAAACCGCATTGTTGCGCTGCCCGCGGAAGACAATTTCTGGTCAGCTGGTCCGACCGGACCCTGTGGCCCCTGTACCGAACTATATTACGATCTCGGCCTGGAAGCCGGCTGCGACGACCCGGACTGCAAGCCTGGTTGCGACTGCGATCGCTTTGTCGAATTCTGGAACCTGGTCTTCATGCAGTTCAACCGGGATGAAGCCGGAGTCCTGACGCCGCTGCCCAAACAGAACGTGGATACCGGCATGGGGCTCGAACGAATCACCGCTGTCATGGAGGGAAAACTGGCGGTCTTCGAGACTGACATGTTTCAGCCCCTTATCGACCATATTTGCGACACCGCCGGCAGCCGCTACGGCGAAGGAATTAAGACGGACCGCGCCATAAGAGTGCTGGCCGACCACAGCCGGGCGATGACGTTTCTCATCGGAGATGGTGTTTTTGCCGGCAACGAAGGTCGTGGCTATGTGCTGCGGCGGGTCATGAGGCGCGCTATCCAGGCGGCTTCGACCCTGGAGATCGCAACGCCGTTCCTTTCAACTCTTAGCGACCGGGTCATCGAATCAATGAAGGGCACCTATCCTGAGCTGGAGCAGCACCGCGGGATGATTGAAGAGGTCGTTACCCAGGAGGAGCGCCGCTTTGGTTTGACTCTCGAACAGGGTAACGCCATCCTCATGCAGGCCATCGAGGAGAAACGGCAGATCGGTGGCCACCTTGTCGAGGGCGACATTGCCTTCCGGCTGCACGATACTTATGGATTTCCCTTCGACCTTACCCGCGAGATCATCCAGGATGAAGGGCTCGACGTCGACGATGAAGAATTCGACCGGCTGATGGAAGAGCAGCGGGAGCGCGCGCGCAGTTCCATGAAAGAGGTGGGCTCGAAGGAGCGCGAAGCCCTGGTCGAGCTCGGTCGCAACGCGAAGGTCCACACGGAGTTTGTTGGCTATCAAAAGAACGAACTTCACACTTCCATCGGCGATCTGAGGGAGCTGGAAGGCGGTCACGTTGTGCTTAAGCTGCGTGAGTCGCCCTTCTACGCAGAGTCTGGCGGCCAGATCTCCGACACCGGCTGGATCCACACCGACGACGGCAAGGCCAATGTGCTGAAGGTTTATTCACTCGATGGCGACCAGGTAATCCTGGCCGAAATTGAAGAGGGCAGGCTGGAAGCCGGCGCCCGCGCAAAGGCCATGATAAACCGGGTGCGCCGCCACGCGACCGCCTGCAACCATACGGCGACCCACCTGCTCCATAACGCCCTGCGAAGCCTGCTTGGCGAGCAGGTCCGGCAGGCCGGTTCCGCCGTTAATCCTGACAAGCTACGCTTCGACTTTACCCATACTCAGGCGGTCAGCGATGAGGAGTTGGCCCGCGTCGAGGATATAGTCAACCGCAAGATCATCGAGAACCATCAGGTAAAGGCTTTTACCACCACCATCGATTATGCCAAAGATATGGGCGCCATGGCCCTTTTTGACGAAAAATATGGTGAGTTCGTCAGGGTCATCGAGGTCGGGGACTTCAGCCGTGAGCTCTGCGGCGGCACCCACGTGACCAGCACCGCCCAGATCGGTTGTTTCAAGATAGTCTCCGAATCCAGCGTCGGCGCTAACCTGCGCCGCATCGAGGCGATTACCTCCAGGGCGGCTATCGAATTCTTCAGGGGCTGCGACCGCCTGGTGGACGAGCTGGCCGGCGAATTGAAAACTGAACCAGAGCGGTTGCAGTTTACACTGGCCGCGTTGAAAGATGAACTTAAGGAGCTTCGGCCGCTGGCCAAAGCCGCTACTGCTGGCAAGGTAGCCGACATCGGCAGGGAGATGGCTCTGAAAGCCGAAGATATCGGTGGTCTGAAAGTCCTGGCTGAACAGGTGGATGTGTCCAGCCCGGACGAGATGATGGAACTTTCAGACCGGCTGCGGGAAGAGCTCAACCCGGCTGCGGTGTTCCTGGCGCTGGTCGCCGATGGCCGCGTGACCCTGCTGGCGAATTTTTCTGACGCCGTAGTGGAAAAGGGCGCCAAAGCGGGAGATCTGATCAAGGAAATGGCGCCGCTGGTCGGCGGCAAAGGCGGCGGCCGTCCCACAATGGCTCGCGGCGGCGGTAACGAAACGGGAAAGGTTGGGGATACACTGGCAGCGGCCAGGGCCTGGCTTGCGCAGAAACTCTCCTGAACCGGACAACATGCCCGGTAGTGTCATCCATGGCGGAAATGTCATCCTGAACATAGCGAAGGATCTTCGCATGACATCCCGATAAATATGAATCCATCACGCATACTTGCCCTCGATTACGGAAGCGTCCAGACCGGCGTTGCCATCAGCGACCCCACCGGCACCATAGTCCGGCCCCTTGATTTAACCACGGCTGCCGCTTCGCCGGAGGGGTTGAAAAGCATCGCTGGCATCGTTGATCAGGAGGAAGTTTCTGCCGTAGTCGTCGGCTTGCCGGTCTCACTGAGCGGCGAGCTGGGTGCCCAGGCTCAGGAGACACAGGTTTTCGTCGACGCTCTGCGTGATGCGTTAACAGTGCCCGTGATTACCTGGGACGAACGCTTTACCAGCAAGATGGCGGCGGAAAAAGGACGTTTTTCCCAAAGCAATTCCCATAGTCTCGCCGCCTGCTGTCTGCTTCAGGATTATCTGGAATCCGGCGAGTTTCGCCGCCGCGCCGGCCTTGAAAAGGATTAAGCGCGACACGAATCATTCCATCCTGGTGCTATAGTATTCAAGGTTAATCAACCGCACGGTAATGAAATCACCCCGAAGACATCGCCAAATGCATCCTGTCGCGCCGAGCTTTCTGAAGCTGGTCGCGGTTGCTGCGTCGCTGGTTGTCGCGGTAACTCTCTGCCTGGCATTGTCGGCCTGTGGCGGTTCGAAGAAAGAAGGCGAGGCGACGATTCGCATCAATCCAGGTATGAGCACCGCGGATATCGCCAGCATGCTGGTGGACGAAAATGTCATAGACAGCCAGAAGGATTTCACCAACAGGGTCAACGAGGCGGGCATCGACCAGAAGCTGAAGGCCGGCACCTACCGTTTTGAGCGCGGTGAGTCCATTGATAGCATCCTCAACAAGCTGGAACTGGGTTTGCAGGCGCCAGAAGGTGTGCTTACCATACCGGAGGGTTTCAGCCTCGATGATATCGCCAACCTGGTTGCCACCAAAACGTCGATCAGCAAAAAAACCTATATTGCCGCGGCTACGCCGGCTGGCCGGAAGCTGCCACTCAGGGGAGCATCCGGCGCAGAGGATCTTGAGGGCTTCCTGTTTCCGAGCACCTATGATCTGTCTCCTGAGACCGACGCCGCCAACCTGGTCGACGAACAGCTGGATTCCTTCAAAAAAGAAACGGAAATGCTTGGCTGGGGAAATTCCGCCGAGCTGGGGCTCAGTGAATACCAGGTTCTGATCGTGGCATCAATGGTCGAGCGCGAAGCGAAGGTGCCAGACGAGCGGCCTCTGGTTGCTGCTGTCATCTATAATCGCCTATCGTCCGGCATGAAACTGGAGATCGACGCCACGGTCCAGTACGCAATCGGTTCCTGGAAGCAGGATCTCACCGTGGACGATCTGGCGACGCCGTCAGCCTACAATACCCGTCTTTACGCCGGACTGCCGCCGGGGCCGATATGCAACCCCGGCGTCGAATCAATCAAGGCCGCTCTGCAACCAGCCTCTGTTGACTATCTCTACTATGTAGCCACCGGCGATACCGAGGGGCACCATACGTTCACAAGTTCGTACGACGAATTCCTCCAGGCGTCTTCAGCGCGCCAATAAAAGATCCTCTGGCCATCCCGATATATAAGACTACCAAGGTTCTACTCGAAGATCAGTGCCCAGGTGATAGCGGCAGACTTCTCGCACGCAGCGCCAGGTCTCCCGCGCCGTGTTTTCATCAATCTCGGTTCCGGTCACTTCCGCCAGTGGTTTTTCCAGAAGCAAGCGCATGGTTGTAAGAGTGCGGCCGGTTACCTGAAACGACTCCCCTTTGCAGTTTTCACAAATAGTGCCGCCGGCCTGGGCTGAAAAGCGGGGCAGGTTTTCATCCGCGCCACAGGAGGCACAGGTTTCAAGGTGGGGAAGGAAGCCTGACAGCAGCAGCAGCTTCAGCTCTGCGGCCAGTGTGAGGGCTATGTATCCAGCTGAGGCTCTATCCATTTCATTCAAAAAACGCACCAGCAGATTGAAAGAACGTGGCCGTTTTTCAAAATCATGAGTCACCCGGTTGAGCATGTCGATGAATGCGAGGCCTGCCTGGAGCGCCATTGGCCTTTCACGAATCACGGCGTGAGTCTTGATCGTATCGGCTCCGGTAAGAGTATGCAGGTTGCGCCCTTCGTGAAGCTGTACCTGCAGGTAGGTGAAAGGCTCCAGCCGGCCGCCGAAGCGGGATTTGACCTTACGCACTCCCTTGACAACGGTAGGTACTTTGCCGCGCTCGGCGGTAAAAAGATTTACGACGCGGTCGGCGTCCCTCAGCTTGTGCGAGCCGAGTACGATGGCTTCGGTGGAGTAGTTCGGGGGCAAGGCGACCCTGTGAGCCGGCCGCTACCTGTAGCTTTTCAGCCGGTAAAAGGCTTTGGCGGTGTTAAAGACTTCCCGGTGCTCGTTGGGCATGCTGATGATCTCCGCGGCCCGGCCTATGCCGGGGACGAACCAGGTGTAATCCAGAGTTGTGGTCGTCGTGCCCCTGGTTTTCGCGGTAACCCTGGTCTGTAGCAACCAGGCATTGAAGGTCCCGGCTGGCAGCGTCAATTTGTTCTTTGCCAGCAAAGTGTTTTCCGCGGTGATCTCCACCGGCTTGCCACTGTCTTCCTCGGTATAGCTGTCGACCCAGCTGTCTCCGGGTGCGATGGGGAAGATCAGGGCTCGCGAAGGCGCCGAGTAAACCGTCACTCGGCCGTCAGGGAAGGACCTGCCATAAGAGAAGAGAGTGCTGTCGTCTTTCGACTGAAAGATGTACTCGCCGCCACTGGCGCCACGATCCCATGATGAGGCAGCAACAACCGAGGCCTCCGGGAATTGCTTTGATTCTGGCGCCATGGCTTTTTCCGACATCGCCAGGGTCAATGTAGCCTCCCCGGGGCCGTTGGTGAATTTCCAGGGCCCCTCGAGGTTGAAACTGACCGGGGTGGTGGTGCCGGGGCGGTTTGTTTCGAATTCCAGCCGCAGGTTGGTATCGATCGGCAGATCGGCCGCGGTGTACAGGTCTGTTGCCGTAGTCGCGGTTCCCTGTTCGGCGGTTACTATATCCGCACCGGCTTCTAGCTGCAGGCCGTCCTCCCGGGGTTCGTCACCGTGCCTGGTTTCCCCGCAACCGGACAGGAGCGCCACGATCATCAGAAATGCTGTTATATATGCTGCCCTTTTCATCAGGCGTTAATTGTAACACGCCGCCATTCACTCCGTCTTTAGGGGATTGCGCTTAAAAATTGCCTGGCATCCGCCTGAGAGCTTGTTAATTATGCCTGCGTTCTATAAAATTACTCCCCGCCTTGACCGACTTTCCCACGTTCCAGAATATTATCCTGACCCTGCAGAATTATTGGGCCTCGCAGGGCTGCGTAATCATGCAGCCATACCACACCGAAGTGGGCGCCGGCACCTTCAATCCGGCTACTTTTTTACGCTGCCTGGATGACAAACCATGGCGAGCCGCTTACGTGGAGCCATCAATTCGTCCCAGCGACGGCCGTTACGGCGAGAATCCCTACAGGCTGTCCCATTACTACCAGTTCCAGGTGCTGCTGAAACCTGCTCCCGGTGATGTTCAGGACATCTATCTCAAATCATTGGCTGAGCTCGGAGTCGACCTGGCCGCCCACGACATACGATTCGTGGAGGACGACTGGGAGGGGCCGACGCTGGGCGCCTGGGGTCTGGGCTGGGAAGTCTGGATAGACGGCATGGAGGCCACGCAGTTCACCTATTTCCAGCAGGTCGGTGGCGTCGATCTCAATCCGGTGTCTGTGGAGCTTACCTACGGGCTGGAAAGAATCGCCATGTATCTGCAGAAGAAAAACAGTGTTTACGACCTGATCTGGGCCGGCGACGTCACCTATGGCGATGTTTACCGGAAGAATGAGACCCAGTGGTCAAGTTACAATTTTGAAATTGCCGATACCGATCTGCTTTTCTCCCATTTCACCGACTATGAGCAGGAATGCGAGCGCTGTCTGGCCGGCGGATTGCCACTGCCAGGATACGATTATGTCCTCAAGTGTTCCCATACATTCAACCTGCTGGATTCGCGAGGGGTCATCAGTGTCACCGACCGTACCGGCTACATTGCCAGAGTGCGGAACCTGGCCCGCCGCTGCGCCGAGATGTACCTCAAACAGCAGGAGACCGGGGAGGAAGAGGAATAATGGCACCGGCCGCCGGTTCAGAAATGGTTCCCCAGGATTTTCTCTTCGAGATTGGTAGTGAAGAGCTGCCTGCCGCCGCCGCCCGCTCAGCCGCCGCGCAAACCGGCCAGCTGGTAGCGCAGTCGCTCGCCAGACATCACATCGAAACCGATTCCGACACGATTTCCGTCTGGGTCACGCCAAGGCGGATAGCTGTTTTCATCAAGGGGCTGGCGCCTCTTCAACAGACGCAGGAAATCGTCGAGCGCGGTCCCGTCGCCGCCAAGTCATTTGACGATGACGGAAAACCAACAAAGGCTGCCGAGGGCTTTGCCCGCGCCAAGGGCATCCCGGTTAATCAACTCGAATTGCGTGAGCACGAAGGCCAACAGTTCGTCTTTGCGGTCCATAGCCGGGAAGGGCTGCCGACTCTGGAACTGCTTCCCGATATTTGCCGGGAGATATTGCATGGCATCAGCTTTCCCAAAACCATGCACTGGGATGACGCCGATTTGCGTTTTTCCCGCCCTGTGCGCTGGCTGGCCACCAAATACGGCTCCCTGACCGTCAAATACGAAATTGCCGGGATAATCAGCGGCGATCAGAGCCGCGGCCATCGCTTTCTCGCCGACGGACCGGTCAGGATAGAAAACGCCGGAGACTACCGCGAACAGCTGCGCGCGGCCAGGGTGATCGTTGACCAGGAGGAGCGCCGTCAGCTGATTCTGGAGGAGCTGGCCGTCGCGGCCGGCAAGCAAGCCGCTTCCTTTATTGATCCGGCGGGCGAGCTCGAAGAGGTCATCTACCTGGTGGAGAATCCCAGCGTCCATGCCGGTGATTTCGGCGAGGACCACCTTCGCCTGCCCGACCGGGTTCTAACCACATGTATGCAGTCGCATCAACGATATTTTCCTCTGACCGCCGAGGATGGCTCACTGATTGCCGGTTTTCTCTACGTGATGAATGGAGACCCGGATTGCGCCGGGGCGATAACCGAGGGCAACGAAAGGGTTCTGGAAGGCAGGATAGAAGACGCCGAGTTCTCCTTTGACAAGGATCTTAAAACAGGAATAGAGGCGATGGCCGGTGAGCTCGACAAGGTTGTTTTCCATCGCCGGCTTGGAAGCCTCGCCCAAAAAACCGCCCGGCTGGAAGCACTTGTAAGTTATTTTGCGGATCTCATCCAACTGCCCGAGCACGACCAGAAGACCGTTCTCGCGGCCGCCCGTCTGGCCAAGGCCGACCAGGTGAGCATCATGGTCCAGGAGTTCGCCGATCTGGAGGGCTACATAGGTTCCATCTACGCCAGGATGGAAGGGTTCCCGTCTGACGTTTGCACTGCCATCGAAGAGCACTTCCTGCCGACTTCGGCAGGGGGCGGCATGCCGTCCACCGTGCCTGGGGCAGTGCTGGCAATCGCCGAAAAGGTGGACAATATAGTCGGCTCTTTCGCCGTGGATGAGGTCCCTACCGGTTCCCGCGATCCCTACGGAATCAGAAGGGCAGCGGCAGGCCTGGCGGCCATATCCATGCGCTTCGGCTTCGACTTTGATCTTGAGGTGCTGCTGGCCGCGGGGCAAAAGCTTTATCAGGACCAGAACGCGGACATAATAAAGGACGAGTCGCTGACCGAAGCGGCGAGCGCCTTCATATTTGACCGGATCCAGCATCGCCAGGTGGAGAACGGCATGCCGGTGGAGGTGGTGGAGGCCGCACGCGCCGCGGGGCTCGGCAGCACGCTTCGCCTGGAAGCGCTGGTAGCAGCGCTGGATGTTTTCCGCGGCGAAGACGCTTTCGAGGATCTTCATACCGCTTACTTCCGATGTACCAAGATAGCCGCGAAGGCCGGTGCGGATCTGCAAGGAGCGACTGTCGATAAATTGCTGTTCCAGGAGGAGGCTGAGGGAGAGCTGTTTGAAGCCGTCACCGATCTCGAGCCGGTCATCCATAAGCTCACGCTCGCCCGTGACTATGAAGCGGCCCTGAAAGCGGCGGCCGGAATCCGTCCCGCCGTCGACCGTTTCTTTGGCGATGTGATGGTCATGGACAAGGATGAAAAGCTGCGCAACAACCGCTTGGCGCTGGTTATGAAAACGGCGGTTCTGCTACGGCAGCTGGGCGACCCGATGCGGGTGGCGGCGGCGCCCCGGAAGGAGCTATAAGTAACGCCGGTGGATGCTTTCGGCGAAGCTTAAGGCATGGCTATGGTTAAAAAACGATTCTTGCGATAAACTTTTGTCCCCGGATTCCGGTAACTTACATTTTTTACGGCTAGCGGTTCCTGAAGGCTATCCATTTTTATCGGTTCATCCTTTTTAAAGGGTCATCCTGAGCGAAGCGCAGGATCTCAAAATTCATCATCAGCACGATTTGGGAGGAATTGCATGAGCATCAAATATGTATACGATTTCTCTGAGGGCTCCAGGGACATGAAGAATCTCCTCGGAGGCAAGGGGGCCAACCTGGCCGAGATGACCAACCTCGGTATCCCGGTGCCCGATGGTTTCACTATCACGACCGAGGCCTGCATTTCCTATGGCAAGCTCGGCAACCAGTTTCCGGAAGGGCTGGACCAGGAGATAGAGGGCCATCTCGTCCGACTGGAAGAGATTACGGGCAAAAAACTGGGGGACCCGGACAACCCGCTTCTGGTCAGCGTGCGTTCCGGCGCCAAGTTCAGCATGCCCGGCATGATGGATACGGTGCTCAATCTGGGCCTCAATGACGATTCCGTTCAGGGTCTGGCCAAGATGACCGGCGACGAGCGCTTCGCCTGGGACGCCTACCGCCGTTTTATCCAGATGTTCGGCAAGGTCGTAATGGAAGTGGAAGGCCAGCTTTTCGAGGATGCCATTACCGCCAGGCGCAATGAAGCCGGTGTGAAATTCGACAACGAGCTCAACCCGGAAAATCTCCGGGCGCTGGTCGAGGACTTCAAGCAGATTCTCGAGAAGGAGACTGGCCGTTCCTTCCCCAGCGCGCCTCGCGAGCAGCTCGAACTTTCCATCCAGGCGGTTTTCCGCAGCTGGGGCAATCCGCGCGCGGTTACTTACCGCCGGCACTACAATATTTCCGATGACCTCGGCACGGCAGTCAACGTCCAGCTGATGGTCTTTGGCAATATGGGCGACGATTCCGGCACCGGCGTCGCTTTCACGCGCAACCCCTCCACCGGCGACAAGGAAATTTTCGGTGATTATCTGACCAACGCTCAAGGGGAGGATGTGGTCGCCGGAATCCGCAAGACAAAGAAGCTGGCGGACATGAAGGATGAGATGCCGGAAGTGTTCGGGCAATTGACCGGCGTCATGCAAAAACTGGAGCAGCATTATCGCGAGATGGAGGACATAGAATTCACCATCGAGCAGGACAAGCTCTATATGCTGCAGACCCGTGATGGCAAACGGACCGCCGCGGCGGCAGTCAAGATCGCGGTCGATCTGGTTGAAGAAGGATTGATCACCAGGGAAGAGGCCGTAGCCAAGATCGACCCGGGCCAGCTCGATCAGCTGCTTCACCCGATGATCGACCTGACCCAGACCTACGATGTGCTCACACAGGGCCTCAACGCCTCTCCGGGAGCGGCAGTCGGCAAGGTCGTCTTCGATGCTGACACCGCCGCCGAGCGCGGCAAGGCCGGCGAGGCCGTCATCCTGGTCCGCTGGGAGACCAGCCCCGATGACATCCACGGCCTGATCAGCGCCCAGGGCGTCCTCACCTCTCACGGTGGCATGACCAGCCATGCAGCGGTAGTCGCCCGTGGCATGGGCACTCCGGCCGTCTGCGGCGCCGACCAGATCAATATCTCCGAAAAGGAAAAACAGTTCACCGTCGGTGAAACGACGGTCAAGGAAGGCGACATCCTGACCATCGACGGTACCACCGGCAAGATAATCCTCGGCGCCGTCGAGCTGGTTCCACCGCAGATCAACGAGAACTTCCAGGCCATCGTCGGATGGGCTGATGAAATCCGCACGATGGGTGTGCGTACCAATGCCGACACGCCTGAGGATGCCGTTAAGGCCCGCGAATTCGGCGCCCAGGGAATCGGCCTCTGCCGCACCGAGCATATGTTCATGGCCGAAGACCGTCTGCCCATAGTCCGCCAGATGATCCTGGCCG
Source organism: Thermoleophilia bacterium (assembly GCA_020053595.1). Taxonomy (GTDB): domain Bacteria; phylum Actinomycetota; class Thermoleophilia; order BMS3ABIN01; family BMS3ABIN01; genus JACRMB01. The sequence continues at coordinate 37,166 of JAGVMV010000017.1, read as the reverse complement.
AGGACAAGGGAGCGCGCGCCACGGCTCTTGACCAGCTTCTGCCGATGCAACAGAGTGATTTTGAGGGTATCTTCGAGGCCATGCACGGTCTGCCGGTTACCATCCGGCTGCTGGACCCGCCGCTGCATGAGTTTCTGCCAGACTACACCGACCTGATGGTCGAGCTCGAGCGGGCCAAACTGACCGGCGCCGGCGAAGCGGAGATTGCCGAGAAGGAAAAACTGGCCAGTCGCGTGCGCTCACTCAAGGAAATGAACCCCATGCTGGGAACCCGTGGCTGCCGCCTTGGCATCCAGTGGCCAGAGATCTACGAGATGCAGGTGCGAGCCATCATGCAGGCCGCCGTGGCCGTACAGAAGAAGATGGGCGATGCTCCGCTGGTGGAGATCATGATCCCGCTGGTCGGCTACGCTGAAGAGTTGCGCGTAATGCGCGAGTTGACCGTCAAGGCCAGCGATGAAGTGCTGGCTAACGCCGGCATCAGTATCGACTATCTTGTTGGCACCATGATCGAGCTGCCCCGTGCGGCGCTGACCGCCGACCATATTTCTGACTACGCCGACTTTTTCAGCTTTGGCACCAACGACCTGACGCAGACGGCACTCGGTTTCTCCCGGGATGACGCCGAAGGCAAATTCCTGACCTACTACCTCGAAGAGGGAATCATCAAGCACAATCCCTTCGAGACGATAGACGTGAACGGGGTTGGCAAGCTGGTTGAGATAGCTGTAAACCTCAGCCGCGAGAAGAAGCCGAATATCAAGCTGGGAGTCTGCGGCGAACATGGAGGAGAGCCCGACAGCGTCAAATTCTGTCACCGTGTCGGCCTTAATTATGTGAGCTGCTCGCCATACCGCGTGCCGCTGGCACGGCTGGCCGCGGCGCAGGCGGTGCTCGAAGCGAAGAAGATGATTTATACCACCGCCTGATACAACGGCGGCACAGAGCGAACCACCGACAGGCCGGGCCTCACAGTCCGGCCTGTTCTGTCCGCAAAGTGGGTTATAATTTTTCTGATGAGCTCTAAACCGACAGCAGCCTCGATCATTGGCCAGTGGGAGGAAGCCAATCTATCCAGCCATGCCGTCAAGGCCGCCGATAGCCTTGGACGTGCGTGCCCGGAGGAGTCATGTTCGCTGCGCACCTGTTTTCAGCGTGACCGCGATCGCATCGTCCACAGCAAGAGCTTTCGCCGGCTCAAGCACAAGACCCAGGTTTTCATCGCACCGGAAGGCGATCATTACCGCACACGGCTGACGCACACCCTCGAGGTCTCAGGAATTTCCCGCACTGCCGCCCGGGCGCTTCGGCTTAACGAGGACCTGGCGGAAGCTATCAGCCTGGGGCATGACCTGGGCCATACACCGTTTGGCCACATCGGCGAAGAGGCCCTCTCGCAAGCCCTGGAAAAACGCACCGGCCATCGCTTCGAACACAACCGCCAGAGCCTCAGGGTTGTCCGCAGTCTCGAAAGTGGCGGCAAGGGGCTCAACCTCTGCCGTGAGGTTGAGGATGGCATCCTCAACCATACCGGCCCGGAAAAACCAGCCACGCTGGAGGGCTGCATCGTCCGTATAGCCGACCGCGTCGCCTACATCAATCACGATATAGATGACGCCTTGCGCGCCGGCATTATCGTTCCCGAGGATCTGCCGGAAGAAGAGATCTCACTGCTTGGCGGAAACAGCAGCCAGCGAATCGACGCTCTGGTGCACGATCTGGTCAACTCCAGCTGGCAACAGGCAGAAATCCTCCAGAGTCCGCCCCTGAAGGAAGCCATGGACAGCTTGCGTGCCTTCCTCTTCGAGCGGGTATACATCGGCCTGGTCTACAGGCGTGAGACCGAACGGGTGAATCGTCTGGTGGAAAGCCTTTTTTCCTATTACCTTGATCACCCTGAACTTTTACCAGGCGGGGACGCCGGCGTCGACAACGGCCTGGCGGAAAAAGTCGCCGATTATATAGCCGGCATGACAGACCGTTTTGCCATCCGGACTTTCAAGGACCTGTTCCTGCCAAGCGAATGGGATCTGTAAATGGCTCTGATTGCCCAATCCAGCATCCAGGCAGTCATCGATGCCTGTGACATGATCGAAGTCGTGGCGCCTTACACGACGCTCAAGAAGAGCGGCGCCAATTACATGGGCAGGTGTCCGTTCCACGGTGAAAAGACACCGTCATTTTCCGTGGATCCCGGCCAGAAGCTGTATTACTGTTTCGGTTGTGGCGAAGGCGGCAACGTCTTTACCTTTATCGAAAAGAAAGAGGGGCTTGATTTCGCCGATGCTGTCAAGATGCTGGCTGACAAGTACGGGGTACGTCTTCAGTACGAAGCCAGCAGCCCCGAACAGGAGAATCGACGGCAGGAAAGGGAACGTCTGCTGGTCCTGCTGGACCAGGCGGCCACTTACTACTCCCGCTGCCTCCTTGAATCTTCTCAGGCTGAGCCGGCACGGCAATACCTGGCCAGCCGCGGTTTTAAAGAGCCAGTCATCCGTGAGTTTCGTCTCGGTTTCTCTCCAGCCGGCGGGTTGGCGCTGTTAAAGGCTGCTACCGGAAAAGGTTTTACTGAAACCGAGTTATCGCGAGCCGGCCTGATCATCCAGCGCGACGCGAGCTCTCGCGACCGCTTTCGCGGCAGATTGATGTTCCCTTTTACCGATCATCGCGGCCGGGTTCTTGGCTTTGGCGCCCGCGTTCTCGATGAAAGCAAGCCAAAGTATCTGAATTCCCCCGATTCGGAGCTTTATCACAAGACGAACCTGGTCTTCGGTCTGGGAAATGCCCGAACGTCGATTACAAAAGAAGACCGGGTCTTCATCGTCGAGGGATATACGGATGTGCTGGCGCTGCACCAGGCTGGTATCGTTAATGCGGTCGCCTCCATGGGCACGGCGCTAACCGAGCAGCAATTGAAGGAGATCTCCCGATTCACCCGCAACGTCTATCTGGCATTCGATGCCGACGCCGCCGGCCAGGCAGCAATGCTCAGAGCTCTTGAGCTGGCAAAAAAGCATAACCTGGCAGTTCGCGTTGTCGAGATGCCACCGGGTCAGGATCCCGCTGAGCTGGTCCTTTCTGAAGACGGGCTTAGGAGCTTCAATGAACTTGGTTCTGCCGCCCCAACGTTGCTAGAATACCAGGTCCAGACGACGCTTTCTTCATCCGGAATAGACAGCTCACAGGGCAGGGTGAGGGCATTCGGGTCACTCAAGAAAGTACTTGATGGCGCTGCCAGTTCCATGGAGCGCGACGAGCAGCTGCGGATCATCGCCGATCGACTCCGCCTTAGCTCTGAAAATGTGGCATACTTAATGAAGTCAGCTCCTTCGAACGATGATGACGAAGACGAAGGAACCAGGCGGCGGGTTTTAACTCACGAGGAAATTGCTGAGAGAAGCTTTCTCAGTCTGTGTCTGGCAAACCCAGGGGAGGCCAGAAGGTACTTGCGGCTTATGACTGAGGCCCATTTCACGAATGAGCAGACCCGGGCAGCTTTCATTTGGGTCAGGGAAAAGCTCGACGGGAAGATTTCCGGTTCCGGGAACAATGAACCGCGTCTTGCTATGGATAGCAATGCCCGTGAAATCCTCCCGGAACTGCTGATTCGGTCGAAGACCGGGTCGACGCCCCCCGAAGCACTCACCGAATACTACTTCAGGCTTTGTGAAGCGGAACTCTCCCGCCGGATCAGCGTTATCAAAGCGACAGTCTCGGAAGGCAACGACACCGGCTCCGAGCTCCGGGAACTTTACCGGCTGGAAACGAGACGCCGCGACATCATCAGGCTGATTCAGTCAGGATCCTGCGAAACCGTATGAGCCATACTGAAGACACTGGCATGACCCACGCCGAGGAACTCTCCATAGATGAAGTCAGGGAGCTGATCCTTGAGGGCAGGGAACAGGGCTATCTGTCAGCAGATCGCGTAGCTGACGTCCTGCAGGATATCGACTTGTCCACGGAGCAGATCGAGAACATCTACGGTATCTTTATTGAAATCGGTATCGATGTGGTCGAGGATGACGACGAGCTGCTGATCGCCAACGAAGCGGCACAGGCCAAGGTGAATGAAGAAGCCATTCTCACCCGCCTCGATCTGACTGTAAAGACTCCGACGAGCGACCCGGTCCGCCTGTACCTCAAGGAAATCGGACGGGTGCCTCTGTTGACCGCCGAAGAGGAAGTGACGCTGGCCAAGCGCATCGAGCGCCAGGACATGGAGGCCAAGCGCAAGCTCATCCAGGCAAACCTGCGCCTGGTTGTCAGTATCGCCAAGCGCTATGTCGGCCGGGGGATGCTGTTTTTGGACCTTATCCAGGAGGGCAACCTGGGCCTGATTCGCGCTGTGGAAAAGTTCGATTATCGCAAGGGCTACAAATTCTCCACCTACGCCACTTGGTGGATCCGACAGGCTATCACCCGGGCCATCGCCGATCAGGCCCGCACCATCAGAATCCCGGTACATATGGTTGAGACCATCAACAAGCTAATCCGGGTGCAGCGTCAGCTGCTTCAGGACAAAGGACGTGAACCGACCCCGTTCGAGATTGCCGCTGAGATGGACACTACACCGGAGAAGGTCCGGGAGATTCTGAAGATCTCGCAGGAGCCGGTCTCTCTGGAGACACCGATCGGTGAAGAAGAGGACAGCCAGCTAGGCGACTTCATCGAGGACAACGACGCAGTGGCGCCGTGCGAGGCTGTCTCCGATATCATGCAGAAGGAAGACCTTGCCGATGTTCTGGGCAGCCTTACCCACCGCGAACGCAAGGTGATCGAACTTCGTTTCGGCCTCAAGGGCGAACACCCCAGAACCCTGGAAGAAGTCGGCCAGAAATTCGGCGTTACCCGTGAGCGGATTCGCCAGATTGAGGCAAAAACACTGGTAAAGCTGAAGAGCTACCGCGAGTCTCAGAAACTCAAGGAATTCCTCGAATAATCACACCGATACTTTTACGCTCTATTCCCGCTTCTCTTTTAATCATCAAGTTTACATATCGCTTATGTAAGAAAAATAATTGCATTGAATTATTTTTTGGTTGACCACGGAGCTTGAACCTAATCCCCCGGGTGATATACTTTCCTGACAACTGGCCAAGGCATGTTATTCCAGTTCGAGTCAGGGGCGCCAATGGAAAGTGGGGGGTATTGGAAGAACCGGCAGAAAAGAAGAAATGCTGGGAACTCAGGTCGAATTGCATGATGAAGGGTTTGCAGCGGGAAAAAGCGGGTTGCCCGGCGTATCGTGAAAGTCTGGGATGCTGGGAGGTCGACTGGCGGAGTGTTGTTGAGCCATTGTCGGCCAGTCAGCAGGAATACTGGGTCTCTTTTTTTAAAAATTGTGGCAGTTGTGTCGCCTACAAGAACCATGTGGAAGAGATGCAGGCCAGGATAAACGCTGTGAAAACCCTCGTTCGGGACGACTAAAATCCCCTTCCTGCGCTGTTTCTTGAAATGCGAGCGGACACCCCTCTATAATGCTGTTATCCCTTGACGCTCCTCGGTAGCTCAATGGTAGAGCATCCGGCTGTTAACCGGATTGTTGCAGGTTCAAGTCCTGCCCGAGGAGCCAGTTCAGCGAACTAGCCCCAAGACCCACGTCTACCCTGATAATACTCGACGGCCGGCGAGTAAGGCGAATACCATTAATACTTCCAATTACCTGTATTTAAGGGATATCCCCGATGCCGTAAACTGGCAGTAGTATCTATACTGGACTATATGGATTCTCTTGAATGCCCATATTGTGGACAGCAGAAGCACGATGATCCGGCGAACTGCTTCACCGGCTGTCGTTTCTGTGGCTTTAAATCGGCCCTTGTACCATCGAACGACGGTATGCTGCTGATCGTTGACAGACAAATGCCCTATTTGCAGCGCCGCTGTGATGAACTGACCCAGATCAATCCGGAAGTCAGGATTGTTGTAGACAGGCGAATAGTCCAGGATCCCCAGGAAGACGCTGATCGACGGCTTGTCTTGGAGGCAGACGAAATCCAGTAGAACTAGACCACCGCCGGTCTCTGAGAAACCAGGATTATCCTAGTTTAACTGCGCGAGTTTTTTGCCTGAGTCAAAAGCTGAACGCAGGGCATCATCCCTTGATTTAACCTCACCAATGTCGTCTACGCCGCGTACAAGGACGTAAAGCTCCTCGCGAGGTGTTATGGCGATAGCGTCAAAAAAGTATTTGAGTGTCAGGATGGCGCCATCAAAAAGTTTTAAACCCTTGGTGCCGCCCGTACCAATAAACATGCCATAGCGGGGGAGCGAGCCCTCGGGGCGTGGAAAGTCTTCCTTGAGAACGTACTGCAAAGCCCAATAGCATTGGCAACGGTCGATTACGGCTTTTGCCTGAGATGTGAGCCCCATGAAAAACATTGGCGAGGCTATTATTATACGATCCGCCCGCTCCAGCTCTTTGTAGATGTGATCCATATCATCACCGATGGAGCAGACACCCGTTTCAAAACAATCGTTGCATTCGCTGCAGCCGGAAATATCTGACTCGCTCAGCACTATTTTCTCGGTTTCCGCTCCGGCGGACGCCGCGCCTGCCAATGCCCTGTCGAGCAGGATCTCAGTATTTCCATCGCGGCGGGGGCTGCCCAGAAGGCCGATCACTTTCATAATCAGCCGATTCTTCTTACCTTGGCCTGTAGGGGGAGTCTTCCAGGGGAGGGAGGAGTTGATGCAGGGTAGCCGACACAGATAATTGCCACAAGATGTTTGGCCGGATCGATGTTTAGGGCATCCTTTACGGATTCACCATCAAAAAAGGTGAACCAGAGGCTGCCAAGGCCCAGTGCCTGCGCTGCCAGTAGCATATTCTGAATAGAGGCGGCGCAGGCATACTTGTATCCATCTTTCACCCTGTCGATCAGACCTTGCCTGATGCTGGGATCTGGCTCGCCGGCAACAGCAATCATAACTGGGACATTTTTTAAAAATGAAAGAGAATAATGGCCAGCAGGTGACTCTGTATTTGTTTTCTCAATCAGTTCGCCAGGAGCTGGCCGTACATATGAAAAACCATGTAATTCAATAGAACCAGTCTGTCTCGTTCTATCGAGTATGGATAACAACTTCACCCTGATTCCATCGCCGGTTACGACGACAAACTCCCAGGGTTGATTGTTTGCGGGCGATGGCGCCCATTGTGCGGCTTCCAGAATCTGATCGATCTTCTCAGTTTCTACAGGTTTATCTGAGAACGACCGGTGGCTCCGCCGACTCCTTATAGCTTCAAATACGTCCATAACTCCCGTTGTCGGGATTATTTACCAGTGGCATATTCTCAGGATGCCGCAACCGCTATCTTTGAGTTGCTACTTCCTTTTTTTGGCCGCAGTCTTCCTCGCCGCCGGCTTCTTCTTGGCAACAGTTTTCTTGGCTGCGGTCTTCTTTACGGCAGTCTTCCTCGCCGCCGGCTTCTTCTTGGCGACAGTTTTCTTGGCTGCGGTCTTCTTCTTGGCAACGGTCTTCTTTACAGCAGTCTTCCTCGCCGCCGGCTTCTTCTTGGCAACGGTCTTCTTAACAGCGGTCTTCTTCTTGGCAACGGTCTTCTTTACAGCAGTCTTCCTCGCCGCCGGCTTCTTCTTGGCAACGGTCTTCTTAACAGCAGTTTTCCTCGCCGCCGGCTTCTTCTTGGCGACAGTTTTCTTGGCTGCTACTTTCTTCTTGGTTGCTGTTTTCTTTGCTGCCATATGACGCCTCCTTGTAATGATTTGCACCGGACATAAAACCATGTTTCCTGTCTGCAGACCTAATCTAATATCCAAAATGAGAAAAGGTCAAATAATAATGCTAAGTATACGCTAAAACCAAACCTCGCAGACACCTCCCCTGGCGATAAAGATTGTCAAAAATATTGCCGATGAACGATGATCAGGGCGGGGGAGGCTCGAATTAATAAAACTCCGCTATAAGTCAACCGGTAATCAAGATGACTTACATTGAGTGTTATTTCTTCGGCACTAACCTCCGCCGGCCTCAAGCATCAGCGGAAACCCCATCATGAAAAAAACCTGCGATAGCGCAACCCTCGATTGTGCAAGCCCTGATGACAATAAGCTCTCGAAACACAAAGCGATCAGGCGCTTATCATTGTTTATTCTAGTAGTGTCACCCCTTTTCCTTGTAACAGCGGTAATCATTTTTATGATCAGAGGAGGTCACGATTCTCCTTTGAGCACATCTGAAATCACGGCTCCTGTTTTTTTCGCGGTAATTTTGTCAGTAACAACAATTTGTATGACTGGATATTTGATTAAAAAAAGGAACCATCAGTTGTGTACATTGGAAAAGGCGATTGACGCCGTTGCTGATGGAGAACTGCATCAGTCAACGGAATTGAAGGGGAGCGAACGAATAACAGCGCTCGGACGAAGCTTTAACCACATGTCTTATTCTCTGGAGCTGGATGCAGACAAGATGCGCCGGGAACATAATCGGTTCCGCTCTATTCTTCACGGCATCACCGACGGAATTATTATCTTCGACCGTATGGGAAGAGTGCTGTCAGCTAACCCGGCTGCTGAAGTCGCATTAGGTATTCAGGAAAATGATATCAAGGGTAAATGGCACATCGGCATTCCAGAGATCGAACGGCTGATGACGGCAAAGGTCATTGTTTCGGATGAACTCAAGATGAAGTGCTGGGTTGCCAAGAAATGCGCAAAAAAAGATTGCCCCTCCTATGAAAGCAAGGACCTTCGCTGCTGGCTTCAATGTGGAACCTGGTGTCATAACGAGATACAGGGTACTTTCAGTCAGAAGCGTGATGCCTGCGAACGTTGCGATGTCTATATGAAAAACGGCATCAGCATCACGGATTTCAAGAGGGAGGGAAGGGACTACTCCGTGACCATCAGTTCCGTGTTGAACGACCAGGGTCATGAGGAAGGCCGGATGGCCGTGTTGCATGACGATACTGAGGCAAGGGCAGCCGCTGAGGCACTCAGGCGACGAAATCGCGATCTTTCCGTGATCAATGACGTAGGCTCAGCGCTTTTTGGATCAATTGGAGACATCGATGAGGTTTTATGTGAGACGCTGACCCGTTTGGCTGATTCAGTGAACGCCAATGCCGGAGCTTTGCTTATAAAAAATTCTGACAGCAGCTCCATGCATTTGGTTGCCCATACGGGCTTCTCTCCGCAAGCCTCCATTTTTCTTAATCTGATCGAAGTCACGGGAGAGATTGAAGGGATGCTGGACAGCGAGAGCGGCCTGATCGATGTCGAACGTCTGTTTGGTCGCAACAAGTCAATGAAGCTGATGTTGGAACGCGAAAGTCTGGACAGACCAATCATCGCACCAGTCTGGGCGAATGGGAATGTAATCGGTATCATGGCATTGTTTGATAGCAGCTGGCGTGATTACAACGATGACGACATTAAATTAATCACGGCAGTGGCGGCCCAGTTCGGTGTTACCCTGAGAAATCAGCACCTCTTCGAAAGCATCACCAAGGCTAAAAAGGCATGGGAGACCACTTTCGACTCGATGACAGATGCTGTTTCTGTTCATGACGCGGACCACAAAATTGTTCGTGTAAACAGGGCTATGGCGGAACTGCTGGGATCAACAAAAGAAGATCTTGCCGGTAAAAAGTGCTACGAAGTAATTCATAAGCTTGATTCACCAATCAGACAATGCCCAAGTCGGGAAGTCTTCAGGAGCGGCAAGAGTGTCAGCCTGGAGATAGAGGAGCAGCACCTTGATAAAGAGTTCCGTCTTTCAGTGAACCCAATTTTTAACAGTGAAGGCGAGGTTGCAGGCTTGGTTCATGTTATGAGGGACATAACCGAGAGAAAGCAGCTACGTCATCAGTTGTTACAGTCAGAAAAAATGGCTGCCATAGGACAGCTGGTATCGGGAGTTGCGCATGAACTTAACAATCCGCTGACAGGGGTCATCGGTTATTCTCAGATGATGATGCAGCGATCCGGAAAGGACGATAATTCACAGGAGGCCAAGGACCTGAAGATTATTCTATCTGAGGCCCAGAGGGCGTCAAGGATCGTCCAGAACTTATTATCGTTTGCACGGAAGTACCAACCACAAAAGAATTTTGTCGATATCAATGAAGCCTTGCGGACAGTAATGGATCTGCGCGCTTATGAGCTGAATGTCAGCAATATAAAAGTGGAAGCTGATTTTGATCCGGATTTGCCACGCACCATGGCTGATTTGCACCAGATCGAGCAGGTATTGCTGAATGTTTTGAATAATGCAGAACAGTCGATAGCATCCACTGGCCGCCCCGGAGTAATCAGGATTACGAGTCAGGAGTCCAAAGGGCTGATCAACATAATAATTTCAGACAATGGTGAAGGCATTGCAGTAGAGGATATCAACAGGATATTTGACCCGTTTTTCACAACGAAGGAAGTTGGCAAAGGCACGGGGCTGGGATTGAGTATTTGCTATGGCATAATCGAAGAACATGGCGGCGAGATAAGGGTCGAAAGTAAAAAAGGAAACGGAGCCACCTTTATAATTGAACTGCCCGTGACAGAATCGTCCACTACTAATGTTGAGCAAAGCGGTAGGGGCGCCGGATCAAACGAAGGCTCGCGCCGGCGGGTGCTTCTCGTTGACGACGAACCGGCTATTATTGAGCTACTGACAGATATCCTTACCATGGATGGACATGGAGTTGATGTTGCCAGGAACAGCAGGATTGCCATGTTGAAGCTGTCAAGTTTCAGTTACGACAATATTATTACCGAGACAAATATGCAGCATGGGGATGGCAGGGATTTGCATAAACGTATTCGAGATATCGATCCGTCGCTTGCCGCCAACGTAATTTTCATTACTGATGACAGCATCGGCAGTGATACCAGGGAATATGTGAACAAGACAGGAAACGCATTTCTCGAAAAACCGTTCAATCTTCATGATTTGAGGGAACTACTAAATAAGGTGATGAACAAAAATGGCTGATAAAAAAGATGCTCGCATTATGGTGGTCGATGACGAGGCTACAATTCGCGAAGTCCTCCAGAGGACACTGGAGGGAGAGGGCTATGCCTGCCTCACTGCGTTTGACGCCGAGGACGCAATTTCCCATTTGAAGAAGGGTGGTATCGATCTTGTACTGACTGACATTATGATGCCTGGAAAAACAGGTGTGGAATTGCTTGGGGATATCCGGGCTGATTATCCAGATACCGCCGTAATTATGCTGACCGCGGTAGCTGATGCTCAAACAGCGATTAATGCCATGAAGCAAGGTGCCAGCGATTACGTTACCAAACCTTTTAATCTGGTGGAAGTGATGATGAGCGTGGATCGAGCTCTGGAAAAGCGGTCCTTACTGATCGCCAATCGGGAATATCGTAATCTGCTGGAGCAAAAGGTGGAAGAGCAGACCGAACAGATCCGTATAACATTTCTGGGGGCGGTTAAATCACTTGCCGAAGCCCTTGAAGCCAAGGATCCTTACACAAATGGCCATTCAAAAAGGGTCACGGAAATTACTGTCACCCTGGCTGTCGAGTTAGGCCTTTCCCGGCAGCAGCAGGACCAAATACGTCTTGCTGGATTGGTCCATGATATCGGCAAGATTGGCGTGCCTGAAGAGATTTTGCATAAACCCGGCAAGCTGAGTGAAGTTGAATTTGAATTTATCAAGGAACATCCGACCATCGGTGAGAAGATCCTGAAGCCGATTATCAGTGACAGACAGGTTCTGGCCATCGTCAGATGTCATCATGAGCGTTTTGCGGGCGGCGGTTATCCCGAAGGCATTTCCGGCGAGGACATACCTCTTGGCGCACGGTTGATGGCCGTCGCTGACGCCTATGACGCCATGACTTCAAGCCGTCCCTATAGAAACGCGTTGAGCCCCAAAAAGGCAATAAGTCAGCTCTTGGCCAGTCGAGGCAGCCAGTTTGATCCGGAGGTTGTTGATCTGTTCATTGCCTGCGAAGAAAAGATGCCTTTTTGCCCGCTCTCCGCAAATCCGGCAGGTGATGCTGAATAATACCGTAAATAGCAGGTAAATAGCAGAGAGAAATAGGTTGATCATGTCCCGATGGTGATAATTTACCGGAGGGGTTTGTTATTTCAGTAATCGGGGTAGTTTTGAATCATAAGTAAGGTCATTCCCCGATATCGTAAAAAATTATGATCGTTTAGTGTTGGGTTGTCGCTCGGATCGCCAGCGTCAAGTAAAACGGAGGTGGAGGAGATGGAGATGTACGATTGTGATGTATGCATGTCGGCCGGCTCAGTAAACAAATGGGGATATTGCGAGATCTGTGGTGAGGATTTTGAGGATACCGGTTCGCTTGTTCATTGGCAGACCACTTCCAGTGATGCACAGGTGCTGTCACAAGCGGGTTCGGCATCGGCGAAAATCGTCCTTGATCTTGCGGTGATTGGTCAGAACGCAGCTTGAGTTTTTCCGGTTGAGAGAAATCCCATAATGAGAAAAAATAGCCAAGGCAAATTTTGGCGGGCTATATGTGCCCGCTTTTGTTTTGCCTGAATTTTTTTAATTTGGTTTTCTCAAGATGATATAATCCGAGCTGTAACATAGACGGGGGAGCTGCGGGAAGCGGCTGAGAAAGTGATGATTTCACTGACCCCATGACCTGATCTGGGTAATGCCAGCGTAGGGATGACTCTTTAATCATGAAAGAGCTGTACCAGGCGTTGGTACGGCTCTTTTTAATCCTCAAGGAAAGGACTCACATGGCTTTGTTTCACCCGATCGATGAAAAAGATGTAACCCGTGCGATCGTCGGCAGTTTTATGCGTCAGTTCGATGAATACGCTGAGAGCGACGTCATTATAGTGGGTGGTGGCCCCAGCGGCCTGATTGCTGGCAAGGAGCTTGCTTCAAAAGGTATTAAGACCCTGATCGTTGAGCGCAATAATTATATCGGTGGCGGTTTCTGGATTGGTGGTTACCTGATGAACAAGGTAACTTTCCGGGCGCCGGCGCAGGAAGTGCTGGACGAATTGGGAGTGCCTTACGAGAGTCCACAAGAAGGGCTGTTTGTAGCTGACGGTCCACATGCCTGCTCCAAGCTGATTGCGGCAGCCTGCGATGCCGGCGTCAAGTTTGCCAATATGACCATTTTTGAGGATGTGGTCCTCAGGGAAGAAAACAGAGTCGCTGGTGTTGTCATCAACTGGACGCCGATCCAGTCTCTGCCACGTGAAATCACCTGTGTCGATCCAGTGGCCATTGAGTGTAAGGTGGTCATCGATTCCACCGGCCACGACGCCTGCGTCCTCCGCAAACTGGAAGAGCGCGGTCTGGCCAAGACGGTTGGCTTTGGTGCTATGTGGGTAGAACGCTCCGAAGACCTGCTGGTGGAGCATACCGGCGAATTCATGCCGGGTCTGGTCGTTACCGGTATGGCCGTTTCTACCGCTTATGGCCTGCCGCGAATGGGTCCTACCTTTGGTGGAATGTTGCTTTCAGGCAAGCGTGCTGCTGAAGTGGTGCTGGAGATGTTTCCGGAAAAGATTGCCGCTTCCTAGTTAAAATGCGCCGAAAAGGCGCTCTGGCGTGGATGCGCACTTAATTGATCTCCAATTTGTATATATATTCGGAACCGCGTTGTGCCGGTCTGGCATTCACCGATGTTGCTGACTATGTAGCTAATTTGCTACCCCGGTTGGCGGTGCAACTCCGAGGCCCTTTGTTGGAAAGCAAAATTGTGGGTGGTGGAAACGATACCGTCTTGCTGGATGAAATTGCCGAGTCCCTGGCCGGGGCAAAAGTAAGGGATTTGCTACAGTCAGTTCCATCTGACCAGCAGGCGCTGGCTGGTGAAGTCGCATACGAACGGCGCCGCTTGGCAAATCCATCCAGCGTTGTCTATGGGCTGATGTATGACGCTTATGCCTATTCTGGTCTGTGTCATGCTCTGATACCGCAAGCGGAAGCAGGTTTTGACCAGCTTCATATTATATTTACGAATCAGTTAATCGGGACATGGGATCCGGCCGACAGGCGCTATCACGCCAGAACGGTGCTTTGCGGATCGCCCAGTATTATTTCAATCAGTGGTCTGGTTGAGGCTCCAGCCCGGTCGCCTGAATATTACTTCGCCCTGCGCGGGGCCGAGGCTATTGGCCTTGGGAAAGAATCAAAGCTGGAGCTGGCAGACTCTTTTGCCGATGACTGCCTGAGTTACGATGACCAGCGCATGACCGAAGTCGTTAAAGGCTACGCGATGCAGGCGATAGCTTACAGGCTGTCCGGTGATGCGTTTTGCAGCGATCCGAAATGTCGCCTGTTCAATGCCCACTGGCAAAGGGAGTTACTCAAAGCGCAATTGGGAGAAGGCCCTGATTTTTGTTCAGAGCATGAGGGGTTTTTCCAGCGGCTGTCGAAGGAAGGTGTCTCATGAGTTTTGACCTGGGACTATACGTAATAACTACTGCGATTCCCGAGCTCGGACGAGATCATTACGATGTCGCCGCAGCAGCCATCGAAGGTGGCGCCACGGCGATCCAGCTTCGAATAAAGAAACGGTCGATGAACGAGGCGCTTAAAATCGCCACCGCTATCCATGAGCTGACCCGCGAAGCCGGAATACCCCTGATTATTAATGATCACGTTGGCATTGCCATGGCTTCGAAGTCGGAAGGTCTGCATGTTGGACCCGACGATATTTCGGTGCCGTCAGCCCGCCGCATGCTGGGAAAAATAATCATGATCGGAAAATCAACCGGCAAACATGACGAGGCGATCAAGGCTGAGCAGGAGGGTGCCAGTTACGTTGGCGTCGGACCTGTCTTTCCGACGGATACAAAACCCGGCAAGCCAGCCGTTGGTCCTTCCCGACTGACCAAAGTAAAAGCTGTTGTAGGCATACCGGTTGTGGCAATAGGCGGTATCGATCTTGGTAATCTTTCTGAATGCATTGAAGCTGGAGCGGACGGCGTAGCTGTAATAACCGCGGTGGCGATGGCGGAAGATATGGTCGCGGCGACGATGGCTCTCCGAAAACAATTGGATAAGACTCGTGAAAAACTAATACGCGCCGGTGGGTCGAAAGGAAGAAAATGAAACCTACTTTACTGCAACTTCTTCGTGATGGCGTTATTCCGGAGCAGTTAAACCAGATTTCCAGCGATGAGCAGAGAAGCGTGGAAAGTCTGGCTGAAGACATACTTCGTGGCAGTACCGTGGTTCCTGCCGGAAATAGCGGTCGCTATGTACGACCCACAGGTATAGGAAGAGGTTTGGGCACCAAGGTTAACGCAAATATTGGTTCGTCGAGTGAATCTGTTTCGGAAACAGCTGAACTGGAAAAACTCAAGGCCGCCTTGCATGCCGGCGCCGATGCTGTAATGGATCTTTCCAGTGGCGGTGATGTCAAAGCCTTGAGGCGCACTCTGCTCGCTGCCTGTGACATCCCCTTTGGAACGGTGCCGGTTTATGAGGCAACCGTGGCTGCCCGTGAAAAGTCCGGCAGTATGGTAACCATGGATGTGGATGATTTTATGTCTGTAGTTGAGCACCAGGCATCTGAGGGAGTCGATTTCATGACGATCCACGCCGGTCTGACCAGGTCGGCACTGGATGAGCTGCAGGCTCAGGGCCGGCTTATGGATGTGGTCAGCCGCGGCGGCGCGTTTATGATTGCCTGGATGCTGCATCATGACCGTGAGAACCCGTTTTACGAGCATTTTGACCAGCTGCTGGAGATCATGATTCGCTGGGATGTGACCTTGAGTCTTGGCGATGGTCTCAGGCCAGGCTGCCTGGCAGATGCCAGCGACAGGGCTCAGTTCAGTGAACTTGTTACGCTGGGCAAATTGGCAAAAAGAGCTCGCGAAGCGGGCATCCAGACTATGATCGAGGGACCTGGTCATGTTCCTCTGCAGGACATTGAAGCCAATGTGAAGATGGCCAAGAAGCTGACCAGCGATGCCCCCTTCTATGTTCTCGGACCACTTGTAACCGATGTTGCGCCCGGTTACGATCACATAACCGCTTCTATCGGTGGAGCTTTGGCTGGAGCAGCTGGAGCGGATTTTCTTTGTTATGTGACCGCTGCCGAGCATTTGGGTTTGCCTGGCGTCGAAGATGTTCGTCAAGCCGTGGTGGTCTCACGAATAGCGGCACACGCCGCAGATATAGCCAAAGGTATTCCCGGCGCGATTGAATGGGACCGGCAGATGGCAATGGCCCGCAAGTCGCTTGATTGGGATGGACAGATCAATCTCGCGATCGATCCCGATACCGCACGGGCGATCTACGATGACCGGCACAGTGATTCGGTCGACGGCTGCAGTATGTGCGGAGATTTATGCGCGATGAAACTGGTATCGGATTATCTCGGTGTCAGGGAGGGGGAGATCACAGGTTGCTAATCGGCGACCTCGGAGAGGCAGCGCTTCTGAAAGAGCTGCGCGCACTCTTTGCGGCAGCCGATCCAGACCTGCCAACAGGAATAGGCGATGATGCGGCGGTTATTAATTACCCCGTCGGCGCACAGGGTGTCTGGACGACTGATCTGCTTCTGGAGGGTGTCCATTTCAAAAAAGCCTGGCAGTCGCCATATCAGCTCGGACGCAAGTCACTCACCGTAAATCTCAGCGATATTGCCTCGATGGGCGCCACGCCCCGATTCGCTCTCTTGTCACTGGCCTGCCCTCCGGCGACAAGTCTGGATTACATCCTGGAGTTCTGTCGTGGGTTTGCAGCTATGGCTGCGAAGACGGGAGTGGTGGTGATCGGTGGCGATACCACTGCGTCTGCTGACGGCATCACTATCAGTGTGACTCTTGGCGGATATATACCTAAAGGCGATGCCATTTTGCGCTCGGGAGCAAAAGTGGGTGACGCGATACTGGTTACGGGATTTCTTGGTTCTGCCGCCGCCGGACTGCGGTTGCTAAGGGACGCCAGGACCGGTATTTATCCTGAACTCGAGAAGGCTTTTGTAGATCCCGAGCCGCGTATCGCGGCCGGAAAAGCGGCTGTAGAGGCCGGTGCTACCGCCATGACAGATATCAGCGACGGTCTGGCCAGCGATCTTAGACACATCTGCGAAGAAAGTGGTGTGGGTGCCATGATTGAGCCGGGTTTATTGCCATATTCGATGGATTTTGCTGATGCTGTCTCAAAATACAGCTGGGAAAGAGAATCCATGTTGTTGTCAGGCGGCGAGGATTATGAACTTCTTTTCACGTTACCAGGAGATATCGCTCAACAGGTTAAGGCCTTGGTCGCCCATCAGGGTGGTATAGATGTAACCATGATTGGCGAAGTCATGCCCCTGGAATATGGCATACGCCTTGTAGACAAGGCTGGGTGCGTACGAACGATGCCCGAACATGGATACGAGCACTTCAGTGGAAATATCTGATAATAGGAACAAATCAGTATTGACCATTGCCGGTTCAGACCCGAGTGGTGGAGCCGGCATACAGGCTGATCTCAAAGTCTTTTCGTATCTTGGCCTGAACGGTCTCAGCGTCCTTACAGCGATAACCGCGCAGAATACCAAGGGTGTACAGGCAACTTACGCTGTGCCTCGCCAGCAGGTCAGGGTCCAGCTTGAATCACTGGCGGACGACAGCAGGCCGGTATGCAGTAAAACCGGCATGTTGCCCAGCGTTGACATCATTGAAGAGGTTGCTGACACCGGCCGGTCCGGTTGGCCTGGATTGATAGTGATCGATCCTGTGCTGAACAGTACCGGTGGAAGCTATTCAGCGGACAAAACATGTGTTGCCAGTCTGATCGAGCTGCTTGTACCTGAATGTTGCCTGATAACACCCAATCTGCCTGAGGCAGTGGCGCTTACCGGTCGGGATATCATCAGCGCGGAGGATGCGAAGGACGCAGCCAGATTTCTGGTGGACGCAGGTGCGGGCGCCGCATGTATTACCGGCGGTCATTGGCCTGGGGCGCCGAACGATTATCTTTTTGATGGTGAGAAAATGTATACACTTGCAGGTACACGCTACAACGAAACCGAGCATCTGCATGGAACGGGTTGCCATTTTTCAGCGGCAATCGTCGGTTATATTGCACTGGGAGAGAAACTTCCAGCCGCTGTTGAAAAGGCCAAGCGTCTGGTTGAGAAAGCCATACGGGCTGCAAGCTCTCCTGGTACCGGCATGAAGGTACTATCGTTGTCGCAGACGATTTGACACCTGAAAAGTTCGCCCGGGTTGAACCCGGGCATCTCAACATTTAACCTTTATAAACAGGCGCGGGCTTTCGCGCCGCAATTCCAATCCGAAGAGGAACAACTTCTTGAAAATCCTGAAGCTGGGTGACAGAGGCAAAGAAGTGCTGGATGTTCAGTCGCGGCTCCGCAGCCTGGGCTATGATTTGGGCACTGACGGCGTCGATGGATATTTTGGCCAGGATATGCATTCCGCGGTGCTTACGTTTCAGCAGGAAAGCGGTCTTGTTGCTGATGGGGTCATCGCGGAAAATACCTGGTGTGAGCTGGTTGAGGCTGGTTACAAGGCTGGCGAGCGCCTTCTGTATCTGCGTATCCCGCCATTCCGCGGTGCGGATGTCCTGATTTTGCAGAGATCACTGAATTGTCTGGGTTTTAACGCCGGGCCTGAGGATGGAATCTTTGGTTCGCTCACAGAGCGGGCTGTTCTGGATTTTCAAAAGAACGCTGGTCTGGTAATGGATGGGATGGTCGATGATTCCGTCCTCAGGATTATGGCTAAAGTAACCAAGGACGGAGAGCCTCATTCCACCGAGGCCAAAATTCCGGATCGTAACGGTGGGCATGCCGGTGGCCGGTCACTTTCCGGGATCACTGTTGCCATTGACCCGGGGCATGGTGGAGAAGACGACGGCTTTGTTCTGGCATCAGGTTTGCGAGAAAAAGATCTCAATCTGGACGTCTCGCTCATGCTGGCTAAATCTCTTGAGTCCCTGGGAGCGAAAATCGTGCTGACCAGGGACAGCGATTCGCCCATGAATCTATATGACAGGCCGGCAGTCGCAAATGCTGCTAAGGCTGATATTTTTTTGAGCATTCATCATGGCTACTACACCAGCAGCCGGGCTCAGGGAGCTGCCGGCTATTATTTTTGCCGGCAGGGATATTTCTCTGAAGCGGGCAGCTTGCTGGCGCAGCATATTGTCGATCGTCTGGCTGATGAGCTGCAAATACCGGCAATACCAGTTCTGGGCCGAAATTTTGCAGTGCTCAGAGAGACGCAGATGACCGCAATTATGATCGAACCGGTTCTGATGACTGGCGAAGGACCTGGAGGCATGGAAACGGCTGCGCTGGCGCAACGGGAGTCAGAATCGATTCTGGCGGGTCTCAGGGAATATTTCACCACCTGATAAGGGCTTTTACCTATAAAAATCCCGCAAATAGCGTAAATACGATGAAAAACTTTTCCTCTGATTTGACTTCCATTTTATGCCCTGTTAAGGTGCACAAGGTTTTAGAGTAATAGAAGCCAACTGACAGACGCCATTAGACGTCCTCAAGGAGGCGAATAGCATCAGCTATAAGTTAAAGTCATTATCAGAAGCGAGCAGGACCCTCTTCAAAGCAACCCCAAAATCCATCCTCAGAAGACTTAGCGTCTTTGTAGTTTGTCTCCCCCTAGTTTTTCTTGTTGGCCTGATGATTTCAGCTGCCATGGCTGGAGCAGATCCCGCAGGGGATATTGCCACCAGGCAATCCCAGGCTGAATCAGTGCGTGGTGACATGGCGTCGCTTAACAGCGAGCTGGAAACCAAGGTCGAGATTTACAACAACGCCAACTATCAGCTGTCAAAGATCGAATCCAGCATCGAGGAGAACCAGGCTAAACTGGATGCGACATCAGTCAAGCTTGGCGAGATGCAGGATCGTCTGGAAACGCGAATAGTGAAGATTTACCGCAACGGCTCCGTGAACATGCTGGATGTGCTCATGGAGACCAGCGATCTGAACGAATTTCTGACAAAGTTCGACATGCTGACCAAGGTGGGAGAGCAGGACAGGGATGATCTCGACCAGGTCAAGATGCTGAAAGAGCAGGTTGAGCAGGCAAGGACGCAGCTAGCCAGTGACAAGGCCACTCAATCCACGCTGGTAGACCAGCTTTCTACAGAGAAAGCCGATATCGAGTCCGGCCTCGCTCAAAGACAGCAGATGCTTACCGGGATTGAGGGCGAGATCGCCCAGCTGCAGGCGCAGGAGCAGGCTGCGGCATTGCAGGCTCAGCAGGCGGCTGCTGCCAGTGAGTCCAGCGGTGGAGGAGGCGGCGGCGGATTCGTCGGCCCGGCCCATCCATCAACATCTGGAGGCGCTGTAGGCATCGCCATGCAATATTTGGGTGTACCTTATGTCTGGGGCGGGGCTGATCCATCCGGCTTTGATTGCTCCGGTCTGGTGATGTATGTATACGCGCAAATGGGGATATCGTTACCTCACGGCGCAACTGCTCAGTACTCGGCGGGTACACCGATAGACTATTCCGACCTGCAACCTGGAGACCTGGTATTCTTTGGCTCGGGTGGCGGTTACATGTCTCATGTCGGGATCTATATCGGTGGCGGCAGCATGATACATGCACCATTCGAAGGGACAGTAGTGCAAGTAGGATCGGTTAGCTCTGGGGGATCATTCCGGGGCGCCTGCAGGCTCTAGGCAAAACGAAATAGAAACACCAATAGAGCCCGGTTATTAATCGGGCTCTATTTTGTGAAGTATACATAATGAAGATCGATGTCTGAAATGAATACAAACAAATATAAAGGCGGGGAAGAGCCTGGAGCTACCAGGGTTCGCTTTGCACCGAGCCCGACTGGCCATCTTCACGTAGGCGGTGCTCGCACAGCTCTTTACGGATGGCTGTTTGCCCGTAGTCGAAAGGGCAGTTTTATACTACGCATCGAAGACACTGACCGGCATCGTTCCACCGAGGAGTCAGTTGAGCAGATAATCTCCAGCCTGCAATGGCTTGGTCTTGACTGGGACGAGGGGCCAGGCGTAGGTGGTGATCGCGGACCGTACCGTCAGATGGAACGGATGGAGATATACAAGGAGGCGGCGGCGGCGCTTCTGGAATCCGGCAAGGCATACCGCTGCTATTGCTCTCCCGAGGAGCTGGATGCAGCACGAGCGAACGCGAAGGCGGCAGGCAAGCCCTTCGTCTATAATGGCCGTTGCGCTAACCTGACCGCCGTTGACGAGGAGAAGCTCAAGGCTGGGGGCCGGGGTTCTGTCGTCAGGTTGCGTTTGCCCGATACGGGAGTCACGATCGTCAGGGACATTATCAAGGGCGATGTGGAGTTCGATAATTCAATCCTCGGAGACTTCATTCTGCTGAGGTCATCCGGAATTCCCACATACAATTTTGCCGTCTCAGTTGATGATGCGCATATGGGCGTAACCCATGTGATACGCGGCGACGACCATCTACCCAATACTCCCAGGCAGATTCTTCTGCTGGAAGCCATGGGGGAGAAGCTGCCGGCATACGCTCATCTGCCGCTGATTCTGGGCCCCGACAAAACCCCTTTTTCCAAGAGACACGGAGCCTCATCAGTGGAGGAATTCCGCTCCCAGGGTTATGTCCGTGAAGCATTGTGTAACTACCTGGCCCTGCTTGGCTGGAGCCTTGATGGCGAGACAACCCTGTTTAGTGTGGAGGAGCTTATAGAAAAATTTTCTCTGGAACGCGTAGGCAGCACTGCCTCTGTTTTCGATAATGAAAAGCTGTCATGGATGAACGGGCATTATATCCGTAGCATGGATTCGGAAGAGCTAGCTTCGCGTATAGAACAATTTATCGAGAACACCGTGCTGGCTGGCCTGCCGGGAACGGATGACAAGCCGAGTGTTACCGACCTGGTACCACTTGTTCAGGAGAAAATGAAAACTCTGGCTGATTTTGTGGATCTGACGGAATTCTTCTTCCATCCCGCTACTTTCGAGGAGAAAGCACTATCCAGGCTGGTTAAGGACGCAAATGCTCCTGCTGTGCTAGCCAACGCAGCCGAAGTTCTCAGTTCACTCGATGTTTTCAGCGTGGAGGCAATCGAGTCCACACTCAGACAGTCTGCCGACGATCTGGAACTCAAGCTTGGCAAGTTCCTTCAGCCCATTCGCATCAGTGTCAGCGGTAAGACCATCACACCCGGCATGTTTGAAACTCTGGAAATGCTCGGCCGGGAGGAGAGTGTCTCCCGTCTTCTCGCCGCCATCGATCTTCTCAAAAACTCCGGCTGATATCAGCCAAGCATAGGGAAGCAGTAAAGAATGGTAGCGCATAGGGGATTTGAACCCCTGCCACCGCCGTGAGAGGGCGGCGTCCTAGGCCACTAGACGAATGCGCCAGAGTAAAAGCAACCCGGCTATTCTACACAGCGATGTCCCGCCTTTCAAACCAGACAACGGCGCCCGCCGTAAAAAATACGATGATTGCCGCAAGGACAGCCAAATCGCCCCAGGCAAATGAGACATCATGTACGTATCGGTAAGGATCATAATAGTAGAACAGCGACAGGCGATGGAAATGGTCCACGAAGTCACTGAATTTTGAAAGCAGATCGAGCGCATACGAGGCGATCAGAATGCCCAGCGAAACGAACAGCGCCCGCCCGCGGTTGCTGAAGGTGGCCGAGAAGAAAAAGGCGATCGAGCCGATGGCTCCAAAGAATAGAAAAGCTTGCAGACTCAGAGCGGCCATGCCCCGGTAGCTGATTTCTCCACCCGCAACAGGCGCTCCTATAATGATTGGTACCAGGGTAGCTGCAATAAGAACGATCAGCCCGAGGGAAAAGTACAGGTGTCGCGTGACGACGATAGCCCGCCGGGAAATCGGTTGTCCAAGTAGTAGCTCCATCGTCCCTTTTTCGATTTCACCAGCCAGTGAACCAGTGGCAACGCTGATGGCATAAGCGGCCATGACAATCACCCACATCTGGGCAAAATATTCCAGTGTCATGAACCCGTCGAATGTGCCAAAGTTGATGCTCGCCCCGAATGCTTTCTTGATGCTCTCCGGGTAGCGGTCCCACAGCTCCGTGATACCGGTGTTCTGCATTGATGGCCAGATGGCCAGGATCATGATGCCATAAGCGGCTACGCCAATGGCATAGATAAGGAGCGAAACCCGCCGTTCTGCAAAGCTTTGTCTGAGCAAATTATAATTCATTATGGCAACACATCTTTTTCAGCCCCTGGCGCATTCTCCGTCTGTCCGGAAGAGCCGTAAAAGCTCATGAAGAAGTCCTCGAGATTCGGTTGCGTAAATGTAAGGTCTTCGATCTCGTGCCGCGCGATTTGTTTCACCAGTGTGTCGACCTCTCCACGAAGTGTAATATGCAGATGGTTGTTCGTTACTTGTACCGAAATTACCTGGGGCAGGATCTCGAACTCGGTTGCGTCCACATGGTTTCTGAAAATTACGTCCATGTGCCTGATCTTGTTCTGCCGCAGCTCTTCAATCGCACGCAAGTCCACCAGTCGTCCTTCCTTGACGATGCCTACACGGTCGCAAACCCTTTCGACTTCCGAAAGGATGTGCGAGGAAAGGAAAACCGTTCTCCCGCGATCCCTGAACTCGCCCAGAATCGTGTAGAACTCCTGTTGCATCAAAGGGTCAAGACCGGTGGACGGTTCATCCAGTATGAGGATCTCAGGGTCGTGCATCATCGCCAGTACAATAGCGACTTTTTGCCGGTTTCCTTTGGAGAGGGAACTCACTTTTTTGTTGACATCGAGTGAGAGACGTTCAATCAGCTCTTGGCGCAGTGGATCCGCCCCGGGATGGTAGCTGTCAACGTAATTTAGAAGGTCATCTACATGCAGGTTTTCGTAGAGGCGCGGTTCACCTGGTACATTTCCCACATGCGATTTTATCTTGGTTGAGTCACCCCAGGCATCGAGGCCAAGCACGGTTGCACGACCGCTACTCGGTTTAACCATCCCCATGAGCATGCGGATGGTTGTCGTCTTGCCGGCGCCATTAGGTCCAAGAAAACCAAATATTTCACCATGGCCGATTGATAGGTTCAGACCTTCGATACCGCGATTCCGCCCATAGTAACGGGTCAGATCCGTACAGATTATATTTGGGGCTTCCTTACTCATATGTACAAATTAACCAAAATTTCTTCCTAACCTGCAAGAGATGAATGGGCAATCGTCGAAGTAAGGGGGAAGGTAACCGTGACGGGTTTGATTTAAACCTGAATAGTACAGAGATGTGAAATATGAGGGTTTTGGCTGAGGCGGGAGGATTCGAACCTCCACCGGCGGTTCCAGAGACCGCTGTCCTACCATTAGACGACGCCTCAGCAGGCGGAAAACAGCTTAGCACAGGTCGATAGCTGCTGCCATAAGACATGAATCTCGCTGAGCCAGTCAAGAATGGCTCAGCGCTTCCGAAGTAGTTCTTGGGAGGCAATCCCCGCAGGTCATTTCCGGACAGGGAGGCAAATAATAATGGATAGCATTGAAGCGCTATTGGATACGATGGTAAAACGCGGTGCCTCGGATCTGCATCTAAAATCTGGCAGTCCGCCGGTCATACGTGTTGACGGCGAACTCTACACGCTTGGCGATGAGCCAATCATGCCTGAGGGCATGAAAGAATATGCAGCCGTTATTATGAGCGATAAACAGATTGCTATCTTTTCCGAACAAAACGAAATTGACTTCGCCTATGGCATCGAAAACATTGGGCGTTTCAGAGTAAATATTTTCCGGCAGCGTGGCAGTATCAGTATAGCCATGCGGCAGGTAGTAGGTAAAATACCCGGTTTCGATGAGCTTCACCTGCCGTCCGTTATAAAGCGGCTGGCCCTTGAGCCACGTGGAATGATTCTGGTTACAGGAACTACCGGCAGCGGCAAAACCACCACGCTGGCCGCGATGATTGACTACATCAACCAGAACGTCCGCCGACACATCGTCACGATCGAGGATCCGATTGAAATTCTGCACAAAGACAACAAGTCCATGATTAATCAGCGCGAGGTAGGCATTGATACCCGGAGCTACTCGACAGCTTTGAAATATGTTCTGCGGCAGGACCCGGATGTAATATTCATAGGCGAGATGCGTGACCTCGAAACCGTACGAACCGCCATGACGGCGTCTCAGACCGGGCATCTCGTGCTTAGTACGCTGCATACCATAGATGTTAGTGAAACGATTAATCGCATTATTGATTTCTTTCCGCTGTATCAGCAAAAGCAGGTTCGAATCCTGCTCGCCGGGTCGCTTCGCGGAATCATCTCCCAGCGTTTATTGCCGAGAGCCGATGGCAAGGGTCGTGTGCCGGCCCTGGAACTCATGGTAATGACCAAGAGGATCAGGGACCTGGTACTGGATTCAGACCAGACTCACAAGATCGAGGATGCCATACGCGAAGGCGATTACTATGGAATGAAGACTTTTGACCAGTCGCTGCTCGCGCTTTATCAGGAGGGTCTGATAACGCTGCAGGATGCTGCCCAGGTCGCCAGTAATCCGCATGACTTTAAACTTATGGCCCAGCAGGAAGGCTACGATGTATCGCTTATAAGCGGCGTAGTATAAGGGATCGAAGGCGGTTAGACGATAAAGGGGGACCTGCCGGGGTGGGGGTCCCTTTTTCGTGCTACAATATCGAGCGGTGGATGGGTAGTTTAAATCCTGGACATCATGCATGAACTTCTTGGCGGATCGGGGTGTGGCTCAGCTTGGTAGAGCGCACGGTTCGGGACCGTGAGGTCGGCGGTTCAAATCCGCCCACCCCGACCAGACTTGACTTATTCAAACTGTCACCAGAAAAAAGCTCATGGAAGAGATCGGAGTATTCCGGGTCTTTTAATTTTTCTTCAATGTCCCCGACGAAAATTTTGTCAAAGAATGTCTGATTTAAGAGCCTTCTGTTATCAGGTTGAGCTAATAGATAGGCCTCGTGACAGTTTCCGGCTAAGTCTATGGCTCTTTCCAAGAGCTCCTGAACGTTCTCGTGCTTGCCGTCAATGACTTTTAGTTTTTCCTCGCAGTCTCCGATTTCAGAAACCAGCCGCTCCTGTTCGCCTTTTAAAATATCAATGGCTATGGCTCCATGATAATAAGCTTCAACCAGTTTGTATCTTTTGTCCGTCAGTTCATCAATCGTCTTGGTTAATCTCTTCCTTTGAAGGATTGAAGAAGCCTGCTGATTGACAATTTCTTCTTCAAGCTTCTCTTTTAGCTCTTGAACTGTTTCCGGAGGAAGCTGAATGTCTTTGTAGAGGTTCTCGATCTTCTTTTCCACCCACAGGGCATCCACGTACTTCTGAGAGCAGCCATTATGCCGTTTCTGTCCCAGACAATAAAAATATGGATACTTGCCTTTGGCAAGGAGGAAGGAGAGCCGGGAGCCGCATTCGGCGCAGTAGATGGTGCCTTTTAGGTAATGCGGATGTTTCCGCTTTCGCTCCCCAGCCTGATCTCGGCTTCTTAGTGCCTGCTGGACTCTGTTGAAAAGGGATTGTTCAACAATCGGTTCGTGCAGCCCCGGATACTCTACCTTCCGATAGCTGACAACTCCGGTATAGAACCTGTTTTGCAGAAGCGAAGCAATTGAAGACTTGCAGAACTCAGGAGCTGGCCTTTTCTTGGAGAAGTTATTCCTCAGTCCTTTTTTGGCCATGATCTTTTGAATCTCAGCCAGGGAGTAATTGCCGGTGGCGTAGAGATTGAAGCATTCTTTTACCAGCGGAGCCATATCCTCATCAATAACCACTTTGGCAATGCTTGTGCCCTCGATTGTGTTTCTGACATTTCTGTAACCGACCGGGGCTCTTGTGACCATACCGCCTGACTTAGCTTTTTGAAGCAGACCCTTTTTGACCTCAGCTGACAGATTGGCGGAGTAGAATTCGGCCATTAACGCATGGATGCCTTCCACGAAGCGTCCAGAGGCGCTGTCCTCGATATTTTCAACCACTGACACCAGCTGTGCCCCTGTGCGCGTTAAAACGGCTTTGATGGCTACATGATCTGACATATTCCGAGCAAGACGATCAATCTTATGGACGATAACCGCGTCCACATCTTTTTTCTTAAGGCGAGAGAGCATTTCCTGAAGCTGTGGGCGGGCTGTTGATCTTGCTGATTCGCCCCTGTCGGCGTACTCGTCAACGAGATTCCAGTCTTTTTCCCGGATCAGCTTCATACAGGCTTCACGCTGGGCGGGAATGGAATAACCGCCCTCTGCCTGTTCTCTGGTTGAAACTCTAAGATAAATGACACATCTCATGGTTTTTTCTTTCCTTTGGCACTGCGTGCCTTAATTACCGCTTCGTAAGCTCGGATGACCGACTCTTTTTCTTCCGCCGTCATGTTAGGCACTTCCTTGAACATGATGGTGAAGCCGGGGTCGGAGAGGCCGATATCTTCAAGCTTAGCTTCGACAACCAGCTCACCCATTGCTTTTTGAGTCATACCGAGCGCCATTGCCCATTTCTTGAGTTTCTCGGGCTGGGGGATGAACTTGCCCCGTTCGGCATCGGAGACATAGCTGTCGTTCTTGTAGCCCAAGACTTTGCTTACATCTTTTTGAAGCAGACCTTTTTCCTGTCTGCGATCCTTGAGCTGTTTTCCGATTTTTTGTTTTAAATCCATATTCTTATACGTAAGATTACATATTGATTGAAGCCATCATTTCATAGATTTGAAAAGCTGGCAAGAGTTTTTAACGTTCTTTTTCGAGGAGGGTAAGGAACTGGGCGGGTTTCAGTATGCGGATGCCCTTGTATTCTTTGAGATCAAGAAGATGAGAGTCGCCGGAGACAATTAAATCAGCCTTGGCTTTAACCGCGCATTCAAGGATGCGATTATCCGGTTCATCAGAGACTACAGATATTTTGGTCTTTGGTTCTACTACGTCAGCGGCTTCGATAATGGTTGCCACAGCATCGGCGATCTCTTCTCTGGTAAATTGAAACTTGTCCGAGGCCAGGACTCTGACTGTTTCCTTGAGGATTTCGTTTGAGGTGTAAAGCTTGAATTGCCTGCGAGGGCTCCAAGAGAGCCGAAAGAGGATTTCGAGTTTACCGCCAAAAGCAACAGCTGATACGTAGACGTTGGTATCAAAAACGGCTTTATACACCCCTTACCTCGTGAATCAGCTTGTCGATGTCTTCTTCCGAGGTTATGCCCAGGCGTTTGACTGCTCGTGTGCCAGCCCGCCTTACATTCTGCCAGCGTCTTTCCTGCTGCATCTCTTCATAGAGCGTGAACATATCCCTGAATAGCTGGCTTTTACTCTTTTTTTCGATTGTTGCCAGTCGCTCTACCTCTTTCACCATTTCGGGGGGCAGAGAGACGCTCATTGTTTTAGTGGTTCTTCCCAACATAATCACCTCCTGTAATTACTATTATTACTCGGTACTACCGAGTGTTATCTATAATTTAGTCCAATGCCGAACATCTGTCAATGGTTTTATTGCCAATCGTCCGGCTGCCCTGGCACATCAGATCGTCAGCTTCTTAATCCGCCTATTAATCTCTGTTTTAATACCCGATTTTAATAGGCAGCAGATATTGTAATGTCTGTTGATATCAGATCAAGACCCGAAATCAATACTCAAAACAGAAAGCCAGGGTGTTGCATTGCCTGTTGTAATCAGTTGCAACACCCGATTGCAAGACCCTGATCCTGACCGGCAAGGTCTTACAATGCCCCTTACTATTAATGATAAGACCCTATAGTAATAGGCAAAACCCCCGGAAATTCCAAAAAACAAAGGGGGAATTAACTGTCTCTCAGGGGCATCGAGCCCCATTCGAGCCAGCGTCGTCAGTCCTCATTTTTGTAAGCCAAAATGAGGCCCGACTTCCCACCATTTCGATCTACGGTTACCCTCGCTCCGTTGTCTCTTCGGCGAATGGCGGGAAGTCTGGCCTGCGTCCAGACGACGGCTTCCGCTGGTCGCCATAATTCCCCCTTGTATTTTTAAACCGAAGTCAAAAACTTTAAATTGATTATTTAGTTTGCCCGTGATAAATTCTCGGGCGCAGTTAAAATATTAGTATTTTAAGAAGCTCGGGAAGTTTTTTCATATAATGACTCGTTATCGGGAGGGCAAAATATGAGCTTCGCGACCAGTCTTGAATTGTCTCGCTTAAAGGGTAGACGTTTACGGCACCCTCTTTTTTTATCTATCTTGCTCTTTTCCTTTTGCGTCTTTGTCCTGCTCATGTTTACCACCGCAGCCCACGCCACAACTGTTATCCACGGCTCCATCAAAAAGAATACCACCTGGACTTCGTCGGGCAGCCCCTATGTGCTCTCTGGAAATGTAACCATAAATGCGGGCGTCACCCTCACGGTGCAGTCCGGGGTGGTAGTAAAAAGCCAGACTACCAGTTCTGGCTTGACGGTAAATGGAACGCTCAACGCCACAGGTGCTAACTTTACTTCATACAAAGACGACGCGCATGGCGGCGATACGAATGGTGACGGCTCGGCTTCCTCACCTGCTCCCGGCGACTGGAAATACATTTATTTTGCCAGCGGGAGTAGTGGCACTCTTAGCGGTTGCGATGTCTTATACGGTGGTTATTCAAGCAGTGGCGAAGTATATATTAGCGCGAGTTCTCCCACAATAACCGGCTCCACAATAAATTCTTCTAGTAACTCCGGCATTTACGCAAGCTCAGGCAGCCCGTCGATTACAAACAACACTGTAAATGACAATCTAGGCCTCTTTGGCATCTACCTGGCTTCTCAACCTGCGGCACTGTCAGGAAACGGTATTGCTGGAAATATTAATGCAACGGCGGTACAGGTTCCTGCAACTCTGGGACAAAGCACTATTTACAACAACGTCTACTCTGGCAATAAACATAACGCCATGTTCTTAACGGGCAACGTGACCTCGAATTCCACGTGGCCGGGATCTAATTCTCCGTATGTTCTTGCTGGGTCATCTTTGACCAACGTATATGTGGGAATAACGCTTACAATTCAGTCAGGTGCTGTGGTAAAGCCCATAGGCACCAATTCAGGTCTCACCGTAAACGGTATTCTAATCGCCGAGGGCACCGTCTTTACTTCCTATAAGGACGATTCTTTTGTAGGTGATACCAACGGTGACGGCTCGGCCACCTCACCCGCCCCCGGCGACTGGTACAACGTCAAATTAATGCCCGGAAGCTCCGCCTCCATTTCAAACTCGACTTTCCTTTGGGGTGGTTGGGGAGGCAACACCAACGCAGATGCAATGCTTTCTATTGACACCAATGGTCAAGTGTCAATTTCCGGAAGTACATTTTCCAACTCAGGCTCTGCTAACCTGCCGTACGTATCCTATGGTGTTTATATTTCCGCTTACTCCCCCAATGTATCAATATCTGGCTCAACCATTTCTTATAGCCAGGACGGCGGTCTGATCTCCTATGCGTCCTTGCTGAACCTGACCGGAAATACATTCATGGGTAACGGTGGAGAGGCCGTGGAAATTCCCGCAACACTGAACAACGTAGCTAACAACACATATTCAAGCAACGGAACAAACGGGATGGTGCTTAACGGCGACATAACACAGGACACAACCTGGCCGCTTTCAAATTCTCCTTATGTTGTTTTAGGGGGCGGCAGCAACTGGCATCCAATGAAAATAAACGCGGCCAAGACACTTACCATCCCATCCGGCGTTGTTGTTAAACCGCATACCTTATATAACCCCACCAATCTCACATGCATAGTTGCTTACGGTTCCCTGAATGCAACCAATACTGTTTTTACTTCCTACAAGGACGACAGCTATGACGGCGATACAAACGGAGACGGCAGCGCCTCAGCGCCAGCTCCTGGCGACTGGGGTAACATTGACTTTGAGCCCGGAAGTTCCGGAATAATAAATAGCTCTGTGGTTCGTTATGGAGGACATTTGGGGGGTCCTGGTCCGGGCCCTGGTGGGTTTACATCAATCTATGTGAACAACGCCTCGCCAACTATTACTGGCACCGCCATCAACTATTCTTACGGCTCCGGCATTCTCGTAAGTGCCGGAAGTCCGTTAAT
Source organism: Thermoleophilia bacterium (assembly GCA_020053595.1). Lineage (GTDB taxonomy): Bacteria > Actinomycetota > Thermoleophilia > BMS3ABIN01 > BMS3ABIN01 > JACRMB01. The sequence continues at coordinate 6,182 of JAGVMV010000017.1, read as the reverse complement.
AACCAATAACACAATTGAACATAATGGCATCAATAATTATGGGAGCACTTCTGGCGTTAGCGTTAACTCAGGAAGTCCGTCGATTACCGGTAACATAATAAGCTACAACGGCGCTGGTGAATACGGCGGTTCTGGCATATACGTAGCTGCCGGCAACGCGTTGATTGCAAATAACGCAATAAGTTACAACGGTAGTATTGGTAACAGTGGCTATTGGAATACAGGCATCCAAGTTGGGTCCGGCAGCAGCCCCTCGATCCATTACAACGACATTTTTACCAATGTTACAGGAATAGTTACTTGGGCAAACTTGGATGCATCAAATAACTGGTGGGGCGGCATCGGCGGACCCAAACCCTACGGAACTGGCAACGGCTACATGACCTTGGCTGCCGCCTCAATTAACGTTAGCCCCTGGTCCGACGTCCCCTTCACCCAGGCGGGCGCCGAGGCCCAGGCGATGGGCACCGACACCTGGTGCGGCGCCTACGGCGAGCCGGTTAACACCTCCACCGGCGCTTTCTACTATGCCCACAGCGATATCGAGATCCCCACCAGGGGTTTGCCCCTGGAGTTTGAGCGGACCTATAACTCCAACGACACCGGCGACGGCCCCCTGGGCTACGGCTGGTCGCACAACTGGCAGATAAGCGCCAACCCCAGGCAGAACGGTGATGTGGTCATCCTGCGCGGCGACGGGAGAAGGGATACTTTCACCAAGAATCCGGACAACTCCTATACCGCGCCCGCTGGCCGGCACGACACACTCATCAAAAACCCCAACGGCACATACAGCCTCACCACCAAAGAGCAGACCGTCTATAACTTCAACTCCGAGAACCGGCTCGCAAGCGTGGTATCCGAGACCGGCCAGGCGACAACGCTAACCTACGATGCCAACAAACGGCTTGTAACCATCACCGAACCGGCGGGAAGAACGCTCTCGCTGGCCTATAACACCGCCAACCGCATCGACCACATAACCGACCCGCAGAGCCATACGGTTAACTTTGGCTACTCGGCAGCGGGCGATTTAACATCGGTCACCGACCAGAACTCCGGAGTTACGAACTTCACCCAGGACTCCAATCACCATATAACAAGCATCACCGATCCCAACGGCCACACGTTTGTAAACAACATCTACGACGCGCAGGGGCGCGTGGACAATCAGACCGACGCCGAGGGGAACCTGATCACTTTCGATTACAGCGTCCCGGGTCAGACCTCCATGACCACTCACATGGATCCCAATGATCCCTCAAAGGATGAAACCACCATTCATTACTACGATGCAGCGCTCAGACTTGTCAGGGAAACCGACCCCTATGGCAAGGATACGCTCTACACCTACGATTCGCAGGGAAACCGGGATTCCGTCACTGACCGCAGGGGCGTAGTAAACCGCCAGACCTTCGATGCAGCGGGCAACATTACCGATATTTTCAAGGCCCAGAGCATGCCCGAAGAGCAGCACACGCACGTTTCTTACAACTCAAAGAACCATCCGCTCACCAAGACCGACGCGCGGGGGCAGACGACCAGCTTTACTTATGACGCCTCGGGCAGTTATCTGACCCAGATCAGCTATCCCCAGGTCACCAACTACGACGGCACTTACTCAAATTACAGCGAATCATTTACCTATAACGCCGATGGCACACTGGCCACCTCAACCGACAGAAACGGCGATGAAACTACCTATACCTACGATTCTTTTGGCAACCCCGACCTTGTCACCAAAAACACGAACTGGCCGGTTGAAGACCAGGTCAGCGTTAACTACGACTTCGACTCCCTGGGAAGAAAGACCGGCTTTACCGACGGCAACGGCAAGACTACGACCTATGAATACAACAGCCTCGGCGACCTGCGCTTCGTTCGCGCCCAGGTCACCAACCCGGATACCGGCCTCCCGGAAGACGTCGTCACCGAATACCAGTACGACGCCAACGGCAACAGGACCGCCGTGATCGACCCGGAGGGCAAGGCCACCAGCTACAGCTATACTTCCATGGATAACCTGAACCTGGTCACCGACGCGAAGCTAAACACGATAGAGCACAGCTATGATGCCGCCTACAATCGTACGGCCACCAAAGACAGGAACGGCAACTGGACCAACTTCGGTTTTGATAAAAACAACAGGCTCACAAGCGCCACCGACCTGGAGAACAACACCACTTCCTTCACTCTGGATGAGGAAGGAAACCGGATATCGACGACCGATCCCCTGGGAAGGACAATCACCCAGACTTACGATGGCCTGGGCCGGGTTACTTCAACCACCGAGCCTGACGAGGGCGGAGCCACCAGGACCACGAGCTACACTTATGACGGCACAGACAATCTGACTTCTACTACCGACCCGGCGGGCCATACCTACTCACAGACCTACGACGAGCTCTCAAGGCTTAAAGCAGCATCCGACCCTCTCACAAACTCGGTCTCCTATCGCTACGACGGTGTCGGCAACCGCACAAAGAGCAGGGACCAGAGGAACAACGAGACATCATTCTCCTATAGCCCCAACGATCTGCTCACCGCCGTCACCGATCCACTAAACAGTGTCACCGGCTACGGCTACGACAAGAACGGCAACAGAACATCCCAGACCGATGCCGAGAACCGCTTAACCCTCTACTCATACGATGAGCTAAACCGCCTCACCAATGAAAAAGTTGACGCGGGCGCAGGCAACTGGCTGCTGGAGAAGAGCTACCACTACAACAAATCCGGCAACCTGACCAAAGACATCACCGGCGAGGGCGCGATCAGCTATGCCTACGACGATGTCTATAGCGTAACCGGCATAACCGACCGCCAGGGCGCCACATATACCTTTACCTACGACAACAACCAGAACCAGCTCACCGCCGTGGAGAACGCTACAAACAAGACCGTCTCCTTTACCTACAACACCCGTGGCTTCCTCTCCCAGGCTACCGACGCTTTTGGGACCAGTGAGAGCTTCATTTACAACGGCGCGGGGAATCTCATCCAAAGAGACGACTCAGTAGCTGGCCAAAACTTCACCACCACATTCGACCATACGCCAAGAAACCAGGTAAAGAGCGTAACCAGGGGCTCGGATACATCGACCTTTAGCTTCGACGCTGCCGGTAACCTGGCATCCAAGAGCTATCCCAACGGCGTTACCACGAGCTTTGCCTATGACGCAGACAACCGGCCGACCTCACAGCAGGCGGTAAAGGACGCCCAGACCCTGCAATCTTTCTCCCAGGCCTTCGATGCGGCCAGCAACATCACCGAGCTCACCGAGAACGGTTCTCTTACGACAAACTACGCCTACGATGCCGTAAACAGGCTCACGGACGAGAACATCGGCGGCTACGGAGATATCGCCTACAGCTACGACCGGGTGGGAAACCGCACGGACCTCACCAACCCCATCACCGGCCTTACCACCTCCAGCTATAACCAGGCCAATCAGCTCACCCAACAGGTAAACGGCGCCGAAACGACGAACTTCACTTATGACGCAAACGGCGCTCTCACAAGCAAGGAAAAAGGATCAGACATCACCTCATTGACCTACAACGGCTTGGACAAGCTAACAATCGTAGATACACCGACCACCACCGTAGACTACGCCTACGACGCCCTGGGAAGAAGAATCAGCCGGACAGAGGCGAGTTCGACCGCCAACTCCCACTTTAGCGCCAAAACCGACCTCACCGACTACAAGACCGATCAAAACGGAGACTTAACTGCCTCGATGCAAAGAGGACCGGACGGCCTGTTCCTCTACACCAACTACTCAGGCGGCTTAAGCTATGGCTACCAGCTGCCAAACCCGCACGGTGACATCTCCCTGATCACCGACGATACCGGCGCCCAGGTATATAGCGCCCGATACGACTCCTTCGGAAACAACACAACCGGTGGTGGCCTGGGATACGGCTACACCGGCAAGTGGCAGCGCGACACCGACAGCTCCACCGGCACCACCAGGATGGGGGTCAGGGAATATGATCCGGCGCTGGGAAGATTCATCAGTGCTGATCCATTGAAAGGCGACGCCATGAATCCCCAGCAGCGGAACCGGTATCCGTATGTAGGGAATGATCCGATGAGCCGGTATGACTTAAACGGTCTTTACTGGGGCGAAAGTTACGTAGATGCAGCTGTCGGAACTTGGAACGATTATCAAAGCGGTGGTGTTGGAGCTCTCTGGGACGATTGGAAGGCAGGGTTTAATTCAATGTCTACTACGGAGCAGGTAGTATTGCTAGGCATTCCAACTGCCGCTACTGTGGCAGCTGTCGGTGTAGAAGTTGCGGGAGTAGGCGGCACCATTATCACTGCGGACGCAATCATGACTGGTACCGGTGGATTACTGGCGAGAATGGGAATTAAATGCGCGGACAAGGGTTCGAAAGCAGCAAATAGTGTCAGATATGGACCACTCAGCCGCGGGCCACTGCCGGATAAAATAGCGAATACATTCCGTAGCGGTTCATATACTGAGACGCAGATATCCGAAACGACAATGTTGTATCGTGTTCATGGGGGAGCAGTCGGTCAAATGGGACAATTTTGGACACGCATACCACCAGCAGGTCCACTTCAGTCTCGCATGGATCTCGGACTGAATTCGGCTTGGGGTAATACGGCCACTCAGGTTACGACAATCCGGGTTCCTGCGGGTACAACCATTTATGAGGGCTTTGCCGCCTCTAATGGGGGGTTCCTTGGTGGCGGAAGCCAGGTCATTATCCAAAGAGTTGACCCTTCATGGATTGTACGATGACAAACTGGGCGGAGTCACGTAGAATCGAATCTCCTGAAGATCTAGCGACCTTGATTGAGGATGTATCTCAAGCGGTGCGCGATGGTAAGTTGAAGCAGATTAATCCGAACAGAAGCTCATTCATCACGCTAGAGGATATTCTACAAATCTCCCCTAAAGGACCGTGGCCTGATTATCTCGAGTATTACTTCGAAGACACCAAGACTGGTGAGCAATATAAGCTGATTGCTGAAACATATCACGGGAGTGGTGGAAATTGGGAAAAAATATGATTGAATCGCCCCGCGGTGATGGACTGGCACTCCCGCTACGTGCTCTCCTGGGAGATCTCGGTGATGATGGGCGAGGACTTCTGTGTAAGCGTGCTTCAACGAGCGCTCAGGCGGCACGGCATACCGGAGATCTTCAACACCGACAGGGATCGCAGTTCACCGGCCATGCCATTACGGGCGTGCTAAATGATCATAAAATTCGCATCAGCATGGATGGGCGCGGCCGGGCAATGGATAACATCATGATCGAGCGACTGTGGCGTACGATCAAATGTGATGACATCTACCTCAAGGAGTACGAGACGGTAGAGCAGCTGTTGGCCGGCCTGAGAAACTTCTTTGATTACTACAACAACGAGCGGCCGCACAGCTCGGTGGGCGACAGAACGCCGGCGGAAGTCTACTTTGGCGCAGGCGTTTCTGAAGAGGCTGCTTCTATGTCACTTGTAGAACAATTGCACAACAAGAAAGAGGCTCCTGTTTACACCTTTGTTTAGCGGGTGAGTGGTACCGACAATGGGGTCCACTTCAAGAAAAGGTCAGTAAGCATCCTGGGAGGTCCATTGGTTCTGGTAAGCAGAAGGGGGAAAACTAACGGAAGACAGGAAAATTATCGTTTAGCTGGTCTTATTGGACTTATTATGGGGCGAATTCAACTCTGAAGTGCAACAGTTAACAGGGTTGATGTTTTGAAGAATACTTCATAAGGAGTTTTGAATCCAAGCTTTTTTCTGGGACGGTGATTTAAGCGGTACGTGGCCTCGGCGATTTCCTCATCGGTGATGGCGGTGAAGTCGTGCTTTTTGGGAAAGTACTGACGGATAAGCCCGTTGGTGTTTTCATTCAGGCCCCGCTCCCAGGAGCAGTAGGGATGGGCGAAGTAGACTTTGGCCTTCAGGCTTTTGGCGATGTCCTGGTGACAGGCGAACTCCTTGCCGTTGTCATAAGTCATGGTGTGGACAAGTTTCTGGTGGGGACCAAGCAGCTCAAGGGTGAGATCGCGCACTCCGGCCGCCGTTTTACCGGCCAGGGCGCCGATCAAGGTGAAGCCCGATTTGCGCTCCACCAGTGACACCAGCGCGCCCCGATGCCGTCTGCCGATGATGGTGTCTCCTTCCCAGTCGCCCAGGCGGCTT
>JAGVMV010000024.1 GCA_020053595.1 Thermoleophilia bacterium | reverse complement strand
GTGCGCGAAGCCTGACCCTGTCTTCATCTCCCAGCATAACCGTGGATTCCCCGCGTCTTCAACCCTTTGGCATCTCAGTATCATACTGACACATGAGGTGCGTGGTAAGTTTTACGGAAAAGAGCTTCGTCCTTTTGGGAATCTCGCCCTGAAAGCTCTTGCCCTTTCGGGCTATTCCAACAATGAAGTTGGTAAATCTATGAAGGGAGAAAGCCAAACGCTTCCAAGGGGGCTGTTTTTCTGAATTGCTGAGAAGGTCGTAAACAAGAACATCTGCCTTCCCCCCACTTTCCCTGTTGCCTGGATCAAGTTAGCCAGGCGTCTTTCGCTTTCGCAGACTGTCAGGACGCGAAAGTTGTTAAAACCGTATTCCTCTTTATACTGACCGGATTTCCAGTATCTCTTGTAGGCCGTCACTTTCTCGGCAAAACGCGACAGCGTTTCCGTCCCCAGATCCACTTCCACGAAGAAGATGTACTTCCCGCGCCCAGTCTGGATTCCGAAGAAAGAATCGGGCGCGACCACGAAATATTTCTTCTTGCTTCCAGTCATGGAAATGCGCCTCAGGTGTGATTTGTCGCCTCTCTGGTAGAAAAGTAGCTCTTCTGGCCTGTCAGCCAAAGCTACGTCCAGGCAAACTCTGATTTCGGAAACCCCGAGAGTATGTTCGAGGAATAGAAACTCAACGCGGTTGTTGGCACGGCTCCACCTGACCTTATGCCGGTCAATCTTTAGGGCAGCCGCCGTCACGTCAGCTCCTCGCTTGTCGAGGGCGTAAACTAGCTGATGGGTACCAACCGCGACAGGCTTTACAAGCCTGTCCAGAAATTTGTGCTCATAAAGTTTCTTGATCCGCATGTTGCAGGCTATCCGCGAGGCACCGGAAAAGTGGAGCCGTTGGATCTGGTCCCGCTTCAAGAATCGGTTCTCGTAAACACTCAGGATAATCTCCACGTCCCGAGCCGTCAGTTGAATGGGAGCTATTCGGTTGTTTCTTCTTGCTGTTTTCATTTTTTGTCTTCCGTTTTCACCAGGGGAAATTAAGCGACCGAAGGAAGCGCCGTCTGGCTGATAAGCCAGACTTCCCGCGCCTCGCCGACGAGACGAAGGAACAAGGGTAACTGCAAGTCGAGGGGCGGGAAGTCGGGCTTCGTTTGTGCCTTCCAAACGAAGACAGACGGCGCTGGATTTAAGTGGGCTAAATGCCCCGCAAATTCAGTTAATTTCCCCCTGGTGGGTTTTAATGTTTTCAAGGTTTTGGGTCTTACTATCGGGTCTTACTGTTAAGAGAAAGGGGCATTGTAAGGGGCGGTTTTGCGGAGGGTTCTCTCTTTGAAGCCTTTTCAGCTTTCATTTCTTCGGCGATTTCATCCTCAGCCACTCCCCAAATGGCGGCAATCAGCTTGTCGAGCTGATATCTTACCTTTTCGGGATCAATCTTCCTTGGTTGTGGCTGATTGGTCATGTCTGCCTCTATCTCTTAATGTTACTGCTAACGTAGTTTTACGTTGAGAGAGGGGAAAAAGAAACGGGTCTTATGCCCGTTGAGCCCTCTCCCTCTCTTTTGAAGTCAATAATAATGTAGTATTACATTGGAGTCAATACTAAAGTTATCCACAGAAAGTGTACAAAAAACTATTGATTCATTGTTTTTGTTGATTTATAGTAGTTTCTATAAACAGTAAGGATACATTGAAATTATGGCTTTCAAAGACAAAATACGGCAGATCCGCTTGGAGAAGGGATTATCCCAAGAGCAAGTTGCAAAGGATATGGGATATCCCACAAACACCTACGTTTCTGATGTTGAACGAGGTAAATTCATCCCCCAGCCGGACAAGCTGGAAAAAATGGGTAAGGCCCTGGGGATGACCTTCGAAGAGATGGAAGACCTCCTGCTCGAATCCAAGCTCCAGGATTTGGGGCTCGACGATCCGGGCTTCACCCTCATGTTCAAGGAAGTCCCAAATATGACACGCGAGGAAAAGCAATCATTAATCAGGGCATACGAGGCTGTAATTAAGGCCAGGAGGCCTGAGAGGAAAAAAAGATCGTGAAGCGAGTAATCGAAAAGGCCAACAGAATACGCGGACAACACGGTAACGACCTAGACCAGATAGCTGAAAGTCTAGGTCTTAATGTCATTCCCCAAAAAAATGGAAGGACGCTTAAGGGAATTCTATTTTCGAGGCTCCATCGTTATCAGTGAGGATCTTTCACCGAGGGAGAAGCGCGAACTGGTAGCTCATGCAATTGGTCATCACCTGCTTCACGCTGGAAACCATCTTGCCATGCAGAAGCGGATTTACTCATTCGGCAATTATCACGAGAAACAGGCCAACGTTTTTGCAGCTTGCCTGCTCATGCCAAGTAATGAATTTGGAAAATATTTAAAAAACAGACCCAGGATTGATGAGATAGCCAACTCTTTTCAGGTAACCGAAGAACTGGCAAAACTGAGACTGATGGTCTGGGCTAATTTTGAAAAAGATATAACCGGCAGAACTGCCAAAGCGAGCTAAATATGAAGTGCATTATATATTTGAGAGTTTCAACCAAAGAGCAGGCACAGACCAACGATCAAGATGGCTATTCTATCTCCGCCCAAAGGAAGGCGTGTACAGCCTACATTCGTGATAAGGGCTGGGAGATAGTTGATGAGTTTACTGACCGGGGCGAATCGGCCAGAAGTGCGCATCGCCCCCAGCTTCAGGAAATGCTTTCCAGAATCAGGAAAGAAAAAGATATTGATGCCGTGGTCGTTCATAAGATTGACCGGTTAGCTAGAAATCTTGAAGACCACGTTGCAATTAAAGCGATCCTTACTAAAGCTGGTACCTCCCTCGTCTCCGTAGTTGAAAATATCGAGGATACAGCTTCAGGAAAGCTGGTGGAAGGTATTCATGCAATTGTGGCTGAGTTCTACTCTGCCAACTTGGCGACAGAAGTTCAAAAAGGCATGCTTGAAAAGATAAAGCAGGGTGGCTGGCCTCATCAAGCTCCCATTGGCTACACGAACGTCAGGGAAGGTACAAGGAATATCGCCACAGTTGTACTCGATCCCGTAATCTCACCGCATATAAAGGAAGCATTCAAGCTATACGGCACCGGCAATTATTCTCTGGATGATATTAATGACTTCCTCTTTGATAAGGGAATTGGCAACACTCGTGGGAAACCAAAGCCACTCTCCCAGGACACAGTCAGGAATTTTCTCAAGAACCCTTTTTATACCGGCGTAATGAGATACAAAAGTGTTGATTATCCTGGCGAGCACGAGCCTTTGATCACGAAACAGCTTTTTCAAAAAGTTCAAAATCAGCTTAATGATCGGCAATCGGGAATCAAGATGAGAAAGCACCCTCACTATCTAAAAGGCTCGGTTTACTGCGCTGAGTGCGGAGGACGTCTTTCTTACATCCTCGCAAAGGGCAAATATCCGTATTTCTATTGTCTCCGGCAATATAAAAGCAGAGGGAAAGAATGCAGCGCAAAATATGTCGATGTGGCGACCGTTGAGAAAGCAGTCGAGGAATATTACAAGGATATCCAGCTAGCAAAGGAAGCGGCAGACAATTTGGTTGATCGCTTCAATGAAGAGCTAGTATCAAAGCAGTCTACTAATGCGATGGAAGAGCAATTCCTTGGCAAAAGGATTGCGAAGCTGGCTGATGAGAGGTTGAGCTTGCTACAGGCATTTTATGCGAAAGCAATTTCTATCGATCTTCTCAAAATCGAGCAGGATAGGATTGCTTCTGAAATGGCCTCATCTGAGGATCGACTCGTAGTCATTCACGCCCAGCTGGACCAGCTAAGAAGTGTCCTTGACCGGGCTATTGCCGTCGCTTCCCGTTGTGGGATGGGTTATATGAGAGCCAAGCCACAAAAAAGAAGGCTCTTTAATCAAGCCTTCTTTGAAAAAATCCTCGTAAGAAACGGTGAAATCGATGTCGAGTACACCGATCTGTTTCATGCACTACTCTCAAAAAGTTCAAATGAGACTAGTTTGGTGGACCAAACCGGGTTCGAACCAACCGCTCAATACAAATACAAGATGTTGGGCTTCATTAATTAGTACCGTTAGGAAAAGAACGTCTCTCTTTTTTCCCCGCCCAGGCAAAGGGCAACTCCAGCCGGGATGGGATTTTTCCGCCGTAACGTCTGTCGAAGACCCTAGTGGAGGCGGGAAAATCCCATCCCGGCCGCCACAATCTACCTGGCTCTTTTTTCGTAATTAGGAAACATAGGAAACGTACGTCCCTCTATTTCGCCGTTCTTTCGCGCACCAGCTCCTTGATCTGGTCACGCAACTTGGCCGCATATTCGAAGTTAAGCTGTTCGGCCGCACTGAACATCTCCTCTTCCAGATCAGCTACTGCCTCGTCAAGCTCCTGCTGGTCCATCTTCTTCGCCGCCTGGCGAACGCGGGTGGCCTTGTAGGGAACCGTCGGCTCGCCCAGCATGGCGCTCATGTCGGAGACTCCCTTGACGATGGTGCGCGGCGTGATGCCGTGCTCTTCGTTGTATGCCACCTGCAGGCTGCGGCGGCGGTTGGTCTCACCGATGGCGCGCTCCATGGAGCCGGTCATCCGGTCGGCGTACATGATTACCTTGCCGCGGATGTTGCGGGCGGCTCGGCCGATGGTCTGAATCAGGGCGGTCTCGCCGCGCAGAAAACCCTCCTTGTCGGCGTCCATGATGGCTACCAGGGTGACTTCGGGCAGGTCGAGGCCCTCACGCAACAGGTTGACCCCAACCAGAACGTCGAACTCGCCCAGGCGCAGGTCGCGGACGATCTCGATGCGCTGCAATGTATCGATGTCAGAATGCAGGTAGCGGACCTTGAAGCCCATCTCCAGCAGATAGTCGGTCAGGTCCTCAGCCATTTTCTTGGTGAGCGTCGTGATCAGGACGCGCTCCCTGGCCTCGACTCGCTGGCGCACCTCGTTCATCAGGTCGTCGACCTGATGCTCGGTGGCGCGGACCTCGACCTCGGGATCGATGAGGCCGGTCGGTCTGATGACTTGCTCCACCAGCTGCGAACTGTGGTTCAGCTCCCAGGGGCCAGGGGTGGCGCTGACGCAGACAATCTGCGGTACGCACTCGAGAAATTCCTCGAAACGCAGGGGGCGATTGTCCAGAGCCGACGGCAGGCGAAAGCCATAATCCACCAGGGTCAGCTTGCGCGAACGGTCGCCTTTGTACATGCCGCCGATCTGGGGCACGGTGTTATGCGACTCGTCGATGAAACAGAGGAAATCGTCGGGGAAAAAATCCAGCAGGGTGTTGGGCGGCTCGCCGGGGGCGCGGCCGTCGAGGATCCGTGAATAATTTTCTATCCCGGAGCAGTAGCCGGTTTCCCGCAGCATCTCCATGTCGTAGCGGGTACGCATTAGCAGGCGATGGGCCTCGAGTTCCTTGCCCTCTTTTTTCAGCTCGGCGATCCGCTGGTTAAGTTCCGTCTGAATATCTTTCAGGGCCTGGTCTATGGCTTCAGGCGATGTGACAAAATGCGTCGCCGGATAGATGGCGACGTGCTTCATCTCATCGTAAACCTCGCCGGTCATGGCGTCGATGCGCTGAATGCGTTCCACTGTTTCGCCATAGAAATTTATCCTGAGGACGGTATCCTCGTAGGGCGGATGGACTTCCAGTACATCGCCACGCAGGCGGAACTGGCCGCGGCCGAAGTCGTAGTCACCGCGGCTGTACTGGATATCCACCAGGCGCCGGGTGACCGCTTCAAGACCGGGCTCTTCGCCTTCCTTGAGCAGCACCATCTTTGCCAGATACTCCGCCGGCGAACCGAGACCATAAATGCAGGAAACGCTGGCAACGATGACCACGTCCCGGCGGGAAAGCAGGGCGGCGGTAGCCGAGTGCCGCAGGCGGTCTATCTCCTGGTTGATCGAGCTGTCTTTTTCGATATAGGTGTCCGAGGAGGGCAGATAGGCCTCCGGCTGGTAATAATCGTAATAACTGACGAAGTACTCGACGGCGTTGTCGGGCAGGTATTCCTTGAACTCGTTGCAGAGCTGGGCGGCCAATGTCTTGTTGTGGGCCATGATCAGCGCCGGTTTTTCGGCACGGGCGATGACCTGGGCCATGGTAAAGGTCTTTCCGGATCCGGTGACGCCGAGAAGCGTCTGGTAGCGGTCACCACGGGCGACGCCGGCAGCGAGACCGTCAATGGCCAGTGGCTGGTCACCCGTTGGTTTGTAAGCCGCATTGATGTTGAATATGGACATGGCTTTTCAGATACCCAGTTCGGCCTTGTAGGCACGCTGATAGATGTCTCGGGTTTTGTCTACGCGTGAAATGTATTCCCGGGTCTCAGTCCAGGGGACATCCAGGTCACTGTTGAAATCCCGGCCCTCACTGCGGGCGTCGGCGAGCCACTGGTCGGTGTTCTCGGTGCCGCCGTTGTATGCGGCCAGCGCCAGGTCCGAGCTACCGTAGCGGTCGATCAGATAGCGCAGGTACCAGCAACCATAGGCGATATTGATTGACGGCTCCCCCAGGTCGGCTACCGTGAAGTCCGCTCCGCCGGTCTTGCCGGCGATCCAGACAGCCGTTGATGGCATCAGCTGCATCAGGCCCACGGCGCCGGCATCGGAACGGATGCCGTCCTCGAAACCGCTCTCCTCAAAGATTATCGCGGCTACCAAAGCGGGATCCAGACTGTTTTGAGCTGCCGAGCGGGTGATCAGATCAGAATGGTCCAGCGGGTACAGCCAGCGGGCATACAGGTCCGGCTTGGTTATGTATACTGCCGCCGCTGCTGCTGCTGCCAGCAGTACTGCGAGGATGACCAGAATAATAACCGCGCGTTTCAACAGCTATCAGCGCTCTTCGGATCCGATGATGGCGGCAACAGTGGCAGCCACGAACCCGTCGAGCTCCTCCGGCGAGCCGGTGTTGTCGTAGACATAGTCACTGCGGGCGCGTTTCTCTGACTCCGGCAGCTGGCGCGAAGCCCGTTGCTCGAAATCGGTGATCCCGACACGCCCCTCGTGACGGCTCTGGCGAATTTCGGTGGGAGCGGTCACCAGCACCACCCGATCAAAGCCGGACTCCATGCCGGCTTCGAACAGCATTGGCAGCTCGACTACAGTGAGCGGGGCAGACATCGCCTGGGCGGAAGCTTGCCAGGCGGCGATCTCCACGGCGACCAGCGGGAAAAGGATGTCCTCTAGACGGGTCAGCTGCAGCTCATCCGTAAAGACACTTTCGGCGATCTGACGGCGGCCTTCTTCACCTGATAGCAGTGGCTCGATACCTAGTGATGCTGCGATTTTCGCGTGTACGTCTTCCCGTTCCAGAAGTTCGTGGACGACCCGGTCCGAACTGAGCACCGCCGCGCCGCGGGCGGCGAACATCAGCAGAGCCGTGCTCTTGCCGGAACCGATACCGCCGGTGAGAGCAACGCGGACCGGTGGCTGCTGGTTGTTATCTGAGTTCATCATGGTGGCTGTCTATTAATATCCATGACTGGATTTGAATACGCATATATCTGGCATGAAAATTGCCTTTGGCGCGGGAAAAAAAGCGCCCCGCCGAAGGCGGGGCGCGTAATCGCTCAGGTGTGAAAGGGCTTACGCCTTTTCCGCGTCCTCACCTTCAGAGACTTCGTCCGTGCCTTCCTCAGAGACTTCTTCCTCGACCTTGACGGTTTCGTCCGCCGCGGCTTCCTCGGAAGCTTCCTCCTCGGCCTTCACGGTTTCGTCCGCCGCGGCTTCGGGTTCCGGTTCAGACTCCGGCTCTTCCTCTACAGTATCTTTTAGTTCCGGCTCCGCGGCAAGCTCGGGCTCATAGGTCAGCTCGGGTTCGGCATCGGCCAGAATGGTCGCGTCAGATGCTTCGTCTGATACTTCGTCCTCGACAGGTGGCTCATAGCCGGGCCGGTCGGGGAAAATGTCGTCGCTCAGGCCCAGATTTGAAGCTTCGGCGAACTGCTCTTCTTCCTCGGAAGCGGCTTCCGCATCGGCGACGGTTTCCACTTCCCCGGAAGCCTCCGCCTCAGGCTCATCCACTTCATGGAGCCGCTTGATGCTCAGGGAGAGGCGGCGGCGCTGCGCGTCGATCTCAATTACCTTGATCTCGATCTCATCGCCGACAGCTACAACCTCTTCAGGTTTCTCAACATGATGCTCGGCCAGCTCGGAAATGTGGACCAGGCCCTCGATGCCCTCGCTGATCTGGACAAAAGCGCCGAAGCTTACCAGCTTCGTCACCGTGCCGGTCATGATGTCGCCGACCTGATGGGCGTCGACCAGGCTCTTCCAGGGGTCCTCCTGGGTCTGCTTGAGGCCAAGTGAGACCCGCTGGCGATCGCGATCGATATCGAGAACCTTCACATTGACCGTCTGGCCAACGGTGAGAACTTCAGAAGGATGATTGACGTGGCCCCACGACAACTCGGAAATGTGGATGAGGCCGTCTATGCCTTCCAGATCTACGAAGGCGCCGAAGTCGACAATGTTGGAGATGACGCCATCAACGACGTCACCCGGCTGGAGCTTGCCCAGGATCTGCTCCCGAACTTCCTTGCGCTCCTCTTCGAGGACGGCGCGGCGGGATAGAACGACGTTGTTACGGCTGCGGTTGAGCTCGATGACCCGGCAGGTCAGAACGCGGCCCATGTATTCGTCCAGGTTCTGGATACGGCGGATGTCCACCAGCGACGCCGGCAGGAACCCGCGTACGCCGAGGTCCAGGATCAGGCCGCCCTTGACGACCTCGATGACCGTGCCGTCGATGGTGCTGGCCTGCTGCTCGACTTCCTCGATCTTCTTCCAGGCCTGCTCGAAGCGGGCGCGCTTCTTGGAGAGGATCAGGCGCCCTTCGGCGTCTTCCTTCTGCATTACCAGGGCGTCGATCCTGTCGCCGACACTGACTTCTTCCTGGGTGCTGACGGACTTGCGGATCGAGAGCTCGCTGGCCGGGATCACGCCTTCCGACTTGTACCCTATATCAACCAGGATCTCGTCCTTGTCGATCCGGACAACCTCGCCGGAGACAATGTCGCCCTCCTGGAACTCCGTGATGGTAGCATCGTAGTTGGGTTCTTCCTTGCCATCTACGATCTTGAGCAGCCCCCCGCTCCCCTCTACTAATGTGATCTCTTCTACTTCGTCGTTGATTTTTTGCATTTGGTTGTTTGATTCCTTTCTAAAAAAATTTAGCCCGCGCAGCCACAAGCGCTGTGCGTGCCAGAAACCATTATACAGAAGGGATGATGGGGATGGAAGCGGAAGACGAAAGAAATCTGTGGGTTACAGAGAGTGTGTCTGGTTACTTCGCCTCCACCCAGGTCTCGCCGACGCCCACATCAACTTCCAGCGGCGGGTCAAGCTGCCAGGCGCCGGACATCTCGCGGCGGGCGAGTTCGGCGACGGCGGCGGTTTCCGCCTCGGGGGCCTCGAAGACCAGTTCATCGTGGACCTGAAGGACCAGGCGCGCGTTCAGGCCTTCCGCTTGCAGGGCGCGATCGGCATTGACCATGGCGATTTTCATAATATCGGCGGCGCTTCCCTGGATGACCGTGTTGACCGCCAGGCGCTCGCCCAGTTTTCTCACGCGGTCCTCGGTCGAGCGCAGCTCGGGAATCAGACGGCGGCGGCCCAGCATGGTGGTGACAAAGCCATCTTCAGTTGCCTGCTCGATGATCTGGTCGCGGAAGGCGGCGACTTTCGGATAGCGTGCCAGGTAGGTCTCGATGTAGCCCGAGGCCTCCTCCTGGGTGATCCCCAGCTGCTCGGAAAGCCCGTAGGCGCTGATGCCGTACATGATGCCGAAGTTGACCGCCTTGGCGCGGCCGCGTTGGGTGCTGGTGACATCCTCCGGCTTGAGGCTGAAGACCTCGGCCGCCGTATCGCGGTGGACATCCTCGCCGGCGGCGAAGGCCTGGCGCAGTTTGGGCTCCGCGGAAAGGTGGGCCATGATCCGCAGTTCCACCTGGGAGTAGTCGGCGACTACCAGGCGCGAACCCTCCTCAGGAACGAAGCAGTCCCGGATCTTCTCGCCCAGCGGCGTGCGGATGGGTATGTTCTGCAGGTTGGGATCGCTGGAGGAAATGCGGCCGGTGGCGGTCACCGTCTGGTTGAAGGTCGTATGGATGCGCCAGGTGTCGGGGTCGGCCAGCCGGGGAAGCGCCTGGAGGTAGGTTCCCGATAGCTTGGCCAGCTCGCGGTAGGTCTCGATCTTTTCGATTATGGGATGCCTGTCCCGCAGGTTCTTGAGAACGGAGGCGTCGGTGGAATAGCCGGTCTTGGTCTTTTTCCCCGGCGGCAACCCCAGTTTTTCAAAGAGGATGGCGGATAGCTGCTGGGGCGAGTCGATGTTGAAATCATCTTCGCCGGCGAGCTTGTGGATCTCGTCGCCGAGCTGGTCGAGCCGGTCGGCTATGCGCGAAGCCAGCTCGCCCAGGCGGGGCAGGTCGATGCGGATGCCGACGCGCTCCATGCCGGCCAGGACGCCGATGAGCGGCATTTCAATTGAGGTGAAGAGTTCGGTGAGGCCATGGCCGTCGAGTTGCCGGCGCTGAACGCCCGCGAGGTGGTGGGTCCGTAGCGCCGCCAGGGCCAGCTCACGGTCGCCCGGATTCGCGTCCGCGGAAATCTCGACCCTGATATCCGCTGCGGCGGCCAGCTGGTCGAGCAGATAGGTACGGGCCGCGGGCTTGAGCAGGTAGGCGGCGACCATGGTGTCGTGGCTGCAGGGGATGGACGAACCGGCCAGTGCCATCAGGCTCTTGTAATCGTGGCAAGCGAGCTCCGGGGCATTGGCGGGTTTGGCGGCGGATTTTCCTTTTGCAGCCTTTGCGGGCGAGGCTGCGGCATTACATTTTGCGGACTTTGCGAGTTGGGCGTCGATCAGTTTTTCCATGGCTGTTTCAAAACCGTCGACGGCGGCGCTGGCCAGCAGAATTTTGCCGGCGGTAGTGGAGTAGGCCGCCAGTTCGACGGTTTCCCCGTGCCGCTGCCAGGCGATGGCTGTCTCACCCGCGGCAATCGTGCCAGCCAGCTTCTCGAGCGTGGCCTTTTCCAGCCCGGTCTCCTCTTCAGCGGCAGCCGGCGGCTCCAGCATGCCCGTTTCCTCCAGCCGCCGGATCAGGCTGGTGAACTCGAAGCGCGAGAGGAAATCACGCAGCGGTTTGTTGCCGGGGCGCGCGGGCGCGGCGTCGAGGGATATCCTTTCCACGGGAACCTCGTCGTCCATGGTGGCCAGCTGCTTTGACAGGAGCGCCTGCTCCTGGTATTCATCCAGAAGTTCGCGGCGCTTTCCCTTGATCTCATCCAGATGGGCGAGCAGATCCTCGAGGGATTCATGATCCGCCAGCAGAGCCGCCGCGGTTTTATCACCAATGCCGGGAACGCCCGGGATGTTGTCTGAAGCGTCTCCCTTGAGGCCGATGAAATCGGGTACTTTCCGCGGCGGGATGCCGTAACGCGCCTGCACCGCCTCCTGGTCGTAGATCTTGACCTCGGAGATGCCCTTGCTGTTGGACATGACGAAAATGCCGGAACCTACCAGTTGAAGGGCGTCGCGGTCAGCGGTGACGACGACCACCTTGCGCTTTTCCTCGCGGGCCTCCCGCGCGATGGTGGCCAGGATGTCGTCAGCCTCATAGCCTTCCTTCCTGAGGTTCTCGAAGCCGAAGGCGCCCACCAGCTCCTCGAAATGCTGGAACTGGAGGGAGAGGTTGTCGGGCATCGGCTTGCGGCCGGCCTTGTATTCCTCGTATTCCTCGTGCCGGAAGACCTTCTTGCCGGCGTCCCAGGCCACGATGACATTGGCCGGCTGATAGTCGTTGAGGATCTTCACCAGCATGGTCGAGAAGCCGTAGAGGGCGTTGGTCGGGAAGCCGTCGCTGGTGGCGATGGTCTCGGGCAGGGCATAGAAGGCGCGATAGGCGAGGCTGTTGCCGTCGATCAGGAAGAGGGCGCCGGAAAGGTCGGGCTGGGCGGGATGTTCTGGTGCAGGGTTCATGGATTCAGTAATGTGTCCCCTGGGGTTTCCCGGGTTATTCCGGCCGCGGGGCGCGGGCCATGAGCACGGCGACGGCGCGGCGTACGTCCTTACCCTGATAGATAACCGCGCAGACCTGCTCGGTGATGGGCATCTCGACGCCGTTTGCCAGCGCCAGCTCCAGGACCGCGGCGGCGCTGGTCAGCCCTTCAGCCACCATGCCCATTTTGGCTTCAGCCTCGGCCGGCGTCTTCCCGGTGGCGATGAGCTCGCCGGCCATGCGGTTGCGGCTGTGGCGGCTAGTGCAGGTGGCGATCAGGTCACCCATCCCGGCGAGACCGGAAAAGGTCTGGGGGTCGGCGCCGAACCTGTCTCCCAGGCGAGCCATCTCCGCCAGGCCTCGGGTAATCAGGCTCGCCTTGGTGTTATCGCCGAAGCCGAGGCCGTCGCTCATGCCGGCGGCCAGGGCAATGACGTTCTTGGCGGCGGCGCAGAGCTCGACGCCCGTGAGGTCGGGATTGACATATGGACGGAAACTTTCGGTTGAGATGAGCTTCTGCATCCAAGCGGCAAGCTCGAGATCCGTCGAGGCGATGGTCGTCGCCGTGGGAATGTCCAGGGCGACCTCCTCGGCGTGGTTCGGCCCGGAGAGGACCATGATGCGGGAAGCGGCGGGCTCTGGCAGCTCTTCGGCGAGCACCTGGGACAAACGTTTCAGAGTCACCGGCTCGAGGCCCTTGGTCAGGCTGAGGACGGCGGCTTCCGGATTGAGGCTGGCCGCAATTTCCCTGACAACCGTCCGATAGACCTTGCTGGGGATGGCGATGACGGCCAGGCCGGCTGACTGCAGGTGGTTGTTTTCGAAGGATGCGGCGGTAAGGGACGCCGGCAGCTCAATGTCACGCAGGTAATCCGGGTTCCGGTGGCTGCGATTGATCGCTTCGGCCTGTTCGGGCCGGCGGCAGATGATCTCCGTTTCCGCACCGGCGCGCGCCAGCAGCCGGGCGAAAGCCGTTCCCCAGCTGCCGCCGCCGACGACCGATGCCTTGATGCTGCCGTTCATTTGCGGTT
Organism: Thermoleophilia bacterium; assembly: GCA_020053595.1. Lineage (GTDB taxonomy): Bacteria > Actinomycetota > Thermoleophilia > BMS3ABIN01 > BMS3ABIN01 > JACRMB01. Next base: position 84,534 of record JAGVMV010000024.1, on the reverse strand, counting down.
CCACGGAAAGGTTACCTGGCTCTCTTCCCCATTACGAAGCCGCTTGATGTTCGAGCGGTGAGCGTAGAATATCACGGCCGCGCCCATGAAAGTGAAGACCGTGTACGGCGTAGGCTGGTCGGTGACGATGACCTCGAGACAGAGCGCCGTCACCGCTGTAAGAGACGCTATCGAAACGGTGCGCGTGGCGATGAGCACGACCCAGAATACGGCGAAGGTGATGAAAAAGAGTGTCGGCATCAATGCCAGGATGGTGCCGGCTCCGGTGGCGACTCCCTTGCCGCCCTTGAACCTCAGGAATATCGGGAACGTGTGGCCGGCGATGGCGGCGCCGGCGGCCAGCACGGCCACCAGCTTGACGTTTTCAACAGAAGAAAAATTTGATGAAAGGTATGAGGGTAAATTTAATGAAAAATATACGGGTATAAAGCCCTTGAGCAGGTCGCCGGCGAAAACGAGTGCTCCGGCCCGCTTCCCGAGGACGCGGAAGACGTTGGTGGTGCCGATGTTGCCCGAGCCGCGCTGGCGGACATCGACGCCATAGATGCCCTTGCCGATCAGGAGCGCAAACGGCACCGACCCCAGCAGGTAGGCGAAAATGATCAGCGCGATGGCGGTCAGCACCAAGCCGTCCCCTTTTCCGATCCAGTCTGGCGGCTATGGACTGGCAGATACACGAGAAGCTATCCCTTCTTGCCCCGGAACTCGATCACCAGCGGGCAGCCGAAGTAGCCGAAGCGCTCACGCATGGTGTTTTCCAGGTAGGTGGCGTAGGGCCTGGTGACCAGCCCCTTGTTGTTTACCTGGACGACGATGCGTGGTGGCGCCGCCGCCGGCTGGCTGACGTAGTACATCTTCAGCTGGCGGCCGCGGACGATGGGCGGTGAATGCTCCGTCTTGATCTCGGTTAAAAACTTGTTGAGCTCGCGGGTGGAAATGTGTGTGGTATAGAGCTCGTGCAGATGGCGGATCAACGGCAGGATGTCCTTGACGCCGCGGCCGGTGAGCGCCGAAGTCGCCAGAAACGGCGGCTTCAGCGTCGTCTTGCGGCCAAGCTTCCACTTGAGATCCTCGAGGTCGAGCTTCTGCAGGTCCCACTTGTTGAGCAGAAGCGCCGCGGCACAGTTGCGCTTCATCGCCTCGTCGATGATGGTGAGGTCATAGTCGGTCAGGCCGACGGTGCAATCCACCAGGATCAGGGCGATCTGGGCCTTTTCCAGGGCAGCGAAGGCGCGTACGCGGCTGTAGTATTCAACGTCGTCGCTGAGCTTGCCGGGACGGCGCAGCCCGGCGGTGTCGACGAAGCGGATCAGCGAGTCCCCCGCCTCGACGACGGTGTCGATGCTGTCCCGGGTAGTGCCGGGCTCGGCGGAAACGATGACCCGCTCCTCCCCGAGCATGCGGTTGAGCATCGAGGACTTGCCGGCGTTCGGTTTGCCGATGAAGGCGACGCGGATCTCCTCGCGGCTTTCAGCTTCCGTGATCTCCCCCATCTCCTCGAGTCGATCGACGATCATATCCAGCAGATCGCCCGAGCCGGTGCCGTGCAAGGCGCTCAGCGGGAGCGGCTCACCCATGCCCAGGGCATGAAACTCGTGGATCAGGTCAACGCGATTGAAGTCATCGATCTTGTTGGCGACCAGGATGGCGGGACGCTTGCTGCGGCGAACGATCTGGGCCAGATCCTCGTCGCCGGGGCCGATGCCGGTGAGGCCGTCAACGACCAGCAGCACCAGTGCCGCCTCCTTGAGCGCCGCCTCGACCTGGACACGTATCTGGCGCGCCATCTGCCGGCGATCGGCGGTGTCAACGCCGCCGGTGTCGATGAGCGTAAACGAGCGCCCGATCCAGTCGACCTGCAATTCCTTGCGGTCTCGGGTCACGCCGGCCTCGCTGTGGACGACGGCGTCGCGACGGCCGGTCAGGCGGTTGAGCAGAGTCGATTTACCCACATTGGGGTAACCGACAACAGCGACTTTTGGCAGTATGGGCATTGTGGGATTCTATCAGTTAACGCGGCAGGCACGTGAAAAACCACTCAGATAACTTCGCAGGGCAGCAGCTCGTTGAGCTCTTCAAAAGTGAGATCGTCAAGAAAGCGCTCGCCTGAGCTCTCCATCGTGCTGGGGGGAACCAGCAGCAGATCGTTCCGGCTAAGATCAGCGGCTTCAACGGCGGTTATTATGTCTCGTCCACCGAGGAGGCCGGTCACGGTAACATGGGAGCCGAAAAGCTGGTTGCCGGCGACCAGTGGCAGTATTTCGCGATCAAGCGCCTGGCTGAGCCGGTCGCAGGCCACTGCCATGAAATCCGCCGCCAGCGTCCCGGTTAGCAGAAAGACGCGGCCGGATCCGGTGGTGGCGTCGCGACCGGCAAGAAGATCCCCGATCAGACCCTCACCCTCTTCGACGAAGCTCCGGCAGATGCCGACACCGTTCTCATACTGGGCGAAATCGTCGTAATATTCCGGGGGCGGCAGCGGCCGGCCGGACCTGAGCAAAAACTCGTCGGCGGCGTAGACAAAACCATAGCCTCGCTCCCGGCGGAATCTCATCTGCCAATCGTCTGTAGCGTCGACGACTGCGATGCAATCCTCGACCGAGACCGGCCGGAGCGCGGTTTTGGGATGCTCCCGAAGATACTCCGCGTCCAGCGCCACGGGAACGACACCGATGCTGGCGACGCCGGTATAGTCCTTCCCCAGCTCGTTTATTGTCTGCTCGAGCACGGCGCCATCGTTAATCTCCGGGCAAAGCACTATCTGGATATGGCTCTCAATACCCGCGTCCCCCAGCCTCTTCAGGTTCGCCAGGCCTCGCTGCGCCATATCAGAACTGCAACCCATCAGCAGGCCACGCACTTCCGGGTCGGTGGCATGAACTGAAATATACAGGGGGCTAAGACGCTGTTCGATGATGCGGGTCAGGTCGCTTTCCCTAAGATTCCCCAGGGTGATGAAATTCCCGTTGAGGAAGGAGAGGCGGTAGTCGTCATCTTTCAGATAGAGCGGCGGCCTCAGGCCTATTGGAACCTGTTCGATGAAGCAGAACAGGCAACGGTTGGAGCAGGTTCGGACGCGGTCGAAGATGACGTTGCTGAAAAAGATGCCGGGGTCGCCGCCTTCAGTATTGTCGAACTCGAGTTCGAGGATGTGGCCGGCGCGCTCCAGCTCAACAACCTGGACCCGGGGCTCGAAATAGAACTGGTAATCGATGACGTCATCGAGCAGATGACCGTCGAGCGAAATGATGACATCCCCGGGTTCGATTCCGGCGGTCGAGGCGGGGCTTCCGGTCTGTACGGCTGCCACGAGGCCGCCTGGATGCTTTTGAGTTGCGTTCAAACCGTTATGCGTCAGGAACCGGAATATGGGGACGGATAGTCATAGGATATCCCACAAATATCATCTGCGGTCAAATAAACCGTGGTATAGAAAATGGATACATCTGTGGGCACCAGATATTTAACCGTCACCTGGACGCTGTCGGCGGGGCCGCCGGAGGCGTCGATGTCGCCCACGGTCAGTGGTACAGGTGAAATGAGCAGGGCTCTGTTGGTGTTGACGCTGCCAGCCATGACGACATTATAAGCTCCATTGATGCCACCATTGCTGATTGTGAAGGTCGCCGAGAGCTCTCTCGCCTGGTAGTCGGCATAAGAAGTCCAGAAGGTGTTCAGTACCCCGAGGCTGATCGCCGGTTTACCGCAAACAAGGTTAAATGAACCGCTGATCGGGCTGGTATTGCCAGCGTGGTCGGCGACACTGCCCCCGATGGTATGTGCGCCCGAAGATAAACCGGAGAACGGGCAGCTGGCCTCGGCCGCGGTAATGGCGCAGCCGGAAAGCGCTGTGCCGTCGATGGTAACCTGTACCGAGGCTGTGTCCACACCACTGTTGGAGTCAAGATAATAGACTGCTACTGTACCCGAACTGGCATAAACAGCACCGGATGGTTGCACTCCGGTCACTATGGGGGGTGTCTTATCCGCGAGGTTCAGCTTACCGCTGCCGTATGTATTGTCTTTACCCGCTGTGCCCAGGTCGGTGGCCCGCGATTCCAGGGCCGCCTGTATTGCCGAGGGTGTGTAGGCCGGATTTGCCGCCTTGAACAGCGCGGCAGCCCCGGCTGCATGAGGCGCGGCAGCCGAAGTGCCCGAGAATCCCTGGCTGCCATAGGTCACGGTCGAAACCCGGTCGGGCGCGGTTATATCAGGCTTGATGCGGCCATCGATCGTCGGACCCCGGGAACTGAAATTTTCAATGGTAGTGCCGCCCACCGGCACCGCGCCAACGGTCATGGCGTAGACCGAATCGGTGGGTTGGCCACCCAGGCTTCCTGCGGCGACCTGGTACTGCAGCTGCCCGGGATATGAATACAGCTGGAAGGTGGCGTCACCAGTGGCGCTGTTGTTGTAGTTGTTGATAGCGATGTAATAGGTACCGCTCTGGCCGCTCGGTACCGTGTAGTGGATTTCCTCGGATGGCGGTAGGTTGCCGTTCTGCCAGCTGTCGCCAGCCGCGACCGCCGTCGTATTGCCGCTCCAGTACAAGTATATGTCGTAATCCTGGTTGGTCAACGGCCATTTATCCCAGGTCAGGTAGAAATCGATGGAAGAGCCGGCTGAGGCGGTAATGTCGTTGCCGTTGTCGCCTGTGGCGAATTCATGCCAGGAATCGCCATCGACGTCAGTGAAAGGCCCGCTCCAGTGTGCCTGGGCGGCGTTGCCTGAGGCGTTCGCCCAGATGATGCCGGCAGCGTTCGCCCGCTGTACCATGTCATCGATGTCACCCTGACCATCGCCGCGGAAAGAGCTATAGAAACCCCAGGATGCGGAAACCACATCAACATCCTGAGCGATCAGATAATCAACAGCGTTGCCAAGCTCCACATCTGTACTGAAATTGACCAGGTAGAGCTGGGCGCCCGGGGCGACGTCGTGGACGATCTCGGCACAGGCAGCCCCGTGCGTCTCGCCGCCGCCGGTGATGTCGCCGGAAAACGAACTGGTGATAACGTTTGCCGGCAGCTCACCCGCAGCAACCAGTTGATCGTAGCCGGAAAACCCGGGGTCGAGCACGGCTACCTTGGCGCCGGCGCCGTTGTTGCCTGCGGATTGCCAGGTATCAGCCCCGATGTCGGCGACACCCTCGGTGGTGGCGAAAGTCGAGGGTTTGTGAGGTTCGCGGATGTAACTGATAGAAGGGGCGGCGGCCAGTTGCGACAGACTCTCCACCGGTACTTCAGCCTGGATGAGGCCGTCGTGGGTGGTCTCGATGATGGCGCCTGCGGCGATGGCGGCTTGCGTGGCCGCGGCAGCGTCCGCTTGTGTGGCGGCCGGTGTCGCAACGGACACGGCGGGGTCGATGGTTGTATCAGCTGAGGCAGAAGCAGCTTCCAGGACTACCTGCACCTTGCCATCCTTCAGCTTCAAACCCCGCGTGGCAGCAAATTCGGAGGCGGCGACTGGCCCTTCCTGCGATTGTTTCGCCGCGAGTTCACTGATGCTCGATTGCAGCCTGGGCGTTGATTTGGCCGGTGAACCCGGGCTGGTCTGGCTGTTCGCGACAGATTGGCCAGCCGTATCTACCGTCGAGTCGTTTTTTATGCCAGTCGATTCTTCCGGAGAAACCACCGGCGGGGAACCGGCTGAATCTCCATCGCTACCGGCGGTATGAGACGAATCGCCGGGTACCATGGCCAAATGCGAAGCGGAATCATCTTCCCCCAAAAAGAAAATAGCCCCGACGGCAACCAACGCTATTAGCGCCAGAACCGCCAGTGCTGAAAATGGTGCCAATCGTCTCATACAATAATGTTTCCCGGTAGTCCTCCCACATAACCCTTTTACTTGCCCGTCATTCGAAAAACCTGAGCCAGTGATTAATTGTAGCAGCGCTTTCGCTTTTAATCAGCACCAATACAATAATCAAGGGCGTTTTTCCTCACTTTGCGCTTTTAAGATTCAGACCGGCGGTTTTATAAACGCTATCAGCGGGAAAGAAAATTTACAGGGCGAAACCACAAATGATTCTTGGAGCTCTTATGGAAAGCCTCACCGGCAGGGACCTTATAATCGTCCGGCAGCCTGACAGCATATTCCAGGCCCGCGGCATCATCGAAAACGGCACCTTCGAGGGCCGATGGCATTTTTCCTTCGACAAGTATTATGACCGTGAATACAGCCATTTCGGCACCCTGCGGGTATTCAATGACGATACTCTCACACCCGGCGCCACCTGGCCGCTGCACCCGCACCGCAACATCGAAGTGGTTACTTATTGCGCCGGCGGCGTCTTCCGCCACGCCGACGAGAACGGTGAGGGCGACATCCTCAGGAAGGGGTGGGTGCAACACACCACAGTCGGGCGCGGCATGTCACACTCCGAGATCAACGACAACCAGGATGAAGCCATGCGTTTCGTCCAGATGTGGTTCCTGCCTTCGAGTACCGACCTCGAACCCGAGCTGCAGCGAAAACCGGTGGAAAAACAGGAGCGGACCAACCGGTTGCTGCCGCTTGTTTCCAGCAACGCGGCCGACGAGGGCGCCCTGCCGATTGCCTCTGATGCCAGAGTCTTTTCTTCGTTTCTGAAGAACGGGAAAGCGGTCGAGCATCACCTTGATACCGGCCGGGGTGCCTATCTCTACGTTCTGGAGGGTGGAACGGTCAGGGCGAACGGCCACACGGTGCCGGCACTGGGCGCGGCCCGGGTCATCGGCGTACCGGATCTGCACATCAAAGCTGAAGCCGATGTCGAGCTACTGCTGGTGGAGGTGCCGCTGGCGGTGAGCAACCGGCCGACTGGCTGAAACCGCAAACCGCCATCCTGTTCAGGCCTGTCGCAGCCATAACCTCTACTTTCGATCAATCAAGCTTTTCCAGCCATGCCGCAGCCGCTTCCATCTGTTCGGGCGGGGTCGAGGCGCCAGCGGTGATGGCAACCGTCTTGGCGCCTTTGAACCATTCCGGCTTCAGCTCGCCGACATCCTCGATGTGGTAAGTACGCGACTGCACCTCCCGACAAAGCTGTGACAGCCTTGTAGTGTTGGCGCTGTTGCGTCCGCCGATGACGATGACGGCGTCCGCCTTGCGCGCGAGGCTCAACGCCTCATCCTGGCACTTCTGGGTGGCATTGCACATGGTGTTGTAGATCAGCAGCTCCCGGCAGGCCGGGGCCAGCCGGGCCGCCAGCGCCGCCAGATTGGCGCTCGCCTGGGTGGTCTGGACGACAACACCAACGCGCTTGCCCCGGGCCTGTTTCAGATCGAGCTCCTCGGCGTTTTCGACAACGATCGTCTTCTCACCGGCGTTGGCCACCAGCGCCACCACCTCCGGGTGCTCATGTTCGCCGAGGATAATGATCAGGTAACCCTGTTCGCCGAGGAAAGAGGCTTTTTCCTGGGCCACCTTCACATAGGGACAGGTGGCGTCGACAATCGTCAGCCCTCTTTTCTTCGCGTCAGCGATGACTTGGGGCGTAACGCCATGTGTCCTGAGGATAATGGTGCCCCCGGTGACACCCTCGAGGTCCTCCACCGGCGAGACGCCGGCCGCCGCAAGGTCGCGGACCACACCCGGGTTGTGGATTATCGGTCCCATGGTATGGATAGGGCCGGGGGAATCCTCGGCCGCCCGTTCGGCGACCTCCAGCGCGCGCTGGACACCATAACAATAGCCGCCACGTTTGGAGATAAGTATCTTCATCCCGTTATCATCCTGTTTTGATTGGCACAACCATAGCTGTCCACAGCCGGATTATTCCTTATCCTCATAGCGCCTCGATCGCAGCCATGATCCGCCGGCTGGCTTCCCGGTAGGATTTTCCTTTCGGCATCTCCGGCATCTCCGGCATCTCCAGGTCGACTGGCGGCCCAACTGTCACAGTGACTTTCGGCCGGTGCAGCCTGCCGTTCCGGACGATCTGGTCGTTGCCGCGGATGCGCACGGGAATGACCGGCACTCCGGGCGTCAATGCCAGCATGCCCACCCCCGGCAGGGCTTCGCCGAGATGGCCATCGCGCTGGCGTGAGCCTTCCGGGAACATACCGACAACATATCCTTCGTCCAGCAGCTCCCGCGCCCGGCGGATGGCCTCGCGATCAGCTTCACCGCGCCGCACCTCGAATGCCCCGACCTTTTTGAGATACCAGCCCAACACCGGCGCCCTGAGCACCTCCGACTTGCCCATCCAGCTGATATATCCCGGATAGGAGAGGCAGACCAGTGGCGGGTCCATGTTACTGGAATGGTTGGCGGCGAGGATAGCCGGACCGTGCTTTGGCCAGTTCTCCGCTCCGATGATCTCCATGTGGAACATGAACTTGATCGGCCGGGTGATGATAAACCTGGATATCGCGTAAATTATCCGGGAATATGGCTCAGATTTTTTCTTCAACTATTTCCGCCACCCTGTCAACTACCTGTTCGATGTTCAGGTCCGTTGTGTCCAGCAGGACCGCATCGTCCGCCGCTTTCAGCGGAGCCACTTTCCGGCTGGAATCGTAGTCATCGCGAGCGGCGATCTCCCGCTCCATCCTGTCCTGGGCGACTTCCACGCCCTTGCCCCCCAGTTCCAGGCGGCGGCGTTGCGCCCGCTCGGCAACTGAGGCGGTCAGGAAAATCTTTACCTCTGCCTCGGGAAAGACCACGGTGCCGATGTCACGCCCGTCGACCACCACATTGCCATCGGCGGCGCAATCCCGCTGTTTCTGCAGCATGGTGTCGCGCACCGGCGCCTGGGCGGACACCTCCGAGACGTTGCCGGTCACTTCCTGCGAACGTATCTCCTCGGTGACCTCGCGGCAACCGGCAAAAACCCGCGGCACGCCGCCGGGACCTGGCTGAAAACCGATCTCCAGGTTGCGCGAAAGCAGGCCGAGTTCATCGGCGTCTCCAGGCGCGATGCCCTGCTCCAGTGCCAGCAAAGTCACCGCGCGGTACATGGCGCCGGTGTCCAGATAGGTCCAGCCATAGCGGTCGGCTACCAGCCGTGAGATGGTACTCTTGCCGGCGCCCGCCGGGCCGTCAATGGCGACGATCACCAGCTTCCCCTTTCGCCCAGCTTTTCCAGATCGTCCAGGAATGCCGGATACGATACGGCCACGCAATCAAAATCATCCACTGCGATCCCTTCACTTGATGCAAGCCCGGCCACCGCGCCCAGCATGGCCATGCGATGATCGCCATGGCTGCGGATGCGTCCGCCCAAGGCGCCGTGGATGCCACGTACCAGGAAACCTTCCTCACATCCCTGGATGTGAATACCAATGCCGGCGAGGTTATCCACCAGACCGGTAATTCGATCTGATTCCTTCAGGCGCAGTTCGGCGGCGCCGGTGACCAGGGTTTCGCCTTCGGCGTAGGCGCCGGCCAGGGCCAGCAACGGCAACTCGTCGATGGCGCGTCCGGTGATCCCGCCGCCCACCACCAGGCCGTGGAGCTTCGCATGACGTACCCTGATATCCGCTACCGGCTCGCCACTCTGCCGGCGTTCGTTTTCAAGCGTAATGTCAGCTCCCATTTCCAGCAGGATATCGATCAGACCGGTGCGCGTCGGGTTTACTCCGACCCCGGCAAGCGTCAACTCGGAACCGGAGATGATCGTCGCCGCCACCAGCCAGAAGGCGGCCGAAGAGATATCAGCGATGACATCGATTTCCTCCAGGTGAAGCCGCCCGGCCGGATGGATTCGGGTCAGCAGGCCTTCTTTTTCCACCCGCGCTCCGGCGGCGGCCAGCATGATCTCGGTATGGTCACGGCAGACCGCGGGCTCAACTACCTCGGTGGGACCGTCGGCATAGAGCCCCGCCAGCAGCAGCGCCGACTTGACCTGTGCGCTGGCCACAGGCATCTCGTAACGGATGCCGTGCAGCCGGCCGCCCGCCACCGTGACCGGCGCAAAGCGATCTTCCTTCGCCTGGATCCGGACACCCATCTCCCGCAGGGGAAAAACTATACGGTCCATTGGCCGGAGGCGGATACTTTCATCCCCGTCCAGTGTGAAGGAGCCGCTTTGCCCGGAAAAAACCCCGGGGAGCAGGCGGATGGAAGTGCCGGAGTTGCCGATGTCGATGGTACCGCGAGGCGGTCTGAGGCCACGCAGGCCGGCGCCATGAACGATCGGTGTGCCATCGTCCAGGTTCTCAATCTCAACCCCGCAGGTGGCCATCGCCCGCAGCGTCGAACTGGTGTCCGCGGCCCGTAAAAAATTATTGATCCTGACCGGGGAATCGGAAATGGCGGCGATGATGGCGGCGCGATGGGAAACCGATTTATCTGCCGGCACCTGCAGGGTCCCCCGCAGGCCGCCGGATGGCATGAACATAATGGAACTTCCCGGCGCCACCGCCAAGACCGGCTCCTAACCCGCCTCGGCGTTGGTGAAAGGCACCGCCACCGCATCGTAGTTGAGTCCCCGCAGCAGCTCCACGGCGCGATCGCCGGTATCGCTACCGGAAACTACCAGCGACAGCACGCCACCCTGTTCGATGCTGATGCGGTGGAAGGCAAGATCCTCGATGTTGATGCCGGCGTTGCCCAGAGCGACGGTGACCTGGCTGAGCACACCCGGCTGGTCGAAGACCGGCACCTTGACCACGAAAAGCTCACTGGGAGCCAGGTTCTCAGCTTCCAGCATGCGGTTGCGATTAGCTGCCGCCTCGGTGATCATGCCGGTTAAAAAAGCTTCATTTCCACTCTCGACCGCCTCCAGGATGCGATCGATGCTGTCCCGATGGTCGCGCAGCGCCTCGGCCAGCCAGCGGCTGTTCTCCATGAAGATATCGGTCCAGACCTGGGGGTTGCTGCCGGCCGTCCGGGTCAGGTCGCGAAAGCTGGGGCCTGCGGAGAGCAGCGCCTCGCGGCCATCCAGGTTCACGCCCCCCACCTGGTTCATGGTGGAGTTGGACAGTACATGCGGCAGATGGCTGACCAGCGCCATGATACGGTCATGGGCGTCCGGGTCGATAGCGGTAGGCACGCCGCCGACGCCGGCGATGAAGCCGTGCAGGCGCTCGTAGTTGGAAGGGTCGACCCCCTGTCCGGAGGTCAGAAACCAGGTGGCGTTGTCAAAAAGTTCCTCGCGGGCGTTCACCACGCCGGCGGTCTCGGCGCCGCAAACCGGGTGGCCGCCGATGAAGCGCTTTTCCTCGGCTGGACTCAGGGCCGCCATCAGGCTCGATTTGGTACTGCCCATATCGGTGACAATGCAGGCTGGACCAGAGGCAGCAAGCGCCTGCCGCGCCATCGCCATCAACGAGCGCACGGGAGTCGCCAGAAAGACGATATCCGCTCCCGAGACCGCTTCCTCGATACTGCCGGCCTTTTCAGTGATGGCGCCCATCTCCAGCGCCTGCTGCAGACTGCGCTCCGTGCGGCTGAAACCGCTGACGCGCCGGACGCCCAGACGTTCCTGGGCCGCCAGGCCCAGCGAGCCGCCCATGAGTCCGACACCGATGATGGCGATGGAAGTGTTGGAGAAATCTGGCATGGCCGTCCCCGCGGCGGCGCCGCTCTAGGAGATCTGCTTACCCGCCAGCTCCACGTAACGGCGAACCTCGGCGGTATAAGCCTTGAATTCATCAGCCGGCAGCGACTGGGAACCGTCGCAGAGAGCCGCTTCCGGATCGGGATGGGTTTCGACGATCAGACCGTCGGCGCCCACCGCCACCGAAGCCAGCGAGAGCGGCAGCACCAGTTCACGCTTGCCCGACGAGTGGCTGGGATCGACGATGACCGGCAGATGGCTCTGCTTCTTGATGACCGGAATGGCGGAAATATCCAGGGTGAACCGGGTTGCGGTCTCGAACGTCCGGATGCCCCGCTCGCAAAGGATGACATTGGAGTTTCCCTCCTTGAGGACATACTCGGCCGCCATCAGCAGTTCTTCGATGGTGGCGCTCATGCCGCGCTTGATCAGCACCGGGCGCTCCACCTTGCCCACCTCGGAGAGCAACTGGAAATTCTGCATGTTACGAGTACCGATCTGGATGACGTCGGCGTATTTGAGCACTACCTCCACATCACGCGGATCCATCAGTTCGGTGACCAGGGGGAGCCCGGTCTCCTCCCGGGCCAAAGCCATGATCTTCAGGCCGTCCTCGCCCAGACCCTGGAAACTGTAGGGAGAGGTGCGGGGCTTGAAGGCGCCACCGCGAAGCATGGAAGCGCCGGCCTCTTTGGCCTGCCGGGCCGCCTGCAGGTACTGGTCCTCACTCTCGACTGAGCAGGGGCCCGCTATCAGTGCAAACATACCGCCGCCCAGGGCGCGATCGCGCACCTGTACGACTGTATCGTCCGGATGAGCCTGGCGACTGGCCAGCTTGTAAGGCTTGAGGATAGGCATGATCTTGTCGACGCCGGGCATGGCGTCCAGCGGCAACTGCACGATCTCATCGCGGTCGCCGATGGCGCCGATGATGGTGACGAACTCACCGCGGGAGATGTGGGCTTTTGCTCCGACGGCGGCGAGCCGGTCGACAACATGCTGGATCTGCTCGTCGGTAGCATCGGGTTTCATGATAATCATCATCGCGGCTTTACCTCCACCAGTGAAATGTTGGCCGGCACAGCGCCGTATTGGTCAATAATTGGTCAAAGAATAAAAAGTCCGGCGCCTACGGGCGAGCCATTCAGCCGCGGCGCCAACAGCCTGTAATTCTAACACTACGCTGCCATAAGGAAAAACGGGAGTTTTAACGGGGAATCCGGCGAGCCCGGCCGCCGGTTATCAGGGCATAGCAAAAGCCCCAAAAAACCTTTAGACTTTTTTCCTGACCTCGCAGAGTTTGTTACCCTGCTTTCCCTGGCGTCTCGTCCTTCCCCGCCACTTTTTTGGTCAGTCCCTTTGTCTTCCGACTTCTTGGGGCTCTCTTTATCTTCCTTGTCTTTGACCTCGCGGTCCGACTCTGGAAGATGCTACCTATATATACCCGGCGAAAGAATTCCTAAACCTGCTAAACCTGTTTTCCGGAAAAATTTTTTCTGCTTCCAACCTGGCCGGTTTCGAGAGGCGAAACGGTCAAGGCCCTGGCTATTTCAACGGCTGAAAGCTTAAAGCCCGGTCTGTTTCAACAAGGCGATAAGAAAAAACCCGGACCGCTTGCCACGGCCCGGGCCAAACTCAGCCACCCGGCAGACAACTCCCCAGCTGCCGCTGCCGGGTGGCTCAGGATGCCAGAACGGGCTGATTAAGCCCGCGCTTCATCCGGCATCAATCCCTACCGTGTGATTTTGTGGAAGATGCATGGCTGCCGGCGTTCCCATCGTGGTTGAACCAGAGTCTGAATATCCGCCCATGCCGCCTTGTGCAGAATAGTCGTCTTCGTCATCCGCTTCATGCGCCGGAGCGTTACCGCCGGACACAGGAGTAGTTGCCGGCACGTTCGCATGTTCGTTGGCATGCTCGGCGCCCCTGCCCATGTTGCCCTGATGATGCTCGCCCGCTTCCCCGGCCTCGTCTTCGTCATCATCCCTGGCCTGGCCGTGGTCTTCCTGCTCGGTCGCGTCATCGTCTCCGTACTCATCAGAGGCCGCGTTGTCGTCGCTTCCGTACTCGTCGTCCGCGGCGTTGTCATCATCATACGCGCTGGATGCGGCACTCGTTCCGCCCACACCCGACCCCGTGAGGGTGGCGATACCGCCGCTGACTGCGTCCGGAACCTGGCCAGAGGCAAAAGCCACGCCGGTCACACCCAGCAGCAATAGTGCCGCTATTATTAACAGCTTCATTTTGAACGCCATATCGAATTCCTCGCTTTCTTCTCTTGCACGGTTCCGCTTTCAAGGGTATAGCGGTCAGGTCGAGGTAAAGTTACGGCTAAAAGAAAAATAATTAATTCTTCTCTCATTTGGTTGATTTCGACCGACGCAACCTGTAAGGATTTAACTGGGGCCGAGATCCCCGAAAAACGTTAGACTCGGGATATGCAGTCAGCCCCTCCCCCCGGGCGGATATTGCCCCGTATCCAATTTGCCCCTTTCAACGCTGGATAAACAGGAGTCATGAGTTGACCGAGAAGCGCGAGCTGTCGCGGTTAATCAAGCGCATTCAGAAAGGCGACGCCGATGCCTTCGGTCAGCTGTATGACCGGTTTTATGACCCGGTATACTCCTATGTGCTGCGCCAGACCGGCTCCAGGGCGGACGCTGAGGACATCACCGCCGAGGTCTTCCTCTATGTGCTGGAGAAGATCGACGAGTTCAGCTGGCGTGGTGCGGGTTTCGCCGCCTGGCTGTTTCGCATCGCGCGCAACGATGTTCTGGACCACTTCCGGCGGCTGGGACGGGGCGCCCGTGAGACAGCACTGACGGAAGATGTCATGGAGCTGCCGTCGGCAGCGCTGGTGGAAGACCAGGCAAACAAGGCCTGGGATGATCGGGAGCTCAGACGGGCGATCGCCGGGCTTTCCGAGGAACAGCAGCAGGTTGTGCTGCTCAAGCTGATGATGAACTTCAGCAACCGCCAGATCGGTGAAGTGCTGGGCAAGAGCGAGGGAGCAGTCAAGGGGCTGACGCACCGGGCGATGCTGGCCCTGAGGAAGAGGCTGGAGAAGAAGTAACACTTACAGGAATCGATATGAACGAAGATTTTAAAAAAAACGAGCAGGGTTCAGGTAACCGGCTCCAGACGGCTTTGGACCGGGAGCTGGGCCGCCTGCTTGATGGAAAAGCCGGTCTGGAAGAGTGCTGCGCCGTTAACCCGGAACTGGCCGCAGAACTGCGTCCGCTTTTGCAGCTGGCCCTGTCGAGCCGTGAGGCGCTGCAGGCCGAGGTTTCAACGGCGTCGCGGGAGGAAACACGGGAGAAACTCCTGGCACGGGCTCGAAGCCTGTCGATGCAGCGGCGCTCCGGGTCGCACCGTCTGGCCATGCTGCGGCCGCTGGTCCTAATAGCAGGACTGTTCGTGCTGCTGTTCGCCAGCACGGCGGTGGCTGCCAGCGGAGCCGGACCCGACAGCCGTCTTTATCCTGTGAAGCAGCGGCTTGAATCGGCCCACACTACACTCGCCGTGCAGAACCTTGATCAGGCCCGGGTCGAAAACAGCCACGCGAACGCGCGTCTCGATGAACTCCAGAAGATGCTGGATAATAACCGGCAGGAATACGTACCTGACCTGCTGGCCCGTTATGACAAAAACATCAGCGACGCCGCAGCCCACGCCCGGTCCGCCACGGTTGACGGCGAAGACACTGCTGAAATAGATGCCCTGATCCAGTCGACCCGCCTGCGCCATGAAGAAATGCTCAGGAAGATATCGGCTGTTACCGGAGCAGGCGAGGCTGGACCACAGCCAGTAACGCAGGATGAAATGAGCGCCAACGCCGGCGCGGCCCAACCGGCGGCCGTCGAGCCGGTCGAAAGCCCAGACCCGGGTGCCCCGGCTGAGGATGCCGGCCATGCTGGCAGCGAGTCGGGTGGCGATGGCACACCGGATTCCGGCGGACATGATGGCGGAAGCCAATCCAGTCCGAAACGGGAAAACGGCAACTCTCATAACGAAGAGAGCTCTCGCAATGAGAACTCATCCCATACGGAACGACCCGAGCAGAAAGATTCCTATGCCGGAATGACCGGAAGCGGCGAACGGCATGCCGCTGGTTGAGTTGCCCCGAATTACCCGGACCGATTTAGCTTTCAGATCCTTTTGTTATCCCTGTAGCCCCGATTTAACATTCAGATCCTTTTGTTATATATATGAACCAGGCATATTCATTTAAGGAAGGATCAGCATGTTCGGCGAACTTCTCGCACCCACGCATATAATTTTCATTCTCGTTGTCGCCATGCTCATATTCGGCCCCAAACGTCTACCTGATCTCGGCCGCAGCCTCGGTAAAGGGATCAAGGAGTTCAAGGGTGGTCTGAAAGGCATAGAAGACAACAAGGACGACGCCGGCAAAGCTAAAGACAAGAGTGGCGATTCAAGCCACTCTGTCTGACGATTTATTTAAGCTTATTTCAGCTCAGCCAGCTTCGCCAGTAAGAATTCATTCTCCGATGGCGTGCCGGCGCTTACCCGCATATACCCCGGGCATCCCAGCGCAGCTCCGTCCCGCACGATGACACCGCGTCGCAACAGCTCTTCCGGCACGTCTGCCGCTGCAACCGCGAGCTGATCGATCTCCACCAGCATGAAATTGCTCTGCGTCGGGATGTAGCCGATGCCGAGACCGTCAAACCCTTCATACAGCTGGCGGCGGCCTGCGAGGTTGAGTGACCGGCGCTCCTCCAGCCGCTTCTCGAGGCTCAGCGCCTTCAGCGCCGCGGCCTGGGCCAGCGTATTGATGTTGAACGGCTGGCGCACCTTGTCCACCGCCTCTTTAACCGCCGGCGCGCAGAGGCCATAACCCACCCTGAGCCCGCAGAGGCCATAGATTTTGGAAAAGGTGCGGATGACGATAACGTTGGCGTTGGCCCGAAAGAGCTCCAGGCCGCCCTGTGAATCGGGCTCCTCGACGTACTCGTTATAGGCTTCATCGAGCACCAGCGCGCAGCTATCGGGCAGCCGCGCCGCGAAGGCGGCGATATCAGCCGCCGGCAGGTATGAACCGGTGGGGTTGTGCGGGTTGGTGAGGAAAACCAGCCGCGTACGCTCGTTGACCGCCGCCGCAAGAGCTTCGAGATCGTTGGCGAAATCCCTCAGGGGAACCTTGACCGCCCGGGCGCCCCGCGCCAGGGTCACCTCCTCGTAAACCAGGAATGTCGGGTCGGAAAAAACCGCCTCGGTCCCCGGCTCGAGGAAGATCAGGCTCAGCCAGATCAGCAGCTCACAGGAACCGTTGCCAAGGATGACCTGTCCGGGGTCGACAGCGTAGCGTTCGGCAAGGGCGGCGCGCAACTGCCGCGCCTCGGCGTCGGGATAGCGGTTGAGGCTCTCGAACTTGCCGGTTATGACCTCCAGCACCTCGGGAAAAGGCGGCAAGGGCGACTCGTTGGAGGCCAGCTTGACCACCCGGTCGAGCCCGTAGGCTTCGGCCACCACCTCGATGGGCGTGCCGGCCACGTATGGCGTCAGGTTTTCTATCTGGGAAATAAATTTCATTCCAGTAAATCGGTCCTTAGCTGCCGTGCCGCATGCAGGTACGCATGGCGGATATCTTTGCGTGGCTTGATCGAGTAGACGTGCATCAGCACCCGGATGCAACGCTCGATACTGCCGGTAACCGGAATCTCCTGGGAGCAAAGAAGGGGGATCTGCGCCAGCCCCATTCCCCGCGCCGCCGCCGCGGGAAACTCGGAAACCAGATCAGTGGTGGCGGTAAATATGATGCTGATCAGGGAATCCTCACGGATATCGTTACGCTGCATCATCTCTTCGAGCAGCTCCGCGGTCCGTTCCCTGACCTGTGCGGCCTTATCCTCTTCCACGGTGGTCGCGCCACGCACGGCTACCAGCCGCCACTCGCCCTCCCTCATGATATTTCTCCTTTTGCTAATTTCCGCAAGGCTGCTACTTCCTTTTCCTTGAGGGGACGAGACCCGCCGGGAGCCAGGCCCACATCCGTCAACATGGCATATCTTTTACGGTGCAACTTCCAGACCGGATGGCCGATGGCGTCGAACATGCGCCGCACCTGCCGCTTGCGCCCCTCGTGTAAAGTGATTTCCACAAAACTGCCGCCACTGCGTTTGCCCATCAGGAGAACAACGGCAGGGCGTGTCAGGCCATCTTCAAGCTGGACTCCGTTGCGCAACCTGTCAAGTTCGTCTTCGGTTACCTCACCCTCGACTTCGGCCTTATATACTTTATCAACCTCGAAGCGGGGATGCATCAGCGAATGCGCCATGGCGCCATCGTTGGTAAGGATAATGATGCCAGTGGTGTCACGGTCGAGCCGGCCCACGGGAAAGAGCCGCACCGGGCTTGCGACCAGATCGACCACCGTCTTCTGGCCACGATGGTCGGAGACAGCGCAAATAACATCGGCGGGTTTGTTAAGCAGATAGTACTCCAGCCGCTCGGGTGCGACCGGTTTGCCGTCAAACCAGACTACATCGCCGAGCTGGACACGCGTACCCAGCTCGGTGACCGTCTCGCCGTTGACCATCACCCGGCCGGCAAGAATCAGCTCCTCACACTTGCGGCGCGAGGCGATGCCGGAGCGGGCCAAAAACTTTTGCAGTCTTTCCAAGATAAAGCTAGCCTCTCAAACGGGAAAAAAGTTCATGGCCGGGACGGGATGTTTCCGCCGCAACGTCTGTCGAAGACCCAAGTGGAGGCGGGAACATCCCGTCCCGGCCACCACAAACTTACTGCCGTTTGTCCGCGGCCAAATGCAGCTTTTCGCGCAGTTCCTCGACGTCTGCCGCCGTAGCCTCGAAGCCTTCCAGCGAAGGCAGATCGGCCATCTCAGCCAGCCCGAACAGCTTCTCGAACGCCTCCGTCGTGCGGTACTTGACGGCTCCCGTCTGCTGGGCGCGCCCGGCTTCCGCCACCAGCCCCTTGTCCAGCAGGTTGGCGACCACCGTGTCGGCGCCGACGCCGCGAATGCGGGCGATCTCGGGCCGGGTGATCGGCTGCAGGTAGGCAACGATGGCCAGCGTCTCCATTGCCGCAGGCGACAGGGAATAATCCACAGGACGGCGGCAGAAACGCTCGACCGCCTCGCGGGCGAAGTCGCCGGTGCGGAAGGTGTAACCGCCGGCTATCTCGGCGAAGATGATGCCGCCATCAGGGTCTGAATATTTCTCGCGCACGGATTCGACCGCGTGGGCCAGGGCTTCGCCTTCAGTGCTGGTCACCTCCGCGAGGACTTCGAGGCTGACCGGATCCGGGGCGATGAAAAGGATCGCCTCGATATCGCGGATGATGTCGGCGGTGTCAGGCGCGGGCGCTTGCGCGGCAAAGGCTTCCAGTGCAGGTTCATCAGCAGTTTCTTCTGCCGTCATATCGGCGGCTGTTTCGTCAGCTTCTTCTACATATTCAGTTTCGAAGTCCGGGGCACCGGCAGTTACCGCGGCCGGGCTATCAGCCTCCGCCATTTCGAGGTCATCCATCAGCTCTTCATCTTCTGATTCCGGTTCCTGAATATCCTGGTCGTCCAAAACAGCCTCCAGTATTTTTCAAATACAAAGTTTCTCCGGCTAGGCGATCAATTTGCCGCTCTTCTCCGCCGCATAAATCAATATCCGCCCGAACAGCTGCTCCTGCTCGACTTCCAGCTCGCCGGAATTGTACATCTCCAGCAGCGCGAAGAAGGTCACCGCCTGGGTGACCCGGTCAGCGTCGCCGACGATGTCCTCGAAGGCCACCTTGGCCTGATGCCTGACCGCCGTCCGGATCGCCTTCATCTGCTCCCAGACGTTGGCGGTGACCCGGGTCATATGGTCGGTGCGTATCTCCGGCGGTTCGGCCAGCAGCACCTTGAGCGCGTCGGTCAGCCTCGAGGGATCGTACTTGTGCGGTACCTCTTCCTGGCCACGGCCCTTGATCTTCGGCAGCGGCGCCGCCCGATAGCGCCAGTGGCGGGTGACGTCGTGGCGAGCGCGCATCCACGAAGCCGCTTCCTTGAACTTCTTGTAGGTGATCAGCCGGATGACCAGCTCCTCGCGGGCCTCCTCCGGCGTCAGCTCCTCCAGGTCCAGCTCCTCGGGCTTGGGCAGCAGCTGCGCCGACTTGATCTCCAGCAGGGCGCTCATCAGGATGAGGAACTCGCTGGCGGCGTCCAGGTCAAGTTCCTCTTCAGCCTCCAGCTTCTCCAGGTAGGAAATAACGATATCCGAGAGCGACACCTCGAAGATGCTGATCTCTTCCTTGAGGATGAGCGTCAGCAGCAGGTCGAACGGACCCTGGAATACCTCCAGGTCGAGGTCGAGAAGCTCGAGGTCCCAGTCGTGTGCCATTACGCCTAAATCCCTTTTACCCGATAAACCGGCATCTGCCGGCCCATTTTTTCCATTATGCACGTGCCGCTAATCATTCTATGCCGATCGCCCTGCATGCCTCATCGAGCACTTCCGTGGCCACGACCTGCGCCCGTGCACGGCCGTCCTGCAGGATAGCCTCCATGCGTCCGGGCTCGGCGAGCAACGCCTCGCGCTTCTCCCGGATGGGGTCGAGCCGCGCCATGATGCGGTCGGCCAGCCTGTCTTTACATTCCGTACAACCGATGGTGGCGGCGCGGCAGCCGGTGTCGATCTCGTCAAGCTCGGCCTCGGGCGCCTCGAAAAACTGGTGATAGGAGAACACGTTGCATTTCTCCGGGTGGCCGGGGTCCTTGAGCCGCTGGCGCGCCGGGTCGGTGAACATTGAAGAAATCTTCTTACGTACGGATTCCGGGTCTTCTGCGATGTCGATAGAGTTGCCGTAGGACTTGCTCATCTTGCGCCCGTCCAGCCCCAGCAGCCGTGGCGTCTGGGTAAGCAGCGCTTTGGGCTCCGGAAAGACCGGACCGTAGAGGCCGTTGAAACGCCGCACGATCTCGCGCGCCAGCTCCAGATGCGAAAGCTGGTCCTCGCCGACGGGCACGCGCCCGGCCTTATATAGGATGATGTCGGCGGTCTGCAGCACCGGGTAGCCGAGGAAGCCGAGGGTGGCGACGCGCTCGCCCAGCTCGGTGACCATCTCTTTATAGGAAGGCACCCGCGTGAGCCACGAGACCGGCACCAGCATCCCCAGCAGCAGGGCCAGCTCGCTGTGTTCCTTGACCTCCGACTGGCGGAAGATGACGCTGCGCTCCGGGTCGATGCCGGTGGCAATCCAGTCGGCGACCATCTCGATGCCGTCCTGCTTCATGCCCGCGACGTTGTCGTAGCGAGTGGTCAACGCGTGCAGGTCGGCGACGCAGTAGAAGCAGTCGTAGTCGTCCTGGAGTTTTACCCAGTTGGGGAGGGCGCCGAGGAGGTGGCCCAAGTGCAGGCGGCCGGTGGGCCGCATACCGGAGAAGACTCTTTCACGCGGTGGGAGGCTGGGCTGCTTGGGCGTTTCTGGCATGGCTGGATTTTATCGGAAGGGGGCGGGAAAAGCACGCGATCTAATGAAAAAACTGAGCCGCCGACCGCAGGGCAACGCTAAAATGCGCAGATATCATACGGTCGGCTCCAGTGCATTGTTGGACAACTTAGGCAAGTCTGACACCGTTCCCTAACCGGACACTACTGGCAATAAATATAAAGTAAAGCGCTGACCCCTTTGTCTGCACGGGGACTTTATACGGTCGTGGCCGGCCATGGGGCTCGTCTAGGGAGACAGTGCGGCGATGATGTAAAGCTTAGTCCCCGCGGACCCGTCGGGATCACTCGGTGAGGACTCGAAAGCGATCTTCGTTCCATCCGGAGACCATGAGGGTGCGCCATCGTAGCCGGAATAGTTGGTTACCCGTGTCGAGTGTCCACCTGTCACGGGAACGACAAAAAGATTGGCCTGAGCAAGTCCTCCTTCGTTCGAGCTGTAGACGACCATCAAGCCGTCAGGGGAGAAAGATGGGTCCGTCATCTCACCTGCTCCGCCCGTGACTTGTGTCAGGGTGGCCCCGTCGGTCTTCATCACAAAGACCGCGAATTGACCGCCTACCTTGCACTGGCAAACGATCTTATCTCTGGTGGGGGACCAGACCGGTTGACGGCAGTCCATGCCGGCGGGCGTCAAGGGCACATAGCCCTCGCTCCCGTCTCTTTTGTAACGGAAGATGACGCCGTTGTCCTCCACGTCGACCTGATGCGATTCGAAGACGATCGATTGAGCGTCCGGGGAAAGGGACGCTTCGAAGACTACGTGGTTGGGACGAGATGTCACCTGCGTCGCCGAACCTCTGGCGCCGTTTTCACCGATCACGTAGGCCTCGTCGTGGGGGTCACGCGAGGAGGTGAAAACGATTTCGTCGGTCGTTCCGTTCCAGGTCGATGCCGATCCCGGAAGATTCACGTTGGCGCTTCCGTCCGAGACGAGCGTCCTGAGGGCGAGATCGGCGAGGGTAACGACGAAGAGGTCGGCTGCACCCGTATTGTAACCGCTTCGCCAACGGGTGAAGAGGAGTGCCGAACCGTCGGGGGACCAGGCGGGATTCTGATGGCTGCCGGATTCCGTCATGGCGACCAGCGTGGCCTCGTCGCTTCGAGAAGCCGATCCTCCGCTTTCCTCGGTAGTTCCGCCACACCCAGCCACTACCCCGATATAGACGATCAGAAACGCACCCAGGGCTAGGATCTGTCCGATCGATAGGAATTTTTTCTTCATCGATGACCTCCCGTTTTTGCAACTTAAACCCACAACAACCCCCAACCAAATCCTCGGCTCCATAAAACCACTGGGCCTACTGCCTAACGTTGGCGCTCACCTGCCGCGGCCCGGTGCAAGGGGGTGTCGAACCCCGAGGAACGCAATGCGGGCCGCGGCAGGTGAGCGTTTTGTTAGGCACGGCGACATCACCCTGCGGCATGATTCTCGCTCATTCCACATTCACGCCGATAGCCTTCCAGAACACGGGCTCGTGCATGATCCGAATGCCATACTGCCGGGCCTTTTTGGCCTTTCCAGACTGTGTGTGCGGGTCGGCCAATACAAGAAGATCGAGCTTCTTGGTGACAGAGTCCGCCACAACAAGCCCGGCTCTACTGGCGAGCTCTTCGGCCAACTCGCGCGAAATCATCTCTCCGTCATGATGGCACTGTAGCTCCCCTGTGAAACAAACGCGCATCCCGATCAGGCTCTCCTCGGCGGGTTTGGCCGTGGCCGGATCGGGATGTGTCTCGCACACCTTCGCAGCAGCTTCACTGAGTATCTCGTCCAAGTCGCGTTTCTCCTGGCCCAGCAGGTGCGCGACAAGCTTCAGGTCCCGTCGTTCCGCGTCCGTGACGATTCCGTCGGCTACTGCAGCAATTGCCAATTGATTCAGATAGTCACGGTGGGCAAGGGATATCTGGTCCCCGCTCAGGCCCCATTTTGTAGCCGTTTCCACGAGTGCATCGGCTTCAGAGTCGTCCACATGACGATCTTCCAGGAAGCGATCAAGCAACGCCACGTAAGCCATAACCGCCCCGTCGGTGGCGTCCGGAAATCCGTGACCATGCATTCGTTCGAGAAGATACTGCAAGAATGTGGGCGGTTCAGTTTGGCGACGGCGTGACTCATCGCGCGTGACGGGTTGCTTCATCGTGCGGGGAACGGTCGGCCACTGAACCGGCGCAAGTTTGCTGAGCTTCTGAACCGTGCGAGGCTGGTCGGCGAGAAGGCAGGTCAGTAGCAGAGCAGCGGCATGAGTATCGGCGAGGGCGTGATGAGCATCGCCTTCTGGTGAGATTCCATAGTCACGACAACAGTCCGCTAGTCTCCCGCCCCCCGCCAGCTGCATTGTGCAAATGCTGAAACAGTCCGGTAACTGGCACTCCAGCCGTGAGAATTCGCTCTCCAAGAACTGGCGGTCGAATCGAACGTTGTGAGCGGCTATCGCCACCGTGCCACTCAGCACGTCCAATAGTAGTGCTGCGATCTCTGCAAACTGCGGCGCGTGGAGAATATCTTCCGAGGTCAAACCGTGGATGCTGCTCGGCCCGATGTCCCGAGCTGGGTTCACCAGCGATACGAACTCGCGTTCAATGCGCCCGTCAGCTCCCACAACAACGGCAGCCACCTCTACCACGCGATCATGCCGGGACGGGAACAACCCCGTCGTCTCCACGTCGATCACGCCTATGGGACCTGCGATCAGGGACCGTGACATTGCTCTACCTCGGAAGCTGGTCTGACAAAGTGCCTAACAGTGTTTATACGTATCCATATAACAACCCCCAACACTGAATATTCTGCAGTATAAACCCCTATCCCTTCACACAATATTCCAACAATTGCAGGAAGAACAGGTTCTAAGCTGGCGGTTTAGATTGATCCGGTTAATCGTCCATCGCCGAGGCAACTTGTCAATTGGACTCTGGACGCCTTGCCCACCCTGATTGAGTACATGGGTATAAATCATGGTAATTTTATGTCCTTGTGTCCCAGCAGTTCCTGGATGGTGCGGATGTCGTAGCCGTTTTCGAGCAGATGCGTGGCAAATGAGTGGCGGAAAGTGTGACAACTGGCGCGTTTGGTGAGTCCGGAGTCATTATTCGTGAACCTATTCGTGAACTTAATCGTGAACGGCTACGCCAGTTCGTATTGGGTACTCCGTCCACTCCCCTTTTGCTTTATAACACCCAGTTCGACAAGCTTTTTTATTTCATCGGGCGCAGCTCTATTGGACCGATGCCACGTCTTCGGGAAGGTTCTCGTCGATCTTGAACCGCATCCGCCAGCCCTATGCGGATAGCGGAAGTACGCGCTCTCCGGCAAGATCAGCGGCGTAGGCGAGGGCAGCCATTATAGCTTCGAGCGTCAAGGAGGGATAAGCCCATAGGATCTCTTCGGGATTGATGTTGGCTGCCAGGTTATCCAACACGACGGACACGGGAATCCGAGTACCCTTGATACATGCCTTTCCATGGCAAATAGCCGGGTCGATTGTGATATGTTCTTTCCAATCCATGACGGTTAGATAATACACCGTGGTGCTTGCCATGGCGAGGGGCTACCGTTTGAAATAACCGGCGCGCGTAAGCGCGTCCGTGTTGATTGATTTGTTAGGCATTAAATGCGTTTCCCTTGCCAAGGTTGCATTGTTTGCACTTGGTTTCAAGGTTGTCGTCGGTTGTCTCTCCGCCTTTTGACCAAGACTTCGTGATGCTGAGGGATAAGACCCGCAAGGAGATTTATGAGGGGGAATTGCATCAATCTCTATAGCCAAAAGTGATTAATCTCTTTAGAATTAATAATCATGAGGTTTATTAGAGGCATCAATCCCGGATGAAGCGAGGAAAACATCATGGATAACCAATATACTGCTGTAATCAAAAAAACGGAGAGCTGGTGGATAGGGTGGATGGAAGAAGTTCCCGGTGTGAACTGCCAGGAGTCGACGAGACCCGAATTGGTTGAAAGTTTGAAAGAGGCGTTGAAAGAAGCGCTTGATTTTAATCGCCAGGATGCCGTGTCCGCAGCCGGAGAGGATTACGAAGAAGAACAGATTGCTGTATGAAAAGGGATGCACTGATCCGGCACTTAATAGCAAACGGATGCGAGCAATTAAGAGAAGGCGGTAGACATTCCTGGTGGCACAACCCGGACTTAAACAAACGTTCAGCGATTCCCAGGCATCGAGAGATTCAGGATATCCTGGCGAAGAAAATCTGCAGAGACCTCGGAGTTCCACCGGCCAAGTAAGCAACTGCTACCGTCAAGAAGGACCAGCACGTACCTGTATGCAAGATTCAAAGACAGCCGTCTTACGTCAGAAGAGTTAAGAATCCCTGGGTGCTCTACGAAAGGTACTCCATGTCCAGTTTGCCAGATTGCACCTCATAGACCCGCAAGGCGTCAATGAACTGTTTTTCACTTCCTCCGGACAGCGCGGCCCATCTCAACTTGGCGAGAATCGTGTCCTCGGGACTGGAAACCTTGAGTTTCATACCCAGCACGTTCTCTTCATATTTTCTAGCAAAGCGGGACCGGTCGAACGGTTCATCCGTTAAGATCCAGAAATCAGCCTTATCACCGGATTTCACATCGATCAGGTTGAACATATCCTGCCTGCTGACCGCTTCCGTAATGCTTTTTCTGTCAAGATAGTAATCAGGAGGGGGGAATACTTCGACGAGCGCCCCGACAATCTCCGGCCCTGCCGATACGACGAAATCAATGTCGTGGGTTGAGCGTGGCTCGCCCTGAAGACTCGAAACCAGGGAGCCGGTCACCATATAGTCGATGCCCGCATGGTTGAGAGCCGAAACTACCTTTGCTAGTAATTCCTGTTGTGACATTTTTCCAGTCGCCTCAGGTAGATTTCTTTTCTGTCAGCTTCAGTTAAGTCGGGGAATCTTTTCCGAAGGCCGGACATGAAGAGATCCCTGGAGAACGCCGAGATTTCAAAAGCCTTGAAAAGGCGCTCCTCCGGGGTCAGCCCGCGCAGAATCTGTACGTACTTCGCATGGTTGGGGCGGGGTTTGATGTCCCTCATTTGCATGCAGGTCCTTTCATGGAAACTATTCTATCAGGCTTGCATGATCATGCTATCAGGCCGGAAAGACAGGCGATTATTTCCACTCACCCAGCCACACAACCCGCTTTGCGAATCTTGTGCCGGTCATCAGACTGATAAATCTCTGGTCCGCGGTAATCAGGGTGCAATTGAGGCCGGACGCCAATGCCATGAATGCTCCGTCATAAGCAGTGCAGCCCGTCCTTCCCGCGATTTTCAGTGCTTGAGACCCGAGGACATCTCCCGGGACCAGCTGAATTGGAAGACGCTCGAAATCCGACATGATCGCGGCGGCCTGCCTGCCGCTGATCTCTTCCTTCTTCTGGCGTTGCCAGAGGATATTGGCTAACTCATAAACGATCAGATCCGGTGAAGCCACTTGTGTCTTTCCCAGACGAACTTCCTCGAGAACGCTATCCGCTTCCGTGCTGAGCGGCTCAGGCAGAAACCACTTGGCGACGACGCTGGTGTCCAGCACCAGGGTTCTTGGAGGAATATCAGGATTCATCGATTGTGATTGCGCCGGGGGTTATCCGGTTTCACCGGCTGCGCTCCCGCCGGATCATTCCCGTACTGTCCTCCACTTTTTTTCCCGTGACCTCATATCTGACCCGCCGCTCACGCACGCGGTCGACAAGGGCATTCACATCGTCATATGCAGCATTGGTGATGATGCCATGAAGCTCCTGTTGCAGAGAGCGATTCCGGCTGGCGGCCTTTCGCTTCAGGCGCTGAAGAGCCTCTTCCGGGATGTTGCGCACCAGGACATCGGTCATCCGAACCACCTTTCTATTGATATCAATATGATATCATTGGAAGTTAAGAAATAATAGTCTTGCTTACTGGAGGAAGATAACACCGCTCTCAGGGCGATCCCCCTATCCGGGCAAGAAGGGAATAGTTAAGTACATTAGAAGATAGAAACGTACTTTAATCCCAACCAGGAGGCGGCATATGTCTGCCAACAGAATTCTATCAATCTTGATACTCATCGTAGGGGTTGCACTGCTCATCGCACCTGTCGGCTACAAGATGTTCGATCGGGCGCCGGCTGGAGCTGACATGATGAAGGACTTCGAGCCCGTGCTGACACGTCCGAATGTCACGACTTTCCAGGGACACATGCAGACCTTCGGGGGCATGCAGACCGACATGAATAAAATGATGCCCGCGTTCGCACAACCGATGGGAATGAGCGAGGACCAGCTCAACCAGATGATGCAGCAGCAGTTCCCCGGGGTGGCGAATGGAATGGGCCAGATGGACATGATGGGCCAAGACTTCAGCACGGTCATCACCGTGATGGACCGGAATGTGGACAACTTCCAGAAGGCGAATCAGCTGCCCATGAGAAATATGCCCTGGTTCTTCGTTATCGCTGGCGGCGTGCTGATAGTTCTCTCAGGCGCTCAGTTGCTGATGCCGGTCAAGAAGTAAGCAAGGCAGCGGTAACTTACTGCCTGCTCTTCAAATCAGGAATAAGAGCCGCGCCGCTTTCAGCGGCGCGGCTCTTATGATCACTGCTTTGTGGTCAATCGGCGCCGGTTTCGCGCAGCTGCTCCTCCGACATACCAAAGTAATGCCCCAGCTCATGCATGACCGTCTTGCGGACCTGGTTCTTGATATCGCTGTCGGAGCGTGACATCTCCTCGATGGGGATGCGAAAGATTGTTATGCGGTCCGGCAGGGCGCCGTCGTAGGCCCGGGGTCTTTCGGTCAGCGGGATGCCTTCGTAAAGGCCCAGCAGGTGATGGGGATCCCTCAGGTTCACCTTGCCCAGCTGATCCGGCGAAGCCCAGTCCTCGACCATGATGGTGACGTTGTCGAGGCGCTCGGCGAACTCCGGCGGCAGATCGGCCAGCGCTTCCTCTACCAGTTGTTCAAAATGGGCGCGGTTCAATTAGAGTACGACACAAATGGAAACAGGCAACCTGCGTCCCCGAAGGGTTCAGCGTTCGTGGGGGTAGGCCGGCGCCTCTGCTTTATCAGTCGAGTAACGCTTGAGCAGCGCCTGGCGGCAGGATTCCCCCTGCTCGCGGTTGTAGGCCTTCTCCACGGTAACGTGGCAGCGTTCACGGGGCGGGCGCACGACCTTGACCGCGCCAAAACCGCCCTTGCGCTTCTCCAGCTCCAGAAATCCCGCCATGTCGATCTCCACGGCGAACACCTTGTACAGGCAGCCGAAATAGGTGGAGCCGGCCTGGTCGTACGAATAGATATACTTGCATTCCGAGTCGATGCAGTTGGCGGGGTAGACAACCTTTTCGCAAAGCACCCCGCACTCCTTGCAATCCAGCTCTTCGGACAGTTCCAGCAATAAAGACATTTTTCCCTTTCCCGATCCGCGGCTCGCCAAAAGTTCCATTTTCAGCTCCTGTTAGCCTGAACCCGAACGGCCGCACTGTTTCCAATTGCGAGTATTGTACTGTGCTACGGCTGTTTACAGCAAGTTTCGCCCATTAAGAACTGGTTAAGTTTCGCCGGGAAAGGGAAATAATATACCGCTGTTTGCAGGTGTTGTTTTCTGCCACGGGAGCCGAAGTTCCAAACTGGATGGGCGAAACGACCATAAAATCCATGCTGCTGGGATTCTCCGTGGCCATGACGGCTAATTTCGGTTTTGCCGAGAGCCGGGCACTTCAGTCTGATGGCGGCAGCGGGTCGTCGGAAAGCTCCCCGGCATGAAGAACGACCTGCATCTGCTACCAAACGCACTGACTGTTCTGTCGCGGCGCTACCTGATGAAAGATGGACAGGGCAGGGTCGTGGAAACACCGGCGGAACTTTTCCGGCGTGTGGCCCGGCACGTGGCCGCTCCCGATGCGGCTTACGGGGACGACCCGGCTTTTTCCGCGGAGCAGTTCTATCAGGCCATGGCGTCGCTCGAGTTCCTGCCGAACTCCCCCACCCTGATGAACGCCGGCACGGAACTGGGGCTGCTCTCGGCCTGCTTTGTCCTGCCGGTGCCCGATTCCATCACCGGGATTTTTGATTCGGTCAAGTCCATGGCCATCATCCACCAGGCGGGCGGCGGCACCGGGTTCTCCTTCTCCCACCTGCGGCCAAAAGGCGACCTCGTGGGAACAACCCATGGTATCGCTTCCGGTCCGGTGAGCTTCATGGGCACCTTCGATAGCGCCACCGAGGTGGTCAAGCAGGGCGGGCGGCGGCGCGGCGCCAACATGGGTGTGCTGCGTATCGACCATCCAGACATCCTGGAGTTCATCGGGTCCAAGCAGCAGGAGGACTTTCTACGGAACTTCAACATTTCCGTGGCAGTGACTGACGAGTTCATGGAAGCGGTGAGAACGGATAGTGAGTACCGGCTGGTAAACCCGCGAACCGGCGCGGCGGCCGGGCGGTTGCGGGCGCTCCCGGTTATGGAGGCGATCGCCGCCGCGGCCTGGGCCTGTGGCGACCCGGGCATGATCTTCCTCGACCGCATCAACGCTGCCAACCCCACGCCGCGGCTGGGGTCGATGGAAACCACCAATCCCTGCGGCGAGCAGCCGCTGCTGCCTTACGAGTCGTGCAACCTGGGCTCGATAGACCTGTCGAAATTCGTCACGGCCGGCGAGATCGACTGGGCTCGGCTCGGCAAGCTGGTCGATATCGCGGTACATTTTCTCGACAACGTTATCGATGCCAACCACTTCCCG
This sequence comes from Thermoleophilia bacterium, assembly GCA_020053595.1. Lineage (GTDB taxonomy): Bacteria > Actinomycetota > Thermoleophilia > BMS3ABIN01 > BMS3ABIN01 > JACRMB01. Next base: position 54,866 of record JAGVMV010000024.1, on the reverse strand, counting down.
CTGGACGAGATCGGGAAGATGACCGACGGCAACCGGAAGATCGGCCTTGGCGTAATGGGCTTCGCCGAGGCGCTGGTGCGGCTGGGAATCCGCTACGACTCGGAAGCGGCGCTGGCCAAGGCGGAGGAGATCATGAAGTTCATCGAGGAGCGGGCGGTGGCAAAATCGATCGGGATCGCCGGCCGGCGCGGGTCCTTCCCCAACTTTGAGGGCAGCCTCTGGCAACAGCGCGGCTATGAAGCCATGCGGAACGCCACCGTGACGACCATCGCGCCAACCGGAACCATAAGTGTGATCGCCGGCACCAGTAGCGGCATCGAGCCACTGTTCGCCATCTCTTTCGTGCGGGACGTGATGGATGGCACCCGCCTTTTTGAGACCAATACCGAGTTCGAACGCCTGGCCCGCCAGCACGGATTCCACTCGGAGGACCTGATGATGGAAATCGCCCGCAGCGGCAGCGTAGCCGGAAACGAGCGGGTGCCCGCCGACTTGCGCAAGCTTTTCCGAACCGCCATGGACATCGAACCCGAGTGGCACGTGCGCATGCAGGCCGCCTTCCAGAAGCATGTGGACAACGCGGTTTCCAAGACGGTCAACCTGCCACGGGACTCCGGCATTGATGATGTAAAGCGCGTCTTTCTGCTGGCCTGGGAGCTGGGTTGCAAGGGCATCACTGTTTTTCGTTACGGCAGCCGCCGGCAGCAGGTGCTCTACCTCAGCCCCTCCAAATAGAGATTGTGTGGTTGTAACAGAGAACCTCAGCCCTTCCAAATAGAGGTTTTATGGTCGTAACAGCGAATTAGAATGTCGAATTTGTGCCGGGCCTTCTAGCCGGAGGCCTGGCCGCTCTTCTCGTTTTGCTCCGTACCTCGGGGTAAGGTAAAACGATTTCGCTTTGAACACTCATTCAAAAACCGCCCTGGGCGGTGAGGGGCTCGCCGCGGAGCTGCCCCGCTCGGGAATGGCAACGCGCTTTATCGCCGCCAACGTCGGCGCGCTGATGTGCGCTGGCGCCGCCAGCCTGCTGGCATCCCGCTGGGTCGGCGACCTTGATGACCTGCTGACCTTGCCCGGCGCCATCATCCTGGTCGCCTTCATCGCCATCATCCCCGGCTACCTGAACATCTTCCTCCTGCTCAGCCTGCTTTCCTACCGTCAGCCGAAACTCAGTCTCGAGGGAACGTTTCCGGGCGTTTCCATCCTCATGGCCGCCTATAACGAAGAGGAGAACCTGGCGGAGACTTTCCGCGGCCTGGCGGGTCAGGATTATCCGGCGGAGATTGAGGTGATAGTCGTCGACGACGGCTCCAGCGACGGGACCCTCAATTTTCTGCGTTCGCTGAGGAAGCCCTGCCTCGAAGTCATCTCCATCCCCCACCAGGGCAAGGCGGCGGCGCTGAACGCCGGGCTGGAAGCGGTTTCCCACCGGATACTGGTAACCATCGACGCCGACACCTTCCTGCATCCACAGGCGCTACGCCGGATCGTCGCCCGGCTGATGCAGAGTCCTGACTGCGCCGCCGTGGCGGGTTCGGTGCTGGCCAAGAATTCGCGGGAATCCAGTTTTACCCGGCTGCAGGAGTGGGATTATTTCCTGGGCATCGGCGCCGTCAAGCGCCAGCAGAGCATGTACCGGGGGACGCTGGTGGCGCAAGGCTCGTTCAGCGCCTTCCGCACCGGCGTGGTGCGCGCCGCCCGGGGCTGGCCGAACCGCATCGGCGAGGACATCGTGCTCACCTGGGCGCTGATCGGTGAGGGCCATCAGATCGTCCATGAACCGACCGCTATTGCCTTCACCAGAGTGCCCCATACGTTCCGCGGTTTCTACCGCCAGCGCCAGCGCTGGGCCCGCGGCATGATCGAGGCTCTTCGCAGCCATCTGGGAAATGTCTGGCGCCAACGCCGGTTCGCCAGCTTCTTTGTGGCGATGGACCTGCTCTTCCCGCCCCTGGACCTGGTCTTTACCCTGGCTTTTCTCCCTGGCGTAGCACTGGCCTGCTTCGGCTACTTCTACCTGGCCGGGGCGATGACCCTGCTGGTGCTGCCGTTGACCGCTTTGATCGTGCTGATCATGCTGCGCTACCAGAAGGGCGTCTTCGACCTCATGGGCCTGAAGATCCGCCGGAATCTACTGGGTTTCCTGGCCTATTTCCTGATCTATCAGTTCATCGTCTCACCGATCTGCGTGGTCGGCTACACCAGGGAGCTCTTGAACCTCGAGCGTAAGTGGTAAGCGAGCATTCCTCAAGGAGGATTGAGAGCCTCACCAGGGTGTCCCACTTTGCGCCGCATCGTCCTCTGCGGCATTTAGCCCAATCGTCCCGAACTGTCCTGCACTGTCCCGCCTTTTATCCATCAGGATAAAAACTTCAGCTCGATTCGGAATCGCGACATGCTTGAGATTTCACCCCTACTAGCTATTGATTAAAATTAGCCTGCAAATTGTGATTTTGTACCTAAACCTGCTTCAAACAGACACAACCGACCCACTAATATTAGTTATTGCGATAACAAAGATGGGGGTTTTCCCCGATAGTAGCGGGTTCCCAGGGAGGATATGCTCCTTACGTAAGTTTACGGCACAAGGTTGAAAACGTTGGTAGATGCCCGCGCAAAAAATTATTCGTGCGAGGAGGTGACAAATGCAACTTACCAGACAAGCTGATTACGCGGTTAGAGCATTGCTGCATCTGTCGGCTGAAAAGACTGGCAATGTGGTGCAGACCAAGGAAATCGCGATCAGTGAGGGAATCCCCGAGAAGTATCTCCCCACCATCATGCGCACTCTGGCCCGCGCCGGCCTCGTCAGGACGCTCCGCGGCAACCAGGGCGGTGTCCTGCTGGCCAGATCGCCGGATAAGATCAACCTGCGTGAGGTCATAGAGGCAATCGAGGAACCGATAGTGCTCAACCACTGCCTGCGGGACAAAGGCGAATGTGACCGGGAAAGTTTCTGTCCCGTTTACCCCATCTGGGATCGCATCCAGCAGACACTGATCGACCGGCTGGAGTCGACGACATTCGCCGATCTGGCATCGGATAAGATCAATTACGTGGCAGGCTCTTCCAAGGGATGGGAATTTTCTGATTCCCAAAGTGAGAGGATTCCAGCTTAATCCTCTCCAGACGAGCGCGTGGCAAGCGCAGAGGTTTGTGAATTACAGTTGACGTGGACGTGGTGTCGGGTCAGAAGCGGCAGTTGCGAGCGGATTTGCCGACCCGGCTAACTTTGCAGGCTTGCCAAGTACCTGCCATAGAGGGCGTGCTCAAATTTGTGCGCACTGATGGCATGACTTCCCTCCTGGTTTGGAACCCTCCTGTGTTTGCGATACCATTGGCTGAGCCGGAAATGGCCGTGACGCCACCTTCAAGCAAACATGGATCAAAAAACCAGCCAGCTTTGAAAGATTATTACCGTATCCTCGAAGTCCACCCTGAAGCTTCACGGGAAGTGATCGACCGCGCCTACAGGGCGCTGGCGCGCAAGTACCACCCCGACGCTTATCCCGCGGAACGGCAACAGTGGGCCAATCTGATGATGCAGGAGATCAACGAGGCGCACGACGTGCTCACCGACCCGGGCCGCCGGGCCGCCTACGCCCGCTATCAGAAGACTGAGTTCTGGCGCGTGTTCTGGCGCGAGGGGCTGTCCGGTCTTTCGCGGCGCTGGGCGGGAAAAGGCTAAGTTTTACTCGGGCATCGGGGTATCCGTGGGCTCACCGCGTTCTGAATACTTGGCGTCGATCCTCTCCCGGATAGCCAGCACCGACAATCCTTCCCCCTGCCACTGGCCGATATCCATCGCCTCGTCGAGACAGGTTGTGCACCCGGCGGCGTGCTCGTCAAAGTCGCCGGTCTGGCGATTGTAGAAACAGTCCTTGAGGTTCTGGTATTTCTCAGGATCCTGTTTACAGCCACAGTAACAGGGCACATGTTCCAGAATGGACTGGTTGGCGGCGGCAATCCGGTAGCCGTTCAGGGACTCTTCGGAACGGTAGACGAACTCCGGGAAGGCCGGGTCATTGCCGGCGGTCGAGTCGCCGCAACCAGCAATAAAGAAGACGATCAGCAGCATCGCCAGAACCGCTACCATGCCACCTGCTCTTCTGGTCCAGGCATTCATCGGGTTAGCACGCTCCGCTCATCGGCAGCAGAAAGAGGAATCCAAAACCGCTGAAAGCGGCCAGCACTACGGCGCTGCGGCTAAGAGCTCCCGCCCTCTTATCTTTCCGGGCAAGCCCCAGGGAGAAGTACAGGCCCATCCCCAGCAACGCCAGTTGCAGTAACTTCAGTGGGATACTGACGAAGTAAACGTTGGTCGGCGGCATGTGGCCGGACCAGTCGATGAGCCGCGATTCCAGCAGCACCGTCTGCAGCGACGGCCAGGCGCCCGACCACAAGTGCTGCAGCGACAGTGACAGGAAAACTCCCAGGGTCAACGGCAACATACTGAAGGCCATGGAGTTGAAGCTCGATGATAATGCTTTGCCGGCGGACGAGTTTTTGACACCTGTGTTATCTCCAGCAACGGCAGCGCCTGTAGCAGCACTGGCTACACCTGTACCAGCAGCGCCCGCAACCTGCACGCGCCCGCCCAGTAATCGCGCCACGCAAAGCTGCAACAGGAGGATCGTGCCCACCAGACCCGACACGCCCAGGACGACGGTCAACCGGTAGTTGTAACCCAGGTAGGGAAGTGCGAATTGCTGGTAGCGGGCGAATAGCTGGGTCATACGCACCGAATCGGCGGCCATCAGACCCAGAAGCAGTAACGACAGCACGCCCTCGGTGCGCCCGAACTCCTGGAGACCGGGCAGCCGCGGCGAAACCGGTGTCACTGTTGTGGTGATGCCGCGCACGCCAGGATCGTGAGTGCAGACGCCACACATCTGGCACTGGCTCGGCTGCCTCAGGCTCGCGGGCGACTGCCCTACCGGACAGACCGCCATGGCGCCCTGCATCCGTGTGCTGCCATGAGGCCTCAGCCAGGAGAAAAAAGAATAGACCCGAGTGATCAGCCCTACGGGACAAAGATAGCGGCAAAATGTCCGACCGCGAAAAGCCAGCGACAGCCCGAAGGCCAGGAAGGTCATGCCGATGAGAATGATCCCGGTGGCGCCCGCGTTTCCTTCGAGCCCGAGCGCCAGAAAGGCCAGGCCAAAAGTAAACACCGATGCCACCCCCAACCAGGGGCCAAGGCGGCGGAAAACACCCGGGGGAGCCGGTCGCTCCTTCATGATCCTGCCAGCCAGATCGGCGACACCGCCGAATGGGCAGACACCGCACCAGATCCTGCCGCCGAAGAGCAGCAGGAACCCCAGCCCCGGCCACCAGAGGCGCCAGACAACCTCGGTTGCCAGGTTGCCTTCGCCGCGCTGGCCGGGCGCGAAGGCAAAGTAAATCAGGGCCACAAGGGCGGCGTAGAACAGCCAGTGGAATAGCCCTGGATAAAAACGCCATCGCAGCAGAGGATCTATGCCCGGCAGCCGCAGCTTGAGGCTTGCCGGACCCGCCTGGCCGGCAGCCGCTTCATTTGTCTGATCAGTCATGAATTAAATATAGTTCGCCCTCACCGACACCTTGCTGACGGCTGGAGAGGGATCGTTGGAGTTGATCGTCACCTCGAAGAGATGCTGGCCTCCCATGCCCTTGCCCATATGCATGGAAACGGTGACCGTCGTGCTTTCGCCCGGTTCGATAGTCGTGGAACCCACGACCGCCTGAGCGTCTCAGCAGCCTTCCAGTCGCTTGACGTCGAGCCGGCCCAGACTGAGAGGACCACTACCGGTGTTTTTGATGGCAAACGAGTGTTCGACTTTCTGATCCACCGGGACACTGCCAAAGTCGTAGCTGGTCTCAGCGATCTGCATTCGGCCACCCGAGTCGGCCGGCAGGGCTATCGCCGCCTCTGTTTTTTGGCCGGCTGGCGCCGTTGCTGTATCGGTTTTTTGATCGCCGTCGCAGCCGGCGATTATAGCCAGCGTCAGCAAGACCCCTGCTAAAGCCGCGATTATGGCTACAAATCGCTTTGCAAACCCCGGCCTTCCTGCTGTTCCAATAAATTTTCCCGCACTTCCTGCAAACGGACCAGACCTGCTGTCATCTGCCATGAAATTGTCTCCTTTGAAGTATTGAGGACGACCCTGTTTTATCGCCTTGGCGTCCTTTATTTATAATACCCAGGTGTGGACTTATCCAAAGCAGGGCGGCATTAAGAAAGATTAAGCCGCCAGAGGTGAACTTACAGCCCGTTTGCCATATAATCCATATCTATCATCAATTTGCCGGGGGGCATTTTGCGCCTCACCTATCTCTGCGCAAGGAAAAATTAATCATGAATGTTCCTCGCCTGCCAAAACAGTTCCCGGGACGCCATCTGGTCCTGATCCTGATCGTGGGCGTCCTGCTGGCAATCGTCGGCCTCCTGGACGAATTACTGATGGATGACTTACCCTGGATCAACCTGGCCTGGGCCGTCCCAATAATCACCGCGGCTTACCTCTTAAGCCCGCTGGAGACTGTTATGGTTGGCCTGGTGGCGATGATCATCTGTGCGGCGACCGTGGTCGGCGGTGACTCCGATGTCAATCTCTGGAGTTCTGCCGCGGTCGGCGCTTTCGGCGTTCTGGTCGCCATCAAGGCTAACTTTATCCACCGTTATTTCAGACGGATAAACCTGATTCGGGATGCCCTCGAAGAATCTCCCCTCGCCTACGCCGAGTTCAGTTTCCCTGGATACAAACTGGCTAACTTCAACCAGACTTTCACGAGGATTGCCAACAACAACTGCAAACCGGGCGCCAGGCTATCCGATTTGTTATCTGAAGAAAACGCCGGCAAAATGGCCGGCAAAATGGACGAGGCCATCGCTACCAGGGCACGTGTCGACTCGGACGAATTCCATCTGCCCGGTGAAGAAGGACGCGGCAGCTTCTGGCAAATAAACTTTATCCCGGTCTCCACTCAGGGAGGGGGAACGCCGCGCTCCGTGGCGCTCTTCGCTTACGACATCACCGATTCGGTAATCCGTGGACGCACACGCGAGGCGGCTCTCAGGATCAGCGCCGCGGTCATGTCGAGCCTCAGCCTGGACGAAACATTGCGAGTAGTGCTCGACAACATGGTCTTTACTTCCGGTACGGATGCCGGTGCCCTTCTCCTGCTCGAGGACGACCAGTGGGTAGGCAAGACAGGTTACGGCCAGTATTCCGACGAGATGATCCAACAGCTGCGTTTCCCTTATGACGACATACCGGTCAGTGTCGCCGCCCTGGAAAGCAAGGAGGCCATTGCTTCGGAAAACCCGGCCGAGGATATGCGCTTCAGTCCGGAGTTGCTCAGAAGCCTGAAAGTCAGATCGTTGCTGATGGTGCCGCTCGTTTCCTCTAACCGGTCAATCGGCGTCGTCTGGCTCGTCCAGACCGACAAGATGCGCAAGTTCACCGAGGAGCAGATCAAATTCGCCATGATCATCGGCTCACACGCGGCATTGGCGATCGAGAACGCCGGCATCTATGAGAACGAGCATTACATACGCAAGTCGCTGGAGGCCATCGAGGCGATCTCCGAGGCCGGGCTGGTCTCACTCGACCTCGAGGAGGTCCTGATCGAGCTGGTGACGCGGGCCCAGGATGTCATGCAGATGGACGCCGCCATGATCCTGCTGGCCGACGAAACCGGCAGCGAACTGGTGGCCCGGGCTGCGGCCGGTAACCTGGCGACGCCACTGGCGGATATCCGGGTCGGGATCGGTGAAGGACTGGCAGGGCGCGCGTTCCAGGACGGTGTGCCGATGAAGGTCGACAATCTGCAAAACGACCCGGAGTCACGTGATTTTTCTCTTTTTACCGAGAGCTCGGGTATCAGGTCGGTGCTGGCCGTGCCGTTGAGAGTAGGCGGCAGGGTCTCCGGCGTACTGCAGATCGGCAGCCAGCGGGAAAAGGCTTTTTCGGCCCGCGAGTGGGGACTGATCCAGGTTCTGGCCGACCGGGCGTCGATGGCGGTGCAGAACTCGGTCCTGCACGAAAAGACCATGAAGGAGCTTGCCCGCGTGGCGATGCTTCGGGACGTGGCAGCCGCCTGCGCCGGGTCGCATGATATCAGAAAGATCGCCAGCAGCGCCATGGAAGCGGTCTATGAACAGATGGGCTGCTTTCGCGCCAGCGTCTATTATCTGGACGAAGAGCTGGACGGCCTGGTTAACCTGGCCTTCATGGGACATTCACCAAAGGTCATGGACGAGTTCAAGTTCTCGCCGATGTCCCGCGGCACACTGCTGACCCGCGCCGTTCTGGAGCGGCGCATGATCACCCACGAGGAGGTCGATCTCTCCAACGCGACCGAGTCCGAAGCTTACATCCTCAAGGCGTTGAATGTGGGCGACAACCGCCGCTGCACGCTGCCTATTATTTACAAGGAAAAAGTAGTCGGGGGCATGGCCTTGGTCTGGCCTGACAAGCGGCCGTTCACACCAGCGACGATCGAGACGATTATGAGTGTCGCCAATCAGCTGGCTGTGGCAATCCATACCTGTGAGTTGCCGGGCGCGGAAGAAGTTATCAGGGAAACCGCAAGTATGGATCCGGCCAGTGTCGGTAACATTCCGGAAGCAGGGGCTGAAACGACAGCCGATGCGGAAACGACAGCGGAAACTGATACGACAGCTAGTACGGAAACAACCAGCGACAGGAACTTGTTATAGCAGGGTCGCCACCAGGCCCAGCAGTGCCGCCATCCTCCCCAGCTCCACCGCTGCTCCCATCAAGTCTCCACCAGCGCCGCCAAACCAGTGTCTGCCCGCCGCCGCCAGAATCAATCCCGTGAAAACCGCGGCAGTGCCCGCCGTGATTATACCGGCCAACGGCAAAGCCAGGGCCAGTGCCGCAAGACCGCAGGCTGACAGGACGATTCCCAGAATGCTTCGCCAGCCCTTCAGGTTCGCGAGGAAGACGCTGCCGCTGCCTTCGTGGGAGGGCACACTGACAGCAGTAACCATGAGCATGCTCAGGCGCGCCGAAATTTCCACGGCCATCAGGCTCCAGACGATGCGAACCCCCTGACCGGAGGAGCTGAGCAGCTGCAAGAGCGCGGCCCAGGAGATGAGCCAGGTCAGAAATACGGCGCCGGTAGCGCCTATGCCCATGGTCCTGTCCTTGAGAACCTCGATGCGGCGAGCGGCGTCACCGTGAATCATGACGGCGTCACCAAAATCGGCAAGCCCGTCCGAGTGATGAAAACCGGTGAGCAGGAGCGCCATGGCCAGAATGGCGGCGGCAGCGACCGGTTGGCCGAAAAGCCGCTCGCAACCCCAGCCGGCCAGGCCTTCGATGCCGCCGAGCACCGCCGCGACCAGGGGCAGCAGATAGCCGGCGCGTGCGGTGTCTTCAATTGTACCCGCCCGCGAAAGCGGCAGAATGGTGAAAAACCCGAAGACGTGGCGCAGGCTGTTCAAGCTCCAGGCACCGCTCTGTCCGCAGCTGCCTCGATGTTTCCTGTGGGAGCCGTGGCTCCGGTGGAAACTGTAGTTCCAGCAGAAGCATCTCCGGACCTTACGCTGGCTAGCGATGCCTTGATCCTGCCCACCAGAACGTCCAGGTCGTGTATGGCGTCCGGTTCTCCGGGTCTCCGGACCAGGATGACAGCGGCGCCCTCCAGTTCGGCAGCCTTCAGCTTTTCCTCCAGACCGCCCTCACGGCCGGAATCCTTGGTGACCAGCAAAGACGCCCCGCATTGCCGCAGGCAGGCGCGGTTAAAGTCAACGGTGAAAGGCGGCCAGGCGGCGATTATATTTTGAGGCTTTATCCCCAGCCGCAGGCAATCTTCAAGAGATTCGGACAATGGGAGGATGCGTGCGGTAAAATCCAGGCCGGCCTGGACGAATGGCTCGAGATTCCGCGTGCCGAGGGTCAACAGGGAGCGGGCACCGCTTGCCCGAAGCCGGCTGGCCGCTTCATCGAAAGAGTCGACGGCTTCCGGCGGCGAACCCGCGCCGATGCTCCCGGTTTGCATCCAGGGGGGACGCGAGCTGCGAAAGTAGGGCAGGCCGGCGATGTTGGCGGCAAGCCTCGCCTGCTCGCTGGCCTCCCGCGCAAACGGATGAGAACAGTCGACGATGGCAGCGCAGTCCAGTTTGGCGGCTCTGGCCGCCATGCCGCCGGAGTCCTTCCTGCCGGTATCGGTTTCCAGTCCGGCGGCGGCCGCTACTTCGGCGCCCAGCGGTGTAGCCACGCTGACGATCACGCGATAGCCTTCTTCCTGCAGACGCCAGGCGGCCTGGTTGGCCTCGCTAGTGCCGCCTATCAGGTATATGGTCTGGTTGATCATTGGTCCGAGGTTTCGGCCTTGATCATCCTTTTTCCCTCATAACCACGGGCGGTTACCATCCTGCCATTGAAGATCGCCGTGCGGGAGTTGCCGATGATGATGATCGTCCGCATGTCGATCTGCCGGGCCGGCAGTTCATCCAGCCTGATGACGCCGCTGGTCTCGCTGGCGCCTCCCGCTTCGCGCACCCAGCCGACCGGCGTATCCGCCGGTCGCTCGGCGGCGATCAGGCCGCGGACTTCTTCATACAGCGCCCGCCGTTTTTTACTGGTGGGGTTGTACAGGCAGATGACCAGGTCAGAGGCCGCGGCCAGCCGCGCCCGCCGCAGGACTTCTTCCCGTGGCGTAAGCAGGTCGCTCAGACTGAGGGTGATGAAATCATTCATCAGCGGCGCGCCGAGTCTGGCGGCGGCGATCTGGGCCGCGGTCACCCCTGGGACGACGGTCACCGGCGCCTCGCCGGCGAGCTCCAGCAAGGGTCCGGCCATGCCGTAGACTCCCGGATCGCCGCTGGAAACCAGGGCGACTGTCCTCCCCTCCGCCGCCAGCCGGAGAGCCTCACGGCAGCGATCGATCTCGGCGCCCATGGAGCCGGTTATATATTCCTTGTCAGGGAAGAGTGGTCTGACCTGCTCGATGTAGGTACGATAGCCCATGATAATCTCCGCTTCGCCAAGCGCGGCGGCGGCGGCGGCTGTCAAAAGCGGCGCGGTCCCGGCGCCGGTGCCGACGACCAGCACGCGCCCGGGTACCTGATTTTGTCTGTTGGAGCGGGCGTCGTCGTCAGCGAAAGTGGAGTCGTGGGCGGTAGTCTGTGTGTGAGCGGTGACCGATGCCAAAGGAACAGGTTCAACCTGCCTGAAATCGTCAGACTCGACCGCCAGGGCCACAGTCACCCTGCCGATTGTTTCCTTGCCCGAAACCAGCATGGCGTTCTCACCAGCTGCCAGGAGCGCCGCCGGTTCACAGACAGCGGGGGTTCCCACTGTCTCGGCGACGAAGCTGTTACCAGGCCGGTCCAGTGCCGCAAGTTCGGCCGCCGTGAAAAAGACGATATCCGCATCAAGGGCGGCGGCGGCTTCGATCAGTCCGTTTTCATCCTGCTTGATATCGATTGAGGCGACCCGGGCGATGGCGCGCCGGTCCATGCCGTGTTTTTCACAGACAGTCTCGATGGCCTGACTGATTTCCGCCACCGGCGTCCCCCGGCGGCAGCCGATGCCCACCACGACTACTCGTGGGATCAGGCAGGCGGTCGGGATGGCGCCACTACCGTTCTTCTTCTCGTGTGTAATTAAAAGTCGTCCGGCGTAGCCGCTGCTATCGCCGCCAGGCGGCAGCCAGCCGTAACCATCGATCCGCGGGTCCTCACGGCTCTCGATACAGACGGGCTTGCCGTCAACCAGCAAGGCGGTAACTCGCCGGAGGGCGACCGGGTCGCTGATGACAAGACCCAGCTGACGGGCGGCCTCGTCGGGAGCGGTCAGGCCCTGGACGTCGCTGGCGGTCGTAATAACCGCATCGCCATCCAGGAAATCAGCGATCTCACGGGCGAACCGGTTGGCGCCGGCGGCATGGCCGCCGAGCAGCGGCACCGCGTAGCGTCCATCCTCATCGACAACGATGACGGCCGGATCGCTCTGCTTGGAGTCCAGGTGCGGCGCCAGCACGCGGAAGGCGATGCCCGCCGCCATGACACAGACGAGGGTTTCACCAGCGCGGAATCGCTCAGGCAATGCTTCGGCGATGCTGTCGAAAGAATCGCAACGCGGACAGCCCATGCTGTGACATCGGGGCAGGTGGGCGGTGCCGCCAAAACGGTCGCGCAGCTTGAGCGCCAGCAGGGTCCCGCCCGCGGTCAATGAGAAATAGCTGATTTGGCGATTATCTTCCAACCTGCTGATATTCAGCTCCTGAATTTCGTTCACTCCCGGTAACCGTGGGAGAATCCGTCTTTGTAGAGCAGGGACTCATCCCCTGCCTGGGCGAGCGCTTCCCCCACCAGGATGATGGCGGTGCGGTCAATTCCCGCCGCCTCGATGTCGCCAGCCAGCTTCGCCACGGTTGTCCTCATAATCCGCTGGCTCGACCGGCTGGCGTTCTGAACCACGGCGACCGGCGTCTCCGGTTTATACCCCTCAAGCAGTTGTTGCTGGACCTCGGCTGCGAGCCCGGCGCTCAGAAATATGGCCATGGTTGCGCCGTGAGTGGCCAGCCGGGCGATGCTCTCACTCTGCGGTACCGGCGTCCGGCCGGCGGCGCGGGTGATGATGACCGTCTGGGAGACTCCCGGCACGGTCAGCTCGCTGGCGAGCGCGGCGGCTGCCGCGTTCAGCGAGGAAACTCCAGGGACCACCTCGAAATCAATGCCCTCCTGCCGCAGCCGGGCGATCTGCTCCTTGATCGCTCCGTAGAACGAGGGATCGCCGCTATGCAGGCGCACCACGCGTTTGCCGGCACGCGCCCGGGCGACCATCACCTTGACGATATCGTCGAGGCAGAGCGGCGCGCTGTCCACCAGCTCGGCCCAGGGACAGAAACCCAGCAGCTCCGGGCTGACCAGCGAGCCGGCGTGGATGACCGTTTCGGCCTGTTCCAGCAAACGCATACCCCTAATCGTCATCAGCTCCGGATCGCCGGGTCCGGCGCCGAGAAAATATATTTTGCTGACAGTCATCTGTTCATCTCCTGCAAGAATTTCGCTTTAGCGTTTTTTTCATTCGGGCGGCTGGATCCAGAGTACGGCAAAGTACGGCAGGGTTGCCGCCGACTCCCGGTCCAGCTTCTCCAGAACCCGCTCGCCGGTGCCGCCCAGCTCGATTACACCGCGGGCGCGCCCCCAGACACCGTTGGCGTCCAGCATTTCCAGGGACTCCTCCGACAGAGAGCGCGGTTTGATGATAACCACCGAAGCCCTCATCGCCAAAGCCTGTTCCAGGGCCGCGTGGGCCTGCCCGGTGACCACCACCGTGGGCGTGTCTCCGGCTGCCAGAGGCAAGCCAAGAGCCGCGGCCATGGCACTGGCCGCCGTGACGCCACTGACCACCTCGACCCGGCCGGGAAAACGCTCCGCCAGGTAGCCGAAAGTGCTGTAGAAAAGCGGGTCACCCAGGGACAGATAGGCTATGTCCATGCCACCGGCGGTGGCGGCGATCACGGTTTCGGCAGCGGCGGCGTGGGCCTGTTCGAGCCGCTCCTGGTCACGGGTCATCGGCATCAGCAGCGGCAGGCGGATGGTCGCTTCCGGCAGATGGCCGGCCACCGTCTCGAAAGCGCGGCTGCCGGCGCCTTCCCGGTTTACCGGATAAGCCACGGCACCCACGCGTTTTATCACCTCGAGGGCCTTGAGCGTCAACAGGCCGGGATCCCCCGGTCCGACGCCCACTCCGTATAGAGTTCCCGGTTCCCGGCTCATGGCGCCCGGCTCATCGCTGATGTCTTCCCGTTCAGGTTTCATCGTTCATTGTCCCATGTTTACAGCCGCGGGCTCCTCGTCTGCCTGCGGTTTGTCTCCAGTAAAGATTACCACCGGATTGTGCTCCACCCACCGCGTCGCCTCACCACGAGCGATCGATACCCTGGTGACGCTCCGACCTTCAAGGCCGGAATGCGCGAACAGGTTGTGCGCCTGTTTCTTGGTCTGTTCCAGCAGCGCCGTGACCAGTATCCTGCCGCCGGGAGCGAGAGCCTCCAGGGCTCCCTGGAAAATCTTTTCCAGCCGGCCGTCGTTGCCGCCGACAATCACCAGGTCGGGCCGCGGCAATGAGTCGAAACAGTCCGGCGCCTCAGCGCAGACAGTCTCGATAACGGCTCCAAAGCGCCGGGCGTTTCGCGACGCCAGGTCACAGGCTTCAGTGTTCTTGTCAATTGAGTAGACGCGGGCGCCAGGTTCGACCAGGGAGCATTCGATTCCATATGAGCCGGTGCCGGCGCCCGAGTCCCAGATAACCCGCCGTCCCAGTGGCTGGGCCTTGGCGAGCAGGACGGCGCGTACTTCACTTTTGGACAGCGGGATCCCCTCGCCGCGCAACCACAACTCGTCGGGAATGCCCGGCGCTGAAGCGGGGCGTCCGGCTTCCATTCTGTCGGTATCCCCGGAGACGTTACGGTCTTCTTCAGGAAGAATCAGAAACAGAGAGTTCCCCGGGAAGTTCAGAAGAGCGGCATCCGCCAGGCGGCCCTGCCAGATCTGCTCTTCCGGCAGGCCGAGGTCGCAACCGACAGCGGCGCGGCGATCGGCCAGGGTGAGGGGCATGCTTTTAGCGATCACCTGGGGAGAGCTGAAGGCGTCACAAAAATAGATGGTCGGCCGCGACACGTCCGGCAGGGGCGCCAGTTCGGAAGCGCGGCCATGCAGGCTCACCAGACGCCAGTCCTGCCAGGACAAGCGCAGCCTGGCCGCCATGATCTGCAGCGAAGAGATGCCCGGTGCAACCTGAATCCGGTCAGCGAAATTCTCCTTGAGAAAAGGCAGGATGCCGAAACAGCCCGGGTCGCCGCTGGCCAGCACGCAGACATCAGAATGCTCAAGCCCCGCGGCAACGAAACGCCGGGTCTCCTCCAGGTCGGCCGTGATGGCATGCAGGTCGGCGCCCTCAGGAGCCAGCTCCAGCAGACGCCGTCCGCCGGCGAAACTCCGGCAGCGGGCGATCAGGGCTCGGGCCTCCCCGGTAAGCATCGCTCCGGGCCCCGGACCGGCGCCGACTATATACAGCATGTTCCGGTTTTCATCCATGTGTTTGTTTTCATCCATGATTTTTTTGATCCATGTGCGGTTATATTTCTCTTCCGGTCCAGCTTATGGAAAAAATTATGCTCGACCGACGATTTTCCCCCGCCCGTCGGTCAGGATCACCTCGGCCGTGATGCCGTATTCATCGCTGACGCGCGCGGCAACGCGCCGGGCCGTCTCTTCCAGAACCAGGGCGCCCTCCGCACCCGCTTCCCTGAGCCTCGCAAGCGCCGCCTCGGTCGTCGGCAGTAGCAGGAGTTCCCGCGCCCGGCTGCTCTTCCATCCCGCCGCCTCGGCGCATTCAGCCAGCACATCGAGGGGCATCGGCGAACGCCGCGAATGGGTGTTGAAATCGCCTCGCGCCAGCTTGGCTACCTTGGCGGCGTGGCCCAGAATGACTACCTGCAGCATGCCACGCTCCCGCGCCGCCGCCAGCATCATGCCGGTAAAATTTCCCGTCTGCACCACCGCCAGCGGCTTGAACCCCGCCGCCAGCGCCGCCCTCTCACCCTTGGCGCCAGGCACCAGTACCGGCCGTTTCACACCGGCTGCCCTGGCCACGTCCAGCTGCGGCAACAATGATTCCTGGTAGGCCGCCGAAGACCAGGGCTCAACCCGCCCGGTCGTTCCCAGGACGCTGAGACCGCCGATGATGCCAAGTTTCGGATTGAATGTCCTGGACGCCAGCTCCTCACCTTCCGGGATGGAAATCGTGACCTCTGCGCCCAGCGGCAGTACACGCTTCGCCTCCTTGATGATGAACTTCAGGGGCACCGGGTTGATGGCCGCTTCTCCCGGCTTCACCGGCAGCCCCTCCAGCGTCACCCGGCCCACGCCTTCGGCGCCATCCACATAAAACTGTCCATCAAGCCGCCCGACAACGCAGACAAAAATCTGAATCCCGTTAGTAACGTCCGGGTCGTCGCCCGCGTCCTTGACGACGGACACCACACCCTCGTCATGCATGGTCATCGGGAAGATCGCGTTCTCGCCATTGGGCAGAGTCACATCGACCAGGCCCCTGGTATCACAAACGATGTTTGTATCTTCCTCGGCCTCCGGATTGCAGGGCGGGTAGCCGATGGCGACGGTCAGCGCCGCCGCCCTTGTCGCCGCCTGGGCGCAGGCGCCGGTGGTATAACCGCGGCGCGGCGCACGCTTCCCTGAAACTCCTTGACGGCTGTCTTTGCCCGGCTCCCGGCCGATCTTCCCCGAATCCTGATTCCCGATTTGCGGCTCCCGGCTCATGTCAGGCCCTCCTCCACCTCGAGCAGCTCGAGCCCGACAGCTCCCAGCTCGCCACGCTCCAGCAATTCTTCGAGCTTGTGGCGGGCCATGCCTACGGTCAGTGGCAGCTCCTCGACATCGGGGATCATCTCAAAAAGGTAGGAGATCCGTGGCAGCCTGAGATGGCAACGCTCGATCAGCTCCTGGTCGCTGAAGACTTCGCGCAGGCCGCCGGCGACCACCAGCCGGCCGCCGCGTAACAGGCAGACCTGCCGGGCGTAAAGCGGCACCAGATCGACATCGTGCGTCGCCATGACTATGGTCATGCCCTGCCGGTTGAGTTCCAGCAGCAACCGCATCAGCCGGCGCTCGCCCATCGGGTCGAGGCTGGCGGTGGGCTCATCCAGAACCAGAACCCGCGGCTCCATGGCCAGCACCCCGGCGATGGAAAGGCGCTTCTTCTGACCATAGCTCAGGTGATGAATCGGCCGGTCGAGCAGGTCGCCAATCGCCACCTGCGCCGCCACCCGCGTGAGCCGGCGCTCCACTTCCTCCTCCGGCAGACCCAGGTTCCGCGGCCCGTAACAGATGTCGTCGCGCACGGTCGGCGCGAATATCTGGTCGTTGGGATCCTGGAAGACAAAGCCGACAACCCGGTTGACCTCGTCGAAGTTCTTGCGCTCGACCTCCAGGCCGGCCACCGTGACAGCGCCCGACTGGGCCAGCAACAAGCCGTTGATATGCTTGAGCAGCGTCGACTTGCCCGAGCCGTTGGCGCCCATCACCGCCAGGAAGGAACCCTCGGGCACCTCCAGGGAGACGCCGTCAAGCGCCTGGGTGCCGCCGGGATAGGTAAAATGAAGATCGTCGATGCGGATCACGCCGGGCCTCCCAGGGCCAGCAGGCTCAAGGCGCTGAGAAACGCCGCGACGGCCAGCCCGGCGAGAATATCCAGCCGGCCGGGACGGGGCAGCGCGCCGTTTACCACCGGCCCCGAGCCACGGCAGCGCATCGCTTCCGAGGACCGCAGGCCACGTTCGTAGACCCGCAGAAAAAGGGAACCGCCCAGCATGCGGCTGCTCGCCAAACCGGAGCGCGCCGAGGACCAGCCGAGCCGCGAGCGTTGCGCCTCTCGCATCCTTGAAAATTCCGCGTGTATGTCGAATAGATACCGGTAAGTCAATTGCATTACCTCAATAAAGGTAGCCGGAGCTTTGAACCATCTGAGGGCCAGACAGAGCCGGTTGAGCGGTGTCGTCACCCCCAGGACGACGACAATCAGGCCCCCGGCGACGATTCGCAGGGAGAGATAGAGGCCGTGAAAGAGCCCGTCAAGGTGCAAGTCGAACGGACCCAGCGCGACGAATACCTCTCCCCCTTTAAACACGGTTTGTGAAATTATGGCAAACAAGGCGAAAGTCGAGGGGAAAGCGATCATTAGCAGTTGCCGGCGGTAGGGAATGCGTCCGGCGATCATCAACAGGACCATGGCGAGAGCTATCAACCCTGACACAAGGTATGAAGCTCCAACCAGATTAACCATCAGCAGTCCTGCGAATCCGGCGATTTTCACCCTGGGATCGATGCGGGAGAGAAAGCTGTCTCCCCAGGCGTAGCTGTCACCACTGTGCGACGTTCCGGTCATCTGGGTTCCCCTGGAAAGTTCCACAGGGACGCGCCGTGGCGCGTCCCTGTATCATCTGGCGACACTTGTATCATCTAAGCCATTTCCTTCCTGCCGCTTTCAGAAAACAGCGTCCTCCAGTAATACCCAGCGGCAAAGCCAGCGGCGGCGCCGCCGGAGAGAAAGAAGAAGAGCAGCAGGTCGCCGTCTATCTTCCAGGGAAGGACCTGGGATTCCTCAACACCCGCCTTCTCCGCCAGAGGTGCTGCGGCCCCTTCGGTGACATCCCCTTCCCATTGTGATTCTGTGAAAAGCACAGCGGTCAGAAAAACCGCTACTACTGCCAGAACTATCATCCAGCGCTTCATGGCCGCACCACCGCGCCTTCGAGGATCTCGGCGCGCTCGTTAGCGATGAAGACCACCACGCCGGCGGTAAACAGCGCTTCGGCGATCGCCAGCGGCACCTGGGTCGGCATAAATGAGACAAAAGCCGCCCCCCAGACATACGGCGCCGGCTCATCCCCATGCAGCGCCAGGGCGATCTGGAGCGAAGTCAGGCCGTAAGTGACCAGATCACCGACGAAGCCGGCCATCCCGGCCGATATCCCGAGGCCGAGCCCGGCGCGACGGGAGATCTTGAAGACCGCGAAGCCAGCGAACGAACCGCCCACGGCCATCGACATGATGTTGGCGCCCCAGCTGGTGATGCCGCCATGGGCAAAGAAAAGCGCCTGCAGCAGCAGCGCCACCGATCCCAGCACTGCAGCCGTAAGCGGCCCCAACAGGATGGCCGCCATGGGGGTGCCGCAGGGGTGGGAAACCGTCCCCAGGCCCGGGACCGGAATCGGCATGAGCGATATTACGAATACAAAGGCGCCCATCAGGCCGACCAGGGGGCGCGATGATGGTATTGCGGCCAGATGACGCTTGAGTCCGATCAGCCCGGCGCCCAGAAAAGCCATCGCCGGCGCGTACCAGACTACCGCCTGCTGCGCGGGAATCAGTCCTTCAGGAATGTGCATGGAGCATCCTTTCTGCGATTCAGATAATTGCTGAAAAATGAAAAAAACCTTCATCCTGGAAGCTGGACAAAGGGTTATCTATGGAAATGCCATCATAATCCTGCCCCTTTCTCGCGAAGGTTCTCGGAATCCTGGTCAGGGGCGGGTTTTCTGGCTTGTGAGAGACGGGTACGGTCGACAAATGCCGGACCTGAACACCGTTCTCACTTACAGTAGCGGGACTGCGCCGGACTTGCACCGGACTTGCCCCATTTAAGCTTCCATTTAAAAACAGGAAGCCCCACTGACCTTGTTTGGTGGATTGGAGTATAGATAAACGTAATTGCATTTTCAACCAGTTCGTATCATCACTTGATAATAGTTAAATTTTTGTTGTTTGGTTTTATCACTGACCTCGAGCGCTCAGCCTCATCAGCGCGTTGACTATGGCCGCGGCCACGGTGCTGCCGCCGCGGTTGCCCGGCAAGGTTATACAGGGAATAGCCGAAGCCGCCAGCGCTTCCTTGCTCTCGGCGGCGCCGACAAAACCAACCGGTACCCCAACGACCAGCGCCGGGCGCAGCCCCTGTTTCTCAACCAGCCGCAACAGCTCGAAGAGCGCCGTGGGCGAGTTGCCGATGGCGACGATGGCGCCATCGAGCGTGGGAGCCGCCAGTCGCATCGCCGCCGCGCCACGGGTAATGCCCTCCTGCTCGGCCAGCTCAGCCGGCGCCGGGTCCGCAACCATGCAGGTCACTTCGAGTCCAAGGATTGACGTGGTCGGCTGGATGCCGGCGGCCACCATGTTCACATCGCAATAGATGCCGGCGGCGGCGGCAATAGCCTCAACGCCGGCCCCGATGGCGGCGGCGGAAAAATACATCGCCCTGGCCAGCGAGGGATCACCGGTGGTATGAACCACACGGCGGATCACCTGATACTCGGGATCAGCGGCGTCAGCGGGTTCCAGCAGGCTATCGATGATCTCAAAACTTTCCACTTCGATCGGGTGCCGGGCTATCGCGGCGGCCGCGCCGCCGGTAAAAGTTTCCCCGCTCCGGCCAGCCGTATCCCCGCCATCGCCGCAGGTCGCATCGCCCAAACCGCAGGCTGCGTTGCAAAGGGCTGCGAATAAATCCGCGGCATCGTCATTGGCTGACCGATCCGCGCTATCTCCTTCCCCGAGCTTATCCATCTTCGCCAACGTGCGTCGGGCCAGAACTTCTACCAGCAGGTCGTCGGTCCCCAGTGAATCGGCCAGGATGAACTCCGTCCCGGGCAGTTCCAGCCGCAACCGTTCCAGTTCTTCGGGGATATCCTTCATCAGATGGTTGCCATTGAAAAGGAAGTAGGGCGCCACCACAACGCGGCGTGCTCCGGCAGCCGCCAGCTCCCGGCAGCATTCGCCCAGCGTCGGGTTGTTGAACTGCAGGGAAGCCGCCAGCACAGGCATCTCCAGCCGTTCCGCCAGGTGGTCGGCAACCCAATTGAGCAGAACGAGCGCTTCCGGAGCCCGGCTGCCATGGCCGAGGACGACCACGCCGGTTTCACCCCCGGCTTTTCCGGAAATATCAGAGGCTGGCACGAACGCTCACTCCCTTCACGCTGGCGCAGGTGGCGATCAGCCGTTCGGCCGCCCGGGGGTTACCGGCGAAATTAATATGAACATATGACGCCAGCAGGTTGCCGGCACTGAATCCGTCTACCCAGCCACCGGGCTCCCGGCTGGAAAAACAGTCATAGGCCAGGTTTTCCTCCTGCCAGTCGATGGCGGACCAATGGAACTCGTGGCCGCGAACCCGCTCCCCGCTCGCGAACAGCAGGTTGTCGGTCCTGGCTTCGGCCTCCACATATCCCAGCGCCTGGCGGCTGCCGGTCATGCGGGCCTTCAGCGGCAGGGCGCCAACCATCGACCGACGCCTGCCATCGACCTCCAGCTCGCGGCAGAGATAGACCAGTCCGCCACACTCGGCATAAACCGGCAAACCGTCCCCGGCCGCGGCGGCCAGCGAACCCCGCATGGACGCGTTGGCCTCGAGCCCGGCCGCGAACATCTCCGGGTAACCGCCTCCCAGATAGAGGCCGTCGCAAGCAGGCAGCTCCGGGTCATGCAGAGGGCTGAAGTAAATCAGTTCCGCGCCCGCGGCCTCCAGCGCTTCGAGACTGTCAAGATAATAAAAAGAAAAAGCTTCGTCCCGCGCCACCGCCAGGCGGATGCGGGATAGCCTGGGCAGAACCGTCGCCGCTGGCGCAGCATCCGCCGGCACAACAGCAACCACTGGCGGAGCAGTAGCCACTGGCCGAGGTTCAACAACAGCGGCCGCTCCACGGGACAGCCCCAGCATGGCCTCGAGGTCCAGATTGCCGTCTACATGATCGATTATTCGTTCGATCACTTCGGCGACAAGCTCCCCGTTTCGCCTGCCCGCGGTCGCTACCGGCTCATCCGCCTGAACCAGCCCAAGGTGGCGGGAATCAAGCGAGATATCCCGGCGCCGCGGCAGCACACCCAGCAGCGGCACCCCGGCCTCACGGGCGGCGTCTTCGAGAAGGCGCGCGTGTGCGGAACTACCAACATTATTGAGGATTGCCCCCGCCAGATTCACCCTCCTGTCGAAGGCGGCAAAGCCGGCCAGCACCGGCGCCAGGCTGCGGGCCTGGCGGGCACAGTCGACCACCAGCACGACTGCCGCGCCGGTGAGTCGCGCGATTTCGGCGGTGCTGCACTGATCGCCGGCGCCGGCGCGCCCGTCAAAGAGGCCCATGGCCCCCTCGATTACCGCCAGGTCAGCTCCGGCAGCACCGCGCGCGTAGATTTCCTGAACCACCTGAGCGGATGTCAGCCAGCTGTCGAGATTCCGCGACGGAACCCCGGTGGCCGCCAGATGGTAACCGGGATCAATATAATCGGGACCCGTCTTGAACGGGGCCACCCTGATGCCCTGGCGCCTGAACGCGCCCATCAGGCCGATCGCGACCGTCGTCTTGCCGACGCCGCTGGCAACCCCTGCTATCGCCAGAGGGATCACTGATGCGCCTCCCAAAGCCGGCCCGCGCCAGCTGGAGCAAGCATTTCTCCGCCTGCAGGCACCATCATTTCAGCGCCTTTCTCAGTGCCGAGACAAGCTGGTAGTTATCCCGTTCGGAACGGACCGCCACGCGGATATAGCTGTCGCCCAGGCCCGGAAATGAACGGCATTCCCGCACCAGGATACCCTGGCTCCCCAGCCATTCGGTTATAGCCGCCGAACCGGCGCCGGCAAGGCGGCAGAGCAAAAAGTTGGCCTCGGAAGGCAGTGGCTCCATACCCGGGATAGCCTCGAGGTCGGCGTACAACCGCGCCCGCGCCGACGCGTTCTGGCGACGGCTGTGCGGCATGTATTCCCAGTCGCACAGCGACGCCTCTCCCGCCGCCAGGGCGAAAGAGTTGACGTTCCAGGGCGGCATCAGGGACCGCAATCGCGAGGCGAAATTCGCCTCGGCCACCAGGCAGCCGAGCCGCAATCCCGCCAGCGCGTGCGACTTGGTGAATGAGCGCACCACGAAAAGTCCCTGGGAAACGCCATGAGAAAGAATCGACTGCTCGGGGCCGGAAAAATCGATGAACGCCTCATCCACCACCAGGGCCGCCCCGGCCAGGCGGCATCGCTGCCACAAAGCGGCTATTTCCTCGATCGGCGCCAGGTAACCGGTGGGATTGTTCGGATTACAGACGAAAACCAGGTCATAGCCATCGGGTTGCAGCCGCGCGGTTTCGAAAGCGAAGTCCTCGTCCTCTTCCAGCATAAAAGAGTCACAGCTGGCGCCAACCGACTCGCAGGCCCGGCGATACTCGGAGAAAGTCGGCTCGACGATCAGCACCCGACGTGGTTTTAACGCCACGGCCAGCCAGTAGATCACCTCGATGCTGCCGTTGCCGGGAACGACCTCATCCGGGAAGACGCCCAGGTAGCTCGCCACCAGGCGCGAAAAGCCGTCGGCGTTTTCATCCGGATAATAGTGGATGTCCACCGTGGCCGTCCTGACGGCCGCCAGCGCCGCCGGTGAAGGACCGAGCAGATTGATGCTGGCGCTGAAGTCGAGCAGTTCTTCCTTGGGTATGCCATGACGGCGCGCCGCATCCAGGCGGCGCCCACCGTGGGCGGGGATGGCGTCCGCGCCCGAATCGATGCCGATAAAATTTTTTCCGCTCAGATCTTTCAATATTCGGTCCCCTCGCGGGCTCTGACGCCGTTGTGATAGGGATGTTTGATTTCTCGCATTTCCGTGACATAGTCACAGACTTCCAGTAGCTCCGGCGGCGCGTAGCGGCCGGTCAGCACCAGCTCGACGCTGCGCGCCTTGTGCCTGACGAGGTCGATGAGGTCCGCCAGCTTTATCTGCCCGTTTTTGACCACATGGGTGATCTCATCAAGCACCACGAGATCGTGGTCGCCGGTGGTAACCAGCTCCCGGGCGACTTCCCAGCCGCGCTCGACAGTGTGGCCGCTCTCTGCCACCGCCCGCTGCTCCTGCTTTGTGGCGAAACGCGAGGCCCCGAACTGGCGGATGATCAAAGGGCCGCCCATTTTTTCGGCGAAGACCATCTCGCCGGTCATGATTGTCGTCCGCTTGAGAAACTGGATCACCGCCACCTTGCGATCCCGTCCGAGGGCCCGGAGCGCCAGCCCCAGCGCCGCCGTGGTCTTGCCTTTGCCGTTCCCGGTATAGAGATGGACCAGCCCCTGCCGGCGCGCCTGTTCCCAGAGCACCCGCGCCAGGCGGTCGTGGTCCTCAAAATTCCCGCCTTTCCCTTTATCCGGGCCTTCCGAGCTCACTTTTTTCGCCCGCTACCCATGAATTTGAACGCGGCGATGATCATCCTGGCCAGCAGCCCGGCGCCCAGCACCAGCGCCGAGGAGGCATACATCAGCCGGGCGGCGCGGCCGATGTCGTCATGGACCGGCTTCCGGAACTCCCCACCCATCACCGGTTTTTGCACCGGCAAGCCGGAATAATAATTCTGGCCGCCCAGACGCACGCCCAGAGCCCCGGCATAGGCCGATTCGCAAACGCCGGCGTTTGGACTGTCCTGCAACCTGGCGTCACGGCGCCATATGGCCAGGGCATCGTTCGAGCTGCCGCCGACCAGAGAGCTGGCAGCCGCAGCCGCCAGCGCTGTCAGCCGGGCGGGAATAAAGCCAATGCTGTCATCCAGCCGGGCGGCGGCCCAGCCGAAATACTTGTACTGCTCATCCTTGTAGCCGATCATCGAATCCAGGGTGTTCACCATCTTGTAAGCCAGCGCCAGTGGCGCCCCGCCGATGACGGCGAAGAAGAGCGGCGCGATAACCCCGTCGTTGGCGTTCTCGGCGACGCTCTCGACAGCGGCGCGGATGATATCGTCCTCGCCGAGTTCATCCGTGTCGCGACCTACCATTGCCGAGACCGCCTCGCGGCCCTCCCCGATACCGAGCACAACTCCATCCTCCGTGCGAATGGCCTGTTCATACAGAGAACGCCCTGCCAGCGCCGTCGATATGAGCGCCACCTCGGCCACACCGGAAAACGGGCGTGGCAACAACCTTAAAAACCCGCGGGTGAGCAGATAGGTTCCCGTGGGCAGCAGAACCGCCGCCGCCGCCCCGGAAATACGCTGGCTGCGAGGGAGCCGCTCCCGGCCGGGCGCGGCCCAATCCGTCAGATCCACGGCCTTGCCCATCCAGCAAACCGGGTGCCAGGCCGCCGGCGGTTCTCCAGCCGTCAGGTCCAGGGAATAACCGAGAAATATTTTAACCGCGGTTGCCGTCATCTAGCCGATCCCGATAATCTCATATATCTTCTCCATGTCAAGTGATGCCCGGAGTTCGCGCGCCAGGCGATCGTATTCGTGCTCCTTGAGCAGTTCCCGCCCCATCATGGGCAGTTCCGCCGGACAGCCGAAATAGGAAAGCAGCCCCGCGAGCACGTCATCGCTGTCGAAAAAACCGTGGAGGTAACTGCCGAGCACCAGGCCGTCGGCGCTCACGGCTCCGTCGGCCCCGTGGCCGGTCTGCAACAGCTGTTTCACGCCCGGGCCCAGCTCGGATCGGCCCATGTGAATCTCATACCCGGTCACCAGCGCGCCCTCGGCGAGCAGCGGCGTGGCGGCCACCACTTCACCGGCCGTCTGCCGCGTTTCCTTTTCCGGAGAAAAAACCGTCTCCATGTCCAGCAAACCCAGCGCCTTGACACTGCCGGCGCTGGAGTCGAGCCCGTTGGGATCGAGAATCTTCGCACCCAGCATCTGATAGCCGCCACAGATGCCGATGACCGGCGTGCCGGCCTTCGCCTTGCGGATGATTTCCGCCGCCATGCCGCTGGACCAGAGAAAACGCAGGTCGGAAATGGTGCTCTTGGTTCCGGGAATGACGATGAGATCGGCGTCGGCCAGCCCCGCCGAATGCTCGGCGAAGCGAAAATCAAAACCGGGACAGGCTTCCAGCGAATCGAAGTCGGTGAAGTTGGAAAGCCGCGGCAGACGCGCCGCCCGCACCTTGACCGTCTTGCCGTTACTGTTCGCGTGCTCGCGCACATCTGAAGGCCAGAGCGCTTCACGCCTGTCGGAAAGCGCCACGGAATCCTCTTCCTCGATCTTCAGGTCCTTGATATAGGGCACGACGCCCAGTACCGGCCGCTTGCAGCGCCCTTCGAGAAAATCGAGGCCCGGCTCCAGGATGGACCGGTCGCCACGAAACTTGTTGATGATCAGGCCGGCTACCCGCTCGCGCTCCTCTTCCAGGAGAAGCTCCATGGTGCCGACCAGGGCGGCGAAGACACCGCCCCGCTCGATGTCGCCGATCAGCAGCACCGGCGCGTCCCCCATCTCGGCAACCGTCATGTTGGCGATATCGCGGCCGCGGAAGTTGACTTCCGCCGGACTGCCGGCGCCCTCGATGATCACCACCTGGAACTCGCGGCGAAGCCGCTCCAGGGACTCGGACACCGCGTCGAGCAGCCCCAGCTTGAAATCGTGGTAGGCCTGCGCCGTCATGGTGCCCACCGGCCGGCCCTGAACCACGACCTGCGAACCGGTATCACTGGTGGGCTTGAGCAGCACCGGGTTCATGTCGACCCGCGGCGCGATGCCTGCCGCCTCAGCCTGCACGACCTGCGCCCGCCCCATTTCGCCGCCGTCACTGTCGGCAAAGGAATTAAGCGACATGTTCTGGCTCTTAAAGGGAGCCACCGAGTAGCCATCCTGGGCCATGATCCGCGCCAGTCCCGCCACCAGCAATGTTTTACCGGCATGGGAAGCTGTCCCCTGCAACATGATGGTTTTGGCCAGAGGCATGACCTATTTGACCTTCATCGGGATTCCCGACACGCAGAGATAAACTTCAGCCGCCGCCGCCGCCATCTTCTGATTGGCGCGCCCGGCCACGTCGCGGAAAGTGCGGGCAAGCATGTTGTCGGGGACGATGCCCATGCCCACCTCGTTGCTCACCAGGATGACCCGGCCGTTACCGCCCCGACAGACATCAACCAGCTGATCCATTTCGCGGTCAACAGCCCGTTTGGCCCGCTCTCCACTGGCGATGCCCTGATTCATCAGCAGGTTCGATATATAAACAGTAAGGCAGTCGATCAAGACTATGCCGTCACCGGCCAGAGCGTCCTCGACGGCCTCTGTCAGCATCTGTGGAGCCTCGACCGTCCGCCAGCCCTGCGGACGGCGTTCCCGGTGCTCGGCGATCCGCTCCCGCATCTCGCCATCCTTCGCCTCGGCGGTCGCGATATATGTAACTGTCTCCGCCCGCTCCAGCGCCATCTTCTCCGCCAGCGAGCTTTTACCGCTCCGAGCCCCACCAGTAACAAATATCATTCTGTACACCCATTCTGTTTGGAATTGCCACTAAAAAAAGCCCCCTTCAAGGAAGAGGGCCAAAAGGCAAAAATTCACCCAAGCCACTCCCTCCGCGAAGAGTGTGCTGGCTAGAGTCTATGGGCAGGTCTCCTGGCTTCTGGATTTGCGCTCCGCCGCCGCCTTCCCGGGCTTTTGCCCAGTGGCTCACCCCTCTGCGGGGCAATTGCACACGAAGCTACCAGTTACAGTGGCGGGACCGCGCCGGCGTTTCACCGGCTTCCCTTGGACGCCCCAAAGGGCGACCCACAGACTGAAGCTGATATGTGTACGACTAGCGAAGTATACGGGGGTGGGCGGAGATTTTCAAGAACCGTCCCGGCGACCCCCTATTCGATCGCCTCGTCGAAATCGACCTGCAGCATGCCTTTCTTTATCGCGTATTTCACCAGCTCGGCGCGCTTGTGCAGGTTGAGCTTTTCCATGATGTTTGCCTTGTGCGTTTCCACCGTTTTCACACTGATGAAAAGGGTTTCGGCGATCTCCCGGTTGGTATGGCCCTCCGCGACCAGCGTCAGGATCTCCCGTTCGCGGTCGGTGAGGGTGTCGAAGCTGGAGGTCGGCTCCTGGCCGTTCTTGAGCTTGTCCAGGTAATCCTCGACCACCATCTTGGCTGCCGAAGGATAGAGAAAGCAGTCACCGCGGCTGACCACGTGGATGGCGTTCACCAGGTCGCTGTCGGCGGCCTTTTTGAGCACATAGCCCACCGCCCCGGCCTGCAGCACCTGAAACAGATACTCCTCGTTGTCGTGCATGGTCAGCACGAGAACCTTTACATCAGCGTCGCGCTTTTTGATCTGCTTGGTGGCCTCCATACCGTTCATCACCGGCATCCCGATATCCATCAGCACGATGTCGGGATGAAGCTCCTGCACCTTCTGGACAGCCTCGCGGCCATTCTCGGCCTCGCCAACCACCTCTATATCCTTCTCCTCTCCCAGCAACCTGACCAGCCCGGCACGCAGAATCGCGTGATCATCCGCCAGCAGTATCCTGATCTTGCTCACCAGATGCCCTCCTTGCTTTGTAACGGAACCTCGATAAAGATCGTGGTGCCCTTGGCGGGCCTTGCGTCAAACTCGAGCGAACCACCCACCAGCTCGATGCGTTCCTTCATGCCGTGTAATCCGAGGCCGCGACCCTTTTCGTCCGACAACATCACCGTCTGGGAATCGAATCCCTTGCCGTTGTCCTCGATCACCCCCTGAACGACCTGCTCCTTCCTTCTCAGGGTCACCCGGCAGCTGGTGGCGTCCGAATGCCGCGCCACGTTGGTGGGCGCTTCCTGTATTACCCGGTAAAGCACGGTTTCGAGCTCCGGGGTCAGGCGATGGCTCATGCCCAGCAACTGCATTTCCACCGGAATCCCGGTATTCTCGGTATATTCCTTGGCATATGACCGCAAGGCGGCAGCGAGGCCCAGGTCGTCCAGCACACTGGGCCGCAGACGCACGGCCATCGTATGAACCTCGTTGAGCGTGGCATGGGCGAGGTCGTTGATGTTTTCCAGGCGCTCCTGGACATCGGGCATGTAGTCGGGCACGATTTCCTGCACCATTCTTATACCGATCACCAGACCCGTCAAGCTCTGGCTGGTCTCGTCATGAAGTTCGCGGGCGATGCGTTTGCGCTCCTCCTCCTGGGCCTTGATCACCGAGGCCGCCGCTTTCTTGCGCTGCATGTCCATGGTATTGAGCATGGAGTTGAGGCTTTTTGAGAGCTCCTCGATCTGCGGGTCATCGGTGACCTCCGGCACGCGGATGCCGCGATGCCCTGCCTGGATCGCCTTCATCGTATCGGAGACATCATCCAGTGGACGGAAGGCGATTTTGACCAGAAGATAATTTGTCAGGATGCTGAGCGCCAGGCCACTGGTCAGGAAAAGGACAACGAAGCCCAGTTCGCCCCCCTCAAAGTAATTCTTTTCAATGAAATAGCCCATTATGCTGCCGGTGACGATCAGCACCGTGTTGGCGATAATCACCTTCTGGAATAACGGCCGCCGCCTGACGCGGTTGAATGCCGGCTTTCCCTGCTCGATGATTCGCCGGCCCCAGGATACCTCCTGTGACTCCGCGGCAGATTCGATCGCTGCCGGCTGTTCGATGGCTTCGTGGCTCGTGCTTTCCATCTGTTCCCCGGGTTTGAAATATACGCGTCGATACGCGCAGGAGGGCACTCGATCCGTACTGAACCTGAAAAATTAACCGGCCGCGACTCTGCCCCCTCAAGCAATCGGCCAGTAACTCTTATGGTATCAGAATGGCGCTATCGAAAGCTACGGTAATCGACGGTTCGGATGGGCGCTGAAAACGCCTGTTTGAGGCATGGGGAAAGGACTTGCGGTGCCTGTGCCGCGAACTTCAGTCCTGCAGTTGCTTCACATCTCGCGCGTCGCTGGTCTCCACGTAAGTGCCGGTAGCGAGGTCGGCGAAAGTTGTCCCTTCCAGCTGACCCACCATTAGATCCTGCAGGTTTTGACAAACGGTTCTGAAGGAACAGTCATCCTCGCGGTTACACTGATTTGGCCCGCGCAGGCAGTGGACGATCACGATAGGTCCCTCTATTGCCTCGATGACTTCGCGCAGGCTGATTTCCTCGGGCGGCCTGGCGAGCATCACCCCTCCCTGGTTGCCTCGCAGGGTGCGGATCAACCCGGCGCGGGCCAGGGTACGGATAATGGAGGGTAGATACTTACCGGGTATATCCTCGCTGGCGGCGATTGAACGGGTCTGGATCACATCGCCATAGGGCACCGTCGCGAGATGCAGGATCGCCCGTACCCCGTAATCACTCTGTCTGGTTAAATGCACCTTTCACCCACAGAAATATACCTCATGTTCGGCATGGTGGGAGCGATCGACGAAACCGACGAATAAGGATTATCGGCAGGAAATGCCACGGCAAGACCGCCAGCCGCCGCTCCCGAAACAGCGCCTCCCTAATCCCACTCCTCAAAAGCTAAATTGCGAACCCTACCGTAGTGATTTAGTTTAAGCTGACTGCTTATTTTTGTCAATCAATCATTTGACTGGGGTTGGCCCCGACCGACTTCTTGTTTCAATTCCGAATCGGCGTCTTCGCGCACCCGCAGAAAAACCTCGACGATGCTGGCGTCGAACTGCTCTCCGCAGCAGCGCTTGAGCTCTTCCACCGCCTCATCGCAAGAACGGCTTTCACGATAGGGCCGGTCGGCGGTTATGGCCTCGTAAGCATCGGCGACCGCCAGGATGCGCGATCCCAGCGGGATATCCTCGCCACTGAGCCCGTCAGGATAACCGCTGCCGTTGTAGCGCTCGTGGTGGTGCCGGATCATCTCCTTGATCTCCTTGGGCAGGCGCGCCTGCATCAGTATCTTGTGGCTGGCGCCCGGATGCTCGCGTATGATGTCCATCTCCTCGGGCGTCAGCACGCCCTTCTTGGTCAATACTGCGTCCGGGGTGCCGATCTTGCCGATGTCGTGGAGATAACCGGCGTCGCGGATGCTCGATACGAACTCGTCATCAAGACCCATGCCGGTGGCGATCGCCACCGCGTAGGCCGAAACCCTGTCGGAATGGCCGCGGGTATAGGTGTCCTTGGCGTCGACCGCCTCGGCCAGCGCCCGGATCGTCGAAAGGTACGCCTGCCTCAGGTTCTCGTAAAGGCGGACATTTTCCACCACCACGCCCATCTCCCCGCCAATGGCATCCAGCAGCTTCCAGCCATTCTCGTCGATCTCCTTTTGTTCATGGCAAACGCCCACTATGATGCCAACCACATCGTTGATCGATTTCATCGGGAAGACCACCAGGCAGGCGGTATCCGGTTCCAGCGATGACATATCCCCGTCATCGGCGGGGTTCTGGATGATGATGCCCTTGCCGCTGTTCAGCACACGGCTGAAGATTCCGTCTCCGCCGGGAGCCCGGGAGATAAGACGCAGGAATTCCGCCGGCATCCCGTGCTGGGCTGCCAGGCGCAGCCTCCCGGTATCCTGGTCAACGACAAATGCCGCCGACGCGCTGGTGCCGAGAATCTGGTCCAGCTCGCCCAGGGCCACAACCAGCACTTCCGGCAGATCGAGGCTTTGGGTGGCGGCGGTCAACACTGAATGCAGGGCCGCAAGCTCGCGTGTACGCCGCTGCAGATCTTCGGTGCGCTCATCAACCATCTGCTCCAGCCGTTCGGCATAGACACGGTTCTGCTCCTCGGACGCCAGCAGCCGGTTATACTGGTCCATCAGGGTTATGCTCGATTGCCGGAGTTCCTCGATCAGCCGTTCCTTGTCCTCCATTTCCGGGGACACTGTTTCGCGCAACCGTTTTGCCGCCTGTTCGACTTCCCTGCGGCGGCGCAATTTCTCCAGATTCTGGCGCACGGTCGGCAGCGGCTCGTCTTCGTCCAGCGGCTTGATAAGGTAGTCATCAGCGCCGCGCTTCAGAGCTTCGACAGCGACGTCTTCCGAACCATAGGCGGTCATCATGACCACCGAAGTCTCCGGCCGGACTTCCTTCACTTTCGACAGCACAGTCAGGCCGTCGATCTCGGGCAGCCTGACATCGAGAAGGATGAGATCGTAAGACAGGGCAAGCACCTTTTTCTGGGCCTCCAGACCATCGCGGGCGATGTCGATCTGGTAGCCTTCGTTCTCCAGCCGCTTGACAATCAACCTGACCGCCTCGGGATCGTCATCGACGACCAGTATCCGCGGCTCCCCCGCGCCTTCCCTGGCTTTCTCGCCCTGCAGCAGCGAGGCCGTCGCTTCCAGCAGCGCTTCCTCCTGCAAGGGCTTTCGCAGAGCCAGGTCCGCTTTGGATACATACGTCTCGGCGCCTAGCTCGAATCCTTTCGCCATGTCCTCATCGGTCACATAAACCGCGGACATCATGATGATGGGAATAGAGTTGGTTTCGGGGTTTGACTTGAGCTGCTCCACCAGCTCGAACCCGTTCATCCTGGGAAGCAGAACATCGGTGATGATCAGATCGGGCCTTTGGTGCACCGCCTGGTTGAGGCCGTCGACGCCATCGTGCGCGATCAATGTCGTATAACCGGAAGCTTCCAGCCGTTTCTTCAGCAAAATTACGTGGTTGACGTCATCGTCAACGACCAGGATCTTCTGGCCGTCACCTCTGGGTAGCTCCATACTTACCTCGCTTATCCATGCCGGTACTGATGCCCCGGCTGAGATCGGGTAGCCCCAAAATTACTTGAATTATCATTTACGGTATAACGCCACGCTAAACGCCCGACAGTATGCGCCAATCAGCGAGGGGCCATCGCTCCCCGCGTTATAAATGTCTCGACCAGCCCCGGTAATGTTGATATATCCACCGGTTTGGCGATAAAACCGCTGCAACCGGCCGCCAGGGCCTGCTGGCGATCCCGCTCCAGCACGTTGGCCGTCAGCGCCACAATCGGCACGCGCTGCATTCGGGCGTCGTCCTTCAGCCGGCAGGTGGTTTCCAGGCCGTTGAGCTGCCCCGGCAAACGGATGTCCATCAGAATCAGGTCGGGTACCCGCCCTTCCACCGACCGAAGAGCGTCCTCGCCGTCCACGGCCTCGCTGACATCGTATCCCGCTATCTCCAGCACCTTCTTCAGCAGACGGCGGACGTCGATATTATCGTCGACCACAAGTATGTTTTTCCTGCCATCCGCAACCAATTTGTCTCTGCCCCCCCCCAACTGCTATTTAGTACTTATCTATTTCAACCGCTTGTTACTCATTGCCAAAGTTCAAGGGTCGTTTATCCCTACCCATGTATACCTTTCGTTGAAACGGCCAGACCATGTGGAATCGAAACATGGAAGATGCTGCCCTCGCCCGGCCGGCTATCCACCCAGATTCGTCCCTGGTGCATCTCGACGAACCTTTTACTGATGGTGAGACCAAGACCTACACCCGCCGAGTTGGCCAGCCCGGGAGACTCCCGGTGGAAACGGTCGAAGATCGCCTCGGCCTGTTCCGCACTGATGCCGATGCCTGTGTCCCTGACCGAGAAAATCGTCTCATCGAGCGTCTGTTCGACGGTGACCACGATACTTCCTTCCTCAGTGAACTTGATGGCGTTGCCAATCAGATTCAACAATGTCTGCCGCACTTTACCCGGATCCAGCACCACCGGTTTCAGTCCCGCCGGAATCGCGGTTTCCAGGGTCAGACCTTTCTCACGGGCAATTGATGTCTGGCTGGCGACAGCCTGCTCAACCAGGTCACCGGGTGCCGCTTCTTCCAGAAACAGGGACACGCGGCCCGCTTCGATCTTGGCAAGATTCAGCAGATCATCAATAAGCCGTAAAAGCTCAAGACCATTGGAGTGAACGATGGCAAGGTCGTTCCCCTGCTCATCGTTGACCTCGCCGTCCAGTCCGTCCAGTATCAACTTGCTGAAACCGATGATCGAGTTCAACGGTGTTCTCAACTCGTGGCTCATGTTGGCCAGAAATTCGGACTTCATCCGGTCCAGTTCGCGCAGTTTGAGGTTTGCTTCCTCCAGGTCGCGACTCTTGCGCTCGCTTTCCTGGTACATGCGAGACAGGGCCTCTGTCCGCTCCTTGACCCGATTCTCCAGCTTCTGGGCTGAACGGGAGAGCTTGCTGTAGAGGCCGGCATTCTCGACCGCCACCGCCGCCTGGCGCGATACCAGCGAAAGTATTTCGATATCCTCATCCGTGAATATGCGGCTGTTGCCGATGGCCATCACGCCAATGGCGCCCATGCAACGATCACCCATCATCAGCGGCACCGATGCCACCGCCGTGATGCCTTCTTCCACGAACTCCCTGCGGCTCAGCTCTGATACCGCGTAATCGTTGACGATCCGCGGTTCGCCTTTTTCGATGACAGCGCCGGCCAGGCTGTCTCCTCTCGGTGCGGTCATCCTGCGCAGGCCAGCCGGCAGATTGTAGGCGTAGGGAAAGGTTATCAGCTCACGCTCCTCGTCCAGCAGGGCAATCATGGCGGCGTCGGCCTTGACTATTCCGGCCGCCTGGCTGACGACCTGATCGAGGATTTTGCCGAGATCAAGACCCGAGGTGATGCTGATGGCCACCTTGTTGAGTTCCCGCTGGATGCGCAGCCTCTCGCTGGTTTCCCTGAACAGCAGTGCGTTCTGGAGGGCGACCGCGGCCTGGTCGGCGATTATCATGGCAGTCTCCAGATCGTCCTGGGAAAAAACCTGCTTCTTGTCCAAAATGAACAGGGTCAGGATTCCCAGCGGCTTGTCGCCTACCATCACCGGCGCCATAAGCATGCTGTTGACTTCATATTTTTCAAAAGCCTGTTCCAGAAATGTCAGATGGTCGGGATCCCTCGCAGAGTCTTTGACGATGGTCGGTTTGCCGGTCTGAAGAACCCTGCCCGCGACACCCTCGTGCAACGGCAGCTCCGGTATTTCCAGATCGGGTGGCATGTTGTAATGGTAGGGAATCTGAATTACCTGCCGCTGTTTGTTAATGACCCCGACCAAGCCACAATCGGCGCCACTCATTTCAACGGCATTCTTGACCACCCGTGAGAACGACTTGTCCAGATCGAGGCCGGAAGAGATTTCGCGGGCTATGTGGGCCAGCTTTTCCAGCCTGTGGTTCTTTTCAACGATCTGCTGTTGCACCTTGACCTGCTCGGTCACAAGGCGCACGACTTCCAGGCCGGCGACTATCTCACCGTGATCGTCAAAAATCGGCGTGGCGACGATCTCGGCGACGATCTGATTCCCTTCCTTGTCAAAACCGAAATGGGTAGCGCGGAAGGGTTTACCTGTATTGAAAGCCATCTCCACCGGACAGTCGGGGCAAAGCTCCGGGCGCCGCTCGTATACCTGATAACAGTAGCGGCCCTCCAGGTCATCGCCGAGCATGCGTTTTTGGGCGGCATTGGCGTAGATCACGCGCATGTTGCGGTCCTGAACACTGACGCCGTCATCGGTGTTCGCCAGAATGGTGGCAAAGAGGTTTTTTCGCCAGTCCGGATCGGCCTCAAGATTGGTCTTGCCGGCTGAACCGGTTTCACTTTTGTTGGCAGACAATGCGCAAAACCTTCCCTTTGATGTTTTACAGGCATCGGATTCCAGATACCCCGCTGGATTCATATTCCCCGATTATCTGCTTTTAACTCCTGAAACCTTAGCGCCTGCTGTTTTTCACTTTCACGAGGCGGAAAAATAGTCGGCGATGCCGGCGTCCAGAGCCTGGGCCACCCGCAGCTGATAGTCCGGAGAGGCCAGGCGCCGGTCCTCGTCCGGGTTGGTCATGAAGCCGACCTCCGCCAGGATTGCCGGTACGTCCGACCAGTTGAAACCGAGCATGTCGCTGCGCTCGACTGCGCCGAGGTCGGGCACACCCAGGCCGTTGACCAGCGCCGCCTGTATGGACTTTGCCGCCCTGGTGCTTTCCACGACGATGTCATCGGTCCAGCCGGGTATCGACGCCGGATACAGGGTGCTGACACCGTTAGCCGACTGGTTCGTCGAACCGTCACAGTGAATGCGGACGTAGAGGTCGGCGCCCGCCTGGTTGGCAATCAGCGTGCGGTCGCGGGCCAGGCCTTCAAAGGAATCTCCCTCCCGGACCATCACTACCTGCGCGCCTTCCGCTTCGAGCAGGACCTTGAGCTGTTTGGCGATGGCGAGGGTGACGACATATTCAGGCACGCCGGAGACGACGCCGCTGGTGCCACCCGGCTCGGTGGTTTTGGTCTCGCTGGAGCCGGGCCCGATCGGCTCGGTGCCGGAATTGGTATTGATGGCGTGGCCGGGATCTATGCAGATGATGCGACCGGCCAGGCGCTGGCCAGTGGTGCTGGCTGCCGCTGCCGGGATGGGCGGCCGCGGCGTTATCCGGACCGCGGCAACCGGCCCGATTGCTCCGACCACACCGCTACCGGACGCCGATTCACCGGGCAGAGGCACCGATTGAAAAACTTCGGATTGCATGGCGGCGGAGTCATCTGCCGGCACGGTCTCCCGTACGGCCTGCTCACCGCTGCCAGCACCGGAACCTAAACCCTGTTTGACGACCAGGAATCCGGTTACCGCCGCCGCCAGCAGCAGCACCAGCGCCGCCAGAGCCATCAATCTTTCCCGCCTGATGCGGGAGGCGCGATCACCGCGGGAAGTGCGGCCGCTACCAGGATCTCGTTCACCTCGAGGAGCGCTGCTGTAGTCGAAATCGCGATTTTCGAATTCGTGGGGCGGCATTAACTCTATTTAATCACTTTTTAGACTATAAAGGGTGTTTTAAACGGGGTGATTCTGGCAGGAGGGGAGCCGGTGACAGCCCGTGGCCTGCTGATTACAGATTCAAGTCAGGGGTTTTGAGAAGTTATGAATAAGTAATCGGATTCGGCTTCCAATCACTCATATCCGCTACTTCGCCGATTGATTGTTGAAATCAGACGGGGCGGCCCTGCGGGCCGCCCCGATCGTTGCATATCAGCGGTTTCGCGCCATGTGTTTCAGCCGTTTACCGGCGGCGCTTCCTGAACAGCAGCGTCCCCAGGCCGGCGGCAAGCAGGCCTCCGGCCGGGATGAGTATGAAGCCGGTGCTGGGCAGCGTGGCCGGCAGCGTAGCTGCTAGAGGAGTCTCGGCGGCCGGAGCCACAGCCGCGGCATCGACGACAAAATCAAGCTGGCAATTGAATTCACCCAGGTGAACTGAGATTTCTATCACGTGAGTACCTGCGGTAGCGTCTGCCGGAACGGTAAAGGTAACGCAATAAAAACCGTATTGGTCGACGACGCCAGAACCTGCAGCGGCGCCATCAAAATTCACCACCACATCAGTACTGCTGGCGAGAGTCGAACCGCATACCGTATCCGTACCACCGGGTTGCGCGGAGCCGGGTGTAAATGTGACCTCGCCACTTGGGTTACAAGGGGCCTGGGCAACCGCAATCCCCGCCAGCCCCAGAGCAAGCATCATGCTTATCATCAGTATGAGAGCGACCTTCAGCTTCATGTCCATTCCTCCAGTTATCCCTGTGGTTTGTCAGATGACGATTTAGCAGTCATCATAACCTACTTTCGGGCAGAAATTAGACGTTCTTGCACCCGGTGGCTGTCAATTCAAAATAAGCGCCGCCTGGAAATGTGGCGCTTTTTTATTGAACCCGCAAGTTTGCAGGTAATTAAACTGGAGCCGGTGACAAGATTTGAACCCAATGGCAGGAAACAGGCTTTGTTTTTACATCCACCATCGGAACGCCATTAGAGCCGGATAATATCGGCAGGTGGTTCAAACCATTGCTTAAAAAAGCTGGCCTGCCAGATATCCGTTTTCATGATCTCAGACATACAGCGGCAAGCCTGCTATTAGTCCAGGGAGTTCAACCGCGTGTTGTCATGGAAACGCTAGGCCATTCTCAAATCAGCCTCACTATGAATACGTATTCTCACGTCATGCCAGTGCTGCAAAGGGAAACGGCGGAAAAAATGGGTGCAATTCTTTTAAGAGAGAAATTTTTTTAAGGAATCTTTGTTCTGTGGGAAGTATCAATTAACTATCAATTTCTTTGATATTGATATTTCATGGATCATTTCGTATACTATCAATCGACTATCAATCGAATGATAATTGATAATTGAAAGGATTAGAGTGAAAATTCCTCAACCACCGCCTAAGGGTAGATTGTCTCCTGATAAATTCGCTAATTTCCTGGGATCAGAGCCATTAAGAAAGCTGATCACCAGGGCTAACGAAGAATACCTTTATTGGGACAAATTAAAATATAAACCCATGCCTGAGGGTCTTCCACCAGAAGAGGTATGGCACTATTTGAAATTAGTTCGCGGAACCCAGCGAAGAGCCACACCGATACGAGATTCACATAACCATTACTTCACATATTGGCTCCCTGATGCGGCTCAGCGTCACCTTCATACTATTGATATGCAAGCTGCTGGCCGAATCGGCGCTGATCAAAGCATTTTAAGTTCAGCCAGTCGAGATCGATATCTCGTAAGTTCTTTAATGGAAGAAGCAATAGCTTCAAGCCAGATTGAAGGGGCCGCCACCACAAGAGCTGTTGCAAAAGAAATGCTACGCACAGGACGCAAGCCGCAAAATAATGCAGAACGGATGATTGTAAATAATTATCTAACCATTATGAAACTTCGCAATATATCTAGTCAGCAGCTAACACCGGACGTTCTAAATAATTTGCATATTTCAATGACTGAAGGAACTCTACAGAATCCTGAAGATGCCGGCAGATATAGAAGAGACGAAGATCAAATAGTCGTTCAGGATCAGGGTGTAACACTTCACATCCCTCCAAGCGCGAATTTAATACCTCGTGAATTAGATCGCCTATGTGGATTCGCTAACGAGGACAAAGACGATCATTTTATGCATCCTGTTGTGAAGGGCATCCTGTTGCATTTTTGGATCGGATACTTACATCCATACATTGACGGAAATGGACGTACAGCGCGCGCATTATTTTATTGGTACATGCTATCCAGAGGCTACTGGCTATTCGAGTTTCTCTCGATATCGCAGGCAATATTAAAAGGGAGGGCGAAATACGACAAGGCTTTTTTGTACTCCGAGATTGATGGTTTAGATTCCACTTATTTTGTAATGTTTAATCTCGAAACTATTGTAAAAAGTTTGAACAAATTGCATGAATATCTTGAAAGAAAGCAACTTGAAGCATCAGAAATGGGTGTAATTCTTAGCGAGATAACCGGTCTTAATTACAGGCAACAGGCTCTGTTAAGAAAAGCCATTCAAAATTCTGATGCCCAATTTACTATTGCCTCTCACATGAATTCACATAATATTGCCTATGCTACATCCAGGTCTGACTTATTTGACTTGGCTGAACGCGGACTACTAACTCGCGAAAAAATTGGGCGCAAAATTCTGTTTTTAGTCCCGAATGATCTCGGAAAACGACTTTCGAAGTCCTAATCTAAAATATCATGTCGTCGGAAATTTTTCTTTTTTGACTCCGATGGGTGCCAATGAGGGTGCCAAAAAACGAAAAACGCCGCTTTTTTCAAGAGGCGTTTTTTATTTAATCCCGCTATTAGCAGGCAAAAAACCTGGAGCCGGTGACAGGATTTGAACCCGTGGCCTGCTGATTACAAATCAGCTGCTCTAGCCAACTGAGCTACACCGGCCGGTGAAGTGGTCTTTCAGTGGAGAAGTCTTATTATAACCAACGGCCCGGGATGAAAGAACCGCGTAAAATAAGGAACGCCCTCGCGGGCGCCCTTGAAATTTCGCTATTTGCGGGTTTTTGGCCCCGCAGTCACACCTGGAGCCCTAGAAATGAACCTGGCGGCTCTGAATGTGAAGGTCTACTTTACGTTTAATCCTCTGGAGGGCGTTGTCCACGCTCTTGGTGTCATAGCCGATGTCTTCGGCGATCTGCTCATAGGAAAGGCCTTCAAGGTACAGGCTGAGGACGCTGGTCTCCAGATCGCTGAGCAGGCGGGCCAGGCAGTCCTTGAGGCTGGCCACCTCTTCGGAGCTGATGACTACATTCAGGGGGTCGTGGATCGGTGACCCGGGCAGGATATCGCCCAGCGAGCACTCGCCGTCGTCATGGGAGGTCGGTGAATGGCTCAGGGAGAGGTAGGTGTTCAGCGGCTGGTGCTTCTGCCGGGAAGCGGTCTTGATGGCCGTGATGATCTGGCGGGTGATGCAGAGTTCGGCGAAACTGCGGAATGAGGCCTCGCGGTCGTCCCGGTAATCGCGGATGGCCTTGGTCAGGCCGATGAGACCCTCCTGCACCAGATCGTCGGTGTCCCCACCCGACATGAAGTAAGAACTGGCCTTGAGCTTGACGAAACCGTGATACTTGGAGATTATCGCCTCGAAGGCGTCCAGCCTCCCCGACCGCGCCTTGGCGATCAGCATTACATCTTCGTCCTGCCCCATTGAAGTTTTCAAGACTCTCCCCTCTCCTTATCCGTCCTGTTTACCGGATAAATCGCCGGGCTTGCGTCCGCGTGACGGTTTTCGCCAAAGGCCTGAAAAAACCTTCACCCTTACTTCCGGGCCAGATTCGCAGGAACCTGCACGGTTGTGCTAACCGCGCCCCCTCCGCATATCTTCCAGTTTCCGCAAAGTCTCTACGTCTACTTTATGTTCAAGCTTCCAGCGCATTTTATCCTTTTCGGGAGAGAATGCAAGCTTTTTTGCAAATTTTTTCATTTCCGCCAGAAAATGCCGCGGCGTAACCCGCTCGACCCGCTTCATCAAGGCGCCTTTCTGCACCTCCCAGTCGGCGCTTACCACCTTGATGCCGCCTTTGGTGGCGGCCAGTTTCTGCTGCACCAGCTTGCCGATGAGAATGTCCGCGATCATCGATTTCGAGGAGTAGCAGACAGTGACCGCGGTGTTGGGGACCGGATGGCATTCGGGAGACTCGGCGACCGTCGAGTCAAAAACAATAATCGCTTCGTCACCGGCTGAAGCTATGTAGCTGATCACCTCTTCGACCAGGACCCGCCGTTTGTCTTCCAGCTGATCCCGGGTAATCCCATCAGGTTCTCGGGTATGAAGAACGTTATAGCCGTCGATGATGTAGATCATAAGAAGTAGTCCCGATTAATTTTGGAAGGTTGCTCAATGATATACCAGCAGGATGATCTTTGTGTTTGCTGGGCCCCGGGAAAGGCGGATGGATGTTTCCGCGTAACGGCTGTCGAAGACTAAAAGTGAAGCGGAAACGTCCGTCCGCCTTTCACTCACGAAACCCCCTCCTCTAACCCCGTCGAACCAGCTTCGGCCCCTGCGGAGTATCGCGCACCTCATAGCCGGCGGCGGCCAGCTTGTCCCGGGCCGTGTCCGCCGCGGCGTAGTCGCCATCCTTACGGGCCTTTTCCCGCTCGGCCACAAGGTCGAGTAGTTCCTGCTCAAGACCGGCTTCAGAGTATTCAGAAGGCGATATCTCTACTCCCAGTATATAGAGCAGGTCGGTTAGCAGCTCCCGTGCCTCGCCGAGCAGCCCGGCATCGACCTTGCCGGCCGTTGACACGGACTCGGTGTATTCGTTGATCACCCTGACCAGGCCGAACAGTGATGCCAGCGCTCCAGCGGTGTTGACATCGTCCCTCATTTCCGTGTTAAACTGCAGCTCGGTAGCGTCTATCGCTGATCGCAACGCGAAGCTCTCCGATGTGGAGCCCCCGGTCATCCCGGCTTCGGTCGCCGCCTTCTCACCGCTCGCCGGTATGGTCTCTCCCGCCGGACTGGCCACGGCGCTGGACCCGGCCCCACCGATAACGCTGTCCAGCTTCCACAGGCAGTTCCGGAAACGGTCGAGCATCTGGACCGCTTCTTCCAGGTTGCTCTCGGAAAACTCCAGCGGGCTGCGATAATGGGAACTCATGAAGAAAAGGATGAGCACCCGGGGATCGTAATTCTTGAGGAACTCGCGCAGCAGGAAGATATTGCCCACCGATTTGCTCATCTTCTCGTCCTTGCGGGTGATCATGCCATTGTGCATCCAGTACCTGGCAAAAGCGGTTCCGGTGACCGCCTCCGCCTGGGCGATCTCATTCTCGTGGTGGGGGAAAATCAGGTCCCGGCCACCGCCGTGGATGTCGAACTTATGGCCCAGGTATTTGATCGACATGGCCGTGCACTCGATATGCCAGCCCGGCCGTCCCTGTCCCCAGGGGCTCTCCCAGCTGGGCTCGCCGGGCTTGGCCGCCTTCCAGATCGCGAAATCCAGCGGGCTTTCCTTCGCCTCGCCCTCGCGCGCCAGCTCGCAGTGCTTCATCTGGTCCGTCTTCTGGCCGGAGAGTTTACCGTATTGCTGAAATTCGCAGACGCGGTAATAAACGCTGCCGCCGGTCTCGTAAGCGTAGCCCGCCTCGACCAGCTCCTTGCAGAGATCGATGATCTCGTAGATATGTTCGGTGGCCTTGGGCTCCAGGTCGGGGCGCCCCAGGCCCAACCGTCCCGTATCCTCGAGATAGGCCTCGGAGAACTGCATTGCTATTTCGTCCGAACTGACGCCTTCCTTGTTGGCGCGCACTATGATCTTGTCGTCCACGTCGGTCAGGTTCTC
This sequence comes from Thermoleophilia bacterium, assembly GCA_020053595.1. Classification (GTDB taxonomy): domain Bacteria; phylum Actinomycetota; class Thermoleophilia; order BMS3ABIN01; family BMS3ABIN01; genus JACRMB01. The sequence continues at coordinate 13,059 of JAGVMV010000024.1, read as the reverse complement.
CACCAGTTTCACCTCGTAGCCGATGCTGCGCAGAAACCGTGCGAATACGGCGAAGAATACAAACGGCCGCGCGTTGCCCACGTGCACATAACCGTAGACGGTGGGTCCGCAAACGTAAATGCCCACCTTGCCCCTGTCGCGGGGCACGAAGTCTTCCTTTTTGCGTGAGAGAGTGTTGTAAACCTTTAAGTCGTGGTTCAGGTTTTGTGTAATATCCTGGTTCACGCCGGGATTGCCGCCTTTGCTTCCATCGTTTTGCCTGACCTTGGCTTCACAAACTTATTTCGCGTATGGTTTGGCTGCTTCCAGCCGCTCGCGAACAGTGTCCCGCCCCAGCCCGGCCAGCATGAACGGCAGTTCCGGGCCGGAACCCCTGCCGGTCAGTGCTATCCGTAGCGTCCGGAACAGTCTTTTTGGCGGTATATCCGCCTCTTTGCAGGCCTTTTTCCACTCCTTGACGAGCGCGCGGGCCTTGTCCACTGCCTCGTCGACCATGCCAGCAGTAAGTTCCGCGGCCGCGGGCAGCTCTTCCAGCCTGGCCAACGCCATTTCCAGCACCGCCGCCGATCCTTCCTCGCCCAGCTCGGCCACCACGCTCTCCTGGTCCGGACTGGCGGCGTCAACAGAGACGGCCAGTGGCGTCAACGTAAAAATTTCCTGGATGTGCCCGTTGGCATCAGCCAGGGTGACAAGAGAAGTCTGCACCGCGGTTTCAGCCACGGCCATCTGCCCGGGAGTCACGCCCGAGCCGGCATCACCAATAAACGGCGCCAACGATAAATGAAATTCTTCACGGTCAAGATCACGTATATGCAACCCGTTCAACCAGTTCAGCTTCTGGATATCGAAAATGGCCGGGCTCTTGGAAACCCGCTGCAGCTCGAACTCGGCGACCATTTCCTCTTTGGCCAGCTTTTCCCTTTCGCCGCCCGGCGACCAGGAGAGCAGCGCCAGATAATTGATGATAGCGGAGGGCAGATAGCCCATCCGGCGAAACTCTCCCACCGAGGTGGCGCCATGGCGCTTGGAAAGCTTGCCGCCGTCCGGGCCCATGATCAGCGAGTGATGCGCCCAGGCCGGTGGTTCGTGGCCGAACGCCTGGAAAACCAGCACCTGCCGCGCCGCGTTGGTCAGATGGTCCTCGCCACGGATTACATGGGTGATCTCCATCGCGATGTCGTCGACGACCACCGCAAAATTATATGACACGCCGCCGTCCGACCTGAGGATGATGAAATCACCGATGACCTCGGAAGAAAAATCCGTCCGTCCATGGATGATGTCGGTAACTTCGATGGCGGCATCGGGAACCAGGAAGCGGATGGTCGCCGGCTCTCCCGCCGCCACCCGCGCCGCGGCCTCGTCAGGCGGGATCGCCGCGCAACAGCGGTCGTACTTAGGCATGTCGCCACGCGCCAGCGTCTCCGTTTTCAGCTGCTCCAGGCGCTCCTGGGAACAAAAACAATAATAAGCCTTGCCCTCGTTGAGCAGACGCTCAGCCGCGTGGCGGTAAATCCCGGCCTCGGAGCGCTCGCTCTGCCGGTATGGCCCGTGATCGCCACCGATATCCGGCCCCTCGTCCCACTGTAGCCCCAGCCAGGCCAGGTCTGTCAGAATCGACTGCTCGTGTTCCCGGGAAGACCGGGCGACGTCTGTGTCTTCCACCCGCAGGATATAGCTGCCGCCGAGATGACGGGCGAAAAGATAGTTATAAAGGGCTGTCCGGGCCGAGCCCACGTGCAGGGTGCCGGTAGGGCTGGGGGCGAAACGCACGCGCACCGGGCCGGGAATCGGGCCGCCTGCGGGCGTCGCGGTTGCATAGCTTTCAGTCATGGTCGAAACGCCGCCGCCGGTCCGCTCTTCCGACTATTCGGTGACGTCGGAGAAGTGGACCACGGTCACTGTGTCCTGCAGCGTGACTGTGCGGTTATAAATCTGTCCCAGCAGGTGCACGACCTCGTCAACACGGCGGAACTCCGGGTTCTCGCGCTCGATATCCCGTGGTGACAGGTCATCGATGGGCTTGACCTCGACGCTGTCGATGATGGCGGTAAATAGCTTCTGACGCGGTCCGTACTTGCGCCCGATGGTGATCCAGACAATCTCGCCCTTCCGGTACTTGTGGCTCTTGTCGCCAAGCCTTACCGTTGCCGTCTTGCGCCGGTGCCGGAGTTGGTCGTCGTAGATGTGAGAGTAAAAGTTTATTGCATACATGTGTCATTCTCCCTGGCGATGATTTTGATCATGATCGAAAATCTATATTTTTTATCCGCCCAGATTCCTGACATGAGCCCTGAGCGGTTCATTTTAAAGGTCTATTTCATTCATTATGCTCCCTGCGCATTCTACCAAACATGTAGCGCAGGCCGCGATACCTTCGCCGCGGCCGGTGAAGCCCATCATCTCCGTGGTGGTAGCCCGCACGGATATATCCGCTAGCGGAATTTCCAGGGCGCCGGCCAGCGACGACCGGATCCGCTCGCGGTAGGGCGCGATCCGCGGCTCCTCGAGCACCAGCACCGCGTCGATATTGCCGACCTCGCAGCCGCGCCGCCTGACCAGCTCCATGACTCGCCGGATTATCTCCAGACTGGAGATGTCTTTTAATCCCGGGTCGTCATCGGGAAAATAGTGTCCGATATCCTCGAGCCCGGCAGCGCCCAGCATGGCGTCGGCGATGGCATGCGCAAGGACGTCAGCGTCCGAATGTCCCGCCAGCCCCAGCGGATGCTCAATCTCAACCCCGCCCAGCACAAGCCGGCGGCCTTCAGCAAAACGATGCGCGTCTATACCGATGCCGGTGCGAATCTTCATGATTAAGTTAAGTTCTCCCGCCGCCGGAGTATTTCCTCCGCGACCGCCAGATCAAATGGTGTGGTTATCTTGATATTCTCAGCGCTGCCCGGAACCATCTTCACCCTGCCGCCTGCCTGTTCGACCAGCGAGGAGTCATCCGTGGAGGCGGCCAGAACTTCCGGCGGCGCCTGGTAAGCCTTTTCCAGAACAACCCTCCTGAAAATCTGCGGCGTCTGGGCCGTCCAGAACAACGACCGGTCCGGCGTCCGCGCCACGAGCCGGTTGCCGGCCGTGGCCTCCTTGACCGTATCGGTGGCCGGCAGTCCGAAAACCACGCCATCGCAATCGCCTGCCTCGAATTCGAGGATGCCACTGGCCAGGATTTCCGGCGGCAGTAGCGGCCTGGCGCCGTCATGGACCAGCACCGTGTCAGTGGCAGGACCGAGTTCGCGCATGCCGTTCCGGACCGAAGTGGCCCGGTTGTCGCCGCCGGGAACCACCGCCCGCACCTTCCCGAGACCGAATTCTTCAACCACCTCGCTACGGCAGCGCTCGACATCGGCCGGGTCGATTACAATAACTATCTCCTCTACCACCGCGGCGGCCTCAAAAATTGCCGCCGTGCGGGCAACGACAGGCTGACCCGCCAACGGTATCAGCTGTTTCGAAGAGCCCATCCCCATGCGGCTGCCGACGCCACCGGCGGCTATTATCACACCTAAATGCATGCTCGTCTTTTCATAATTCCCGGATTTTAGAATGACTGTACATAGAAGAGCCGCCGGCGCTGTCGCCGGCGGCTGTATATTCATCAGATTTCATCTGCCTGGAGGCAAGCCCGTATCCGAAAAACCGGATGCCCGCTGTCAGGGAGCGTCGTCGAGTTTTCTTCCCGCCGGCGCCGGGTCCAGTTCCTTGAGCACGGTATCGAGAAACTTGTCCGCCTCGGGCTCATCCATGCCACGGGCATACATCAGCTCGCTGGCCAGGATCTTCTTCGCCCGGTTGAACATCTGTTTCTCACCCGTGGAAAGGCCTTTCTCCGCCTCGCGAATCGAAAGGTTCCGCACCACCTCGGCCAACTCGAAGATGTCGCCGGTCTTGATCTTCTCGCGGTTGTGCTTGAAGCGGCGGTTCCAGTTCTTCGGCATCTTGGTCTCGTCCTGCCGGAGAACCGCGATGACCTCTTCCACATCGTTGGTGGCAATCACTTTTCTGAGCCCCGCCCTGTCAGCACTGTCCACTGGCACCATTACGGTCATGTCGTTGTGCAAAATCTGAATCGTCAGGTACTCGCGCTTCTGTCCCAGGACATCGCGTTTTTCCTTTTTGACAACCGTACCGGCGCCGTGATGCGGGTAGACAACCTTGTCGCCTACGTTATACACCAATGTGATTCAACCTCCTCCCGTAAAACCTGTCATTTGTTAAACACCTGCCAAAACGCTTAGCGGAAACTGTACTTCTCCGCCAGTGATAACTCCCTGAGCTGGACCAGCCCTTCGCCGATCTCGCGCGCCCGGACCCGGCCCACTCCCTCAACACCCACCAGATCATCCTCTCCAGCCAGCAGGACGGCTTTGAGACTGCCAAACCTGCCGACTATGTTGCTGATAATCGAGGCCGGCAACCGCGGTATGTTGCTGAGAACGCGATAGCCCCTTGGCGAAATCCTCACCTCGGTGGCCTTGGCCTTTTTCCGGTAACCGAGAATCTTCGCTATGGCGTCCGGGTCGAACAGCTCGTCCGCTGAAATCTCGCTCAACCTCGCCTCTATCTTCTCGACCTGCGGACCCCGGCCCGGCCGGTAGTCACTGATCAGCGCCGCCCGGTCCCGTGCCACGCCGGTCAGCAGCTCCTCGAGCTGCATGGCGATGAGCCGGCCCTCCGTCCCCAGTTCGATGAGGTACCTCTCTATTTCTCCGGCGACCCGTGAAACCATCTCCGAACGCTGCAGCACGATGACCACTTCGTGCAGTGAGACCGCGTCTTCAAACTCCAGGGCTGTCAGGTTATCCGCCACCTGGTCCAGCCGGGCGCGGTACTTCTCCAGCGTCTGCAGCGCCTGGTCCGACTTGGCCAGCAGCACACGGATCTCGGTCAGCACGTGCTTCAGCTCGTCTACGTAGATGCTGACCAGATCCCGGTCCATCGATATCGATATGGCGATGGCATCGGTCTGCTTGGCCACGCGTTCCGCCGTCCTGTGCCTGGTGCCGGTCTCGCTGGACTCGATCGTCGCATCAGGCATCAGCTGAACGTTGGCCCGGTGAATGCGCGTGGCGTTCCGGTTGAGGATTGTCGCACCATCCATCTTCGCCAACTCGTACAGCATGTTCGGAGTGAAATCCGTCTCCAGGCGCAGGCCTCCCGAGCAGAGGAACGAAATCTCTCCCTCATCCCCCAGGATTATCAGCGCTCCGGTCTTCGCCCGGATAATGCTGTCGACGGCCTCACGCAGCGGCCTGCCCGGCGCCACCAGGTACAAGGCCTCCACCAGCCTGTTGTCCAACCTCAGGTCGCCCTTTGAATCAACCATGCAACTCCCGGTTAAAAATTATGCGCCGTTATCGAATCCGGCACCGAACAGACTTCATTTCCCGCTAAAACCGCTTCCCGCAAAAAATATCTTCCCAACCTGCCGCTTAATCAAAAACCTTTGCCAGCGCCAGGGAGAGGTTGCCGGCTTCCACCAACTCGACGCCGTTGTAACTCCGGCCCAGCGCCGCGGCGTTCTTCGCTGGCAACACCACCGTCTCGATGCCCATCTTCAGAGCTTCGTCGACCCTGCGTTCGGCCCCAATGCAAAACCTCAGGTCTCCCGTGAGGCTCACCTCGCCGAAGCAGGCGACCTTGCCTTTTAGCGGCCGGTCACGATGCGCCGATGCTATCGCCAGGGCGACAGCCAGGTCCGCCGCGGGCTCGTCCACCCGCACACCGCCGGCGACGTTGACAAAGATGTCGCTGCCGGCGAGGTTAAGCCCGGCCCGGCGCCCCAGCACCGCTACGATCATCGCCAGACGGCCGCGGTCGATGCCGTTGCCCACCTGCCGCGGATACTGCATGCCGGTTCCGGCGACCAGCGCCTGCACCTCTACCAGCAGGGCGCGGCTGCCCTCCAGCGCCGCCAGGATCGAAGACCCGCAACTCCGCTCGCCTTCCTCCAGGAAGAGCGCCGAGGGATCATCAACCACCTCCAGCCCCGACTCCTTCATCTCGAAGACGCCGATCTCGTTGGTCGAACCAAAACGGTTCTTGACCGAACGTAAAACCCTGTAAGTCAGATTCCGGTCTCCCTCGAACTGGAGAACCGTGTCAACCATGTGCTCCAGCACCCGGGGACCGGCCAGCGCTCCCTCCTTGGTCACGTGGCCGACCAGGAACACCGAAATCCCGTCTTCCTTGGCCAGGCGCATCAGCCTGCCGGCGGCCTCCCGAACCTGGCTCACCGAACCGGGCACCGAACCGATCTCGTCGCTGTAAAGCGTCTGCACCGAGTCGACCACGACCAGATCCGGCTTCGTCTTCTTCAGGGCGGCGACAACCGAATCCAGGTTCGTCTCCACCAAAATCTCCACCGGTCCGACGTCGTGCAAAAGCCGGTCCGCGCGCAACTTCACCTGCGCGGCAGACTCTTCTCCTGAAACCAGCAAAACCCGGTGATCCCGGCAAAGATTGGAAAGCACCTGCAAAAGCAGGGTACTTTTACCGATACCCGGCTCGCCGCCAACCAGCACGATGGAGCCCGGCACTATGCCTCCGCCAAGCACCCGGTCAAGCTCCGAGATGCGCGTCTTCACGCGTTCCACTGCCTGCGCCTCGATCTCGTCGATGCGCCGCGGCGTCACATCCCTTACCTTCGCCGGGTCTGCCGCCCGTCCTTCAAAGCGTTCCTCGGTGAAACTGTTCCAGGCCCCGCAGTCCGGGCAACGCCCGAGCCATTTGTGGGCCTCGTAGCCGCATTCGCCACAGGTGAAAAGACTATGAACCTTCGTCATCTGGGCGTGGTGACTTCGCTCTATCTGACCTCTCGCCGTTCTTCGAGGCTCCTACCAGATCCTTCTTGGGCTTATGCTGCTTGGCCAGCAGCGTCATGAATGTATTGTCATTCTTACGGTCGACAAGCACCGTTGAGCCATCGGGGATGGCGCCCGCCAGCACCTCGTCGGCGAGCAGATCCTCCACATATTGCTGTATGGCCCGCCGCAGCGGCCTGGCGCCCATGCCCGGATCGAAGCCCCGGTCCACCAGGAGTTCCTTGGCCGGCTCGGTCAGCTCGATGAGGACCTCGCGCTCGGCCAGCTGCTGGCCGACCCGGGCGATCATCAGGTCGACGATCTCCTTGATGTTGGCGCGGTCCAGCTTGTGGAAGACGATGACCTCGTCCACCCGGTTGAGGAACTCGGGGCGGAAGACCCGTTTCAGCTCACCGGTGATGTTGATCTTCATATCCTCATAAGACATGCCCGCTTCATCAGTCGTGGCAAAGCCCAGCGGGCTTTCCTTGGCGATGGTCTTGGCGCCGATGTTGCTGGTCATGATGACGATGGTGTTGCGGAAATCCACCTTGCGCCCCTGCGAGTCGGTCAGGTGGCCGTCCTCCAGGATCTGCAGGAGGATGTTAAAGACATCAGGATGCGCTTTTTCGATCTCGTCCAGCAGGATGACCGAGTAAGGCTTGCGGCGAACCGTTTCGGAGAGCTGGCCGCCTTCTTCGTAGCCGACATAGCCCGGCGGCGAACCGACCAGGCGGGAGACGGCGTGCTTTTCCATGTATTCGGACATGTCGACCTGGAGCAGGGCGTCCTCGTCGCCGAAGAGGAACTCGGCCAGGGTGCGCGCCAGCTCGGTCTTGCCCACGCCCGAGGGGCCCAGGAAGATAAAGGAACCGCTGGGGCGGCGGGGGTCCTTGATGCCCGCCCGCGAACGGCGGATGGCCCTGGATACAGCCTTGATAGCCTGATCCTGGCCGATAACCCGTTTGTGCAGCACATCTTCCATGCGCAGCAGTTTTTGCGACTCGCCCTCGGTCAGCTTGAAGACGGGGATGCCGGTCCACATGGAGACGATGTCGGCTATCTCTTCCTCGCCGATAGAGACGACCTCGCGGCCCTCGTCGTTCTTCCATTCCTCGGCCAGTTCCCGCTTGCGGTTGGAAAGCTTGCGTTCCTGGTCGCGCAGGTTGGCGGCCTTCTCGAACTCCTGGGCCTCGATGGCGGCTTCCTTCTCCTTGCGCACCGTCTCGACTTCGGCTTCCAGCTCGCGATACTGCGGCGGCGCCGTCATGGTCTTGATACGCATGCGCGAGGCGGCCTCGTCGATCAGGTCGATGGCCTTGTCCGGCAGAAAGCGGTCGGAGATATATCGTGCCGCCAGCCTGGCGGCGGCCTTGAGCGCCTCGTCGGTGATCTTGATCCGGTGATGCGCCTCATAGCGGTCGCGTAGTCCGTGCAAAATCAGTTCGGTATCCTCTTCGCTAGGCTCGTTCACCATGATTTGCTGGAAACGGCGCTCGAGGGCGGCGTCTTTTTCAACGTAGCGGCGGTACTCCTCGATGGTGGTGGCGCCGATGGTCTGCAGCTCGCCACGGGCCAGCGCCGGCTTGAGGATGCTGGCCGCGTCGATGGCGCCTTCGGCGGCGCCCGCTCCAACAAGATTATGCAACTCATCAACGAACAGGATGATCTCGCCGTGCTCGTGGATCTCCTTCATGACTTTCTTCAGGCGTTCTTCAAACTCGCCGCGGTACTTGGAACCGGCGACCAGCGCGGCCAGATCCAGAGTATAGATCTGTTTACCCTTGAGCAGCTCAGGCACATCGTTGGCGGTGATGCGCTGTGCCAGGCCCTCGACCACGGCGGTCTTGCCGACGCCGGGTTCACCGATCAGCACCGGGTTGTTCTTGGTGCGGCGGGAAAGGATCTGCATGACGCGCTCGATCTCCAGCTCACGGCCGACCACCGGATCCAGCTTGCCTTCTTCGGCGAGCTTGGTCAGGTTACGGCCGAACTGGTCGAGCAGCTTGACCCGCTTCTTGCCCTCGCCCTGGGGAACAGGGGTGCGCCGGGCGGAGCCGGTTAGCTTGCGCATGATTTCGTTGCGGATTTTTTCCGAGTCGGCGTCGAACTCCAGTAGGATGCGGGCCGCCACGCCCTCGTTCTCCTTAATGAGCCCGAGCAGGATATGTTCGGTACCGATGTAGTTGTGACCAAGGGAAAGCGCCTCGCGCAAGGCCAGCTCCAGAACCTTCTTCGCCCGCGGCGTGAAGGGTATCTGGCCGGCGGCCACCTCGTCGCCCATGCCGACGATCTGGGCTACCTGCATGCGCACTTCGTCGAGGCTCACGTCCAGTGTGGTCAACACCTGGGCGGCTATGCCTTCCTCCTCGCGGAGAAGGCCGAGCAGTAGATGCTCGGTGCCGATGTAGTTATGCTTCAGGGACCTGGCCTCTTCCTGCGCCAGAACCACTACCTGGCGCGCTCTTTCAGTGAATCGTTCAAACATTGTCATCACCTTTCCCGGGTAAATCACCCCTGGTGAATTGCCCCTCATTGCCCTAATGTTCCCGGACCGGCGATGCCCGAAACTTCTTTGCTACCGGACTTCGCCGCCCGCTGGCGCTATTCCTTTGCACGCCCAATCGGCCACGCGGGGCTCAGGCTTGAATATCTGCGACTGACGGCCAAATATATCTGCCATTCAGCAGCGAAAAAGTTATATTTCTGGAAATCGCCCTTGTGATTTGCGCCCTTAAGGTAGTACGGAAAAACTTTTCCTAATCCCTAATGATGTGCCGGCACCAGTGGCCGGCTTGAGAAAACGTGCGTGGTTTACAGGTTCAGGGGGGAGGTGGTCTTGCTGGCTCCACCTATAATTGTCGCATTCTGACTTTCAGCCTCCCCTCGCTAGGCTGGTAACATTATAGCACAGGCTGCTTTTCGCTTAAACCCGGTGTTTCAGGGCAAAATACGGCGTTGCAGCCCTGCCGGGGGAAACGGCACTATCAGATCGCGCGGCCCTTCAACGTCCGTGAATTCCGATCGAGGATGGCTGACTAATATATTATGCCCGGATTTTCGGAAAAAGGGGCGGGGTGCAGGCATGAACTTGCGAAATCCCGCTACAGGCAGTCAAATCCCTGCTCTCTGAAGTGGCGGTCGAAGCTGAAGGCAGTTCTTATGCCAAGGTGTCTCATCACATCGAAGCTTACACAATCCACCAGGCTTAGTTTTTTTCTACCGGCCGCCAAAACTGCCGCTACGCCTGCGTGATGAAAACTTTCGTCAATCCAGCGAACCGAGATCAGCGGAAATACGTTTTCCTGGAACATCCTCGCCGCTGCCAGGCCAAGGCGCCTGTGCAACAGGGTAAAAAGTTCGATCATGACATAGTTTGTGCTGACAAGAGTGCTTTGTTGTGATATCAGCTCTTTCCATATCTTCATGGCCCGTGAATTATTGTCATCATCAGCATCAAGTAAGGCAAAGATGGCCGAAGTATCGATAAAAACGTTCACTTTTTGTAATCCCCATAGATATCGGCGAGGTAGTCGTCATGACGCTCGGAAATATCTGTTTTCCCCGAATGGAATCGACCGGCGACAGCAAGAGCTCTTCGAATCTGCTCTTCTCTTGAAACGGCACCCTGTGAACGTAGTACTTCATCAACGCTGCCCCTGATCAGCGCTGCCACGGACACATTTTTTTTATGGGCCAGTTTTTTCAATGCACGAGCCTGTTCATCTGTTAGTTGTATCTGCGTCCTGAACATGCCCGGCTCCGATCGCGATTAAGTGAGTTATGATTACAGTTTAGTTGTAATGATAACACTATCGGAAATCGCTTCGGTATTCAACAGTCAAAGAAAAGTGGAATCGAATTATGATTCCGTTGCACGATCTTATTCCCTGGGGAGCAGGATCGGGAAGGATCTTATTTCTCGGGCCGCAGCAGCGGGAAGAGGATAGCATCGCGAATCGAAGGTGAGTCGGTCAGGATCATGCATAAACGGTCGATGCCGAGGCCGGAGCCGCCCGAAGGTGGCATGCCATACTCGAGCGCCGTCAGGAAGTCTTCGTCGACATAGCCCGCTTCCTCGTCGCCCGCCTCGCGCTGGGAGGCCTGTTCCTCGAAGCGGCGGCGCTGGTCCAGCGGATCGGTGAGCTCGGAAAAACAGTTGGCGATTTCCATGCCGCCGATGAAGCTCTCGAAGCGCTCCACCAGGGTCGGGTCCTCGTCCTTGGGCCGCGCCAGCGGCGACAGCTCCAGCGGATAATCAACAATGAATGTCGGTTGTATCAACTTGGGCTCGACGAAGTTCGAGAGCAGCTCGTCGACCAGCTTACCCCAGGAGGCGGTCGGGTCGACCTCGACGCCCAGCTCTTCCACCTTTGCTTTCAGCTCGTCTCGTTCCGGGTAACCGACGAAATCCACGCCGCTGTGTTCCCGGATCAGCTCGCGCAGGGTAACCCGCCGCCAGGGCGGCGTCAGGTCGATCTCCTCACCCTTCCAGGGAACCTTGAGCGTGCCCAGCACTTCCAACGCGATATGCGCCACCAGCGTTTCCACCATCTCCATGACGTCTTTGTAGTCCGCATAGGCCTGCTGGGACTCCATCATGGTGAACTCCGGGTTGTGCTTGGTGGAGATGCCCTCGTTACGGAATATTCTGCCAACCTCGTACACCTTGTCAAAACCGCCGACGATCAGCCTCTTCAAGTGAAGCTCCAGGGCGATGCGCATGTAAAGATCGATGTCGAGAGCGTTGTGATGCGTCTCAAAGGAGCGGGCCGTGGCGCCGCCGGGGATGGTCTGCAGAATCGGCGTCTCGACTTCCAGGAAGCCGAGCCCGTCCATGAAGCGCCTGAGGCTGGAAAGGACCTTGCCGCGGATGTAAAAAGCCCGGTGAACTTCGTCGTTGACGATCAGGTCGAGGTAACGCTGGCGGTAGCGGATTTCCACATCGGTGAGGCCATGCCACTTTTCCGGCAGCGGGTGCAGCGCCTTGGCCAGCAGGATGAATGACCGCACCTCGACGGAAAGCTCGCCGCGCCGGGTGCGGAAGACCGGGCCGGTGACTCCGATGACATCGCCGATATCCAGGTGCTGAAAATCGGCGTAGGTTTCCTCGCCGAGGATATCGATATTGCCGTAGAGCTGGACGCGCCCGCTGGCGTCCTTGAGGACCAGGAAGGTGGCCTTGCCGTGGCCGCGCTTGATCAGGATCCGGCCGGCGACGCGGTGCTCGTCGTCGCTCGACTGTCCGTTTTCGAAAGCTTCGTAGCGCTCCAGCAGCGATGCTACCGGTTCCGGATCAGCAAATCGGTTGCGATACGGAGACTGCCCCGACTCCAGCAGGTTGTCGAGCTTGCGGCGGCGCTCCCCGGCCTCGGACATCGGCCCTTCGGCCATGCTATCCCTTTCTGATGGAAACGATCTTGTACTTGGCGGCGCCGCGCGGTGTAGCTACCTTGACGGTCTCGCCAGCCTTGCGGCCCATGATCGCCTTGCCAACCGGAGACTCGTTGGAGAGCTTTTTTTTGGCCGGATCCGCCTCTGCTGAACCGACGACTACGTAGGTGTAGGAATCGCCATGCTTCGCGTCTTCGAGATGGACCTTGCAGCCGATGCCGACAGCGTCAGTCTTGATCTCGGCGCCGGACAGGACGCGGGCGTTGCGGAGCTTATGCTCCAGGCTGCCGATGCGCATTTCCAGCTTGGCCTGCTCATTCTTGGCCTCGTTATACTCGCTGTTCTCGCTGATGTCGCCGAATTCACGGGCATCCTTGATCCTCTCGGAGACCTCTTCGCGCTTGATCGTGGAAAGATATTCGATTTCTTCTGAGAGCCTCTGAAAACCCTCGGCTGTCAGTATGACTTCTTTGTCTGCCAAATTACCCCTGAACCTGCCTTTCATATAAAAAGTGACGGTAAATTATAGGTATTGCCCTGCACGGATGCAAGGCGGATTGTCCAGAGACGCGTTGAATATCGGCAGGGACTCAGGCGACCTTAGCATGAAACGGGCAGGGAAACCCGAGGAATGCCGGCGGTTGCACCCCCGGGCTCGCCAGGAGCAGCTCAGGCGGCCTTAACCTGAGAAGGGCAAAGAGACGGTGAAACAGGAGCCCTGCCGGGGCATGGCTAATTTGGAAGGAACGCTGAAATTCGGAAGGTATGCTGACATGCGGAAGGTATGCTGACATGCGAAAGGTATGCTGAGAATTGCAGGATTCGCGCCTGGACGATGCAGCAGGGGGGCGGG
>JAGVMV010000044.1 GCA_020053595.1 Thermoleophilia bacterium | reverse complement strand
GTACGCAATCCCGCCAGCCGCTGATTTTCATTCAGTCACGACCGGGAGGCGGCCCTGGGAACCACATGGCACCACCTGTCGCATCACGACAGCTGGCGTATACTCGGGCTGTGAACCGATAGATGCCGGCGGGACGATAGAACGGGACTTCCAGATTCGCGGATTGCCCGATCTCGAGAAGTTCCAACGGCGGCGGCATTGTGGCGGGAATCACCGTGGCCGGGCTGGTGACGATCTCTTCGATTGCCACATTTGTGGCGGGACCGCCGCCTTTGTTGCTCAGACGAAACCGCACCGTCAGCCTGCCGGTGAGGTAATCGGCGTAGCTCCGCCAAAAAACCGAGCCGACCGAAAGCGTCAGGCGCGGTTGAACCGTATTTGCCAGGTTGGAAAGCGCTGATTCATTGCCAGCCTCATCGGTAACCTTGACGGCAAAATAGGCAATGCTGTCCGGAGGCAGTTCGTTGTTCATGAGCGTTTCGGCTTCACCGGCGGTTCGCGGACGCATGATCACCGCCACAGGTTCCGCTACGGCCCAGTTCTGCTCGGTAATCGGTGTGGTTGAATATCGCACTGAATACAAGGTCGCCGCACCTTCGTTGCCGTCGTCGCCCGAAGCTGTCCAGGCCAGTCTGATCGCGCCATCTAGCTGGCGCTCGGCGCGCAGATCGCCGACAGCCCCCGGCTCTGTGATGTCAAGATCAGTACTGGTAACCGAGTCAGGAAAAATAACCCGCTCGGCGGATCCATCGCCATTCTCATCGATCTGGATGGCATAGCCGGCGTCTTCAGAGCCTGGTCCGATTGCCAACGAGGCCACGATTCCCGGGCCTACGGCAACACTGCCGTAATCAAGCGAGATTATTGTTCCCCTCTCGGGATCGCTAAGCGACAAGTGCACCGGCGTCGACGTGTTTTGCCCGGCGTTGATCTCCAGCCGGCCCGTAAACGGCGATCTGGTTCCCGGCAATCTGACCGCTTTCTGCCCGAGCGCCGTTACATCCAGGAACTGCGATCCGGGGATGCTCCTCTCAACCTCGCCAAGCAGGTTTTCGCCGACAAGGCCGACGCCGTCTGTCAGGCTTATTCTCACGGTGCTGTTGACCCTGGCCTCGAGGCCCACGAACCTTGCCCCCAGACCGCTAAAGCCATCCCATTCGAGCCCCTGCCAGGCGAACGGATGCTCCCACCTGTCTCCCGACCATACGGGCCCGGCAGGCGGATCAGCTTCCGGCAATCCATTTACCTCACCCCAGCGGCCACGGAACTGCAGCCACCGGTAGCCGGGCAAATCGAGACTGGATTCTGGCAGCGGCACCACCTGTGGTTTGGAGATGTTGCCATCCTCCCAGGCATCAACCTCGTCGATGGCCAGCGGGTTGGGCAAACCAGCTATCTCGATCGCATGATCTCCGGGCTCAAAGTAGTTGGCGTGGGAACCCCTGCCCACATATAAGACCGGATGTCCATCCCTGACCTCGACATCCCGCCACTGCCTCATCTTGCCATACCCATGCTGCGAGACAGAGACGCGGCTCGGTTGCAGCCCGGCGTCCAACTCGACCTCGATCAGCTCCCAGTCGCCCTCATGGCTCAACATCGGATGATTGTTGAAGTAGTAGTTGATCCAGTACTGGATCACGGTCCGCCCCCCGGAATGCACGACGCGGCTGTAAGTGACATCGTCATGCCCGCCGGACGCCAGGACCGCGGCGTACGGATGCACGTATTGTGTGCGGATCACCCGGTCAAAACCGGGATCTGGCAGATGCAGCCCGCAGATCAGGCACTTTCCCGGCAGATCGAGATAGGCACCGGCGCCATAGTCACCAAGCGCGTCCAGCGTCAGTGTTTCCGGTGCCCGCAGGCGCTCGATACCATCTTCCATAAGGGCCGAGCCCGGAGCCGAAACCATCACGCCGGCATCTTCCGGTCTGAAGTCCTCATTGTGGTGCATCACCAGTGATGGCGAGTACTGCTGCGCAAGTCGCATATCGTCCAGGGCCGGTGCAAGAACCGCGGCGTAGACATCCCAGTTGCCATTGCGATTGTCCTGCCAGACCACGGTATCACCCTTGATGACAGGATTGATCTGGTCGCCCGGGGCCGTACAGACCGGCTGCTCGATACCCGTGCCGAGATCTTTCAGATAGATGTTCCATTCGCCGGTCCAGCGCCCGGTATCGTCCAGGTGGCCGGTGCGGTTATCCTGGTAGACGACCAGGTTACCATTCATCGATGGATTGGCCTGGTTGCCCGGCTGCTCTACTAAAGCAGTCCCGAAGGTATCCGGAACAGCTTCATAAATATCCCAGCTGGCGCCGGATTTGTTCAGTTTCTGCTGGTAGATGACTCTGCCGCTACTCATAGTGGGGTGTTGCCGCGCATATTTGTTCGCACCGGTGGAATTGACACCGCCACCGGTTTTGGTCAGGTAAGAAGTTACGCGCGTCTTCAGGTTGTAGGCAAAGAGGACCGGCTCGTAATACTTGCCGGCGTATCCACGCTCACGCACCCAGACGCATTCATCACCATCAATATCCGGGTCATAACGATATCCAGGAAAATTATAGGAATCGAGTATCCTCGAACTCATGGATCCGAAGTCAACGGACCTGATGGTGCTGATGCCGGTATGGCTGGTGATGACCCGGTTACCTGAGAGTGCCATGGTCGTCGCCTTGCTGACAGATAGACACTGGTCCGTGCCCCCGGCGACGGGCCGGCGGCAAACCTGGCTGTTGGCGTTCTGCCAGGCGATGTAACCCCCGTCGATATCCGGCCCGGCAAATACCCCCACACCCGCCACCGGTTCCGGTTGGCCATCTAACAGGTCCTGCAATACCACCCAACCGCTGGCAGAGCGGTTGAGATCGTTATAAACGGCTTTGCCGCCATCCACCGCCGGGGTAATCTGGTCTCCCGGACCGGTGGCAACCGGTAGCTCGTTCACCGACCAGCCCCTGGCCGCCACAGGCGGCGCCTCGCTTGCTCCGACACTTTTTATACCCCAACTTTCCCAGCAAACAAAAGAGATCAATCCAACAAGTATCAAGATATACCTTAGCCTTATATCTGGACCGTCGAGGCCCATCCTCCCCCTTGGAACGGCAGGTCTCGAGCTGGCTCCTGGCAGCCCCCTGTTCAGCCTCAACATCAGCTCCTCGCTTCCTCAGCTCGCGCTATCCACTTTTCTCAGGCGTGTTTTTGAATTGGTTACACAGTCGTTGTTTCCCTTATGGTTTCAGGTGATTTTCCTCATAAGCCCCCTTGCGCGTAGATTATCCTGGCTCCGCGACACTAGCAGAGCCACAGCCATGATTAATCGGCCATTGGTTGTATTTAATATCCGGAAAAGTCGTATTTTTTCCAATCCGGTCGCTAATTGTGGTTTTATATAACCTGTAATTGTGGCAATTTTTTGCATTATCAGAAAAAGAGGGGGGCAATCATGGAACTTGTCGAAGCGGATGTGACCGCGAAAAAGCGGCTCTTAACTGGATCTACGGCGGGATCATGCTGGGACTGCTGAATACTTTTGCCGTGGCTACTTATGGGGCCCTGGGAGCTTCCCGCAATTATGTGGCGGTAGATGGATTCCTGTTGCGGCTCTTCGGTTCCAGCCTGACCTCGACCAACTCATACCTGAGCGGTATGCCGAGCCAGGCCGACTGGCTGCTGATGGTGGGGCTGGGCATGATCGTCGGCGGCTTCCTGGCGGCCCTGATCACGGGGACACTTAATACAAGGGCGGTACCGAGACTCTGGGCCAGCCGTTTCGGCGCCAGCAAACCGAAACGTTTCGCCGCCGCCTTTGCCGGCGGTTTCCTGATGCTCTTCGGCGCCCGCATCGCCGGTGGCTGCACCAGCGGCCTGGTGCTTAGCGGCGCGGCGCAACTATCGATCGCCGGATTCCTCTTCGGCGCCTCCATCTTCGCGACGGCCATGCCAACGGCCAGGTTTCTCTACCGAAAGAAGGCGTCATGACCACCACATTGATAATCGCACAAGCCGCGAGCGATACGGTCGGCATCGTCGGCGGCACCGGAGCGAGAGCATTGATCGTCGGACTGCTGACCGGCATAGTATTTGGGGCCATCCTGCAGAGAGTAGGCGCCTCCAGTTTCGAGATGATCGTCAACATGCTCCAGCTCAAGGACCTGACAGTGATGAAGTTCTTCTTCCTGGCGGTAGCCATCGGTTCGCTGGGTATCTATACCCTGGATTCCGTGGGAACGGCCCACATCGGCATCGCGCCGTTATACCTGCTGGGCATCACCGTCGGCGGACTTATCTTCGGCGTCGGCTGGGCGGTTAGCGGTTATTGCCCCGGCACATCCCTGGTCGCCATGGGTGAAGGCAAGATCGACGCGGCCATAACCGTGTTCGGAGGCCTGGTGGGCGCACTGGTGCTGGCGCTGACCTGGGACTGGATCAAACCGTTGCTGGTCGACCCGCTGAATTTCAACGCCAACCTGCCGGATGTCCTCGGCGTCAAACCGCTGCTGGTCGCGGTTGTACTGACCACCGCCATCGTCGCCTTCGTGATGTATCTGGATCGCTTCGACGCCGGACGCAAGCCCGCGGCGAGGGGATCCACGGGCGAAACACCAGGTCCCGCTACCAGAAGCTGACCAGGCAAAACCGCCAGCCGGCTCAGGCTTAAGATGCGCGGAGCCCAGGTGAAAATGGGCCCGGGCATGATCGCCACGGCAGTCAAGAAATCTTTCCAGCCAGAACACTGCCTCTTCGGCATCCGCTTCAACAAAAACAAAGGGGGCACCCGGCGCCGGCCACGCACGGTAGGGATTGCCACCGAAAAATCGGTTAAAGGCAAAACGTGGCTGACGGGAGGGATGCCCCCTTAAATAACCTTAAAGGAAGAAATGCTGTATTGAATCGTCCTAAAGTATGATTGCGCTTTGTAAAAAGTCGTATATTATTCTGAAAGTACTGGCTCCATATTTTTCTGATTCAAGCGCAACACATAAGCAACTACTTGAGAAAATGATTGTCTTTTGTTTGTACCAACCTTATAATTGATCATCCAGAATAAATGGACGAAGTCCCGTCCTTGCCGAAGCAGAGCGGCACCGCTGATCGGGGGTGATTGGAATGAGGAAGTGGTTTCAAAGGATTCCCATACCCGTTTTACTGCTGTTCATGGCAATCGGCGTATCAGCCGCCTTGCTGGCCGCCAGACTGGGTGACGCCGATGAACCGGGCCAGGACGTCACGGTCCGCTCCTCCGGTTATGTAGAAGACGCAAGCAGCCCCAATATACGCAGTGACGCCGACCCCCGCCAGCCCGTGGTTCTTCCGCCGGATTCCGCTGATACAGACGCTGATACAGAAACCAATGGAACGGAAACGCTGTACACGGAGGTAGACGGGTCACCCGACGCTGATGGCGGTACGCCGCCCCCCGCATCGCCCCCCGCATCGCCCCCGGATGAATCCGGCCTGACTGTCTGGCAAGACCGCGACGACGACAGCTTCAACACCGGAGAGGGCAGTGGCCCCATTACCGGCCGCGTCACCGATCCCTGGGGTAACGGGATCCCGGGGGTCAAGGTCTATCTGGATTACGCTTTAGCATTCTGTTACAAGGGTTGCGATGGCTATTACGAACCGGCGGCGGTCACGGATTCCCTGGGATACTACTCTGCCTGGAAAACGTCCTATCACTCTTATTATTCGGAATATGAGTACTGGACTGAGGGAAACAGCGGCATGTTCGGACTGCCGGGGCCCGCTGGCTTCAGCAACGGCCCGGAACTCACAGGCTCACACACGGTTTACTTCCGCGGCCAGGTTCGCGGTTACCAGGCCAGTGAGTGGTACAACAATAAACGGCTGACCTGGAATGGTTATTATCAAACCGGTAGCCCAGGCGACAGCGTTACCGTTGCTGCCGGCTCTTCGGGAGTCGACGCCGTGCTGGTCCCGGATGGAACAATCACCGGCCATGTTCTCGGCGATAAAGCGGATTACATGAAAATCATCGCCTTCAGCGCCGACGCTCCCGAGCCTGCAAATACAAACACTTATTCGAGCGTCGGCTACATTTCACAGTCGACTTTCACTTTGTACGACCTGCCGCCCGGCTCATACAAGCTGGTGGCCGTGCCGGCTATTTCGGGGTGGCCTCTCGAGCATGCTGAAAATTATTTGTGCTCCTGGTTCCAATTATCCCGTAGCTGGGAAACCGCCAGGACGATAACGATCGGGCCGGGGCAACGCGTAAGCCTTGATTTCCAGTTGCTGCAGCCGCAGCCGGACGGAGCATCCCTCAGGGGGAACTTCTATATCGAGAATATGCCGCCCCGCCCCGGAACCGTGCTATCCCTGGTTGAAGCCGGCAACCCCTCAAGAGTCATATCGCAAAAAACCGTGTCCTACACTGACTTCTCTTTCGAGTTCTCTTCTCTACCAAAAGGCGACTACAAGCTCAAGTGCACGCTTCCCGGCAGCGGCCATACCCTCTGGTATCAAAAAAGCTACTATCAGTATACTGACGAAGTGGGAGTCGACGAGGCAACTGTGATCGACGCGGGCCCGGACATGGTAACGGACCCCATAATCTTCGATATTTACCCATATGGCGCCGTGGTTTCCGGTTCAGTGAAATTCCAGGACGGTTCGCCATTGGTCAACGAGACCGTTTACGCGCGAAGAATCGCAAACATAGGCTACCCGAATCAGTCCTATACCTGGACTGACAACCGCAATGGCCAATACTCTTTTGGCAGGTCATCCAATGATCCCGATTGCCCTGATTGCAATTTAGGCTGGAATCGCCTTCCTCCCGGCAGTTATCAGTTGTGCGTCGCTGACGGACCCACGGGGCCTGAATATTGTTATCCGCAGATCCTGACTGTGGATTGGTACGATACACTGACCGGCGTCGATATCAGCGTGCCAAATGACTTCGGCACACCTTTCGAAGTCACCGGCAGAGTGACTACAGCGGACGGCACCGGAATAGCGGGTGCGACGGTCAGACTCGAGACGCCTTATATAGACAGACCTGACATCAATGTCAGTACGGATGCTGACGGTTACTACCGGGTGGAACGCGCTGACGGGTTACAGCCTGCATTTTACGATATCTATGCAATAGTCAACGGAGTCAGCTACAAAAGGGAACAGGACTACGGAAGTTTCTTTATCTACTTGCGGCAGGCACTCCACGACATCGATATCATGGTTCCGGAAAGCGTCGGCGCGGACGGCTATTGATAGAGGTTACAGATAGAGGCAACGGATAGCTGCTACGGATTGAGGGAACACATCGATGCCGGACAGGTCTTCCCGCATCTGCACCGAAGTAATAATCACTGTAACCGAGGCCGATGACGCACATTTTTCAAGGAAGCCGAGGCTCATTATGTATTATCCCGAAAAGGCCTTCAGCCGCGCCGCCCTGATCGCCGCCAGTATCATCCTCATAACGCTGCCACTGACGCTTGCAGCCTGCGGTGGTTCCAGCGATACCACCACCAGCCCGGAAACCGTCACGGCAAACACCGCCCAGGACCGCGCGGCCAGGCTGGCCGCCGAGTCGCAGCTCCGCAATGCCCAGATGGCGCAGGAACAATACTTTGCTGAAAATGAAAGATACGCCTCCACGACGAGCGAGCTGAGCAGCATCGACCAGTCGTCGGGCTCCCGGGTGGAGGTCGTGCGTGGCGATGCCAGGGGTTACGAAATACAGATAACCGCCAACGATTCCGGCAAGACTGTGCTTATCGTCCGTAAAACGGGAACCAGGATCGAACGGGTCGACGGCAATGGTGATCCCTGGTAAAACCGGAACCCGGGTCGACGGCAATGGCGATCCCTGGTAGCACCGGAACCCGACCGCCGGCCGGCCGTTCGGTGTGCCTCCTACTTTTCCAGCCGGTACTTCTTTTTCATGTCGATGATGCGCGTCACCGACTTGTTGATATCGTCTTCCTTGATCTTGCCTGACTTCACCGCCGCCAGCAGGGCGTCGTAAGCCTGAAGCTGGTTCGCCGTCGTATGCCCGACGATCACCATGTCATTGCCGGCGGTCACCGCGGCCACGGCAGCATCGCCCACGGACATGTTCGCGGTAATCGCCCCCATCTCGAGGTCATCGGTGATGATGACACCGGGGAAAGCAAGGTTCTTGCGCAAAAGGTCGGTGACTATCGGCTTCGAAAGTGACGCGGGCGTTCCCGTCGCGTCCAGCGCCGGCACCGACAGGTGTGCCACCATGATCATCGGGGCTCCTTCCTTGATGACCTGCTGGAAGGGGGGTAGCTCGCTTTGCTGGATGGCTTCCAGGCTGAGGTCGACAGTCGGCAGCGTCGTTTCCGAGTCGCCATCGGCGGAACCGTGGCCGGGGAAATGCTTGGGGCAGGAGATGGTCGTGGCGTTGTTGTAGCCGCGGACCGCCATGCCACCCAGCTCCGTCACCAGTTCTGAATCGGAGCCATAGCTGCGGCCGTCCATTATCGAGCCCCAGCCGTCGCTGACATCAACCACCGGCGCCAGGTTCGTATTGATGCCCAGTTTTTTAAGGTCACGCGCCGCCGAGGAGGCCTGCTGCTGCGCTGCCGCCGCCCCTGCCTCACTTCCCATCTCGCCAATCATCGGCTCGGAATAAAAGGGGCCGATGTCGGTAAAGCGCCGGGTCGAGCCACCCTCCTGATCGATGGCGATCATCAGCTTGGCCGGCTGCTTCGCCTGCGCCGCCAAAGCCTGCAAGGAGGCGTCCATGGCGGCAACCTGCTCCTTGGAATTGATATTGCGCCCGAAAATTATCAGCGAGCCGATGTGCTTTTCCTGGATGGCGCTGGTCAACTGGGGACTCGGCTCGTAACCTTCAAAACCGATCATCATCATCTGGCCGATTTTTTCTTCCAGTGACATTTCAGCGACGATCTGCTGGGTTGAGGAAGCGAGCGGAACCTCGCCGGTCGTCGCCGTGGCGTCAGTGGAGCTCCCGGAATCCGCGACTGGCGAACCGTTATCGGAAGCAGAGGCGGAATCGCCCCGCGAATTGAGGACGAAGAAGGCCCCGCCGCCGGCCAGGGCCAGCACGACCAGCAAACCCAGCCAGAGAAACGGGCTTTTCAGCCACTTCCTGCTACCACGGGATTTGCGCGAGCGCCGGGAAGATCTCTTATTGGAATGATTCCTGTCGACGCGAGTGGTGCTTTTTTCTGAATCGCCGTGCTCTCCCAAGTCGCCTCCCAGAGACTCTGAATTATGCCGCCATTTGATCGGCCGAACTGAATTCGCCTGATTCTAGCGTTAACCGGAGATTTGGTAAAGCGATGGGAAATAAAAAATACTGAAGGCCCTCTCGAAAGAGGGCCTTCAGGTCAGCAAGCCTGTAAGCCGGATTCTGTTCTATGCGACCATCTATCTGGGAAGCGCGTCGCCGCGCCCCTCATGCGGCCTACCCGAGAGCCGGGCGAGCAACCCGTGAACGCTCTCCTATTTGGCCTTGCACCGGGTGGGGTTTACCTGGCAGACGTGTCTCCACGCCTCCGGTGCGCTCTTACCGCACCTTTTCACCCTTACCCGCCAGCGCCGCGGAGTACGAAGTCGAAACTCCCGCCCCACGCCGCCGAGCAGGCGGTTTGTTTTCTGTGGCACTTGCCTGCGGGTTTCCCCGACTGGGCGTTACCCAGCACCCTGCTCTTTGGTGTCCGGACTTTCCTCCCCGCCAAAATGAACCTCCGCCCTAAACGGGAGCCCAAAATTCCTGGCGGAGCGGCCGCTCGGCTTGCAACATTATTGTACCAGCATCGGGGTAATCATTAAACATCAGGCGCGCCGCCCTTCACCTGTTCCGGCTGCTCCGGCACCCCGACCCTGCCGCCCGCGAACAGCATGTTGATCTCGGCGCCGATCAGCACTAACAGGGCGCTGATCCACATCCAGGTAAGCAGAACCACGACCGCACCCAGGGTGCCGTAGACGCTCTCATAAGCACCGAACTGATCCACGTAATATCCAAAGGCCAGCGTCGAGGCCAGCCAGGCGCCGGCGGCCAGAACCGTACCCGGCGTGAGAAAACGCCAGCCGGGACCGCCGCTGGGTCCGTAACGATAGATGGTCTCGATTCCCGCCACCACCAGCAGGATAATAACCGGCCAGCGCATCCGCCCCAGCCAGAGAGAGATGGTGACCGATACCCCCTGGTCGTCGGAAAGCGCCGAGGCGACGATGGGGGCGATGATAACCATGCTGAAAGACGCCAGAATAAATCCCGCCGCCACCAGGCTCATGACCAATGCTCTGAGCCGCACGCTCAGCCATGGCCTGTGTTCCTTCAACCGGTAAATACGGTTCAGAGAGGTTATCAAGCCCGCGTAACCATTACTCATGACATAAATCGTACCCAGCAGGCTGAGGATGAGTATGGGAAAACGCCCGTGGGCGAAGGTACGCGCCAGCGTCCGGTCGACAAGGCTGAGGGCGTCGGAGGGGAGCACATCCTTCAGTTGCCCGACGATCTGTTCCCCCAGATTATCGATGGGCAGATAGGTTATGGTTGAAACGGTAAGGATCAAAACGCCCATCAAGGTGAGGAAAAAATTGTAGGCGAGCATCGAAGCCAGGCTCGTACAGCCGTCGGCGCGCACGCGCTTAATCAGTTTCCAGAGGATGCCCATTACAGTTTATTCCCTTTCGGAGGGGAAACATCCTTCCGCGGCATTCGTCACCTGCTCTACAAGGTCCCCCGCCAGTTCCGCCGCGGTTAAACTTCCGCCATCAGCAGAGCAACCTGCTCCGGCTCCGGTAGCTGGCCGCTCAGTTCCTCGGGCAACGATGAGACCATCCGGTAAGCCGCAACGCCGATCGGCTTGGATGAATCGCGAAGCGCATATTCGACAACGGTTTTATCCTTGGACCGGCACATGATAATGCCGATCGATGGATTCTCGCCGCGTTCCCGCACCCTGTCGTCCAGGACTGCCAGGTAGAACTGCATCTTCCCGACGTATTCCGGAAGAAACTCGCCAACCTTGAGCTCGATGGCCACCAGGCACTTGAGGCGCCGGTGGTAAAGAAGCAGGTCGACGAAGAACTCCTTTGCCCCGACCTCCAGCCGGAACTGGCTGGAGATGAAGCAGAAGACGCCTCCCATCTCGCGCAGAAAGGGCTCAACCCTTGCCAGAACCTGCGTCTCAAGCTGCCGCTCGGAGAATTCATCGCCCAGCTCCAGGAAATCGAAGGTGTATTCATCGCGCACGGCAAGTTTAGCCTGGTTTCGAACCTCTTCAGGAAGGGTCATATCGAAATTGACCTGATTCAGCAGGGTTTTTTCGTAAGTCTGGTTATCGACTTGATGGATGAGGACATTCTTCGTCCAGCCAAACCTGCGGGTCATGCGGATGTAGAACTCGCGCTGTAGGTCGTCCTTGCACTTCTCAAGAATGGTGTAGTTATGCGTCCAACCAATAACTCGCGCCAATGGCGCGAGTTTTCTATTTTCAGCATACGCTTCGTAGAAAACCCGCATGCGCCACAAATTAGAAGCAGAGAAGCCTTGAATCCCAGGGAACTCTGCCTGTAGATCCTCGGCAAGCTTATTTACTATTGCTCTTCCCCGTTTTCCATTCTCCAGCCTCTCCACGATCATTCGCCCAATGTCCCAGTAAAGTCCGATCAGTTCCTTGTTGACCGCCCTCAGAGCCTCATATTGCGCAGACCGAATCCGCTCCTTGATTTCGCCCAGGAGATTGCCATAGCCGCTTATAGCCGTACCAGCAGGGGTCTTGTCGTTCATCTCTCCTCCTTTTGGGTTGTTCAGCATGGACCATGAAGGTCCACGCCTCCTTCAGAGGAGTGGGAGAAATATTGAGGATAGGTGGACGGTGGGTATGCGGAGCCTATCACAACCGCCGGACGGAATGTATACAGGGTGGAAGACACGTTAAAGGGTGATGGAGAAGCCAAGTAATTTGTGCAACCAGTTGTTGCACAAATTACTCACCAGGAAGGCCCCTGCAAATGCAGCGAATACATGAGATTGCATTGAGAGAGTCCACTAGGCTTATGTAAACTTAATATTTACAATTGTAAACTAATAGTTTACATTGTTACCATGGAGCTATTCGGAAAACTTCGTGCCAGTATCCTGTCTCTCTTTTTCCTCAACGAGGATAGCGATTATTACATTCGCGAAGTCGCCTCGATCGTCGGTTCTTCACCACGAGGCGCCCAAAACGAACTGGTCAAACTCGAGCATGAGGGGATCCTGAAATCAGAAATGAGGGGCAAGCAGAGGTTCTTTTCTGTCAATCTCCAAAACCCATCTCATCAGGAGATGCGTAGCCTGATCTTAAAGAAATATGGTGTCCCCCATCTGATCAAGAAAGCTCTTTCAGACATGTCACATATCAAAGCAGCCTTTATCTATGGCTCATTTGCCAAGGGTGAAGAGGATTATACCAGCGACATCGATTGCTTCATCATCACTGATGGGGAGATCGATTACGAGCTGTTGAATTCCCGGATATCGCGATTGGAAGAGCAATTCAGGCGCGACATCAATGTGGATATGATGACGGAAAGTGAGTATCAGAAAAGACTGGACACGGCCGATCCGTATATTTCCACCGTGGAAGATGGCGATAAAACATATCTATTGGGTGAGGACCAGGAATAGTGACGAAATTCGATTTCAGCTCAGTCAAGAAACAAGCAATAGATTTTCGTCAGATTGGGATGATTTTGAAAAAAGCTGAGAAGTCTTTGGGTTCAAGCAGGAGTATTTATATGGATGATCCTGAATCCGCCTTCACCCTGGCATATGAGAGCATGTTGAAAGCCTCGATGGCTCTTATGTTTTCACAGGGCTATCGGCCACGGGTGCAGTTGGGGCATCATAAAACTTTGATCAAATTCTCTAAATACGTCCTGGGCGAGGGTTACGCTGGCATGACAGCCACATACGACCATATGCGGGGCAAGAGAAATCGAGTCGTATATGACGTGGGTGCTGTTTCCGAAGCCGAGGTCAAAGAGGCTTTGAGCATGGCTGAAAAATACCTGAATGTCATCAAGCAGAAAATCGAAGAAGAGAGCCCTCAAATGAAATTGCTTTGAGGACACCGCTCGGGCTGGTATAGCGACATCTCACCCAGAGCCTGCCCGTCTTGCCCACTGCAGGCGCTTTACCTATAATTCAATCTCGGGCAATAAGCCCAACCACCCATTGTCGGAGTGGCGGAATTTGGTAGACGCGCTAGGTTGAGGGCCTAGTGAGCTCAGGCTCATGGGGGTTCAAGTCCCCCCTCCGACACCACGCTTATTGCTGTGGTACCTTAGTCCCAAAGGGCTGGGATGATGACAACTATCCTGCAAACGCCTGCATTGCCCGTAAACCCTTTATTCATGCAGGTTCACAGCCTAACGAGCCAAAAAATCGGTTAAGAGAAGGAGGCGAGGGAACCGGGAGATGGGAAAGAAAGTTTATACGGCTAACACTGCTCGAAGGAAAAGTGCGGAATGTCAGTCCTTTCCCCCAAATCGCATATGTGTCGAAGGCTTCGACACATAACTAGTACTTGGCGAAAATATCTTGAAATATCGACATATTATAAAGATGTGTCGATAACTTCGACACGTTAGTTCGACAGCAATTCAAACAGTTTCACATTTAAATAGAGCATTTCCCTGCCCGTCTTGTGAGACCGAAGAATCCCTGCCTTCTCCAGCTCCTTGAGATATTCGGCCGCAGTTTGTCTTTTGGCGATTCCCGCATCCACAAGGAAGCTCCCCTTTGTGTATGGATGATGGAACAGCAATTCGATGAGTTCCTTGGAATAGACTTTAGCGGGCAACTTTTCTTTCGCGAGTTCCAGGGTCTCTTGAATAAGAGCCTTTATTTCGACGATCCTGTCCCTGGTGTGAAGCGCGGTTTGCTCAACGGCATCCAGCATATACATTATCCATGGTTCCCATTCGTCCTTTTCCGTTACGGCTCGCAGTCGCCTGTAGTAGCTGGTCTTATGCTGAATAATATAGCTGCTTAAGTAAAGGACCGGCAGGTCAAGAAGCCCTTGCTGAACCAGATAGAGAATGTTGATAATCCGGCCCGTCCTGCCATTGCCGTCAGTAAAAGGATGAATACTTTCAAACTGGTAATGTAATATCGCCAGCTTGATAAGCGGATCTGTCTTATCTTTCCCGTGAGTATAATCTTCCAGGTTCTTGAGTTTCTCTCTGATGGCCGCTTCGCCCTCAGGCGGCGTATAAATGATTCCGCCTGCCCCATTCACAAGTGCTGTGCCGGGTGTCTTTCGTATACCCGCCTGAGTTTTCTTAATGGTTTGATAGGTTTTGATATAGAGGTTAGTCGCCAGGCTTCCGCGCTTGCCAAGCTCCGTGAAACCTTCCCAAAGAGCTTCCCGGTAACGAAGAACCTCCTTGGTGGCAGGATCAAAAGTCTGGTTCGGGGCGCTGAAGGCCTTGAATAGTTCGTCATTGGTGGTAACAACGTTCTCGATCTCAGAGCTGGCTTGTGCTTCCTGGAGAATAATGGAATTAATCAGGATTTCCTGATTGGGAATCGTTCCGCCCAGACCCTTAAGCTCGGCAAGCGCACGGCCGGCCGAGATAGCTTTTCGAAGCACTGGCAAAGTTTCTGTCTCTGCCTGGGGTGGCAGAAGCGGCAGTTCGTTGAAAGGGCGTCGTGGATCGAAGCTCAAAAACAGCTCCCAGGTTCGATTTTCGCTGCAAGTATATCAGTTCGGGAAGATAGCAAAAAAGTGGGGCGATGCAGAAACTCTTGTATCACAATTCGTTTCCTCTTTAGACACCAATCATAGTCTCTGCTCATCAGCATCCTCCTCATACAACTTCAACCCATTTTCCACTTGATTGTAGAATGCTTTGTCTTTTGATCTCGAAGTAGCGTATTCGACAGGAGTCTGGACGACCAGCTTTATCT
>JAGVMV010000045.1 GCA_020053595.1 Thermoleophilia bacterium | reverse complement strand
GGGCGTGGCGCATTTATGCGCCACGCCCGGTCTCATTTCCAGGGCTGACCGACGAGATTGAACCAGGAATACCTGACGCAGGAGGTTCCTCCAATTCGACAGCTTCGACTGGTTTACAGACAAAATGCTCTCTTGTGAACCGGCATATCTTGACACCGCCCGCGCCCGCTTGTTAGACTTCTAGGGCTACAACTATGAACGCGTTGTTCGCATCCCGAGAGGTGGAGGGACTGGCCCTGTGAAGCCTCGGCAACCTGCGGCAAGGTGTCTTACGAGACCCGAGCCGACAAGGTGCCAACTCCTGCAGACCATATTGGTCTGGAAGATGTGGTGATAGGATGAACTTGTCCAACCTCTGCCACATCCCCGTGCAGAGGGTTTTTTGTTTCCGCACGGCGGGTTCCTTGATGCGATGGCGCCAGACGAAGGAGCAATCGTTTGGCCACTACCGCCGAACATCTAAAATGTAAGGAATGTGGGCGCACCTATCCGCTGGAAGCGCTGTTCGTCTGCGAATACTGCTTCGGGCCGCTCGAAGTTTCGTACGACTATGAGAAGATCCGCCGGCGGGCCACCAAGGAGCGCATCGCCCATGGGCCGCCATCGCTCTGGCGCTACGCCGACTTCCTCCCCGTCAACGAAAAGCCCGCGGTCGACCTGCAGGCGGGTTACACACCGCTGATCAAGGCTGACCGGCTGGCAGCGGAGCTGGGGCTGAAAAAGCTCTGGGTCAAGAACGATACCGCCAACCCTACCCACTCCTTCAAGGACCGGGTCGTCGCCGTGGCATTGCAGCGGGCGAGGGAGCTGGGCTTTGAGGTCGTGGCCTGCGCCTCCACCGGCAACCTGGCCAACAGCGTCGCCGCCCATGCCGCGGCGTCGGGCACCGAGGCCTTCGTCTTCGTTCCAGCCAACCTGGAGATCCAGAAGATCATCGCCACCGCCATCTACGGCGTCAACGTGGTCAAGGTGCGAGGCAATTATGATGATGTGAACCGGCTCTGCACCGAGATCGCCTCGGAGAAAAAGTGGGCCTTCGTCAACGTGAACGTGCGGCCCTATTACGCCGAGGGCTCGAAGACGCTGGCTTATGAGACGGCTGAGCAGCTGGGCTGGCGGGCGCCTGACAAGGTTGTAACGCCGGTGGCGTCTGGTTCGCTGCTGACCAAGATACACAAGGGCTTCTGGGAACTTGGCGAGGTGGGCCTGATCAGGCGCAAGGCTCCGTCCGTCCACGGCGCCCAGGCCCTGGGTTGCGGCCCGGTGGCTGCGGCTTTTCAGGACGGTGCCGAACACGTAAAACCGGTGAAGCCCGACACCATCGCCAAGTCGCTGGCCATCGGCAACCCGGCGGACGGCATCTTCGCGCTGGAAGTCGCGCGTCAGACCGGCGGCTCCATCGAGAGCGTCACCGAGCAGGAGATAGTCGACGGCATCAAGCTGCTGGCGGAGACCACGGGCATCTTCACCGAGACGGCCGGTGGCGTCACCACGGCGGTGCTGGCCAAGCTGGCCGCTTCGGGCAAGATCTATCCCGATGACGAAACGGTACTGTACATCACCGGCGACGGGCTGAAGACGCTCGACGCCGTGGCGGACACCATCAGCACTTACGAAATCGACCCGAACTATTCCCAGTTCGAGGAAGACGTGCTGGGGGACATCATCAAATCATGACCGGATTCCGCCCACCGGGACCGGCGAGCTCGAAAGGAGCAGGCAGATGAGCGTAAAGGTAAGGATACCGTCACAGCTGAGGCAGCTGACCGGCGGCGAGGGAATGATCGAGATGGATGCCGGCACGGTCGGCGACATACTGATGGAGCTGGAGAACCGCCACCCCGGCACGGCCGAGCGGCTACTTGACAATGGCGATGTGCGGCGGTTTATCAATATTTATGTGGACGGCGATGACATCCGGTTTGCGGACGGAATGGCCACCGAAGTCGCCGACGGGGCCGAGATAAGCATCGTGCCGGCGGTTGCGGGGGGATAGAAAGAACAGCTCCCGGTTCGCAGTTCCTGGTTCCTGGTTAAGAACAATCAAGCGAAGTGATTCGAGTGATTCTGAGGCGCCCCAGTCAGGCGCCTTTCTTTTTTTTGGAGAATTCCGCCCTCGGAATTGAATAGTCCGCAGATGACTTTACGGATGGCAGTCTGCCCACAATGAAGAATTCGCCGCCGGAATAAATAACAAAGCGGGCATCATTGATGCCATGCAGCGCCACGGACCTGCTTCAAAAACAAGACTCGGAGCGCCTGATTGGTTACAATCGTAGAAATGAAAAACGAGGATTGAGGTTGTCTGAATGCGGATATTCAAGAGTTTTCAAATCGAAGCGGCGCACTACCTGCCGAACGTTTCCGACGATCATAAGTGCAAGCGCCTGCATGGGCATTCTTTTCGCGTGGAGATCCATGTCTCCGGCGATGTCGGGGAGCAGAGCGGTTGGGTCACCGACTTCGCCGAGATCAGCCGGGTCTTCAGGCCCGTCTTTGAAGCGCTGGATCACCGCTGCCTGAACGAGGTCGAGGGCCTGGAAAATCCCACGAGCGAGAACCTGGCGGCGTGGATCTGGAGACGGATCGAAGCGGAACTGCCCGCACTCGCAAAGATAGTCGTTCTGGAAACGCCCTCGTCCGGCTGCGAATACGCGGGTCCAGGGCTGGAATAAAAGGAACGGAACCTCCGATGGCTCACAAGACAGTATGCGTATTCTCAGGCGGAATGGATTCCACCACCCTCCTGTATCACCTGCTGGCCGAAGGCGATGAGGTCCTGGCGATTTCGTTCAACTACGGGCAACGGCACGGAAAGGAACTGGAATACGCCGCGAGGACTTGTGAAAAACTGGGAGTGTCCCACCGGATTACTGATATCAGCAACATCAACGGGCTGCTGCAGGGCAACGCCCTGACGTCCGGGAACATCGAGGTGCCCGAAGGCCATTACCAGGACGTGTCCATGCGCCTGACCGTGGTGCCGAACCGTAACATGATCATGATGTCCATCGCCGGCGGGTATGCCATCTCACAAGGATATGACCGGCTGGCGATCGCGGTTCATACCGGAGATCATGCCATCTACCCTGATTGCCGCCCGGAATTCGTCACATCTTTTGAAAAGACCATCCAGGCCGGCAATTACGATGCGATTTCAGTGTACGCTCCTTTTATTTCCTGGACGAAAACCAGGATCGTGCAGCTGGGGCAGAAGCTTGGGATAGACTATGAAAGGGAAACCTGGAGTTGCTACAGGGGTGAGGAAGATCCCTGCGGCAAATGCGGGACCTGCGTCGAAAGAGCCGAAGCGCTCGCGGCGTCAAAAAAGTAGCGGGAATCAGTTATTCCCTGACATGAGATAGGAGCAAAGCGTGGTTGACGACTGGAAATATGACCCGAAGATCGAAGACATGACGGATGAGGATCTGGAGCAGCGCATCTCCGCCGCCATGAAGTTCGAGAACCCGTACCGTATCAGGACGATCCCATACGCGGGCAAGGTATCGCAGACAGTCACCTACGATTTTGCCGAACTGGTGGCACGGTGTCCGATGACGGGGTACCTCGACTTTTATCGTTCCCGGATTACGTTCATTCCCGGCAACCTGCTGCCGGAGCTCAAGTCGCTAAAATTCTATTACTACGGTTTTGCGGACCTGCCCATCTCTCACGAACACCTCGCGGCGAAGATCCATGTGGAATACTGCGAAGTCGTCAAACCCGTCGTTTGCAGACTGGAATTGACCGCTGGCATTAGAGGCGGTATCGAAACCACCATCGTGGTGGGAGAGAAAGAGTTATAGCCGGAGCGCTGCTCTTACAGCCGCATGGAAGCCGGCGACGAGACACATGTTCCAACGCCTATTCGATACCCAGGAGTATGTGGAGCCGCGGTAAAAGTCTCCAGCCGTACGCCGCCACGGGTTGGCTCAGGAGCTTCATCTTCCGGACCATGGCTTCCGCGTTCGTACCCATCGGCGTGATGATAACGTCACGGCCTGGCAGCGTCTTCACAATGCGACTTACTTCCTGAAGGTCCTCGACGCCGTCCACGACAAACTTCAGCGGTCCCTGGGGCAGATCCGCAGCCAGTTTGCGATCGTCGGGGAGATTGCCGGAGTTTGACAGCTTGGGCGATATTACGTAGTTATCCACGAAGCCGGATAGTTCCCGGGGCGGAGCTATCGTCCCGTTGGTTTCGATATCCACGCTTCTGCCGGTCGCGCTGATCGCAGCCGCCAGACCGACCAGCTGTTCACCCGCCAGCAACGGCTCGCCGCCCGTGATTACAACCCTGTCCGGCCCATGCCCAACCCGGGAGACCAGATCATCGAGGGTCAGTTCAGATCCAGATCGATGATCCGTATCACAGTACGAACAGTTGAGGTTACAACCCGCAAAACGGATGAAGGTAGCGGCCGCGCCCATCCCCGGCCCTTCTCCCTGCAGAGACTGAAAGACTTCCCGGATACGGTAACCCATGATCTCCCCAGGCTGAACGCGCCGGTCAAGCGCCGGCGGCGGCTTTCCTGGTGCTGCTGCCGGCGCCTTTCTTGGCGCTCGCCTTGGCAGCGGCTTTCCTGGCGGTGCCGGCGCCCTTCCTGATGGCCGCCTTGCCTCCGGCTGGTTTCTTGCCGCTGACCGAGCGCTTCACCTTTGCCTTCGCCTTCACCGATCCATCCAGTAGTGCCGCCTTGAGAACCTCGTTGACCTCATCAACCGGAATAAAAGTCATCGTCTTGCGCAGATGCTCGGGTACGTCGTCCAGATCCCGCTCGTTCTCGCGCGGCAGGATGATGGTGTCAAGCCCGGCGCGGCGAGCCGCCAGCACCTTCTCTTTCAGCCCGCCAATAGGTAAGACTTTTCCGCTCAGGGTCACTTCGCCGGTCATGCCCACATTGGACGCCACTGACTTGCCGATGGCCAGCGAGGCCAAAGCCGTGGTCATGGTGACACCCGCCGAAGGGCCGTCCTTGGGTACCGCGCCGGCCGGCACGTGCACGTGGATGTCGTGTTTCTGGAAATAATCCTCGGGGATGCCAAGCTCATCCGAATGCGTCCGGACCCAGCTCAGGGCCGCCTGGGCCGATTCCTTCATGACATCGCCCAGTTGCCCGGTGAGAGTCAACGCACCGGCGCCATGCATGCTGGTGGCCTCGATGAAGATGATGTCGCCGCCGCTGGTGGTCCAGGCCAGGCCGGTTGCCACGCCCGGCTCGGAGGTCATGCGCTTGGCCTCGGAGAAATAGCGTTTCTTGCCCAGGTACTTCTCCACCGCCTTCTCGTCGATTTTGAACTTGCCCTTTTTGCCCTCGGCGATCTCGCGGGCAACCTTGCGGCAGACCGAGCCGATCTCGCGCTCCAGGTTCCTGAGGCCCGCCTCGCGGGTGTAATCCTGAATGATCCTCAGGATCGCCTTATTATTGAAACTGATCCTCTTCACGCCCAGGCCGTTGGCCTTGGTCTGTTTAGCGATCAAATATTTCCTGG
The DNA here is from genome assembly GCA_020053595.1 of Thermoleophilia bacterium. Classification (GTDB taxonomy): domain Bacteria; phylum Actinomycetota; class Thermoleophilia; order BMS3ABIN01; family BMS3ABIN01; genus JACRMB01. The sequence continues at coordinate 55,740 of JAGVMV010000045.1, read as the reverse complement.
CGATATGGAGCTTCTCTTCCTCGGTGTAACCGGAGAGCTCGATGACCTCCATGCGGTCGCGAAGAGCCGGCGGTATGGGATCGAGCATGTTGGCCGTGGCGATGAACAGGACCTTGCCCAGGTCGAAGGGCAGGTCCAGGTAATGGTCGCGGTAGCTGAAATGCTGTTCCGGGTCGAGCACCTCGAGCAACGCCGAGGAAGGGTCGCCGCGGAAGTCGGCGCCCAGCTTGTCCATCTCGTCGATGGCGAACACCGGATTGTTGGACTCGGCGTCCCGTATAGCGCGAATAATGGTGCCGGGCATGGCGCCGATATATGTGCGCCGGTGGCCACGGATCTCGGCCTCGTCACGCACGCCGCCCACGGAGATGCGGATGAATTTACGGCCCAGGGCGCGGGCGATGGAGTGCCCCAGCGAAGTCTTGCCGACGCCGGGCGGCCCCACGAAACAGAGGATCGGCCCGGCCAAATCCTTCTTCAGCTTGGCGACTGACAGATATTCGAGGATGCGGTTCTTGACCTTCTCCAGGTCATAATGGTCCTCGTCAAGTATCTCCTGGGCGCGTGCGATGTCGAGAATGTCCTCGGTGCTCTTGTTCCAGGGAATGGTCAGGATCCAGTCCAGATAGGTGCGAATGACCGAGTACTCGGCTGCGGCGGGCTGCAACTTCGCCAGCCGGTCGAGCTCACGCCGCGCCTGGCGGTCGACCTCCTCGGGCAGCTGCAGCTCATCGATCTGACCGCGCAGCTCGTTGACCTCGGCGGCGATCTCGTCCACCTCGCCCAGCTCTTCCTGGATCGCCTTCATCTGCTGGCGCAGGAAGTATTCACGCTGGTTCTTGTCCATCTCGCTCTGAACATCGCTCTGGATCTTGCTGCCCAGCTCGAAGACCTCGAGCTCACGGGTGAGTATGACCGTCAGCCTGCGCAGGCGCTTCTCCACATCGGTCTCTTCCAGAAGCTCCTGCTTCTCTTCGGTATTGATCTTGATCGCCGAGGCGATGAGATAACACAGGGCGCTGGGGTCGTCCACATTGGACGCCGCCATCTGCAGCTCTTCCGGCAGGTATGGCACCAGCCCGATGATCTTGGTGAAGACATTCTGCAGGTTGCGAGAGAGCGCCTCCACTTCCTTGGTGCGGTCGATCCTGTCCTCAAGAGGCTCGACCCGGGCGACCAGGTAGGGATCGGCCACGGTGTATTTGACTATCTTGATGCGCTTGATTCCCTGAACCAGAATACGAAGCGAACCGTCGGGCACCTTGAGCATCTTGTGGATGATGGCGGCGGTTCCTACCTCGAATATATCGTCGGGGCCCGCGGTCTCAACCTCCGAATTACGGATGGTGGCCAGGCCGATCATTTTATCCTTGTGCAGAACATCGTCGATCAGCTTGACCGAACGCTCCTGACCCACAGCCAGCGGTGTCACCGTGTCCGGAAAGACGACAGTCTCCCGCAGGGGTAGAATCGGCAAGGTATCCGGTATTTTATCCACCGGCTTGATCATGTGTGGGGATTCGACGATGCTGCCTTCCATTATTTTTTATCCTTGACGATGATTGGCAGGTTGATTGCCGACGCGGCCTTGTCGGCTACCGGCATCTCGATGGTTAAAAATCCGTCCTGGTAGCTGGCCCTGGCGTTGTCGGCGTCCACGGTCACCGGCAGCATGATCTTGCGCTTGAAGTGGCCGTAGTCGATTTCCATCTGCTGATAGACCTTCTGCCCATCCTGCTCGGGATCCACACGCGAGCCTTCGATGATCAGCGTTTTATCCTGGACGGTGAGGCGGGCGTCATCGGGGGCGATGCCGGCGATCTCCAGCTTGACGATAACCGAATTTGTCTCTTTGACGTAATAGACATCGGCCAGGGGCTGAAAAGAGCCGCCCTTCATCACCCGTAGCCGCGGGCCGCCGTAAAAGCGGAAGAACATCTCCTCGATTTCCGAACTCAGTCGCTCAAACTCGGCAAAGGGGTTATTTTTCTTGTGTGCCATAACCTTCCTCCAGGGAACGCTCAGGGCCTCATAACGCCTAATAAGATATCACACGGGACGCGGTTGAAATAGAGCGTTATCCTCCAGAAGTATTATATTGCCGCCAGCAGTCAATCTTAATCCTTATAATAGTATTTTTCGCACGACCGTAAGTTTTTCGGTTCCTGCCCGTCTTCAGAGGTACAGGATCAAACTACCAGGCTGGAGGGGAAGTCTGACTTTTGATATAGTTTCATACTCCTGTTGCCATATATATGTATGTAACTTAAACGATTTTTTCAACAGAAAGGGAGGCTGAAATGGCTTTGACAGCGCGAAAAAGAAATATAATTATAGGAATAGCGGCGGCTCTGGCTCTCGCAGCGATTATTGCGGTTTCCTGGTTGAGCTGCAGCGGCGACGATAGCAAGGGCACGACGGGCGCTACAGGCACTACACCAACAGCAACCCAGACGACTAAAACAGCTGCCACGACAACATCCACAGCGGCCGTGACTGCTACGACAGATACATCCACCGCGGAAGAAACTGCTACGGTTGAGACTCCGGCGACGCCGGCTCCGCCGGCTCCGTCCTCCACCTTCGAGATCACTCAACGCCAGGTGAACCCCTCATTTGTTCCCCCCGGACAACCGGTGACCTTCTCCGCCTGGGTCAAAGGCGAAGCCGCCAGCGTAACTATGCGGGTCAACGAGAGAGACTCAGGAAACCTGGTGCTGACCGTACCGCTGCTATTTGAAACGCACGCCGGAAGCGGCATCTACAAGTGGTCGGCAACCGTGGCAGCGCCTATGAACACGGGCGTTCACAGATACTTTGCAAGCGCTGTTTCCACCGGCGGCGTCTCCACCGAGATGCCGGGCGTTTCGGGCTGGACTTTTTGTGTCGGCAACCTGGTCAGTGACTGCCCGTAGACAATATCCGGGCTGAGCTGCGACTCAAACCAGAGGAGGATACAGTGAACTGTTTAAAAACCAACATGATCGTCATATCTTTTATTGTTGTACTGGGGCTGGCCGTGATCGCTGCATCGGGTTGTGACGGTGATAACAGCGGCACAAACGCATCGACTGTATCTACGGGCACAGTCTCTACTTTGGCAAAAACCGCTGATACGCAAACTGGGACAACCGGTGCTTTATCGTCAGGAATAACGGAGACCGCGGATACTCAGCCTGGCACTTCAACAGATTCCCCGGCGGGATATGACACCCAGGATGTGAACCCGATTCCACTTCAGATCATGGCACAGAATGCCTCGCCTGAGTCCGTATCACCCGGTGGCTCCGTCACCATCACCTGCACGGTAAAAGGCAATGCTTCCAGCGCCAGGGTAGAGATATCCAAGAAAATGGACTCGAGTTTCACGCCCGTCTCATATCCCTTGGCCAAAGGAGCGATGACGGGAGACTCAACCACCTGGTCCGCTAACGTTCCCGCCCCTTCGGTTACAGGCCTGTTCGCGTTCAGCACATATGCTACTGACGGCGGCGGAATGACTGTAAAGAATCAGCTTGGCCAGGGCCCATATGACGGCCCAGGGATCTATTTCGAAGTCCTGTAACTCGCAATGCAGTAATCCGAGGCTGGACAATAACGGCTGAACTGCAAGGAAACAGATCCGGCTCAAGATAAATTCCGGATTGAAAGGGGCGCCTTTAGGGGCGTCTTTTTCATTTGTAAACTATTTGCGGCAGGATAACTCCGGCTTCAGAAGAAATGTAGCAGCAAAATCATCCTACAGGGAGGCAGTCGTGGCGCTTACAAAAAGGGAACGGAACATGACTATCGGGATTATCGCGGTGTTGGTCATCGCCGCCATCGCTGCCGCATTCTTCCTGGGCAGGAAATCCGATGAGGACAAGACAACGACCGCGACTACACCCACGGCGACACAGACGACACCGACCGCCACAACGCAGACCCAGACCCAGGCCCAGTCGGTGGCCACTGTGACCAATGTTCAGACGATCACGCAGGTGGAACCGCAACCGGGCGTGGGTGTGGAAATCATCGAGCAGTCCATCAACCCGACGACAGTGGAGCGCAGCGGCCCCATCGCCCTGACGGTACGGACCAAGGGTAACGTGAACAGCGTCAAGATGGACATCAACGGCCGCGCGCCCATGGTGGTCGAACTGGTGAGGGGACCGACGGTCAATAACATCACTACCTGGCTCGCCACCACCGCGGCGCCGGGGCTGGCCGGCAATTACGCCTACAAGGCTATAGTCAACGCCTCAGACGGGGCCATCAAGGAAGGCCCGAACTCGACATTCACGGTCCTGCCGTAGATCAGGCGAAAGTGATAAAGGTTACGTCGTCGAAGCCCGGCTCGGCTTTGATCTCCTTGAGCACCTCGGCGGGGATCGGCTTGTCCAGGGTCACGGACATGACCGCTTTGCCCTCGCGCTTCTTGCGGCCCACGTTCATGTTGGCGATATTGATGCCGCGGCTGCCCAGCAGGGTGCCGACGCGGCCGATCATGCCGGGGACGTCGTCATAGCGGAAGAAGGCCATGTACTGGCCGGGTTCGATATCGATGTCATGGCGGTAGATCTTGACGAAACGCGGGCGGTGCTTGGGCCCGATGGTGGTGCCGCCGACGGTCAGCTTGCCGCGCTTGTCGCTGGAGACCACCGTGATGACGTTGGTGAAGTCCACCGCCTGGCGCCGCTTTGACTCGGTGACCTCGATGCCCCGCTCCTCGGCGATGCCTTCGGCGTTCACGTAATTGACCGTATCCTCCACTTTCCCCTCAAGCGCTCCCTTGAAAAAGGCGACCGTCAGAAGCTTGGTGTTGTAATCAGCCAGGGCTCCCTGGTAGGTGATGTCAAAGCTCTCCAGCGGTCCGTCGGCGATCTCGGTGATCAGGCGGCCCAGCTGCTCGCAGAGCGGCAGGAAGGGCCGCACCACGTTCATCTCCTCGGGGCTGACCGGGGCGATATTGACGGCGTTGCTGACAAACTGGTTGTTGAGCGCCGCCGCAACCTGCTCGGCGATGATGGTGCCGGCGCGATCCTGGGCCTCGATGGTGGAGGCGCCCAGATGCGGAGTGGCGATAACGCTGTCGAAATCGAGCAGCGGGTTGCCCACCGGCGGTTCCTTCACGAAGACGTCGATGGCGGCGCCGGCGACCTTGCCGGACTTAAGCGCCTTGACCAGCGCCTCTTCCTTGACGATGCCACCGCGGGCGCAGTTGATGATGCGGACGCCCTTCTTCATTTTCCTGAAAGCTGCCTCGTCGACGAAACCGAAGGTCTCGGGGCTCTTGGGCAGATGGACGGTGATGAAGTCCGCCTGTTTGTATAAATCTTCTATTTTATCAACACCTTCCACGCCCAGTTCCTCGAAGCGGGCGGCGCTGACGTAGGGGTCGAAGGCAATGACTTTCATCTTCAGGCCGCGGGCCCGCTGGGCAACCAATACGCCGATGCGGCCGAAGCCGATGACGCCCAGCACCTTGTCGGCCAGCTCGACGCCGCCGAAGCTGGAGCGTTCCCACTTGCCGGCCTTGAGCGAGCTGTTGGCTTGCGGTATATTGCGGCTCTGGGCCAGAAGCAGACCGATGGTGTGCTCGGCCGCCGCCACGATGTTGCTCTGCGGGGCGTTGGCGACGATGATGCCCTTCTTGGTCGCCGCCTTGATGTCCACGTTGTCGACGCCGATGCCGGCGCGGCCGATGACCTTCAGCTGGTCGGCGGCCTCGATGATCTCTTTGGTCATCCGGGTGGAGCTACGGATGATGATGGCGTTGTAGTTCTTTATTTCCTTCTTGAGCTGAGCCTGGTCCATGTCCAGACGGACATCGACGTTGAACTCCTTCTTCAGCAGGTCGACACCGCTCTGGGCGATCTTCTCCTTGACCAGAACGCGCGGCTTGGTGGTTTTAGTGGTCTTGGCAGCCTTTTTTGGCTTCGCGGTCTTAACCGGCTTTGCCGCCCGTACCTTTGTCCCTTTTTTGGCCGCCTTGACGCTCTTGCTCACGCTCAAACCATCTCCTCCCCGAAAACCGCCTGCGCTTTGGAGACGCCGGAGCCCAGTTCGACCGGGTGGCCCAGTTCCTTCAGGGCCAGCTCCAGCGCCGTGATGGCGACGATAATATCGGTGTAGTTGTAATAGCCGCAATGTCCGATGCGGAAGATTTTCCCCTTGACGGGTCCCTGGCCGCCGGCGAGTTGTACGCCGTACTTGTCGCGGATCAGGGTACGCAGCTTGTTGTCATCGACGCCATCCGGAACTTTTACGGAAGTCACCGAACTACACCGGTCATCATCCGGCGAGAAGAGTTCGAGGCCGAGACCCTTGACCGCCGCGCGGGTGGCGCGGCCCAAAATGATGTGGCGCTCGAACAGCTGCTCGAGACCCTCGGTGCGGATCATGTCGAGAGCCTTGTCGAGGCCGACCATCAGTGAAACCGCCGGCGTGAAAGCAGTCGTCGGCTTGTCCTGGGTCAGCGCTTTGCGGGCCTTGGTCCAGTCGAAATAATATTTTGGCAGCGTGGACTTCTCCACATGCCCCCAGGCCTTGGCGCTGACGCTGACGAAGGCCAGTCCCGGCGGGATCATCAGCGCTTTCTGGGAGCCGGAGACGACGACGTCGATGCCCCAGGCGTCTGTTTTCAACTCGGCCGAGCCCATGCCGCTGATGGAATCGGAGACCAGCACCGCGTCCGAACCGGCTACGGCGGCTCCGATGGCCTGCATGTCATTGACGACGCCGGTGGAAGTCTCGCTGTGGGTGACGAAGACCACCTTGATGGCCGGATCGTCGGCAAGCGCCTGCCCGATATCGCCGGCAACGACCGGTGTCCCCCACTCGTATTCACGGTAATCATAATCGAGCCCGTAGACCTGGGAGAGGTCGCGCCAGCGCTCGCCGAACTTGCCGCAGGAAGCGATGAGCACCTTGTCGCCCGGCGAGCAGAGGTTGACCACGGCGGATTCCATGGCGCCCGTGCCCGAGGAGGCGAAGGAGATGACCTCGTTACTGGTCTGGTATACGTACTTCAGATTTTCGTTGACCCGCGCGAACAGGTCGGAGTAGGCGCCGGTGCGATGGTGGATGATCGGCTGGGCCGACGCCAGCAGCACCTCTGAGGGTATCTGCGTCGGGCCCGGTGTCATCAGAAATCTTTTAATCATAAAACTAGACTTCTTCCCCGCCAGTTTCCCCGTCCTCGATCCAGCTCATCATGCGGCGCAGCTCCTTGCCGACGATCTCGATCTGGTGAGAGGCCTCGCGCCGCTGCACGGCGTTGAAACCCGGGCGGCCGGCCTTGTTCTCCAGGATCCACTCGCTGGCGAACTCACCGTTCTGGATCTCCTTGAGTATCTTGCGCATCTCGGCGCGGGTGTCGTCGTTGATGATGCGTTTGCCGCGGGTGATATCGCCATACTCGGCGGTGTCGGAGATGCTGTAGCGCATACCGGTGATGCCCTTCTCATACATCAGGTCGACGATCAGCTTGAGCTCGTGCAGGCATTCAAAGTAGGCGATCTCGGGCTGGTATCCCGCCTCGACCAGGGTCTCGAAGCCGGCGCGCACCAGCTCGCTGGCGCCGCCGCAAAGCACTACCTGCTCACCAAAAAGATCGGTTTCGGTCTCTTCGGCGAAATTCGTCTCAATGACGCCGGCGCGGGTGGCGCCGATTCCCTGGGCGTAAGCCAGGGCCAGATCCTGTGCCTTGCCGCTGGCGTCCTGGTGGATGGCGATGAGAGCGGGAACGCCGCGTCCTTCCTGATACTGGCGCCGCACCAGGTGGCCGGGGCCCTTGGGCGCAACCATGACCACGTCGACGTCGGCCGGCGGCACGATCTGGTTGAAGTGGATGTTGAAGCCGTGGGCGAACATCAGCACATTATCGGCCTTGAGGCCGGGAGCGATCTTCTTGCGGTAGGTCTTCGCCTGGGAATGGTCCGGCGTCAGGATCATGATCATGTCGGCGGCCTCGGCGGCCTTGTCTACGGGCATGACCGTGAGCCCGGCGGTTTCAGCTTCTTTCCAGCTGGCGCTGGTCTCACGCAGGCCGACGATGACCTTGACGCCCGATTCGTGCAGATTCAGCGAGTGGGCGTGGCCCTGGCTGCCGTAGCCGATGACAGCGACGGTCTTGTTTTTGATCAGATCCAGATTTGCATCTTTATCGTAATACATTTCACTCTCTCCTTAATGGGGACGTTCGTTTCCTATGTTTCCTAATTTGTAAATCCGGTCCGTCGTCTCCACTATTTCCAATAAATTAGGAAACATAGGAAACCAACGTCCCCGGTTTTCGACTATTTTTCGCCGCGCTCGATGGCTATGCGGCCCGTGCGTACGATCTCCACGACACCGTGCGGCTGGAGCAACTGCTCGAGCGCGTCGATCTTTTCGAAGGTGCCGGTGATCTCGATGGTGATCGTCTTGCGGCTGACATCGAGGATCTGCGCCCGGAATATCTTGGCCAGCTGCATCACCTCGGCACGGGTTTTTGCGTCAGACTTTACCTTTAACAGCGCCAACTCGCGCGCCACCGTCTTCTCCGCATCGAGATCGGTGATCTTGATGACGTTGATCAGTTTGTGCAGCTGCTTGGTCACCTGCTCAATAGGGTGTTCCTCGGCGTCGACGGTGATGGTCATGCGCGAGACATCCGGGTTCTCGGTGATGCCCACCGCCAGCGAGTCGATGTTGAAGCCGCGCCGTGAGAACAGACCGGCGACCCGGGCCAGGACGCCCGGTTTGTTTTCAACCAGAACTGAAAGTGTGTGCTTCATGATTTTAGATCCTTCGCTTCGCTCAGGATGACAGGCCTCTCTCTCGAACCGGCAATCATGTCTTGTGTCCGCCGATCATCTCGTCGATGGACTTGCCCGCCGGAACCATGGGAAAGACGTTCTCCTCCGGCTTGACCCGAAAATCGAGCACCGCCGGCCGTTTGGACTTGATGGCCGTGCGGATGGCGTCGCCGACATCCTGCTTCTTGGTAATGGTCATGCCCAGCGCGCCGTAAGCCTCGGCCACGGCGGCGAAATCGGGCTGGCAGGAGATGACCGTCTCCGAATAGCGCTTGCTCCAGAAAAGTTCCTGCCACTGCCGGACCATCCCCAAAAAACCGTTGTTGAGGATGCAGACGACGACCGGAATGTCGTAGCAGACGGCGGTGGCCAGCTCCTGGATGTTCATCTGAAAGCTGCCGTCGCCGGCGATGTCGATAACAGTCTTGTCCGGACAGCCGACCTTGGCGCCGATGGCCGCCGGGAAACCGAAGCCCATCGTCCCCAGTCCGCCGGAACTGATCCAGTGCCGCGGCTTTAAATGTTTGTAGAACAGCGCCGACCACATCTGGTGCTGGCCGACATCGGTGCAGAGAATGGCATTGCTCTTGGTGATCCGGTTTACTTCCTCGATGACGAACTGGGGCATGATCGAGCCCTTCTCGTCCTTGTAGTGAAGCGGGTGCTTCTTCTTCCAGGCGATCACCTGGTCGAGCCATTGAGCAGTCTTCTTCGGATCGCGCTTCATCTTCTTCAGCTCGGCCAGGATGCCGGCGAGCACATCCCTGGCGTCGCCGACGATGGGGATGTCGATAGCGATGTTCTTGCTGATCTCGGCCGGGTCCATGTCGATATGAATTTTTTTGGCGTGCCTGGCGAAAGTCGCCAGCTTGCCGGTGACCCGGTCGTCGAAGCGTGCGCCGACGCCGATCAGCAGGTCGGAATGAGTAACCGCGTAATTGGCGTAACCGGTGCCGTGCATGCCGAGCATCCCCAGTGACAGGTCGTTATCCTCGGGGAAACCACCCAGCCCCATCAGGGTGGTCGTTACCGGTATCTTCATTAACTTGGCGATAGCCAGCAGCTCTTTATCGGCACCAGCGGTGATGATGCCGCCACCGGCGTAAAATACCGGTTTCTCGGCGGCCGCTATCGCCTTTGCCGCGGATATGATCTGTTTCTTGTGCCCTTTCAGGGTTGGCTTGTAGCCTGGCAGATCGATTTTGCCGGCCGGCTTGTAGTCGATCTCCGCCAGCTGCATGTCCGCCGGAATATCGATCAGGACCGGCCCCGGACGGCCGGTGGAAGCGATGTAGAAAGCCTCCTTGAAGATCCGGGAGATGTCATTCGGGTTCTTGATCAGGTAGCTATGCTTGACGATCGGCTCGGTGATGCCGGTGATGTCGGCTTCCTGGAAGGCGTCGGTGCCGATCAGGTCACTGCGCGCCTGACCGGTGATCGCTACCATCGGTGTCGAATCCATATAGGCGTTGGCTATGCCTGTGACCAGGTTGGTGGCGCCAGGGCCGCTGGTGGCGATGCAGACACCGGTCTTGCCGGTGGCGCGGGCGTAACCGTCGGCCATATGGGCGGCTCCCTGCTCGTGGCGAACCAGAAAATGTTTCAGGTCCGAGTCGTAGAGGGCGTCGTAGAGCGGGATGACCATGCCCCCGGGCAGGCCGAAGACGACCTCGACCCCGGCTACCTTCAAAGATTCGATTATTGCCTCTGAACCCTTCATAAAACCTCAGTCCTTATCCTGTAACCGCACCACTTTCGGCACCGTGCACTAGCTTAACATATCTGGACAAAAATCCGGTCTGGTAGCGCGGTTCACGCGGCTCCCAGGCCGCGGCGCGGGCGGCGAGTTCCTCGTCGTCGACCATCAGATTCAAAGTTCTACCCGGAATATCGATTTCTATCTCATCGCCATCGCGAGCCAGCGCGATCGGGCCCCCGTCGAAGGCTTCCGGCGAGACATGGCCGATGCTGGCACCCCTGGTCGCGCCGGAGAACCTGCCGTCGGTGATCAGCGCCACCGAGTGATCGAGGCCGGCGCCGGCGATAGCCGCCGTGGGCGTCAGCATCTCCGGCATCCCCGGGCCACCCTTGGGGCCCTGGTAGCGGATGACGACGACGCAGCCTGGCTTTATCTTCCCCTCCTCGAGAGCGTCCTCCACTTCCTGCTCGCTTTCGAACACCAGCGCCGGACCCCGGAGGCGCAACATCTCGGGGAGGACGGCTGATTCCTTGACCACCGAGCCGTTGGGAGCCAGGTTGCCGAAGAGCGCCGCCAGGCCGCCGGTGGGGTGGTAAGCGTTATCGATTGACCGGATTACCGCGGTGTCAGCCACGCAGGCGTTGGCCAACTGTTCATCGAGTTTGCGGCCGGAAACGGTCGCGGCCGAGCCATCAAGCTTTCCAGCGTCGAGCAGGGTCTTCATCAGCGCCTGCACGCCGCCGGCGCGGTGCAAATCTTCCATGTGGTGAACGCCGGCCGGGCTGAGTGAGCAAAGGTGCGGCGTTCGAGCCGTGATTTCGTTAACCCCGGCAAGACTGAAGCCAACCTGCGCCTCGTGGGCGATGGCGGCGATGTGCAGGGCGGTATTCGTGGAACAGCCCATCGAGGAATCGACCGCGAGAGCGTTGATGACCGCGCGGGAATCGACGATATCGCGGGGCTTGAGGCCCTCGAGCGTCAGTTCGACGGCACGACGGCCGGTTTCACGGGCCAGCCTGATGCGCGCCGCCTGAACCGCCGGTATGGTGCCATTCCCCGGCAACGCCAGACCCAGCGCCTCGGTAAGACAGTTCATGGAGTTGGCGGTAAAGAGGCCGGCACAGGAACCGCAGCCCGGACAGGCGCAGCTCTCCATGCGCATGACCTCCTCTTCGCTGATCTTGCCCGTGAGCGCGGCGCCCACCGCCTCGAAAACATTGTGCAGATCGATTTTTTGTCCATCAAAATCGCCGGCCAGCATGGGGCCACCACTGACGACGATGGCGGGGATATTGACTCTGAGCGCGGCCATGATCATGCCGGGAACGACTTTGTCACAGCTGGGAACCAGCGCCAACCCATCGAAGGCGTGAGCCCGGGCCATGACCTCGATCTCATCGGCGACAAGCTCGCGGCTGGCCAGGGAGAAACGCATGCCCTCGTGGTTCATGGCCAGCCCGTCGCAAACACCGATGCCGCCGAATTCGAAAGGCACTCCGCCAGCCGCCCAGATACCCTGCTTGACCGCCTCGGTGACACTACGCAGATGGAGGTGGCCGGGGATGATCTCGTTAAAGGAATTGGCGACGCCGATGAACGGCAGCCCCAACTCCCGGTCACCCAGGCCTAGAGCCCTGAGCAGTGACCGGTGCGGCGCCCTGGTTATTCCCTTTTTTATGTCGTCGCTCTTCATCGTTCCAGGTCCCCGATGTTAACGAAAACCCGCGTGGCAGCGGGAATGCTTATAGTATCACAACGTGCGTTTGATGATAGAATCCGGTGCACCTGATGAAGCTGCAACAAAAGATACCGTTATACGTCATTGTGATCATGCTGATGGTCGGCGGACTCGGCGGTCTGCTGCTGCTCGCCAGCCAAAAAAGCGCCAGCACCCACATGTTCGAGGAGACCGCCTCGACGCTGACCGATACGATCCTCAACAGCCTTGATCAGGATATGCTCAGGGGCGACCGCGGCCACATTCAGCAAACGCTCGACAGGATGCAGCACAACGATAACGTCGGTTCTATCGACATCATCGCCAATGACGGGCGCATCTGGGCGTCATCCATCAAGGATAGTGTTGGTACAGACGTGGGCGGCGAGACCGAGAAACTGCTGGGAAGCGCCGACTCCCGTGAAATCCTGGGCGGCCCCGGCGATGACCACATGACCGGCATAGCCGACATTCCCGTCAAGGACGAGTGCCTGGTCTGCCATGGACACACCGCGACCGCTCCCAACCAGCAGGGCAACCTGGGGGCTATCCGGGTGGAAATCTCCACCTCCACGCTCCAGGAAAGTCTCGCCCTCAGCCGCCAGATAATGGTACTGATCGGCGGATTCACTTTCATACTTGTTGCAGGCACGCTGGTGCTGCTCCTGCGGCGCACAACGCTGGAACCTTTAGCCAAACTCACGGAGGCCTCGGCGCGAATTTCCCGCGGTGACTACTCGGCGCGCGTTCCCCTGAAAGAGACGAAAGATGAGATCGCCGCCGTATCCTCGGCCTTCAACGAGATGGCCGACACAGTAGATGAGCATACCCGCCAGCTCGAGGATGCCAACCATGAGCTGGCCCAGGCCAACCGTCTGAAATCCGAGTTCCTGGCCAACATGAGCCATGAGCTGCGTACTCCGCTGAATGTCATCATCGGCTTCTCGGAAGTTCTCAGAGACACATCGTCGGACCTGCTCGACGACGCCGACCGTACCGAGTTCTGCGACAACATCGTTAACAGCGGTTATCACCTGCTGGAGCTGATCAATGACGTGCTCGACCTGGCCAAGGTCGAAGCAGGGCAGATGCATCTGGTGCTGGAGGACTTCCATATCGGCCCCGTCCTCAAGGACATCCTCTCGATCATGCAGCCCCTGGCCGGAAAAAAACAGATCAATCTGAGCGTCAAGGTCTCCAAACGCCTGAACGCGGTGTTTGCCGACACTAGCAAGTTCAGGCAGATTCTTTACAACCTCATCGGCAACGCCATCAAGTTCACGCCAGAAGGCGGCACCGTCAACATCAACGCCTCGGTTATGGGCAACATGGCACGCTTTGCCGTCGCCGACACCGGCGTCGGCATCGCTCCGGCGAATCAGGAACGCATCTTTTCCGAGTTCCAGCAGGTGGATGGATCCACCTCGCGCCAGTACGAAGGTACCGGGCTCGGGCTGGCCCTGACGAGAAAATTCGTCGAGATGCAAAAAGGCGAGATCTGGGTTGAGAGCAAAGTCGGCCTGGGCAGCATCTTTTATTTCACGCTGCCAATCCCGCAGGAGGGCACACTGCCGCCGGCCCTGCCGATCGACCGTGACATCAGCACAGCCACAACAGGTGGCGGCGAAGTTGCCGAACAGGCCAGGACAACCACCGCAGCGCTGGATTCATCCCGTTCGCCCGGGGTACTGATTGTCGAGGACGACCGGAAAGCAGCGGAACTGATCGGTCTCTGGCTGACGCAGGAAGGTTACGAGGTGGAATACGCCGTCGACGGCGTCGAGGCCCTGGAGAAGGCAAGGGCCAGTCACCCCTTCGCCATCTGCCTGGACATCATGCTGCCCCGCAAGGATGGCTGGCAGGTGCTGCACCAGCTCAAGTCGGACCCGGAGACGGCTGACCTGGGAGTCATCATCTGCTCCGCTCTGGAAAACCCCGAGCTGGGCTTCGCCCTCGGCGCCGCTGATTACTGCGTCAAGCCACTGAGCCGGCGCCACCTGCTCGACAAGCTCCGCTACCTGAAAGAAGTTTCACCGGGCCGCCGCTCCCAACCCCAGGTGCTGGTGGCCGACGCCAATACCGAAGACGCCGCGCGCACCGGTTCCATCCTCAAAAACCAGGGCTTTGTCGTCATCCACGCCGCTGACAGTAAAAATGCCCTGGAGATGGCGCTGGAACAGTCCCCGGACATCATTATCATCGATTTCAACCTTCCCGATATCCCGATCCAAAAAGTTATCTCTTTCCTGAGAAAGCACCCGATCACCGTCAATACGCCGATCATCGTGACCAGGGATCGGGATATCAGCCCGGTTGATGAGCGGCAACTTCTGGACAGCCACATCGAAGGAATCATCCCCAAGAGCGAAAGCGGCAGGAAACAGCTGCTCGGCGAGATGTTCCGCCTGGAAAAGCTGCACCCGGAAAAGGCGCTGCTGATCGACAGTGAAACCCGTCTCTTCAACCGCCGCTATTTTGACAAACGGCTGGCGGAAGAGGTGAAACGGGCCCAGCGCTACTCCCTTGACCTTTCGGTGTTGCTGATCGGTTTGGACCATCCGGCGGCCGGCATCACAACTTCACCCGCGGAGCGGCTGTCGACCCTCGCCGGTCTTCTGAGGAGCAATATCCGCGCCGCCGATCCGCTGGCCCGCTACGACACCGACCGCTTCGGCATGTTGCTGCCGGAGACTACGAAGGAAGCCGGCTTCAATGCCGCAAAAAAGATTGTGGAACTGGTTCGTGAACATCAGTCCAGGAAGCATGGCGGTGATCCTGACAAACTGACGGTCAGCATCGCTATCGCTGGCGACCACGGCGGTCTGCTGGCGCCGGACCAGCTCACTGGCAAGCTCGAGGAGACACTGCAGGCTCTGGCCGAACAGGGCGGCGACGCGGCCAGACTTGTCTGAACACAGATTCATCAAGGGGGTTGGAAATGAAAACGAGAGTTATGCTGGTGGAGGACAACCAGATGAACTCGCGCCTGGTGGAATATGTGATGGAGCGTGATGGATTCGAAATCACCATCATCGCCAGCGCCGAAGAAGCGGTCCAGGCCGCCGCGGACAACCCGCCGGACATCATCCTGATGGATATCCAGCTGCCCGGCATGGACGGCCTCGAGGCGACCCGCCGCCTGAAACAGAATCCGCTTACCGCGAAGATTCCGGTCGTGGCAATAACAGCCCATGCCATGAGAGGTGATGAGGAAAGGGTCCGCTCCGTCGGTTGCGAGGGCTACATCTCCAAGCCGATCAACACGCGTGAACTTGCCAACACGGTTCGAAAATTTCTGGCCGCAGGCTAGGCGCGCCTACGCAAAATTCCACTGAGTGACCCACCACGCCCATGTAGCTGGCCGGGCAAAAACAGCTGCTAGCGCCTGATCATCCCCAGCGCCGCCTTGACGGTCCGCACCATCTGTTCGGGGTCGAACGGCTTGGTGATGTGGCCGCAGGCGCCCAGTTCCGCGCCCTTCTCCAGATCCTCCTGCTCACCCTTGGCGGTGAGAAGGATTACCGGGATGCCCTTCAACTTTTCATCCGCCGCCAGATTCTCAAGGACCTCGATGCCGTCCTTGCCGGGCATCATGATATCCAGGAGGATGAGGTCAGGCTGCGACTCCGCCAGCATTTTCATGGCCTCGATGCCATCCACCGCCTCGCTGACCACGAGCCCGTCGACCTCCAGGTTTGCCCGGACCAGCGTCCGCAATGATGCTTCATCGTCGACGATGAGGATATGCTTGCTCCCAATGCCGGATGATTCCATGTAAGCTCCCGTTGGTAATAATTCTTCCACTGGTATTGTTATGCCCGTTACCGCCGGCTGGCAATCTTCGGCCGGCGGCCCCGTCTTGAACCTCCACCTTTTCAGGAGGCGATTTTGTCCTCGGCTTCCGCCTCTTCCGCCGGAGCGAGCGGCAGGTCGAAGAAAAACCGGCTGCCCTGGCCCACCTCGGACTCGACCCGGATCTTGCCGCCCATCTGTTCCACCAGGCTCTTGCTGACGAAAAGACCCAGACCGGTACCCTTGACTCCGTTCTTGCCTCGCGCCGCCCGGTAGAAACGCTCGAAGACATGAGGCAGATGCTCGACGCTGATGCCGACGCCCTGGTCAGTCACTTCGAAGCGCATCCTGCCGTCCCTCTCAATGGCAGTGACGGTGATCGGCCCCCCATCGGGAGAGTACTTAATGGCGTTGACCACCAGGTTGAGCAGCACCTGGTAGAGCTTGTCGGGGTCGGCGCTCACCCGCGGCAGGTCATCCGCTACATTTATCACGAAATTATGGATGGAAGTCAACCGAGCCATGTTTTTGACCACCTGACCGACCGCTGGTCCGACGTCGACAGCCTTGAGGTCAAGGCGCAGCTTGCCGGCTTCGATCCGGCTTACGCTGAGGACATCCTCGATCAGGCGCGCCAGACGCTCTCCCTCCCGGACGATCTCCAGCAGGAACGACTCCCGGCTGGCATCGGAGAACCGGGCATCGGTCCTGAGCAGGGTCTTGGAAAACCCGAGGATCGAGGTCAGCGGCGTTCTCAGCTCGTGGGAGACAGTGGCAACGAAATCGGATTTCATCCGATCGATCTCCTTGTACTCGGAGATGTCGCGGAAGACATGGACAACGCCGGCGATACTGCCGTCGGGATCACGGATCGGCGCGGCGCTCACCGAGAGCCAGATCTTCTCGGAATCCTTCCGGCAGGTAAGGACTTCGTAGCCGGTGCTGGAAAAATTACTGTCCGCATCCAGAGGAGCGACAGAACCACAGAAGGGCGTGCAACCGCCACCGCCTTCGGGCGCTTCACCGGTGGCGCCATAGCAGTCCCGGCCGATCATCTCCTCCTCACTGAATCCGGTGATCAGCGCCGCGGCCTTGTTCCAGAGCACGATGTGGCCGCTGGTGTCCACGACATAGACGCCGTCGGCGACGCTGGCCAGGACAGCCGCGGTCTTCTCCTGCTCCCGCAGCTCCTGTCGGACTTTTTGCGCCAGGGTCATGGTGGTGCGGCTCAGATCGGCGTTCCGGTCACGCACCTGCTGCACCAGCAGGTTGACCAATCCGCCGGCGATCAACATGAACAGGATATGTATGATCGCCGAGGTGATATGGACGACGTCGTATTGATAATCATAAAAATATGGCGCCAGGAAACTGGCGATCGCCGTGGATGCCACCAGCGCATAACCACGGAAGGAGAAAAAGTAGGCGGCCCAGATGGCGATGAGGAAGTAGAGCTCCCCGAAAGGGCTTTCCACGCCACCACTATAATAGATAAGCGTCGCGATGTGGGAACAGGCCAGCGCCGCCATGGCATAAAAGATTTTGTAGCTGAACCTGTCCCAGGGAATGAGGATGACGGCGACGGTGGAAAGCAGGCCGCCGAGGGTAAGGAGCAGCACCGGCACGCGGTCGATCTCCGATGCCAGCGGCAGCATGGTCCCGGTGAATACGACGATGATTCCCAGCCAGTAGATCCAGGCGGCCGACTTGGCCATCCGCAGCTGGCGTGGGTCCTGTTGCCTGACTATTACACGGTCGAGAAACATGCCGCGCTCCACTTTTCATTTTTTTTAAAGCCGGTGCATGCGGTACCATCGATTGGGCCGGCGTCCTGCATCGGCTTTCGGTTTCCTCATGACAACCCTGAACCTATTTTACTATCTTCCCCGGTAACGGCGTAAACCCACCCTCGCAACCAGATTCCCTGTCCTCCCTGCGTATCCTTTAGGCCAGGACGGCGCTATCCAGATGAAGGAACAATTGATGAAAGCTTTTTATACAGGCAAGAATGGGCTCGGGTTACCTGATGCCCTGAGAGATTTTTTGGCGCGCCCGGCGGCATCGATCGCCATTGCGGCCTGTCTTTCGGTGCTTACGGTGGCTGTTTCGCTGTATTTGTTCATGTTCGCCGGCCGCGGGCTGTTACCCTCACCACTGATCGCCAACGTGGCGGCGGCCAGAAGGCTTGAACCGCTGCGTGTCCGCCCGGTAGTCACCACGCCGGCAGCCGGCCAAGAGGCTGCCACATCAGCCGAGCCGATTACCGAGCCGCTATTTGCTGCGCCCACCTCCGGTAATTCGCTGGCCGTCGGCGGCGCCGTCGGCGGCGTTACCACGGATCCCGCCAGCGTCAGCGAAACTGTGGACAGTGGCAGTAAAAGCAAAAGTACTTCGGGAAGTGAAAGCGACAAGAATAACAAACCCGAAACGAATAACAAACCCGAAACGTATAATGCCGGCTCAACGAGGCATCAGGACGATGGCGATCTCGAAAAATCCAGCCACAAGAGCAGTTCCTACAACTACAACAAGAGCAGTTCCGACCATCACAATAGCCACGATTAAACAGAGTTCGACCGGTCGGATGCAGGTCTTTACCTGGCCCAGCCTTGACGGTCAGGCGGAGAAGCTGCGGTTCTTCCCCGATTCCTTCGCCTGATAAAGAGCCGCATCGGCGCTCACCAGCAGATCGGTCTTGTCACCGCCATCCTCAGGGAAAGAGGAAACCCCGATGCTCGTAGTGATCCGCACCTCCGGGTAGGACGGCAGCCTGATCTGCTCGATCCCTGACCTCAGCTTCTCCACGACTTTCATGGCATCGGCCTTGGATGTCTCCGGGAAGACCACCGAGAATTCCTCGCCGCCGTAACGGGCGACCATGTCGGTGTCGCGCACCCGGCCGGTCAACACTTCCCCCACCGCCCGCAGCAGCTCATCTCCTGCCTGGTGGCCGTACGTGTCGTTGATAGTCTTGAAATCGTCGAGGTCGAGGATGGCGATCGACAGCTGATGGCCGTAGCGGCGGCTCTTGCTGAGCTCCTTGTCGAGACAGTTGCAAAGGTAACGGAAATTGAACAGGCTGGTCATCGGGTCGGTGGTCGCCAGCAGTTGCTGCATCTCCCCGAAGTTGACGTTTTCCACGGCACTCGCGGCCTGGGCCGCCAGCGAACCCAGAATGTGGCGACTCTCCTCGGTGGACTGACCGCGCCCGAACACGGCGACCATGGCGCCCAGTGCCTGACGTTCATGCACCAGCGGGTAAGCGACCGCCTCGTAATCCGGCCCGAAATCGAGCACCTCTCCGGCGGAGGTGTTATCGGCGGCCACCCGCTCAGCCAGCATGCTCACCTGTCGCTTGAAGCTGTCGTTGAAAAAATGGGGTGGAACCCCGGTGGAGACACCGCTACGTACCGGTGGCCGCTTGCTGGCAAAGATGTCCACCCAGACACCGCTGGCGCTTGTGGCCAGACGGGCGGCTTCAGCGGTGGTCTTCATCATGCGGGCCCGGTCAGAAGTGGAGCCCAGGATCTCGCCGGCATAGGAAAGCGCCAGCAGGAGCTGGGTGCGCGATTCCTCCAGCTCGGCGATGTAATCGCGCAGACTGGTCTGCATCATCCCAAAGGAACTGGCCAGATTGCCGACCTCGTCATGAGAAGTCACTTCGACCTGGCGTCCCAGGTCGCCCTCAATCCCGGCGGCGGTGGCGCTGGTGAGCTGCCGGAGCGGCCGGGTGATGTTACGCGCCAGCAGAAGGCCAAGAACGCCGGCCATCAGCGCCACGCCGGCCATCAGCGCCAGCCCGACCAGCAGCGCCTGCCGCGAAGCCGCCCCCACGGTAACCGCGGGCACGGCCGCGAAAAGCGATGTCTGGCGTTCGGTGATATCCCTCGGCATTAGCAGCGCCAAGGCAAGTTTCTCCTGCCCGCCGACGGTGACGGGCACGGCGCCCGCGGGTGTCGTGTGGTCGAGGACCTGGACCGGCTCACCGGCGGAATCCTGGATCTCATCACCGGCAGGCAGAGAACCAGACTTGACCACTCCGTCAACCAGCAGACCCCACTCCAGCCCCTGGGCGTCAAAGACCTTTTCCAGGGATTCGATGTTGAATGAATGGAGCAGGGTCAGGCGCCAGAGAGCGCCGTCCGGACTGGCAAGCCTGGCCGTCGACGCGATCAGCGGCGTAGCGCCGCCCGCTTCTCCAGTTCCGGTGGAGCCACCTGATAAAGTGCCAGCGGCCGAAACTCCGTCCGCCGAAAATGCAGATCCTGCCCGCGTCACCACCGCCCCGGAAGAATCCTGGATCACCAGGCCAACGGCGCCGGTCTCAGCCAGGATGGAGTTAATGACCAGAGCGCGATGCGCCTCATCGCCGGATAGCAGCGTGCCGCTATCGGCGCGTCCAAGAACCACCTGAAAATCTCCACTCAGCACCTGCGCCTGCGCCGAGACGATGGCCGAGGCCGCCGCCAGCCCGCTTTGCAGCCTGCCCTCATACGTCTCAGTCCCCGATCGGCCCAGCACCACGCTGGCGGCGACGGTCACCACCAGCAACGGCAGAAGAACGATGCCGGCAAAGAAAAGATATAGCTTTGTATGTAGCTTCATGGATTACGGGAAGGGATGACGGCAGCGATAATCTGCCCGGAAAAGAGCCTGCTGATTATCTAGCGAGCCTGCTGATTATCTAGCGCGGGAAGGGGCCGTACGGTTACGCGTTCCGCTTTTTATTGCCAGCCGGAGCAGTCGGCACGAGGGGGCTTTCGTCAAAATCAGCCGGAACCGTCGGCGCCGGAGCAACTGCCGTCACAACCGGCCGGAGCGCAGGATGCCGACCACCAGCCAGATGCCGAAGAAACCGGATGTAATGAAGCCGAACAGGGCGAAGACGGAAATACCCATGAGCTTCGGCCCTTCCTGGGCGAAGAGCCCGATGATCGAGGTGCCCAGGATCAGCGAGGCCAGCACGATGGCGATCACCAGGCGATTGGTGGAAACGGTGAAGCGCCTCATGGGCTCTTCCAGGTTGCGGTGAACGAAATTGATCTTCAGATCACCGCTGGTGACCTGCTCCAGCGAATCGTGCAGCTGCCCGGGGAACTCCCTCAGCATGCTGAAATAGTTCTGCAGTTCCCTTCCTTCCCGCGCCGCGATGTTCTCGGGCGAGTAGCGCTGCCTGAGGAACTCCCGCGTATATGGGCGAACGAACTCGAAAACGTTGAATCCCGGATAAAGCTGACGTCCGATTCCCTCCAGAGTGCCCGCCGAACGCTCCAGCAGAAGGTACTGGGTCGGCAGCTTCAGCTTGAGGCGGTATATGACCCCGAAGACATCGCGGAAGACAGCCACCGGATCCAACTCATCCAGGTTCGCTCCGAAATATTTGTTGAACAGGTCCCTGGATTCGCTGATGAACTCCGCTTCCTTTTCACGGGGGAATTCCACACCCAGGGCTGACAGCCGCCGCGGGATGTTGTCAATCCTCTCGTTCATGATATCCATGAAGAGGCTGATGATGTTCTGCCGGTCGTTATCGCTCAGGCGCCCGGCGATACCGAAGTCCACCAGGCCGATAGCCCCGTCATCCAGGACCATGATGTTCGCCGGGTGAGGGTCACCGTGGAAGAAGCCGTCGATATAGATCTGCTTGAGCCAGCACTTGGCGATAGTGGTGGCCAGGGCCTGCGCTCACCCATGTTCATCGCCGACATATCCACGTCCGCCAGCTGCACGCCGTCCACCCACTCCAGCGTCAGCACTTTCGAAGTGGAGTACTGCGAATAGACTTTCGGGATGTGAACCGTATGGTCGTCGCGGAAATTCTTCCGGAAGCGCTCGGCGTTACGGGCTTCCACGTGGTAATCGAGCTCGTTGCGTATGCCCCGGGAGAACTGGTCCACCAGGCCCACGGGATCGATAAAAAAGTCCATGGGACTGTGGTCGCGTATCAGGTGACCCAGTTGGTAAAGAAGATCAATGTCGGAGCGTATCCTGGCTTCCGCCTCGGGCCGCTGCACCTTGACGATCACCTGGTCGCCATTGGGCAGCACCGCCCGGTGCAC
Source organism: Thermoleophilia bacterium (assembly GCA_020053595.1). Classification (GTDB taxonomy): domain Bacteria; phylum Actinomycetota; class Thermoleophilia; order BMS3ABIN01; family BMS3ABIN01; genus JACRMB01. The sequence continues at coordinate 33,693 of JAGVMV010000045.1, read as the reverse complement.
CTGCCCGATGGAAGCGGCTGCGATGGGCACCTCATCGAATTCGAGGAAGAGACGCTCGATGGTCAGGTCGAGTTCCTTCTCGATGGTCGCTTCAACTACCTCAAGGGGAAAATTTGCTCCGAAGATTATTCTTACCAGAAGTTTTGTAGCCTATTTTGAGATAACAGGCTCACCCGGTTTTGGAACCACAGGCTGTTCTTCAGATATTTTCCCCTCGCCCAGCATGTCGAGGAAAATAAGCACCAGCTTCGGATCCCACTGCGTGCCTGCGCCATCCCGGAGAATTTCCGTGGCACGCTCATGCGACATGGCGCGGCGGTACGCGCGGCTGGAAGTCATGGCGTCATAGGCGTCTGCTAATCCGAGAATCCTGGCCATAAGGGGAATTTCCTTTCCCTTGAGTCCACGGGGATAGCCAGTGCCGTCGTAATTCTCGTGGTGGCCTTCAATGCCCGGCAGCGCATTGCGCAGGAATCCCAGGTAGTGGATAATCTCGGCACTCTTCGACGGATGTCTCTTGATCTCGGCGTACTCCCCAGGGGTAAGCTTGTTCGGCTTGAGAAGGATGGCGTCCGGCACGGCTATCTTGCCGATATCATGCAGGTCAGCGGCCTTTTTGACATCGCTTATCTCTACTTCGCTTAAGCCAAGCCTGCGGGCCAGGGCAAGGGCGTATTGCCCCACTCGCTCGGTGTGGCCTGCCGTATGGGGGTCCCTTGCTTCGAGACTTGCTGTCAGCGCCCGGGCGATATCAAGGTACGCTTCTTCGAGCATATCGTAGGAGTTCGACACTTTCTGGCGCATGTCCTCAAACTGCTTGGCCAGGATGCTCATCTCACGGTCTGGAATCTCGGGTATGGGTGAATTCATATCGCCCTCAGACATCTTTGCTACAGACCGGGAAAGTCTGCGGACAGGCGTTGACGCCGCCCGGCTGGAAATGGAAACGAGCGCGATCATGGCGATAGCGGCCAGACCCATTATGATCGCCATACTTGCCCTGATATCGGAAACCGGCGAGAGGAAAGCAGAGTGCGGTACCGATTCCAGGACAGTCCATCGCGTGAGCTGGCTGCGGGAAATGCCCGACTCATAGGTCTCACCGCTGACCGCAAGCTTGTGCGCGAAGATGTATTTGGGAGGATCAGTCGCTGTGACCGCTGTCGTTATGTCTTGGAAATCGGTGGAACCGATGTCGGTTATGTCCGCGCCGTAGCGCTGCTCCCTGATAATCGCCTGCCTGGTTTCTTCCGGGAGTGGCGCCCAGGACTTGTAGACCAGGCTTTCGTCAGTGCTGTGAGCGATACGCACGCCGTACTCGTCGGTAAGGACGGCCAGTGAACCCACGCCGATCTGGCCTATGGCCCCGCGTACATAGCTCCAGATATCGTCGGCGCTTACCGCCATCACCAGTACCGCCAACACCCGTCCGTTTTCATCGGTTTTTACGGGAGCAGAGAAATAGACCAGGTTCTGACCGCGGTCGCGCGAGGGTGTCGAGAAAGAGCTTCGGCCTGAAGCCGCCTCCTTTACGAAGGCACGGTTTCCGTAGCGCATGTCTTTTTGATCTTCCGCGGTAGAGAGGATTACTGAGCCGCTCGCGGGGTCAATCAGGAATAACGACCGGATATTAGCGTTGGAAGATAGGATCATCTTGAAGTTTGAGAGTACTGGTTCAGCGCCGGCCGGCGATGGTTCTTTTGCAAACGAGACCAGGGAGGCAATTCTGGCAAAGCTCTCAGCCTCTGACAGCCGCTTTGCCTGCGTCTGGTCGATTGCCAGCTTGAGTTCCGCGGCGTGGACCTGGATGTCTTCCCGTTCGTTGTCGAGTATGATGTTGAGGACAATTCGCTGGGTAACATAGCCAGCAATAAGCAAGGGTACCAGAGACACTACCATAAGATTCAAAAGCATCTTGACGCTAAAAGGAAGTCGGCGAATGCTCACGACGACTCTTCGAAATCCCCCCATTCAGTACTCCTGCCTTCTGCTTGTCAGCTAGTATAAAGACAAACTACTCGTTAGAAAACGCCCAATAATTATTACCGTTATTTTCGGAAATAAAACCCGGTGTCTTAAATGTGGTGAAATCTCAAGGTCAACTTGAGGGGGTTGCACCCCTGCACTGCCTGGTACCGGTAAATATGTCAGCGGTTGGAAGGTGAGAGCGCCTATCACATATAGCGTGGAAATAGCCGCCGAGATACGCCCGGCGGGCTCACAACCGGCCGGAGCGCAGGATGCCGACCACCAGCCAGAGTCCGAAGAAGCCCGAGGCCAGGAAGCCAAAAAGGGCGAAAACGGAAATCCCCAGCAGCCGTGGCCCCTCCTGGGCAAACAGACCGATAATCGACGAGCCGAGGATCAATGAAGCCAGAACGATGGCGATTACCAGCCTGTTGGTCAGTATGGTAAACCGCCGCATGGGCTCCTCGAGGTTGCGATGCACAAAGTTGATCTTCAGGTCGCCGCTGGTGACCAGCTCCAGCGAGTCGTGCAGCTGCGCCGGAACTTCCCGCAGCAGGCTGATGTAATTCTGAATCTCTCGGCCACCACGTGCCATGATGTTCTCGGGCGAATAGCGCCGTTTTAAAAACTCCCGCGTGTAAGGGCGGGCGAACTCGAAGACGTTGAAGCCCGGATAAAGCTGCCGGCCGATTCCCTCCAGCGTCCCTGCTGAACGCTCCAGAAGCAGGTACTGGGTCGGCAGTTTCAGACCCAGCCGGTAAATGGCCCCGAAAACATCGCGGAAAACCGCTACCGGGTCCAGCTCTTCGAGGTTGGCCCCGAAATACTTCGTGAACAGGTCGCGCGTCTCGCTGACGAACTCCGCTTCCTTGTCCCGGGGGAATTCCACGCCCAGAGCTGAAAGCCGCCGGGGGATGTTTTCAATCCGCTCATTCATGATGTCGAGGAACAGGTTGATGATATTCTGACGGTCATTATCGCTGAGCCGCCCGGCGATGCCGAAATCCACCAGACCGATGGCGCCACCCTCCAGCACCATGATGTTGGCCGGGTGCGGGTCGCCATGGAAAAAACCGTCGATGTAGATCTGCTTGAGCCAGCACTGGGCGATGGTGGTCGCCAGCGCCTGGCGCTCACCCATGTCCATGGCGGCGGCATCGATGTCCGCCAGCTGCACCCCGTCCACCCACTCCAGTGTCAGCACCCGCGAGGTCGAGTACTGCCAGTAGACCCTGGGGATGTGAACGGTGTGGTCATCGCGGAAATTCTCGCGGAACCGCTCGGCGTTCCTGGCCTCGACCCGGTAGTCGAGCTCATTACGGATGCCGCGTGAGAACTGGTCGACGAGTCCGACGGGATCGATGAAAAGGTCCTTGGGGCTGTGGTCGCGCAGCAGCTGAGCAAACTGGTAGAGCAGGTCGGTATCGGAGCGGATCCTGGCCTCGGCCTCGGGCCGCTGCACCTTGACGATCACCTGGTCGCCATTGGGCAGCACCGCCCGGTGCACCTGCCCGATGGAAGCGGCTGCTATGGGCACCTCATCGAATTCGAGGAAGAGACGCTCGATGGTCAGGTCGAGTTCCTTCTCGATGGTCGCTTCAACTACCTCAAGGGGAAAAGGTGGCACATCGTCCTGCAGCTTGCGCAGTTCGACAATGATGTCTCCGGGGAGGGCGTCGGGCCGGGTGCTTAGCAGCTGGCCGAACTTGACGAATGTCGGCCCCAGCTCCTCGAACATCTTGCGCATGTGCTCGCCGCGTGTGCCAACCGGCTTCGGCCCGCCGCGCCAATTCTTGGGCAGGAGATTGCGAAGCTGATGACGTTCGATCCAGTAGCCGAAGCCGTGCTTGACGGCGATCTCGGTGATGTCACGGACGCGGTCGGCGTTGCGGACGCTGCTGGCGAGTCGCATGACTGCCTACCCTTTGGTTGACTGCTGGTTTGTCTGCCCGTCAGACTTCGCTTCTGGCGACGGTTTTTCCTGCTCCGGCGCTCTTACGGCGGCTTCACCGATCACGCCCTCCGGCGACCGGATCTCGCCGGTTGTCTTTTCAGAAGAGCCAGCGGCGCTATTGCCGGCTTCGAGCAGGGATATCCGATGCTCGAGCTGAGCCACCTTGAGCTTCAACTCCCCGATCTCGGCGCTCGGGGCAAGACCCATTTCACGAAAGTTACGCTGGAGAGTATCGTCAAATCGGCCACGCAGCGAACGCGCTTCCTCTTTCGCCTTGCCGACCACTTCGTCGACGGCCTCGCGGCCCAAGGCAGTGGTTTCATCACCCTTCTGCGCGAGATTTTCCGCCAGCGACTCGGCCATCTCCCTGGTGAGCATTGCCGCGCCGAGGGTCATCAGAATGCTCCGCTCGAGCAGGTTGGTCATCTTGATCGCCTCCCAAACAATCGCCCCGCCGTGATTGGCTCAAGGGCGCATACTCAATCGGCAGCGGGGTTGTAAAAGATGAACAAGAAAACAGAGATATCCGCTACTGTTGGGAATCTACCCCTTTGGGGCGGGAACTGAACCTGTGGGATGAGCACAACGGTATGCTCTCGCTCTTAAACGGAAAAGACGTTAAGTTTTGTGTTTGGAAACTGGGCTGGCTCGCCATGATATTAACTACGACAGTTGTGATATGCTTGATGGGCAAATAAAGAAAAACATCGGCCCATCAGTCAAAGAAACATGGGTGGATGGCATAGAATGTCTGGAGAATATCCCACAATCTGGGCAAGCAGTAATCGCCGCTAACCACACCATTTTTTCGATCCACCACTATAAATGCCCGTGATATCGAGAAAGGTAAAATTACTTACCGGTGAGTTCCTTCATGAAAAGCCAGTGCTGAAAAAAATCCTCAAGAACACCGGGCTAAAGCAACGGTGCATGATCATATGACGGATCTGTTCATATCGCTCAGGCCCAAGCAGTGGATCAAGAATCTGGTGGTGTTCGCCGGAATCATTTTTTCCCGCAATCTGACCGACTGGTCCATGGAATGGAAGACCTGGGTTTCCTTTATCGCCTTCTGCTCCGTTGTCAGCGCCGGATATCTGGTAAATGACCTCATCGACCGCGAAAGCGACCGTCACCATCCGATCAAGAAAAACAGACCGATAGCCAGCGGCCGTCTCGGCGTCAGCACGGTTTTATGCGCGATCGTGGTGCTCGTTTTACCGGCCCTGGCCGGTGGCTACCTGGTGGATCCGTTATTACCGGTATTTCTGACGGCCTATATCGTGATTCAATTGTGCTATTCGCTGTACCTTAAGAACCTGATCATCCTTGATGTGTTGCTCATATCGGCGGGTTTTGTCATCAGGGCGGTTGCGGGAGCGGCTGTCATCCATGTACCGATTTCCGCCTGGCTGGTCGTATGCACGATGCTTCTGGCCCTGTTTCTGGGGTTGGCGAAAAGAAGGGCTGAGCTGGTCCTGCTGGAAGACCAGGCGGCCAACCATCGCCGCAACCTCGAGCACTACAGCATCGAACTGGTCGATCAGATGATCAGCGTCACCGCCTCGGCGACACTGGTTTCCTACGCGCTATACACGTTTACGGCGTTCGAGCACTCTCGTAACATGATGCTCACCATCCCCTTTGTTCTGTATGGGATCTTTCGTTATCTGATTCTGGTCCACACGCATCTTCGCGGCGGTTCGCCCGAACAGGTAATGCTCACCGACAAACCCCTGCTCATAGATGTCGTACTCTGGGTTGTAACCGTGGCTGTAGTCTTACAATTTAACTAATGGCAAGGAGTGACTGAATCAATGAAATCCAAGGTTGCGGTTTTAAAAACAAATCCTGAGACGGTTGTGGAAGATTACGGCAAGCTGATGCGAATGGCCGGCTATGCTGATTACCTGCCTCAAGATAAAAAGACCCATATCAAGATCAACATCTCCTGGCACGTCTGGTACCCGGCCTGCTCCACGGCTCCCTGGCAGCTCGAAGGGGTCATCAAGGGATTGCTGGATGACGGTTACGACAAGGATTCCCTCTATCTAACCCAGAACCGCACGGTTGTCGTGGATGACAGGGTAGGCGAGATCAATAACGGCCACGCGACGGTAGCCGGCCGCTACGGGCTTGACTTCACCCGGCTCTACGAACCGCCGGTGAAGTGGGTTCGTTACGAGCCCAAGGCAGAGATGCTTGTGCTTGACAAGGTATACGAAGAAGATGGCATCTACCTTCCTGATATCTTTTTCGATACGAACATCATCCAGATGCCCACGGTGAAAACGCACGTATTCACCGGTACTACCGGGGCCATGAAAAACGCATTTGGCGGCCTGCTCCAGGATCATCGGCATTGGACGCACAGCGTCATTCACGAAACTCTGGTCGACCTGCTGGCAATCCAGAAGGAGATCCACAGCGGGATCTTCGCCGTCATGGATGGGACTATCTGTGGAGACGGTCCGGGCCCGAGAGCCATGGTGCCGTTCGTCAAGGATTACATGCTCGCGAGCGCGGACCAGGTGGCCATCGACGCCGTGGCGGCGCACATGATGGGGTTCAACCCGATGGACCTGAAGTACATCCGCCTGGCCCATGAGCGGGGGCTGGGTTGTGGCCTCATCGATGATATCGAGATAGTCGGTGAGGATATCTCCGAGGTCAATTTCCACTTCCATGGCAAGAAGGACACCCTTGCCAGCCGCGGGCAGAAGGCGATATACCACGGCCCGCTGAAGCCCCTGGAGAACGCTCTGCTCAGAAGCCCGATGGTCCCCTGGTCATACGCGGCCTCGAAGTTCTATCACGATTACTACTGGTATCCCTTTGTGGGCTGGCCCCGGGTTCAGGAGATGGCGCACACCAAGTGGGGGCAACTGCTGCAGGAATATCTTCCCGAGGGAGCCGAGCTGGAGAAGCAGGGGAGAAGCAGGGGTGACTTTTTCGCGGTCATGGCGGCGGTAATGGCAGGTATTGGAGTCGTGGCGAAAACGGCGGGCCGCGCCTGCCGGAAACATAAATGATCGTTTCGGCAGGCTGAAACAATCCATGCCCCAGCATCTGCGAAGAAACCTGCTGATCGGGCTGGCCATCGCGGTCGGACTCTATTTCATCCTCGGGATTTACGCCGATTTCGACAACCTGCTACAGGCTTTCCAGGGATTCACCTGGTACCTGTTACCGCTGGCGCTCGCCTTAACTTTCGTGAACTACCTGGTACGCTTCATCAAGTGGGAATATTTAATCCGGGTGATCGGCATTCGTATTCCCGCCATACCGAGTTTCGTTATCTTCATCTCGGGGCTGACCATGACCATCTCGCCCGCCAAGATGGGTGAGGTCATGAAGTCGTTTCTGCTGAAGGACTACGGAGATGTTCCGGTGAGCCACTCGTCGCCGGTGGTGGTCGCCGAGCGGGCTACGGATGTGATCGGAATCCTGATACTCGGCAGCGCCGGCACCCTGGCCTATGGCTTCGGCCGCGAAGTGCTGGCGGTCACAGTGATACTGATCACCCTTTTTATCATACTGGTGCAGACCCGCAGCGTTTGCCTGAAGCTGCTCAAACTGGCCGAGCGTCTGCCTTTGATTCGCCGGTTTGCCGAGCATCTCGAGAAGTTTTACGAGTCCGCCTATATCCTCCTCAAAGTACGGCACCTGTTGCCCGCCGTGTCGCTCAGCACCGTCGGCTGGTTCTTCGAATGTCTGGCGGCCTATGTCTGCCTGCGAGGACTGGGCGTCGATATTTCCCTCATGCTTACAACCTTCATCTTTGTGTTCGCCTCGCTGGCTGGAGCGCTGTCAATGATCCCCGGCGGATTGGGTGTGGCCGAAGGCAGCATGACCGGCTTGTTTGTGGCCAACGGCATTGATAGAGGTGCCGCCGTAGCGGGCACAATGCTCATCCGTCTCGTCACTTTCTGGTTTGCTATCCTGCTGGGTTTGATCGGTATTTCATTATATGGGTCGTTATCAAGGAAGATAGAGCCGGACAACAAACTTGTCTGACAGGGAAGACGGTATGTAAAGCGAAGAACCTCGCCGGACCAGGCGGCCTGGCCGCCTCTTTGGTTAATGTTATTTCAGCAGGCGCGCTTCAGCGAGCCTTGACGGCCTCGGTCTTGCCGCCGCCCTTGCCGCCCTTGGTGACCTGGCGAAAGCGGGTCTCCCGTTCCTTCCAGAGGGTCAGCAGCGGCGCGGCAACAAAGATCGAGGAGTAGGCTCCCGAGAGGATGCCCACCAGCAGCGCGAATGCGAAATCTTTCAGCGTCTGGCCGCCGAAGAGCAGCAGGCAGATCACCGGCATCAGGGTCAGCAGCGTAGTGATGATCGACCGGGCCATGACCTCCCAGATGGACTCGTTAACCATCTCGGCATAGCCGCCACGCCTCGCCAGCGGTGCGTTCTCGCGCACACGGTCAAAAACGATAATGGTGTCATAGAGCGAATAACCCAGGATAGTCAGCACGGCCGCCACGGTCGCGGTCGTCACCTCGCGGCCGGTAATCGAATAGACGCCCACGGTGATCGCCAGATCGTGCACCAGTGCGGCGATGGTCGCCATGGCATACTTGTATTCAAAGCGCAGGGAAACATAAAAGATGATGATCAGCCAGGAGATGATGATCGCCTTGAGCATGGAGTTGACCACCTGGCGCCCGAAGGTCGGGCCCACGCTCTTCCACGATTTCTCGTTGACGCCGATGGAGCCGTCCATGGCGGAAACCACCGCGGTCTCCTCTTCGGTGCTGAGCGCCGGCAGGGTCACCTGGTAACGACTCTCACCAATAGTCTGTACCACAGCGTCGCTGTGGCCGGCCTTGCCGGCGGCGTCACGAACCTCGTCCACTGTCGTGTCACGGTTAAAGCTGATCACCAGCCGGCTGCCGCTGTTGAAGTCGATGCTCAGGTTGAGGCCGCGGGTCGCGAGGCTCAACATGCCCACCAGGACGATCGCGCCGGAAATGGCGAACCAGATTTTTTTCTTCCCCATGAAGTCGATGCGCATCATTCTTTGACGCCTTCCTTCTTCGGCGGCTTGATGCCCATCAGCGTCGGGTTATTGAAAAACCTGAAGTCGGCCAGCAGCGCCAGCATGGCCCTGGTCGCCACGACGGCGGTGAACATGCTGATTACGACACCGATCATCAGCGTCAGGGCGAAGCCCTTGACCCCCGCCGTGGCCACCATGAAGATGACCAGCGCGGTGATGACGGTGACGGTGTTGGCGTCGAGAATGGTCTTGAAACCCTTGGTGTACCCGGAATTGACGGCGGAGCGAATCGTCTTGCCAGCACTGATCTCTTCCTTGATGCGCTCGAAGATGACCACGTTGGCGTCGGCGGCCACACCGACGGTAAGAATCATACCGGCGATGCCCGGCAGTGTCAGCGTCACCGTCAGCCACGGGTTGGTCAGGGCGGCGTAAAAGAGCAGCCCGTAGATGATCAGCGCCAGGTCGGCGACCACGCCCAGCAGACGGTAGTAGACGAGAAGGAAGATCATCACCAGAGCCAGGCCGATCATGCCGGCGAAGAGACCCTGGTTCAGCGAGTCCTTGCCGAGCGTGGCGCTGATCTCGTTTTTATCGACGGTGGTCAGCTCCACGGGCAGGGCGCCGGTCTGCAACACCAGCACCACGTTCTGGACTTCCTTGAGCGGGATGTTGCCGGTGATCTCGGCTTTGTCGCTGTTGATCTTATCCTTGACCGTGGGCGCCGAGACGATCTCGTCATCCAGAACGATGGCCATCTGTGAAACCTTGCCGGTGATGGCTCCCGCGGTGGCCAGTTTCTCGGTGACCTCGGCAAATTTTTTCTGCCCCTCGGCGGTGAAGGTCATATCCACCTTGGGCTTGTTGAACTGGTCATAACCGACGCTCGCTGAATCGAGTGCATCGCCGGTCATCAACGGCTCCCTGTCGACCACGACAGGCGTGGTCACCGGCTGACCGTTTTCGTCTCGAACCGTTTCGCCCTTTTCGTCACGCTGTGTCTGAGTGAGAATCTGCTTGTTCGCCGGCAGTTTGTCCGGCGTCATGGTTCCGGTTACCAGCTGCTGGGTCATGTCGGGGTCGACCTTCTTGAACTCGAGCAACGCCGTCTTGCCGATCAGCGTCATGGCTTCTTCCACGTTCTTGACACCCGCAAGCCCTACCGAGATCTGATTGGTCCCCTGGCGATTGATGGCGGGTTCAGAAACGCCAAGCTTGTCGACGCGGTTACGCACGACCATCTCGGCCTGATCCATCTTGTCGCCACTGACATCGCCCTGAGCCTCCAGGATCACCTCGAGGCCTCCCTGGAGGTCAAGTCCCAGCTTGGTCTTCTCGCCGGGCGGATAGATGATGACTATCGACACCGCCACCAGGATGAGCATGACGACCAGTATGAGCACATTTTTTTGTTTGTCGGTCAAATATTTCCTGTCAAGTCACGACAAAAGGCCAGCGCGCAAAAACCGCACCATGCGAAAGCATAGGCGAAAAGAATAGGGGTGTCAAAAACGGATGGCGGCGTTTCAGGCTTCTTCTTCCCCCGGTACATCCTCAACTTCCGCTTCAGCTTCTTCGGCAGCAACCTCGTCGGGGTTGACGATTCGGGCGATGGAGTTACGCGAAAGCTTCATCAGCGTCTTTTTGGCGACCTCTACCATCACGTAATCGTCCCTGACCTGGGTGACAGTGCCATAGAAGCCTCCGGCGGTCATGATCTCATCGCCTTTTTTAACCGCGCTCACCAGATTGTCATGGGCCTTGCGCTGCTTCTGGCCGGGACGGATCAGTAAAAAATAGAAGATGGCGCCAAAGGCGAGGATCATGATGATCGACGAATAATTAAAAGCGCTCGAAGTCTGATCGCCGCCGTTGTCACCTCCACCCGTGTCGGTGGTGGCCTGGGCAAGCACAAACGCGAAATTTACGATGTTTGCAATCAAGCTTTCTCCTTTTAAGATTTATCTGGATTGGTCAATTCCGCCGGCGGTCCATCGCGGATGCCATCAATGCCATCATTGAGATCAGCTGGAACCGGACATCAAGGCCAGTCTCAGTAATCCTCTGGCATCGACGCCCGAAACTCGCCAAACCGCCCGGCGGTGATGGCTACCCGCGCCCGCCGTGCCAAGTCTAACAAAAAGGTGACGTTGTGTAGAGACAGCAGGTGTAATCCCAGGATCTCCTTCTGGGTAACCAGGTGTCTCAGATAGGCGCGGCTGAAGCTGCGGCAGCAATAGCAGCCGCAACCTGGTTCCAGTGGACCATCATCCTCGGCGAAGGCGGCGTTGCGCAGGTTGAGCCGCCCTTCAGAAGTATAAGCGCGTCCGTTGCGCGCCGTGCGCGTGGGCAATACACAGTCGAACATGTCGATCCCGGCAGCGATCGCGTCGACGATGCCCATCGGATCGCCGAGCCCCATAAAGTAACGGGGCCGGTTGACGGGCAATAGCCCCGCCGTAAACTGCATCGTTTCCAGGGTCGCCGGACGCTCCTCCCCCACGCTGAGGCCGCCGATGGCGTAGCCGCCTAAATCCAGCTCCAGCGTGCGCTCCACGCTCTCGCGGCGCAGCTCGAGGTCGATCCCGCCCTGCACGATTCCCATCAGCAGCTGGTCGTCCCTGGTCTGGGACCGGCGGCAGCGAGCCGCCCAATCGGCGGTGCGGCGCACCGATTCCCCAAGGTAGCCGCGCTCCACCCCGGCCGGCACGCACTCGTCGAAGCACATGATGATGTCAGCGCCCAGCTCTTCCTGCAGCCTGGTGGCGGATTCCGGCGTGAAAAAATGCTCGGAGCCGTCATAAAGTGACCGGAAGCTGACCCCGTCGCCGGTGATCCTGGCTGTATCGCCAAGGCTGAAGACCTGGAAACCGCCGGAATCGGTGAGTATCGGCCGGTCCCAGCCCATGAAACTGTGCAGGCCGCCCCGCCGGGCGATCACGCCCGCTCCCGGCCGGAAATACAGGTGGTAGGCGTTCGCCAGGATGATGCCGGCGCCCGCCTCCTCCAGATCTCGCGGCGACAGCGTCTTTACCGTGGCCCGTGTGCCGACCGGCATGAAGCAGGGCGTCTCCAGGGCGCCATGCGGCGTGGCGAGGGTGCCGGCGCGCGCCGCACCGTCGCTCGCCTCGACTTTGAATTTGAAGTGTCCGCTCAATGAAATCCCGCGCCAGGTCTGTAAACAGCTCGAATCATTTTATCCTAACCGGAGAAAAGACATCAGCCGCATGATAAACTTATCAGAATGCCTTTTACCAATCTGAAGACTACTCTCAGTTTCTTTGCCACGCTCATTTTGTTCCTGGGTTTCGCCAGCATGATCTCATCCAGTGAGCCGGTAGTTCCCATCGCCCAGACCGGCTTCAGCAAGGGAATCAGCGAAGCAGCCGTCGAACAGCCACAGAAGAAGAAGTTCGCGGTAGTCATCGGTATCGTCTACGACAACAACGAGTTGGGCAATATCGCTTTCGCCGACCAGGACGCGGCCTCCGTCTACAGGCTGCTGACCACAAAACTCGGCTTTCCCCGGGAAAACGTCCGCCTGCTGCAGAACTCCCAGGCCAACCGCCAGGGCATTATCGGGGCGCTCGACTGGCTGTCACATAACCCGGATATCGACTCCGGCTCCGACGTGGTCTTCTTCTACAGTGGCCACGGTCTGCGAAGCGCTCCGGAAGCCGGCCTGAATCTGCCCGGGGTCACCAACTCTTACGCGCTGGTTCCCTTCGACTTTATGAGCTACGACTATCTCAAAGGCCAGGGGCTGCTCTGGGATAACGAGCTCGCGGGCTACCTCGGGGGCATCCAGGCCGGACGCATGTGGATACATATCGACAGCTGCTCCAGCGGCGGCTTCAACAAGCCGGGCATCACCGGACCCAACCGCGTCGTCACCATGTCCAGCCGGGCCGACGAGCTTTCCAGCGAGATTCCCGAGTCCCAGCGCGGAGTCATGATGCAGTACATGGTCGAGAACGGCATGGCCAAGGGGTTGTCAGTAGAAGAGTCCTTCGCCGCGGCGGCGCCCTGGGCGGCACAAAGTTATGGTCAAAATCCCCAAATTGCCGATGAGTATCCTGGAAACATGGATTTAGGAAAATCGCCACAGGCGACGAATTAAATCATTACGGTTTCCAACAGGCATATCTCAAATAAAAGGTAGGGGTACCATGAAATCCAGCGACAGCAGCGCAACGTTCAGCCGTCCCCATAACGATTGCGCGATTCAGACGCAGACGGTCAGGGTGTCGGTCACTACTGATGATTATGAAATCGAGGGCTTCATCCATGTCAAACCCGGGGGTTATCAGTCCCGCGTCAGTGATCTATTGAACGTCAAGGACCTGCATTTCATCCCTATGACGCAGGTCACCTACCAAAGCTTGCGGCATCCGGATGAACCGCCCCGGACCAGCGATACGCTCATAGTCCGACTCGACACCATCAAGATGGTCATTCCCCAAAACTGCCTGGACAAGGTTGTGAAAGAACCGGGAGAACAGAAATTGTCAGAGGAGCCAAAAAAGACGGAAAATTGGCAGAGCTAGCGACCCGTCTTGCTCCCTGACCAACTTGATGGAAAACGCGCTCCGGCGCGTTTTTCCTTTGCCGGTAACCATGAACCGTGCTAGAGCAGCAACATGGCGTCGCCAAAGCTGAAAAATCGGTATTCCTGCCGGACGGCCTCCCGGTACAGGCGCCGGGTCTCTTGTACTCCGGCGAACGCCATGACCAGCGCCAGCAGCGTCGACCTGGGCAGGTGGAAGTTGGTCAGCAGTGCGTCAACCACGCGGAAGCGGTAACCTGGAGTGATAAACAGCCTGGTCTCGCCCTCGAGCGGGCCGTAAGGCTCCTGAAAGACGGTCTCCAGGGTCCTCACCGCCGTGGTCCCCACCGCGACGACCCTGCTGCCACGGTCCTTGGTCCGTCTGATTTCTTCGTATGAATCCGCTGGCAACCGGTAATGTTCGCTGTGGATACCATGCAGCTCCAGCTCCGCCTCGTTAACCGGACGAAAGGTGTCGAGGCCGATGTGCAGAGTCAGCGGCAATAGCGCGACGCCCGAGGCCCGGATGCGTTCGATCAGCTCCGGCGTGAAATGAAGGCCGGCTGTGGGCGCCGCCGCCGAGCCGGGCTCGCTGGCGTAGACAGTCTGGTAGCGCTCCGGTTCGTCCAGCCGCTCCTTGATGTAAGGCGGCAGCGGCATCTCGCCTATCTGCTCGAGCAGCTCCTCCGTCGCGGTGGCGGTCATGTTCTTCACCAGCCAGCGGCCGCCGCCCAGGTTCTCCTTCAAAGTGAAGACGGCGCCGGGCTTCAGGCCGTCGATCCGCGCGGCGTATTCCGGCGCCAGTTCCAGACCGGTTCCTTCCTGGAGCCGCGCCGACGGTTTAACCAGCGCCTCCCAGAGCTTGACCCGGCGGCGCTGCAGGAACAGCAGCTCCACCTTGCCGCCGGTGGGTTTGAGCGCACGCACGCGGGCGCGCAGCACCCGGGAATCGTTGTAGACCAGGGCGTCGCCGGGGTTCAGGTGGGCCAGCAGGTCGGGCAGACGCCGGTGCTCCATGGAGTCGGTTACCCGGTTATAGACCATCAGGCGGCTGAGGTCACGGGGCACGACCGGATGCTGGGCGATCAGCTCTGGAGGCAAATTGTAATCCAGTTCGCTGGTCAGCACGGGCGGTCAGGCTTTCGGCGAGCGGTCGGGCTTGTCCGACAAGCATCTCCGCGAGCGGTCGGGCGCCACCTTGGGCTTGTTCACCGGGCGTCGCTTCTCACGCGCAAACGCCACCTCGGCCTCGCTGAAGATACAACCGCAGTATTTCTGGCGATAGAGGCCCGCTTCTATGGCGAGATCGACACCGTGGCGGTAATGCGGCCTCAGATCACGGTAGCGAAACTCAACGCCCGCCTCGGCGGCGGCGCGCTCCCCCTCTTCCCTGATGATCTCGTGTTCCTGCCAGGGGCTGACCAGCAGGGTCGTGCTGAAGGCTTCAAAACCGGCGGCGGCGGCCAGGCCAGCGGTGTGGCGCAGCCGTTCGGCTATGCAGACACGGCAACGCACGCCCTTTTCCTCCTGGCCATGCACCTGCCGTAGCCAGGCGGTGACGTCGTAGACCGGTTCGCCGATCAACGGCAGATCGGTCTTGCTGGCGTAGGCGAGGAGGGTGTCGTAGCGGCGCTGGTGTTCGGCGAAAGGGTGGATGTTGGGATTGAAAAAAACGCCGGTGAGTTCAACCGCCTCCAGCCGCCAGGCCTCGATGGTGGCCGTGGAACAGGGGGCGCAGCAGATGTGCAGAAGCAGGTTCATCAACATTTTTGACTTTGAGTATGCATTGCGCTAACCTCGATTTGCCTTAAATGTCTTCCCCGATAAACAAGTATAGCTCTCAAGACTCTTCCCCGCGAAGGTGGATAATTATCATTATCCTCGTCCTCGTCCTCGTGGCCGCTGCCGGCTTTGCGGGTTACGCCTGGTACCTATCTCAAAAAAACAGTGACCAGCTCACTTCCGTGGCGGGCTTCACCGGACCCAAATCGCCACCGGCGCCTCATTATTACTGTCCGCTGGACGGCACCGAGGTACCCAACCGGGCTGCCACTACCGTCAGACCCATCGTCTTCCAGGTGGATAACGCCCCGCCCGCGCGTAACCAGGCCGGCCTCAGCAAGGCGGACATCGTCTATGAAGCCATGGCGGAAGGTGATGTCACCCGTTTCTCGGCCATCTTCGCCTGCCACGAAGCCGACGTTGTCGGGCCGATTCGCAGCGCACGGCTCATCGACCTGGAACTGGCTCCCGAATATCAGGCACTATTGGCGGACTCCGGATCCAGCGAAGGAGTTACCGCCGCCCTGGAAGCTGCTCCGGACGTCCCCAACATCAACGATAATGGTTACCACGATCTCGCCTACTGGCGAGCCGACGACCGCATCGCGCCCCACGACCTGATGAGCAGCACCCTGGGGGTGCGCAAGGCGGCAGAAATTTTCGGCTATAGTCTGACGGCTACGCTTTCCTCGCTGACCTTCAAGGAAGACTCGCCGGCCCCGGCGGTAAACAGCATCTCGGTTCCCTACTCGGCGGTAGTCGACGTCGGTTATACGTATGACCCTGCTTCTAACGGCTGGCTGCGTTTCAACGGCGACGAGGCGCATATGGACTCGGAGACCGGCAGGCAGTTGGCGCCAAAGAATGTGATCATCCAGTTCGTTCCCTCCTACGAAAGCGATATCGTCGAGGACGAAGGTGGCAACCGGGGGGTGGAGTATACGCTTACCGGTTCGGGAAAGGCGCTCATCTTCCGCGACGGCCAGGTGATCCAGGGGACCTGGTCGCGGGCGAATCGCGGCGATGTCACCCAGTACCTTGACGCATCGAATAAGCCTATCGCGCTGAACCGTGGGTTGACCTTCGTGCAGCTTGTTGATACCAACTTCCCGGCGAGCTGGAGCTAGCAGAGCTTTCCGCTTTTACGGGCGCCGCACCGCTAAAAGAGCTGTTCGCCAGCGGGCGGGGCTAAAAGAGCTGTTCGCCAGCGGGCGGGACTTCGGCGCCCAGGTGTTCATAGGCCAGGCGAGTGACGACTCGGCCGCGCGGAGTGCGCTGGATGAGGCCACGCTGTAGCAGGTAAGGCTCGTAGACATCCTCGATGGTGTCCCGCTCCTCGCCGATGGCGACCGCCAGGGTACTCAAGCCCACCGGACCGCCGTCAAACTTCTCGATTATCAGCCTGAGGATTTCCCGGTCGGTCTTGTCCAGCCCTTCGCTGTCCACCTGGAACAGGACGAGCGCTTTTCCCGCCAGCTCGGCGGTGATGCGGCCATCAGCCTTGACCTGGGCATAGTCTCGCACGCGCTTGAGCAGCCGGTTGCAGACGCGGGGCGTGCCCCGGGAGCGGCCGGCGATCTCCAGCAGCCCTTCTTCCTCCGCTTCCACGCCGAGCAAGGAAGCCGAACGCGCGGCGATGCGGGCCAGTTCCTCCGTGGTGTAATAATCCAGCCGGTGAGTGACGCCGAAACGGTCACGGAGCGGCGTTGTTATCAAGCCGGTGCGTGTGGTGGCGCCCACCATGGTGAACGGCGGCACGTCGAGCCGGATGGTGCGGGCGCTCGGACCCTGGCCGATGATGATGTCCAGCTGGTAATCCTCCATGGCCGGGTATAGCACTTCCTCGATGGAACGGCCGAGGCGGTGGATTTCGTCGATGAAGAGGACGTCGCCTTCCTCCAGGTTGGTGAGGATGGCGGCGATGTCGGCCTTGCGCTCCAGCGCCGGACCCGAAGTTGTGCGGATGGAAACGCCCATCTCGCTGGCGATGATGCCGGCCAGCGTGGTCTTGCCGAGGCCGGGCGGGCCGACCAGCAGCACGTGGTCGAGGGCTTCGTGGCGGGTCTGGGCCGCCTCGATGAAGATCTGCAGCTGCTCCTTGAGCGGCTCCTGGCCGATGAAATCGGCGAGCTGCCGGGGGCGCAGGGAGGTTTCGATCTCCTGGTCTTCGCCATGGACCACCGGGTCGGCGAGGCGGGAGTCTTCGTTCATGGCGTTTCCTCAGAAAGTTTTGCGGCTGACAGATGGCCGTTATGGATTTCCCACCTTAGACAGGCTAAATGAGTCACGGTGGAAAATCCATAACGGCCATTCATTTGTTGCCGATTCTTTTTAGCGCCTGCCGGATAAGTTCCTCAGCGTCGGTGTCCGGGTCGGCGCCGGTGAGGGCCGCTTCCGCTTCGGCGAAGTTGTAGCCGAGACTGACCAGGGCTTCGCGAGCCAGCTGGTAGGAGCCGTTGCTGCCACCGGTTTCTACGCTAGCGGCTGTGGCCGCGCCCAGTTCGCCCACTTTATCCTTCAGCTCGAGCACCAGCCGCTCCGCCGTTTTCTTGCCAATGCCCGATATGCTCTGGAAGATGGCGATATCGCGGTTGAGCACCGCGCGGCGCAGGTCGGCCGGGCCATAGGCGGAAAGAATGCCGATGGCCACCTTGGGTCCGACGCCGGAGACGCTCTTGAGCAGTTCGAAAAAATCGCGCTCCTCGGTGTCCGTGAAACCATAAAGGCACATGACATCCTCGCGCACATGCAGGTAAGTGTGGACGAAGACCTCGCGGGAGCCGTCCAGCCGGTCGAGGCTGCGGGCCGGCATGGCAACGCGGTAGCCGACGCCGCCCACATCGAGGACGATCCCCTCGGCATCCCGCGACCGGATCTGTCCCGTGAGCGAGGCGATCATGGGCGGACCCCGTATTGTCGCCGTGAGAACGACATATTCATGAGCGTGTCCCGCGTTTGCTCTTTGGGGATGACGAGATCATTGGCGTTTCCTTGGTCCCCGCTTTGAGGAAGTTGCTGACGCTCTGGGAATGGGCATGGCAGATGGCGACTCCGAGAGCATCGGCGGCGTGGTCCGGCGTGGGTACTTTGGGTAGCGCCAGCAGCACCTTGACCATCTGCTGCACCTGCAGCTTGCTCGCCCGGCCGTAACCGACCACGGCCTGCTTGATCCTTAATGGAGTGTAGTCTGCGGGGGTGACGCCGCGCTCGGCGCAGGCCAGTACGATGACCCCGCGCGCCTGTCCGACCGCCAGCGCCGTCTTGATGTTGACGCCGCCGAAGAGCTCCTCGATGGCGGCGGCTTCCGGCTGGTAATGGTCGATAACGTCGAGGACGCCCAGGTAGATCTGCTGCAGACGCTCGTGGGCCGGGTCCTTGGCGGACGTGACGATAGTGCCATGGGCGACCAGCCGCGACTTGTCGCCACGGTATTCGATGACGCCCCAGCCCGTGACCGCCGTACCGGGGTCGAGGCCAAGAATGAGCTGTGGTGTTTCGGTCAAAGTTTCCATTCCACGGGTTGCCGGGAACCCGTCCCGCATCGCGCCGCCGGCCGGTTAGGCCAGCGCTTCGAGAATCTCTTCGCTGATGTCAAAGTTGGCATGGACTTCCTGCACATCGTCGCATTCCTCCAGCGCGTCCATCAACCGGAGCATCTTTTTGGCGTCGCTCTGCTCCAGCTGCACCGTGGTCTTGGGCAGCATGGCCAGCTCGGCGGAGGCAAAAGCGATGCCGGCTTCTTCCAGCGCCCCGCGCACCGTCATGAAATCGGTGGGGTCGGTGACAATCTCGTAAGTGTTCTCGTCCTGGGAGACGTCCTCGGCGCCGGCGTCGATGGCCACGGTCATCAGAGTATCCTCGTCGGTGGCGCTGGCTTCAACAACGATGGAGCCCTTGCGCTCGAAAATCCAGGCTACCGTGCCGGTCTCGCCCAGCTTGCCGCTGGTGCGGTTGAAGATGTTGCGCACCTCGGCCGCCGTGCGGTTACGGTTGTCGGTCATGGCCTCGACCAGCACGGCGACGCCGTTGGGGCCGTATCCCTCGTAAATGATGGTTTCGTAAGTCTCACCGTCGCCGCCGCCGGCGCCCTTGGCGATGGCGCGCTCGATGTTGTCCTTGGGCATGGAGTTGTCCTTGGCCTTCTGAATGGCGGTGGTCAGGTTGGCGTTGGTGTTGGGGTCGCCGCCGCCCTCCTTGGCGGCCACGGTGATAGCGCGGGAGAGCTTGGAAAAGAGCTGGCCGCGCTTGGCGTCAGCAGCGCCCTTCTTGTGCTTGATGGATGACCATTTGGAATGTCCGGACACGGTGGTTCCCTCCGGGGATTGATTAACAGTTACTGAGCTTATTTGCTGGCGGTTTTACTGCAATGGGCTACCAGTTGATCTAACAGGTTCCGCTCACGCTAAAGCCGCCGGATTTCACTCAGGTAATAATATAACAGAGCGGGCGGAGGTGCATGTTTTATGCTGAGAGCGCTTTGCGTGTAACTGATACGACTAGGTTGCCTCCGTGTCCTCTTTCAGCAGATCGATATATTCCTGATACACGAAAGTTCGCGGCCGTTTTTCAGTGGCCATTTCTTGAAGGATTCCATTCTCAGCAAGAAGCGATATGGCTTTGGTCGCCGTTGGTTTGGATGTGCCAAGCAACTGAACGGCCCTGGATAGAGTCATATAGGGATGGCTGGCAAGTTGTTCAAGCAATCGCAGGCCGGAAACGGATGAATTCGTCGCCCCAAGAAGCGTGAGACGATCCCTCTCCAGCAATTTGAAAAGTTCCTCCGCCGTAACCGTTGCCTCCCGGCCCATGCTTGCGACACCCTCAAGGAAGAAAAGCGTCCACCCCTCCCAATCACCGTCTTTTCTTATCGAAGCAAGGCGATCGTAATATTCCGCCCGGTTTCTCTTGAAGTAAACGCTGATATACAGCAATGGCGAGCTTAGTAGCCCCCACTGCTCCAAAAGGAGTGCTATCAACAACCGGCCGAGGCGCCCATTACCATCAAGAAATGGATGAATGGTCTCAAACTGTACATGCACAAAGCCGATACGAACCAGCTTCGGCAGATCGTTCCCCTTGTGAATATATTTTTCCAACGCGTCGAGGCAATCGGTCAGCTTGTTCGGGGGTGGCGGAACGAAAGCGGCATTGCCAGGGCGAGTGCCACCGATCCAATTTTGGGAAGTACGAAAACGGCCCGGTTGCTTGGCGGCGCCACGAACACCCTGCATCAAACGTTTGTGGGTTTGCTTCAAAAGTCGCAATGAGATGGGCAAACCTCTGGGATTCGCCAGTTCCGCTCTGGCATACTCCAGCGCATCGAGATAATTGCACACTTCTTTGAGATCAAGGCCGGGCTCTTGCCTGTCAGACTTCGCTTCCCAGGAAAACAGATCGCTAAGGGTTGGCTCGTAGCCCTCGATCTGGGAAGTGACGACGGCTTCCTTGCGGACAAAACCATAAATGAACCACTCGGCATTGGGAACCATGTTTGCGGCGACATTGAGCCGCCCCAGCTCAAGGGTTGCGCGATCCAGCGCATCACTGATTTTGGCATCCAGCTTGATGGAAGGCTTTGGCGGCAGGGAATCGGGGACGAAGGCCTTGACCTTTTCGCCCGCGGTGGTGGTGATGACGTAGTGTCCGGTTTTGCGCTTCAAGCAAGTATCCTTTAGTAAAGTATTCTTTACTATTTCTTGGCGTAAGTAAAGTATCCTTTACTAATACGGAAGATAGTAAAGGAAGCTTTACTTAATTTCGATCATGAGGGTTCGTATTTCAACCCCAGCAGTGAAGCAGCCTCGTCGAGTCTCTTGTCCAACGTCCAAAGCGGGATTTGGGACAAACGAGCCGAGGCAAGTAGATGCATATCGATGTAGCCAAGCCCCTTCCCCATCAACTTATGGGTCTCGATAAATCGCATAACCTCTTCGTGCTCGGCTAGCGCCGCGCCATCGAGGGCTTTTAGAAGTTTGAGAATTTCTTCCCTGTTTTTGAGATTTCCGCATGCCAGTTCACCAATGACGAATGAATGACAAACCGCGCGGCCTTCCTCCAGCAGGGCTGCCAGGTGGTTGTTTCCCTTGCGTAAGTGCTCCACCCACACCGAAGTGTCAACGAGAACCAATCTACTTGCCCGCCTGCCTTCTGCGAGGTATCCGGTTCAGCTCTTTCTCCGTTCCCCCCAGTTTCGCGAGCCGCTTTCCGCTTTCCCTGGCGATGAGCACCTGCAGCCCCATCCTGACCAGAGCCGTTTTCTCCTTGACGCCGGTAAGCCTGGTTGCCTTGTCCAGAAGTTCATCTTCGATATTGAGCGTGGTCCTCATGCGCACCTCCAAAACAGTGCATTAATTTATATGCATTAGTATGCATTATTTATATGCATATATCAAGGCCGCCGCTTGGCGAGATCATGAGTTGCCATAAAGGTAATTATCATGCTCCTCGGAGCCGTCCGTTGCCACGCCTTCACCCGCTCCGACGATATCGAACAGCGGGACATCTTCAACAGCCTGGTATTCTTCAACTATCTGGCGGACACCATCGTCTTTTTCAGAAGTTTCCACTAAACCGAGTTGAACCAGTCTTTTAGCCAAGTCATATACATCTTTCTTGCTGCCGGCCTTGCGAATCCCGAGAGCCACGATCAGAACCAACACCTTTTCATCTTCGACCCTGAAGATAATCCGGTAGCGTTGACCGACAACTCGCAGGCTGCGATACCCCGCCAGCTCCCCAATCAGCGCCTTCCCCTGCTTTTCCGGTTCGGATGAAAGGTCGCGCACACGCTCGAAGATTTTTTTCTGGATGCGCCGGTCGGGGATTGCGGCCAGCATGAACCTGGCCCGGGCGGACCAAAGAACACTGTACTGCCGCCGGCTCACAGTTTGAGCTCTAGTTCTATTTCCTCCATAGTGAAAGTGCGCCCTTCTTCGACATCCCTGATGCTCTTGCGCAAAGCTTCCATGAGCTCGGCTTCGCCCATAATCTCCAGCGTTTCGATGATGGATTCGTAGAGATCCCAGGGCATGATGGCAAGCACTGGCTTTTCGCGCTTGGTAATAGCGATTGCCGCCGGTTTTTCGCGGAGTCTGTCGGGAAGTGAAGGAAGCCGGCGGCGCGCTTCGGTTATTGAAAGATAATCCTGGTCTTCATCGTGGATTTGTTTCGTCATGGTCCGCCTCCTTTATGTACATTTGATTGTACATTTAGGAGTACAGTTTGACAAGAAGATCAGATTCCAGCGAAGCAGCCTCAGCGAGCATTGCTTATACTTAGGCGCTCAGAGCCTTGTCGACCGCCTCAGGGTTCTCGGCCGCTATCTTCAAAAGGGCGCGAGCCGGTCCTTCGGGATTCCTGCGGCCCTGTTCCCAATTCTGCAGAGTAGATACACTGACACCGATCATCATCGCAAACTCTGATTGAGACTTGCCCAGGCTTCTACGGATGCGCTTGATGTCAGCCGGATCGAATTTATAAATGCGGCTCGCTTTCTTCTCGCCACGGCGAATTTTCCCTGCCTGCCGTACACTTTTCTTCAGTTTTTCAAAATCATGATCTTTCACTTGAATTCCTCGCTTACCAACCGTCCAAGCGTCTTAATCTGCTCCTGAGTGAGATTACTCTGTCTGCCCTTTGCATACACGAACAGCATGTAGAATGTCTCGCGCCGCTTGTCCCAAAAGTAGATAATCCTGCAGCCACTCCTCTTTCCCTGGCCTTTTGCACCCCATCTGAGTTTCCGCAGACCACCGGAACCCTGAATCAACCGCCCCTGTTCTGGTCGCAAGATAAGAGCAAGCTGTAATGCCCGATATTCGTCATCTCGCAGAATCTCGCGAACCTCTTCCGTGAATACCGGGGTCTCAATGAAGCGCATAACTAGTGTACGCCATTGGCGTATAGGTGTCAATGCGACTGGCGCCAGCCGATATCGAGCGCAGCCAACTGCCTGAGTGTAGTTTCGTGGAATGCTTGTTTCCCATCTCTCCTCCATGAATGGCACTGTGAAGAAACGGTGAGGCGGGGAACCTCGGCGCGATTATATCAGTGGGGATGGATGGAAAGAATAGCGGGCGTCAGCATATGCGAAATGCGGCAAGCTCAATTGCTGTTGACATCGCTATTTAACGAACGCTTTAAGGACACTATCATCTCCCACGAGGAACATCTTCTGCTGCTTGAGCACGGTTGTCAAAAAATGGTCCTTGTCTTTGATGCGTTTTTTTAACTCAGCCGGAGTCATGGCCAACTGATTGATTTCTCGGCCAATGGACTTGCGGACAGACGAAATCAGGGATGAAAGTTCACGGCCTGAAATGGACCCCACCACCAGAAGATCGATGTCACCCAAACCCGAATCTTCTCCCCGTGCCACGGAGCCGAAAATAAACGCCGCTTCGATCTTGTCTCCCCCATCGGCCAGCGCCCGACTCAGGGCATCGCCAAGGCCCACGGTCTTCATGATGATGGAGCGCATCTCTTCGAAGATGGGGCTATTTCTGTTAGCTCGCAGGTACACACGATTCCCCCGTGCGTTTTTTCCCAGCAGCCCGGAATTCTCGAGTTTTTTCACCTCGCGCTGGACCGCGTTTACGGGCAAACCGGTGAGACCTGCAGTCTCCCGCAGGTAATAATCTCGCTCCGGGTTCATGAGAAAGAGCTTGAGTAGCTGTATCCTGGCTTTTGATGTGAAAAGTTGGTCGATAGTATACATATTATGTACAATTGTATACTTTTTGTGTACGGTTTTACAAGGCAGTTCCAGAAGAATCCAGGAGTATCTCCGTTGCTCTAACAAGAAACATTCTCGCGTTTTCGATGGAAGCCGTAGCTCCTTCTTCTGAGAAATCCGAACGATAATCAGCGGTTTCTCTGAGCAGCATGGTGGCGTCAAAATCATCGACATGCTTCTGTTCAATCAGGCCTGCATCCGCGTACAGCTCCTGGATCGCCGCCTTCAGACAAAAATGGCTTTTTTCCCGGAACCCCTTTTCGAAAAGCAGCGCCCGGGCGGCGTGGAATATCGAATAGTAAGCTTGAATCGTCGCCCATTTGTAATCTAAATCCGCGAATGTTTTTCGGGCACTCTCCAGATCCTGACCAGCCGTTTCCAGTTCTCCGGTGACAAGTTCTTCTGCGTGAGGCTGAGGGATGATTCGTTTCTTGCGTAAGCACCTTTTAAAGTCGCTGCTCATCCGGCTCGCTTTCGTACAATGTAATTCCCTCGGCAACCTGATCGTGGAAAGCCTTATCCTTGCTCCTCGAAACAGAATATTCATTCGCGGTCTGAACGATCGGTGCTATCTCACGGTCGCTCTCATAATTGCGAATTTTTTTAATTACCTCTTCTTTTTGCCTGGTAATAACGAACAGGTCGACGTCGCTCTCCGCAGAGTCTGTCCCGCTGGCGGCGCTGCCAAACAGAATTAACTTCTGCACCAGCGGCTTCAAAGCTTGTACAAGATCGTTCAGCACAACCAGATTCTCATAAATACGGAATTGTTTGGGCAGAGGAGTTTGCCGGAGCGAATAGAACCACATTCGCCCCCGGCGCTCCCTATCGACCAGGCCGACCTTCAGGAAGCTGTTCAGCAGCCTGTTTGTCGTACCTCGGCTGAGGCCCGTCTTCTCAGAGATTTCCTTGTCGTAGAAAGATATCCCCGAATGAAGGGTCAGGAAGCTGAAAATCTTGTCTGCGGATGTGTCCAGGAGAATTTTTTCCATTATTGCTGAATTCAATAGTTTGATATATATGTGTTAATATATTGAATTCGGATGAGAAAGTCAATACTTTAGCGAACACCGTATGGCGTTTAATCGACAATCCATCAGACCCACGCCTCGCGCACGCACAGCCTAAGGATTTCGTTAAGCCCGTCTATCGGCGGCTTCAGCCCGCGCCGCTCAAATCTTTTATCAACAAGGCGGCCCATCTCCCGCTCGATGAAATCGCTTATTTCGGGAATGCGCGAACCCCTGTCCAGTTCCTCGCCCCTTATCTTTCGCTCCAACAATCCGCTCACAGCCAATTTGAAATCCTGCTCGCAATCGACTCCCGCAAGGAGCGTTTCAAATTCCATGGGCACGACTCCTCGCCCCTCTTCAATCCACCTTATGGCGAGAAGCGGCCTCAGAACATAGAAGTATTTCTTTATCCATACTGTTTCGCCCCGCAGGTATTCCTTGAAATTCCCGCGAGCCATGTGCAGGTAGTGATAGAGACAGGCGGTCGGTGAATAGTACTCCGGCAGCAATCCCCGCAGGCGGTGGCCAACAGAGTTCTTCTCCATATACAAAATGGGGGAATTGAGCCATTCCAGCAAAGGCGGGTTGGATTTGTGCAGCAGCCGGAGTCCTTTACGCAGATCCCAGCCACTGAGATCAAGCAGGCCGTCAAGCGGCCGTTCGATGACATCTTTTTTTCCTCCAGATCCACGGAGAAATACCAGTCGGGCGGATGGACATAGAGAAAGCGCACATCATAGTCACTGTCCTTTGACGGGAAACCCCAGGCGCGGCTGCCCGACTCGCACGCATAGATAATTTTGACATTCTCTTCGCTTTCCAGCTTAAGAAGTTGTTGTTTGATGCGGTTAATCATTGAGAGGGAAATGTTGAAATCGGCTGCTCAGCCAGCCGCGTCCAAGATCATGTTAGGAATACTGATTTACTGCCGGTCATTTCCTCTCCTCCTCCCCTTAATGGTGATCACAACTTAAGGGCAAAGATACCCTTGTTTGAGGTCGCAAATTGCGACCACCTCCGCTTAGAAGAACTACACGATATAGCTGGTAGCCACGAACAGGATGATCGCTCCCACGGCCCCTAGAGGACTTTCACCTCCAAGAGGAGGCGTCCTTCGTTTCACGTCACGTTTGGCCCCTTTGTGGCCCCTTCGGGGCCGTTAGCTTCCTGTGACCCCTTTGGCCCCTTTGTGGCCCCTTTGCCGAGGACGTAATAGGTTCCCTTTCCGGTTGTGCCAATCCGCTCGATGACACCCTTACCAAGAAGGCCGGCCAGATCGCGATGGGCAGTGCGTTTTGCCACGCCAACGAGGCTTTGATACTCCTGGTTTGACACGTGCCCACTCATTTTTAAGTAAGCAATCGCCGATTTTTGACGCTCATTGATCTGTAACTCAGCCAGCACCCTGTCCGTCAGCCAGTCGCGCCAGGCGGTAACGACGAACTCTCCGCCGCGCTGTTCAAAGTCCGGTTCAGGCAGCCCGTTTTCGATGCTCTCGCGGATCATCATCAGGGTCCCGGTACCATATTTCTCGATGTATCCGGTCAGAAAGAGCGCCTCGCAGATCCGGGGATTGCGAGCCACGGAACCGTGGGGCTCTCGCAACCGGGCCGGTGTAAGTTCAGGCGGTAGCGCACCCGGATTCCATACTTCCACGCGGTCAATGAAGACGGAGACCTGCACCGCCGCCGCCGAGGTGTAATCCCGATGAGCCACGGCGTTGACGATCGCCTCGCGCACGGCATCCGGCGGGATTTCATACGATACCGGCGCCTGCGCGCCGAGTTCCCGCGTACCGACACGACGGCTGAGAACCGAAAGTGCAAAGTCCGCGCCACGGTCCACCTGATCGAAGAGATTCCCTTTGAAGACCTGATAGGACGGGGCTGGCCGCTGGACCTCAGTTCCATGGAAATGCATACAGCGCAATTCAGCAGCAGGAATGAACCGCTGGGGGTCGCGGCCAAAGAGCAGAAGTGCCGCCATCGATGGCTGGTCCTTACACAGCAGGTTCAGATGGGTCAGCACGTCGGCCACTGGCGCTTGTTCGGAAAGCGGGAACTGACGTTCACTCCGGGCGCGGCGCACAAAGCGGGCGACTGTGTCCGCATCTATATCTTCCATGGTCGCGCCGGGGCATGGCTTTTCCTCGAAAGACCCGACCTGTACGTCGCCCCGTTTCTCGAGGTAGTCCACGAGACTGCCCTGCAGGAGCCGTAGAAGCTCACCTGTCGACCCGAAGCGGCGACGTATCAGCTGTCCGGTCACGCTTCTGATTAATGCCGCCGTCCTGGGGTTGCGGCTCGCGTCATCACCGTCCTTGATGAAAACCAGGCGTGTAATGCCCTTCATGGTGGCCAGATCGAACTCCTGTTCAGTGGGCGACCTGCCGGTGTTATTTGCAACCCCGTATTCATCTCCAAAAAGGCCGAGGTAGATTGCGCTGCGATCAACCTCATCAAGGTATATTTCGTCCGCGCGGCGATCCGAGGCGGGCAATTCCTCAAACAGGAAGACATCGAAGAACCGGCGGAGGAGTGGATCGTCGCGAATGTAGTCGGCCACGGCGCGCCGTTCTGCGGCGAGCTCTTTCTGCACGCTGCTGATGAAGATGCGCTCGCTCACCCTGTCGATGCCTGGCTTTCTTTATTCATTTTACGTTTCAAATTATGTGCATTCCTTTCTCGTCACCGACGGCTTCTTGGCCTCGACGAAGAACTTGCGCTGCCCGCCGATGCGGAAACAATAGTCGGGCGCCTTGGTCATGCCACCGACCTTGATGGCATCCTCGTGGATTACGTCCTTGTAGGCCAGCGCGTAGCCGCGCTCGTTGTCGATGTCCCAGCCCAGTGCCTTGAAGAAGGGGTCGATGAACTCGCGGCGGGTCTGGGTCTCGTTGTAGGCGGGGTTTTTGTAGGCGGCCTCGTTGGTGCGGAAGAGCTCGACGAGGTCGGCTATCTTGGCGCGGGCGAGGTCGAGTTTGGCGTCAGCGGTTGACATGCGGCGATTATATCACCGGGGGCGGATGGACTACTGAGTGAAAATCAGACTTTGACTTTCTTTGCAGGCATTTCAGGCATTTTCTTCTGCGCCGTAGCTTTCTTCTTCGTATGCGACTTTTTTCTTGCAGGGGCCGGTTTTTCATCCCAGTGAAACCCGATCTGCTTCTTCTTGGGATCAGGTGGTGCCATCAGCTGGCGGATAGCATTGAATACAGCGCTGAACTGCATGTCGTATTTCTTTTCGAGAGCGTCGACCTTACTGACCAGATCTTCATGAGAGGCAAGCATCCCTCCAAGTTTGATGAACGCCCTGACTACCTGAATGCTGGCCTTCACCGCCTATGGGCTATTCAAAACATTTACCAACATTACTGCGCCGTGCTCCGTAAACGCATAGGAAAGTTTTTGAGTAAATCTTAGGTTTGTGAGGTGGTCGCAATTTGCGACCACCTCATCCCTCTCCTTTTTTGTCAACTGAAACATGAAATCCTCTGGAAAGCGCTCCGGATTCCTTCTTACCTGTTCATTCAGTCTGCGAGTCGTAACACCGTAAAGCTTGGCCAAGTCGGTATGGATCATCACGCGGCGGCCCCTAAGAACGATAATTGAGTATCCAATCTGTTCAAAAGGGACTATTTTCTTATCAATCATTCCTGCTCCTTTTTCGCTCTCAACATCATGGGCCGATGATTCTCCGCCATTGCAATCTTGAAATCACAAATTGTGATTTCAAGTTGTTAAACACCTGCTATTTAATGCTTCTTTAAGGTCACAAATTGTGACCTTGAAACTTACATGCCCTGCAAACCGGAATTTCTTTGAGATCACAATTTGTGATCTCAAAACCTAAAGTGCCTGCTATATAGCCATTCTTGAGGTCGCAATTTGCGACCTCAAACGAGTTGATTACAAATTCCGCCCCGATTCTGCGACTTGCTGAATGAATCATAACAAAGGCACCGGACGGAAGTTGTCTGTTTCGGCGACAGGGCGACAACCACGATTCATATCCACTAATTTAATGCTGATTTGAGTAAGGAAGAGCCTGGTAGCGCTAGGCGCCGGTGATCGCGCTGATCAGGCGCCCGGCGTAGTGCACAAGCATGGCGGCGGCGGTCACGGCGATGGCCGCGCCGATGATCAGTTTCAGCGCCAAGTGGTTGTGGATGTCTTTCTTCCGCTCGTGGTAACGGTAAAGAAAGACCGCCCCGACGGCGCACAACACCACCAGCGCTACCCAGCGGTAGATTTGAAAGAACCGCAGGGCGGCGTCGAGGTTGCTGCCGAAGGCGTAGGTGATGCCGGCGATGAGGCTGACGAAGGTCGCCGCCGCGACCACGTTGACGGCGAGAAAGCGCCGATAGCGCATGTGCGAGACGCCGGCGATCAGGGCCGCCGTGATACGCGTGGATGAGAGGAAGTGGGCGAAGTAGACCGTACGCCCTCCTTTCTCCCGGAAGACCTCTTCCATGCGGTCAAGCTTCCCGGCGTCGAGGCGGATGTACTTGCCGTAGCGGTCGACCAGCGGCCGGCCGCCGAAGCGGCCGATGGCGTAGCCGTAGGAATCAACGTAGGGCGCCAGCAGATCGATGTAATGCTGGGCTTCGCCGTTCATCTTTGAACCATGGGAACGTATCCCTTGATTGTTGTCCGCAAACTACCGGCGGTCTTCATAAACCATCCGCAGGAATAATTCGTGCAGCCTGAGGTCATCCGTGAGTTCAGGGTGGAAAGCGGTGACGAGCATCTTGTCCTGCCGCGCGGCGATTCCGTGGCCGTCGTATTCGGCGAGGATATCGACGCCGGGACCGGCCGACTCGATCCAGGGAGCGCGGATGAAGATGCCGGGGAAGGGGTCCTCACCCAACGCTTGGACATCCAGCGCCGCCTCGAAGCTCTTCACCTGCCGCCCGAAGGCGTTGCGGCGCACTTTGATGTCCATCAGCCCCAGGAGCGGCTGGTCGCCGTCGACGACCTCGCGCGCCAGCATCACCAGGCCGGCGCAGGTGCCCAGCATCGGCAGGCCCTCGGCGCCCAGCCCCTTGATCTCGTCCAGCAGGTGATAGCTGACCATCAGCTTGCCGATGGTGGTGCTCTCGCCGCCGGGGATGACCAGGGCATCGAGTCCGGCGAGATCGCGGCGGCGGCGCACCTTGCGCGCCGTGGCGCCGCATTTTTCCAGCGCCACCGCGTGTTCGTGGAAAGCGCCCTGCAGGGCCAGAATGCCTGTGGTCAGATTTTCAAAACGGGAGTCGCTCATCGCTGGCATTTATTATCCCACAAAATAACAAAAGGCCCGGTGGGTTTATGACTGCCTCACCGGCTGCCCGGTTTGTTTCCAGATCAGGGGGAACAATAAAAAGAGGCATAACAATCGAATGGAGTCCGCCATGAAAACGGCCAGGAATATTCAGAAAGTCTTTACCAGCAGACCGACGCTCGAGGGGGCCGGGGTGCATCTTAAGCGCGCCTTCGGCAATAACGAGGCGCCCCTATTCGATCCGTTCCTGATGCTGGATGATTTCCGCTCGGTCAACCCGGAGCACTTTATTAAGGGCTTTCCCTGGCATCCGCACCGGGGAATCGAAACGATCACCTATGTTCTCAGTGGCAATGTCGAGCACGGCGACAGCATGGGCAACCAGGGCACGATCTCATCCGGAGATGTTCAATGGATGACCGCGGGCAGTGGCATCATCCATCAGGAGATGCCGAAAGGCGACGCCGGCGGCTCGATGCAGGGGTTCCAGCTCTGGGCCAACCTGCCCGCTTCCCGGAAGATGATGGATCCGCGTTACCGGGATATTAAGGCGGAGCAGATCCCGGTGGTCGAGCTGGAAGGAGGCGCCGTGGTCAGGGTTATTTGCGGCAGCGCCGGCAATAGCGAAGGCCCGGTGCGGGATATCGTCACCGATCCTGAATATCTCGACATCACTGACGAGCCGGTCAGGTTCCTGCTACTGTCGGGTCAGCCGATCGGCGAACCGGTTGCGTGGTACGGGCCGATCGTCATGAACACCCAGGAGGAACTTCGGGTCGCTTTTAAGGAATACGACGAAGGCACCTTTATCAAGCACAGGGCGGCCGCTTAGGTTAGAACCGTTAGGAAAAGAGCGTCCCCCTGCAGTTACCCAGGTAGTCTCTGAATAAAGCGATGGATAACAGACCTTGTTATGTACCTTGGATTCACATTGTGAATTGCCTGTGCGATTTCGGCGGCCCCACGCGCGGTAATACCTTTGTTTTCGACTAGAAGTAACAACGGTTCCAAGCCCCAAATGCATTCTGCTTCCTCTTTTTCGCATTCCTGCCGCAGACGTTTGTCATTCGTGACGCAGATAAGATGTTCGCTCTTTGCCAAAAGTAGGCAAAGATGATCTTGAAAGGATAAGCTTCCACGCTTTTCAGCAGCGGCCAGAGCGATATCGAGTTCAGGTTCAATCAGTTTGATGCTCAGCGATACACACTTAGCTTCGTCCAAAGCTTTCACTTCGTCCAAAACTGGTAAGGCGATTCCAACTTGCGCAACACACTCTGAAATTATCTTCAGAATTGCAGGGTCGCTGTGGCAGAAGTCAATGAGCACATTCGCATCGAAAATGAATGCTTTGCGACTTGCCCCCTTGGTCATCGCCTACGCCCAGGCTGCTGCCAAAGTACGCATTCCCTCGAGATCAAACCTTAAAATCTCGGCGGCGCGGCTCATGGTTATTTCGTCTTTCTCAACAGCATCCCTGACCAGCCTAGACAAACGATCTTCAATGAAATCAGATTTTGATAAGCGTTCTGGCTCGCGTGATGATTGGCTTTCCGGAGAGGGAGTGCGAAAGTTTTCAGCACTCAAAGCGACTGGCTCGTCGCCTTTTTTCAGAGTGGTGCCGGTTCTTTTCTTGTGATCAAACTGAAAGTGTTTCCAAACCTGTTTGTACCCAAGATCAGAACCCAGTCTGTATAGCACGGTTTTGTAACTGACCTTGAATATCCGTTTGACCTTCAAGACCCTATCCATAAACGGCAGACCATAAGTATCGGACCATTCACTCTCAAAGACCTTGCGCGGCATCAGAAAATAGCTGGCGAAAAGGTCGGCCTCCTTTTCTTCATTTTTACTTTCGTCGCTCTTTTTCACATCGTAGGCATTTAAATGCATCAGCAGGTGTCCTAGTTCATGGATAGTGCTGAAAATCCAGCGCTCCACAGTAATCCGCTCCCAGGTATTTACGATGATTGCAGGCCCACCTTCCATGGGTGCCACGGATAGACCAAAAAAATCATCAGTTGCAAGCTTGTACGGATAGATCTTGATACCACTGGATTCTAGGAGACCGCAGACATCACGGACGGTTTCATCCCCCTCAAGCTTCAGGACCGCCCTTGCTTTCATGGCCACATTCTCGGGATTAATGCTTTTGTTTATAAAGGTATCTGCAAGTTCTTCAAACCGGTAGATGCTCTTTTCCCCCAATGCTTCCTCAAGGAAATTGAAATCTTCCAGCCAACGCGAAATATCCGCTATAAGTTGCTCGCGGCTTTTCATTTTTTTCTTGGAGCGAAAGCGGATCGCTTCCAGAGGCTTAATTGGGGTCATTAAGTCCTGGATTTTTACATCCATGGCAGCCGCTATTTGTTGCAGAGTCGAAACCCTTGGCATTGAATCACCGGTTTCAATTTTTCTGTATGCGGGTCGAGAAATACCCGCCCTTTTCGCAAGTTCAGCCTGGGAAAGACTGCTAGCACCCCTTAGCCTGCGAAGATTGATTGAAATGACCATTGAATCCATAACCGCCACCTCCCTCGGTATTGGATTTCCTGTGATGGTTACTGTATCCTAATAATAAAGTTTTGTAAAGATGATAACTTTATGTATCTATTATACATTATACCGTTATTGAAGTATTTGAAACATGGTTCGAAGGAGGTGAGAAATTTGGCAACCAACAAACCGTCTGGAGACGGTCATCGTAATGGGTCGGTTCGTAAGAGGACACAGGTATATAACCCTATCGCCAAGCGTTGGGTAAAGAGGGACACGGATACCGGTCAGTTCATTGACGTGAATTCTTCGGGCAACCCTTTTAAAGGCGTAAGAAGAGAAAAGTAATTCCAGACCGGCCGTTTACCAGCCGCGGTTCTGCAGCAGGTTCTCCTCGCCGATCTCCTTGATTTCCATGCCGATCATGGCTTTCTTCAGGCCGGTGGAGACGCGGGCCAATACTTCGGGGTCGTTAAAGTGTGTGGTTGCTTCGACGATGGCCTTGCCGCGGCCGGCGGGATCCTCGCTCTTGAAGATGCCCGAACCGACGAAGACGCCCTCGGCTCCCAGCTGCATCATCAAGGCGGCGTCGGCGGGAGTCGCCAAACCGCCGGCGGAGAAGTTGACCACGGGCAGCTTGCCGTTCTCTGACACCCACTTGACCAGCTCATATGGTGAGCGCAGTTCCTTGGCAGCCTTGAACAGCTCGTCAGCGTCCATGCTGGAAAGCTGTTTGATCTCGCCGGTGATGGTGCGCATGTGCCGCACCGCCTCGACCACGTTGCCGGTGCCGGCCTCGCCCTTGGTGCGGATCATCGCCGCGCCCTCGGAGATGCGCCGGAGCGCCTCGCCCAGGTTGACGGCGCCGCAGACGAACGGCACGGTGAATTTCCATTTGTTGATGTGATGGGCCTCGTCCGCCGGGGTCAGCACTTCGCT
>JAGVMV010000008.1 GCA_020053595.1 Thermoleophilia bacterium | reverse complement strand
CTGGTGAAGCACGACAACTTGAAGGACCTTACCTTCGAGTGCCCGAACTGGCAGTGCAGTGTAGTGGTTCCGCCGCCGCCGGCCTGATAGACCGGTAGCAAAAAAAGCAAAAACCGGAGGGGCGGGCGCCTGCGGCGCCCGCCCCTCCGTGCTGTAATTAGTCCTGGCAGATGCCCCTGTGCGTTTCAGGTCCGTGCGGCGGAGCTCGGATGGTTTTGGCAGGCTGCGCAGGTTGGCGCTGGCGCCCGACCGGCTCTTATTGACGGCGTACATGCGCTTGTCGGCGAATCCCTTAACTCTTAAGGAACCGGTGTTTAATCTAATTTCCAGGATGATCCTGCAGGAGCAGGCGGCTCGGCCTCGCTGGAACCCGGCAGCTCCTGCTTCCGGTTTTACTTAATCGATATCTATAGGTAAGCTAGTTTTAATGATTTCTTCGTTAATCGAATTTCTCGCCGGCATAGTCATCGATATCATATCCGCCCTGGGCTACGCAGGGGTGTTTCTGGCCATGGCCATCGAATCCGCCTGTATTCCGCTGCCCTCGGAGATAATCATGCCCTTTTCGGGCTACCTGGTTTTCACTGATGTCTTTGCCTATGTAGGCGACAACACCCTGGTGAACCTGTTGCTGGTGGGTGCCGTCGGCGCCCTCGGCAACCTGGCCGGCTCGCTGCTTGCTTACTGGGTCGGCGCCAAGGGTGGCAGGCCGCTGGTGGAAAAATACGGCAAGTACGTACTTTTGTCTCATCATGACCTCGATGTGGCGGACCGATGGTTCGAAAAATACGGCCGCGGCACGGTGTTCTTCACCAGGATGCTGCCGGTCATCAGGACTTTCATCTCCTTCCCCGCCGGGATCAGCGGCATGAAGCTCTCGACTTTCAGCCTCTATACCTTTCTGGGGGCGCTGCCGTGGTCGACCGGCCTGGCCTACGTGGGCTATAAAATGGGTGAGAACTGGAACACCCTGGGGGGATATTTCCACAAGGCTGACATCCTGATAGGCGTCCTGCTGGTGGCGGGGGTCGTCTGGTATGTCTGGCGGCATGTAAACAACATGAAGAAGGACCGGGTCACGGCGGAGATCGCCGGCAAGGAAACCCCGGACCAGGATAATTCACTCTGATGAATCCAGCGGGTCAATTTCAGGACGAACCTGCACGGGCATACGGCGTACAGAGAATGAGGAAGTGAGGAAATGACCGTTATCGAAGCCCTGATCCTCGGCATCGTCCAGGGTCTCACCGAATTTTTGCCGGTAAGCAGTTCGGCGCACCTGGTCCTGGTACCCGACCTGATGGGCTGGGAGGCTCCCTCGGTATCCTTCGACCTGGTGCTGCATCTGGGATCGATGGTTGCGGTAATTGCCTATTTCTGGCGTGATCTGCTGGAGATCGTCAAAGCTTTTTTCGAGAAGGGCGAGGCCGCCGTCGTCAAGCGGCGCGTGGGGCTCTTTCTGGTGATCGGCACCATACCGGCGGCGGTCATCGGCGGACTGCTGGAGAAAAAATTCGAGGCGGTTTTCGGCGAACCAGCTTGGGTCGCCTTCTTCCTGATGATCACCGGAGTGCTGCTGGTGGCCAGCCAGAAGGTCTCGGGAGAGCGCGCCCTCCATGGCAGGGGCGTCGCCCAGATGAAAATCTCCGATGTGCTGGCGATCGGCTTTGCCCAGGCGGTGGCCATTCTTCCCGGTATCTCACGTTCGGGATCGACCATCTCCACCGGCCTTTTCCTGGGGCTGAAACGGGAAACCGCCGCCCGGTATTCCTTCCTGCTGAGTGTGCCGATCATCGCCGGCGCCGCGATCTTCAAACTGCGGCATGGTTTCGGCGGTGCTGACGGTGAGACAAGCGGCAACGGCGAGGACATGCCAACCTTGATCACAGGCTTTTTATTCGCGGCTGTTTCGGGGTTCGCGGCGGTCAAATTCCTGCTCGGTTATGTCCGCCGGCACAGCCTGGCGGTCTTCGCCATTTACTGCTGGGTGGCCGGCGGCGGCGTGCTTCTCTCCAAGCTTATCGGGGGAAGCTGAAACTTTAATCGCCGGCTGGTTGCAGAGGGCCCGGCCAGGTGATAAAAAAAGCCCGTGGACAGTACCCTCCTTCTAGTCATGGTAGTCGTCGCGGCCATCGCCTTCGACCTGATGAACGGTTTTCACGACGGATGTAACGCCGTATCAACCGTCATCTATACCAAGGCACTCAAGCCCCGTACGGCCATCATGATTTCCGCGGCCTTCAACTTCGTCGGTCCCTTCCTGGGCATCAAGGTGGCCAAGACCATCGGCGGGGTTATCAACTTCGATGCCACCAGCGACTCCAACCTGATGGCCAGGCTGGTGGTATCGGCGCTGCTGGGAGCGTTGATCTGGGACATTCTGACCTGGTTCTGGGGGCTGCCGGTGAGCTCATCACACGCGCTGATCGGCGGCTTGCTGGGCGCCGGCGTCATGGCCCTGGGCATGGACGGCGTCAAATGGGGCAAGATGACCGAGGTGATGGCGGCTCTGATACTTTCTCCGGTCATCGGCATGGCGGTGGGCTTCGTTCTGATGATGATCTCGCGGCGCATCCTTGCAGCCATGCGCCTGGACATCGAGCGCGCCGACGGGTTCTACAAGAAGATGCAGATCTTCTCATCGAGTTTTGTCTCTTTTACCCATGGGGCTAACGACGCCACCAAGGTCATGGGCATCATCGCCCTGTTTTTGGCCGCCCACTATAATTACTCCGAGATCTATGTGCCGGTCTGGGTGATCCTCGCCTGTTCCGCGGCCATGGCGATTGGCACTTATCTGAGCGTTCTCTCCATGCGGCTGATCCGGACCATGGGCGAGGGCATCACCCAGCTCCATCCGGTGCACGGTTTCTCGGCTGAGACCGGCGCCGCCGTGGTTATCTTCACGGCTTCGCGCCTGGGCCTGCCGGTCTCGACGACCCACGTCGTGACCTCGGCGGTGACCGGCACAGGCATCGCCTCCGGTCTGGGCAATGTAGGCTGGCGAACCTTCCGTGATATAATTCTGGCCTGGCTGATCACCCTGCCTTTTTGTGCGGGAGTGGCGGCGGCCTCCTATTACGTCCTGTCAATCTTCGGGTAGGTAGGTAATTATGGGATTCATGAGCAAATTGAAGGAGGCGCTCACCGGGGCCTCGGTCGAGGGAACGGTGAGAGATCTGGGCATGGCCAGCGAGAATCGCACCCTGGACCAGATTTTGAATATGGCCGACCTGGTCGTAACCATCACCGAGCGGCTGTTTGACGTGGTCAAGTTCTACTGCGCCGACGCCTGCCAGGCAATGGAGCGGGCCGCCGGCGAGCTCGACGCTCTGGAGAGTCAGGCCGACGCCATGAAAGGCGAAATCCTGCGCGGCCTGACCGCGGGTGGTTTCTTCCCGATCAGCCGCGCCGACCTGTTCCGGCTGGTTGTCGGCCTGGACAAGATTGCCAACTACGCCACGGGCGCGGCGGACCGGCTGGTAATGCGCCGCTTCGACCTTACCCCTGAGATCAACCACCTGCTGGAAGAAATGGCGGAGACCGACCTGCGCGCGGTGCGCAAGCTGCGTGACGCGATCATGACCATGCGGCCCAACATGCGTGAGGCCGAGGAATTGTCCGAGGAGGTCGACCACATCGAAAGTGAAGTGGATGACATCTACGTCAAGATCTATGGCATCCTCTTCGAGATGGACACCGACTTCAAGACGTTCCATCAGCTGAAGGCGATCATCGAGCGGCTGGAAGAGGTCGCCGACCGGGCTGCCGACTGTGCCGAGACGATCCGGCTGATCGCGGTCCGGCACCTGGAAATCCAGTAGGTTCCGGGGCGATGGCCCCGAACCAGACTCCCCTGGAACGGCTACGGCGGAGTGGCATCGCTCCCGACCGCGGGCTGGGCCAGAATTTTCTCATCGATCCCAACATCCTCGACGTCATTGAGCGGACGGCGGCGCTGGCTGCCGGCGACGTGGTGCTGGAGGTCGGTCCTGGACTGGGCGTGCTCACGGAGAGGCTGCTCGACCGCTGTGGCGTGGTCCACTGCATCGAAATGGACCGGCGGCTGTCCGGGATGCTCAAGGAAGAGTTCGGGGCGCGTCCCGGCTTCAACCTGCATCTGGGCGACGCGGTGCGCTTCGACCTGGGATCGCTGCGGCCGCCGCCGGTGAAGTTTGTCGCCAACCTGCCCTACAACGTCGCGGCGCCCCTGGTGATGAGGAGTTTCGCCGAGCTGCCGTCGCTGCAATTATGGTGCCTGATGCTGCAGAAGGAGATCGCCGAACGGCTGTTCTCGGCTCCGGGCAGCGCCAACTATGGCGGCGTTTCGGTAATGACCCAGCTGATGGCGGAAAAGGTTTCAGCCCGGCCGGTGCCGCCGACGGTTTTCTATCCGCGTCCGCGGGTGAATTCGAGCCTGCTGGCATTCCGGCGGCGGCAGGGTGGAGGCTACGCGGCGGCCAACTTCCCGCGGGTGAAGGCGGTAGTTTATGCTGCTTTCGCCCACCGGCGCAAGAAGCTGGTGAACAGCCTGGCGGAAGCGTGGCCAGATGTGCTGCCGGCGGGCCGATCGCTCGCCGCTAGCAAGCGACTTCTGGAGGCGCTGCTGGCGGAGGCGGGTTTGGGCATCGGCGTGCGTCCGCAGGAACTGACGCCACCCCAGTTTGAGAAACTGGTCAGGATAATGGATAAAAACGGTCTGTTCAGCTGAAGTATTCCCGGAGGGCCTGGATTTCATGAAGGCAAAATGACGTGCACAATTCTTCCTCGAAGATAGCAGAGGTGCCGGCGCCGGCCAAGATCAATCTTTGCCTGCATGTCGGCGCGCGCCGCTTTGACGGTTACCATCCCGTCTGTTCGGTCATGGAAAAAATCAGGTTGTTCGATACGCTGAGGACGATGCCCGAGGCCGAGGGAACGGGGATCCGCCTGACCGGCTCCAATATACCTCCCGGAGAGAATATCGTCATGCGGGCGGCCCGGGCGCTGGAACGGGAGATCGGCCGCAATCTTGACGTGGACATCGAACTGAAGAAGGAGATACCGGTGGCCGCCGGGTTGGCGGGAGGCAGTTCGGATGCCGCCGCAATCCTCAAGCTGCTGGTGTTCATGTTCGATCTGGAGGTGCCACAGGAGCGCCTGCAGGCCGTGGCGCTGGAACTGGGCGCCGACGTGCCCTTTTTTCTGGCCAGCGGGCCGCAACTGACGCAGGGAGTCGGCGATCGGCTCGAACCGGTCGAGGACTTTCCTGACTATGCCATCGTGCTGGTAAAGCCTCCCGTGGCGCTGTCCACGGCGAAAGTCTATGAACGCTATGATGAGATGGCGGGCCGGTCGAACTCCGGCGTCGCGGCCGGAGACCCGAAAACAACCAGCCTCGAACATCAATGCCGGCAGCTACGGGATGGCCTGGCCGATCTGCGGGGGGCCGAAGAGCTGGCAGCAATCCTGCACAATGATCTGGAGGCGCCGGCGCGAACCTTTTTCCCCGATCTGGACCGCCTGAAGGAAGAGATCATGGTCACCGGCGCGCTGGGAGCGCTGATGAGCGGCAGCGGTTCCGCCGTCTTCGGCATTTTCCGGGACCGTGACGCCGCCGATGCCGCCGCCACCAGGCTCCGGCTATCTTATCGTCAGGTCTGGGCCGCCGAGCCTTTCCGCGAATAACGCCGTATCTTTCCGGTCATCTTGATACGAACGGTCTCAGGGAAAAAATCCGGCCATTTAGGCGATTTCCCCGATTCTATATATTTTGAAAGCAGGTAGGATGTGTCCAGTCAGAAACGGCGAAGGGTCGGGCAAGGACTCCCAGCCGAGCGTAAAGTTTGTAGCCGGCCCCAGGGGGGAGCTGTGTCAGGCAAAGTTTTCAAAGTTGGGTAACCCCACCCTGGCGGGCAAGGCCAGATAGAGTCGCTTGACTCGTTTGGCTTTGCCCGCCGCCCGCTTTTTTCGGCACCAGTTTTACCGTAACCGGCGGCACTGGAGCATCGCGAGGTCAGGACCGCACCCTGGATGGCCCGCCCTGCATCGTTGCCGGCAGCGGATTAAGCAGGAACACCGGTCAATCCAGAAATTCAGATTCGGTGTACTTGGACCTCCTAATAGGGCGAATGTTGGAAAGGAAACAATGAACGAGCAGGGTTTTCTGGCATTGGTGAAAAAGAACGGACACTATGGCTCTCAGCGCGAGGCCAACCGCGCCGCCCACGCCGTTTTCGGTGTTCAGCGCTGTCGCCAGGTCTCTCAAGGAGGATCCAGGCAGGTCGCTGGGACAGGTATTTCCTCCGGAGATAATGGGTGTGTGCCGCGCCAGCAACAGCTGGGCGGCTTGATTCAATAATCGTCATTCCTAAACAAGGGGGCCGGATGACAGGAAGCCAGGCAGAAACAAAGTGGCTGAGAATGTTGGAGGATGCGGGAGAAATTGATCTGAGCGGTTTCACGGTTGAGGCCCTGGACGGCATCGCCGGAAAGATCGAGCAGGTGCTTTACTGGAGTGACGCGAGGACGCCGGATTACCTGGTCGTGGATATGGGCCGCTGGCCGTTCGGCCACAAGTCGGTTCTTTCGGTGAGAATGATCGAGGAACTGGACACGGAGAGGCGAAGCCTGAGGATCGGCCTCAGCAAAAGGCAGATCCGCACGGCGCCCGGGTTTCTTCCCAGCACCTGATTGAAGCGAAGCATTCATTGAAGGGGGTTTCCCCTTGTGAGTAAGACGGCCGGCTCTCCCTTGGGGGGTCGGCCGCACGATTTCCGGGGCTGATCGGCAGTGAGAAAGGCTTTGGCGGCCGATTGCGCCAGATGGCTCCTTTCTTGACCTTTCTTGCCTGCTCTACTATACTTTTTGCGCCTTCGTTGGCTGCCCTTGGGGCGTAGCCAAGTGGTAAGGCAACGGGCTTTGGTCCCGTGTACCGGAGGTTCGAATCCTCCCGCCCCAGCCATAGAAGTGCACTACCAGAGCGAGGGCCTCGCTCCTTTTTTTGTCCGCCCACATATGGGGCAAACAGGGTTTTCAGTCCAAAGGCGCGGTTAATTTCCCAATCCATGAAGTCTGCCTCTGACGAAGAATCAAGGCGATCACTGACCGTCATAGTACTGGCGGCCGGACTCGGCACACGTATGAAGTCAAAGACTCCAAAAGTGTTGCACGAGGTCTGCGGCAAGCCGATGATCGTCTGGGTCAACGAGGCGATCGAGGCCATAGAAGCGGATCGGACGCTTGTGGTTCTGGGTGACGGCGTCGAGTCGGTGCACCAGGTGCTGCCCCAGTCCACGCAGGTGGTCATGCAGGAACGGCAGCTGGGTACAGGCGACGCGGTCCGGGCGGCGCAGGCGGCGCTGGAAGATTTTGAAGGTGACATTCTGGTGATGTGCGGCGATACGCCCCTGGTCACCGGGGAAGCGCTCAAGGGGCTGCTCAGGATGCATGCGTCCAGCACGCCGGCCTGCACGCTGATGACGGTGGAGCTGGCCGACCCGTCTCATTACGGCCGGGTTTGCCGGGACGATGACGGGCGAGTGACCCAGATCATCGAGCACCGGGATGCGACGGAGGAGCAAAAGAAGCTTTGTGAGGTCAACGCAGGTGTCTACGTTTTTGAGGCGCCGGCACTCTGGGAAGCGCTGGCCGAGGTGGGCAGCGATAACGTGCTGGGCGAGGTTTACCTGACCGACGTCGTCGGCATCATGGCCGGCCACGGGCAGGTAGTGCTGGCTCACACGGTCGAGGATGCCAGCGTGGTGCTGGGCGTGAACTCCCGGTTGGACCTGTCGGTCGTCACCGGGATCATGCAACAGCGCATACTGGAGCATCACATGCTTTCGGGGGTTGCCATCACTGACCCGGCAAGCACTTATGTGGAATCCGGCGTCCGGATCGGCCGGGACACGGTTATCGAGCCGATGACGATGCTGACGGGTGATACGGTTATCGGGGAAGATTGTGTAATCGGCCCGTCGTCGACGATGATCGACAGTTCGGTGGACGACGGTTCGACGGTGGTTTCCTCCCACCTGGAAGGCGCCGAGATCGCCGCCGGTTGCAGTGTGGGGCCGTTCGCCTATCTGCGCCCGGGGGCCAGGCTGGAAGCAGGCGCCAAAGCCGGCACTTTTGTCGAGATCAAGAACAGCCTGGTGGGTGAGGGCGCCAAGGTGCCGCACCTGAGCTATATCGGTGATGCGGAGATCGGGGCCGGCACTAATATCGCCGCCGGAAACATCACCGCCAACTACGACGGCGAAAATAAGCACCGGACGGTGATCGGCAGTAACGTCAACACCGGAGCGGACACGGTTTTTGTGGCTCCGGTGAAGGTCGGTGACAACGCCATGACCGGCGCCGGCTCGGTGATCACCGGCGACGTGCCGGCGGGAAGTCTGGGCATCGCCCGGTCCCGCCAGCGTAACATCGACGGTTATGCCGACAGGAAATCGCAGGAAAGCCCGGGCGGCGATGAAGATTGATCACCTTCCCGGGGCGGGCTTGAGGAACGGGAGAGTTTTTCGGGCGGGAATTAAGAATGGCTCGGCACGGATGTCCGGGCAGCGAAATTTTTTGGTAATGTCATTGGTTCACGGCGTCCATGAGGAGAAATGATGATCGCAAGCAGTATTCTGACCCAGAACAGCAAGCGTCTGATGCTGTTCTGCGGCCGCAGCAATCCTGATCTGGGCCAGAAGATCGCCGACCAGCTGCAGATCATGCTGGGCGATATCGAAACCACGACTTTCAGCAACGGCGAAATTTACATGCGCTACCGGGAGAACGTGCGCGGCAGCGACCTCTTCCTGATCCAGTCCACCAGCCCGCCGGTGAACGACAACCTGATGGAGCTGCTGATCATGATCCAGGCGGCCCGGCTGGCCTCGGCCCGGCGTATCACGGCGGTCATGCCCTGGCTGGGCTACTGCCGTCAGGACAAGAAGAGCGCCGGCCGCGAGCCGATCACCGCCAAGCTGGTGGCGGACCTGCTGCAGGTGGCGGGCGCCGACCGCGTGCTGACCATGGATTTGCACCAGGGGCAGGTACAGGGTTTCTTCAACATACCGGTGGACCACATGACGGCCCTGTCCATCCTTGCCGGCTACTTCCGGCTGAAGCAGGTTCCCGAGGAGGAGATGGTCGTGGTGTCGCCGGACGTGGGTGGTTCCAAACGGGCGAAGAAGTTCGCCGACAAGCTCGGCGCCGTGGACCTGGCCATCCTCAACAAGACCCGGCCCGAGCATAATGTGGCCGAGATCATGGAAGTGATCGGTGACGTCAAGGGCAAGACGGCGATCATGGTCGACGACATTATTGACACCGCCGGCACCGTCACCGCCGGCGCCGAGGTACTGATGGACATGGGCGCCCGCGAGGTATATGTGGCGGCCACGCACCCGGTCCTTTCCGGTCCGGCATACGAACGGCTGGAACAATCGCCGGTCAAGGAAGTAGTAGTAACCGATACGCTGCCCTTGAATCTGGAGAAGAAGACCAGCAAAATAAGGGTTCTGTCGATAGCCTCGACCCTGGGGGACACGATTCAGAGCGTCTTCCGGGACGAGTCGGTAAGTAAACTGTTCGAAGGCAATGACCAATTATTCTAGGAAGTCTGGGAGTGAGAGATGAAGAAAGTTGAAGTGACAGTCAAAGAGCGGGACAGCTTCGGCAGCCCCGAATCGCGGCGCCTGCGCAAGGAAGGCTGGATCCCCGGTGTGCTTTACGGGGGCGGCAGCGATGGCAAGCCGCTATCGGTCGAGGCGAAGGCGCTCAAGCA
Organism: Thermoleophilia bacterium; assembly: GCA_020053595.1. Classification (GTDB taxonomy): domain Bacteria; phylum Actinomycetota; class Thermoleophilia; order BMS3ABIN01; family BMS3ABIN01; genus JACRMB01. The sequence goes on along the minus strand of JAGVMV010000008.1, from coordinate 32,769 downwards.
TGCGCTTGGCCGCGAGCGTGGCAACGTCATCCTGGAGTTGACCTTCGACGGGCAGAAAGAGGCCCATCCGGCGATTCTCAAGGAATACCAGAACGACCCCATCAGCGGCCATCTGCTGCATGTGGACTTCATGGAGGTCCGCATGGACCAGGCTATCGACTCCACGGTGCGCGTGGAGCTGACCGGCACCGCCGAGGGCGTGAAAGAGGGCGGCATCCTCGACCATGGTCTGCGCGAGCTGCATATCCGCTGCCTGCCGACCGACATGCCCGGCCATTTCGAGGCCGATGTGTCGGCGTTGAACATCGGTGACTCGATGAGGGTGAGCGAGCTGACAGCGCCTGCCGGCGTCGAGATACTTGATGATCCCGAGGTTCATATCGCCAGCGTCCTGGCGCCGAAGCTGGTCGTCGAAGAGGTAGTCGAGGAAGTCGAGGAAGGCGAGGCTGCCGCCGAGGGCGAAGCCGCAGCTGCCGGCGAGGAGAAGCCGGCCGAAGGTGGAGGCGAGGCGAAGGGCGAGGGTTAGGCTCCGGCTGGCGATGTTGCCGGGGTATAAACTGCAAAGGGCCAAACTGCGGGAGTCAAACTGTCACTGATCCGGCGGTCACCTGGCGTCGAGTTCCTGGTCGTCGGCCTCGGCAACCCGGGCGACGAGTACAGGCAGGCGCGGCATAACGCCGGTTTCATGGTAGCGGAAAGGCTCATCCGCGCCCATGGGTTGAGCCGGCCCAGGCGGCGTTACGAGGGCCGCTGGGTAGAGGGCGGGATCGCCGGCCGCCAGGCCGCGGTGCTGATGCCGCAGACCTACATGAACAACTCCGGCGACGCCGTCTCCCTGGCGGCGAAACGCAAGCACATCCCCACCGACCGCATCGTGGTCATCCATGACGACATGGACTTCCCTTTCGGCGTCGTGCGTGCCAAGCAGGGTGGCGGGCATGGCGGGCACAAAGGGCTGAAGAGCATCGCGGCGCGGCTGGGGTCCGATGGTTTCAGCCGGGTGCGGGTGGGGATCGGGCGGCCGGACGAATCAGCAGCCGACGGTCGCGACTGGGTGCTCTCACCCTTCGATGTTTCCCGGGAAGAACTGGACGCCGCGCTCGACCGCGCTCTTGCCTGTGTCGAAACGATCATCGCCGAGGGGATCGAGGCGGCGATGGGCAGGTTTAACCAGCGGCTGGACGGCGAGGATGAAACCCAGGCGTGACTTAGATCCTTTTGCTCACTTCTTTTCTGACAGAACATCCAGCTTTTGAAGACCTGACCAGGGCTTTGGGCCAGGGTGGCCTTCGCGTTTACGCGCCTTCTTTCTTTCAGGGTTTCCTGTTGGCCGCAATACGCGAGCAGGCCTGGCCCGAACAGGTGCTGCTGCTGGCGGCGCCGGGGGCCACTGAAGCCGCGAAGCTGGCCGATGACCTGGCCGCCCATGCCGGCGATGTACCGGTAAGGCTGCTGCCGGCGAGGGGCGCGGCGCTGGGTAGCCGGCTGATTCCCTCCTGCCAGGCAGTTGGCCTGAGGCACGCGGCTCTTGCCTGTCTCGGTGGCAGCGAACCCGGTATCGTCGTGGCCGATGTGGCCGCGCTCCAGGAGCGCGGCCTCGATCCGGTTCTCTGGCCGGCTCCCTTGACGGTCGGCCGTGATAGCGACCCGGGCTTCGACGCAGTGGTAGAGCGGCTGGCCGGGCTTGGCTACGACCGGGTGCAGCAGGTCGAGGACCGCGGCCAGTTCGCCGTACGCGGTGGCATCATCGACTTTTTCCCTTCCACCGGTTCGTCGCCGGTGCGCCTGGAGTATTGGGGCGATGAATTTGATTCCCTCCGGCGGTTTTCACCGTACACACAGCGGTCACTTCTTGAGGAGGATTCCGTGACGATTTACGCGGCGGCAGACGAGGAAAGTACGCCAGACGCGGGAGCGTCCGCAGGCGCGGACGGGCTGCTGGGATCAAAAATTTTCCAGGCCCGTGTCTGCCGGATGGACCCGGCTCGCGCCGCCGATTCAATTGCCTCCTTCTGGGAAGACGCCGTTGAGACTTCCTCCGAAAAGGAAACGGCGGTCCATTACCTGTCGCCGGAGGAGCTGGAGGTGCAGCTCGCGCAGGCGGGCGCACCCGGACGGAAGAAAACTACCGCTGGCTTCATCCTCGAAAGCCTGCCCAGCGATCAGCCCTGGTCTTTCAGCGCTACAAGTTTCACTTTCGCTTCCCGCAAGCCGGCCGAAGCGGTACGTCAATTGAGCCAGATGGTCAAAGAAGACTACCGCGTGTTCATCCATTTTTCGACCGAGGGGGCGGCCCGCCGGGCCGAACACCAGCTTCAGGGCGAGGCGAAACTGCTATTGGCCGGCGACCTGGTGCCACAGAAACCGGGCGGCTACCTGGTGGTGGCGCCGACGCCGATCGGCTTCATCAGCAGGGAGCTGAAGCTGGCGGTCTGCGGCGAACGGGCGTTGATCCGGCCCAGCCGCGCCGCCCGCAGCCAGCAGCTGACCATCGCCGGCCGGGCCATCATGAGTTTCCGCGATCTGACGCCCGGCGACTTCATCGTCCATGAGGACCATGGTGTCGGCGTCTTCGAGGCGGTTGAGACCAAGACCGTCACCGGCATCACCCGCGACTATCTGCACCTGCGCTTCAAGGGCGACGACCGGCTCTTCGTGCCCCAGGAGCAGATTTCCAAAGTTTCGCGCTACGTTGGCGCCCAGGCGGGCGAGCCGCCGCTCAACAAGCTGGGCGGCCGCGCCTGGGAGCTGGCACGGTCCCGGGCCCGCGGAGCCGCTCAGGAGATGGCGGGCGAGCTTCTGCAGCTTTACTCGGTGCGGCAGAGCCTGCCGGGCCACGAGTTCGGCCCCGACAACCAGTGGCAGATGGAGCTGGAGGCGGCCTTCCCCTACGAGGAGACTCCCGACCAGGCGACCGCCATCGAGGACGTCAAGGACGATATGGAGTCGCCGCACCCGATGGACCGGCTGATCTGCGGCGATGTCGGCTACGGCAAGACCGAGGTGGCGCTGAGGGCGGCGTTCAAGGCGGCTTCCCAGGGAAAGCAGGTGCTGATGCTGGTGCCGACCACCATCCTGGCCCTGCAGCATTTCAATACTTTCAATGAGCGCTTCGCGCCGTACCCGGTGAACCTGGAGATGATCTCGCGGTTCCGCTCACAATCCGAGAGCCGCCATATCGCCGCGGCTTTCCACAAGGGCGAGATCGATGTGCTGATCGGTACCCACCGGCTGCTTTCCACCGACGTGGCGCCCCACGACCTGGGGCTGGTCATCGTCGACGAGGAGCAGCGCTTCGGCGTGTCCCAGAAGGAGATGCTCAGGCAGCTGCGGCTGCAGGTGGACGTGCTCAGTCTCTCGGCGACGCCGATACCGCGTACCCTGCAGATGTCGCTTTCCGGCATCCGGGATATCTCCATCATGGAGACACCGCCAGCGGGGCGTTATCCGATCCGCACTTACGTGGGCGAGTACGATGACGAGGCGGTGTCGCAGGCGGTGACGCGGGAGATCGAACGCGGTGGCCAGATCTTCTTCCTCCATAACCGGGTTGAGAGCATCCGGGAGAAGGCGGAGGAGCTGAGGGGGCTGATCCCGGGCGTCAGGCTGCTGGTTGCCCACGGGCAGATGCCGGAGAAGGAACTGGAGACGGTGATGATCTCGTTCCTGGAGCGCGAGGCTGACCTGCTGGTCTGCACCTCCATCATCGAGAGCGGGCTCGATATCCCCACGGCCAATACCCTGATCGTCGACCGGGCCGACATGCTGGGGCTGTCGCAGCTCTACCAGATCCGCGGGCGCATCGGGCGTTCGGACAAGGTGGCCCACGCCTATCTGTTCTATCCGCCTTATGCCGAGCTGACCCGCGAGGCCATGGCGCGGCTGTCGACGCTCAGCGATTACACGGAGCTCGGCTCGGGCTTTCGCATCGCCATGCGCGACCTGGAGATACGCGGCGCCGGCAACCTGCTGGGCGACGAGCAGTCGGGGCACGTGGCCGCCGTCGGTTTCGAGATGTACTGCGACCTGCTGAGGAAGGCGGTGGCCGAGCTGCAGGACCAGCCGGTCGAAGAGCTGAAGGCCGCCCGGCTGGAGGTGGATGTGGACGCCTACATCCCGGCGGACTACATTCCCTTCGAGGCGGCGCGCATCGATGTGCATCATCGCATCGCCGGCGCCCGCGACGAGGAAAGGCTGGAGTTGGTCGCCGCTGAGTTACGCGACCGTTTTGGGCCGGTGCCGGATGTGGTCGAAAACCTCCTCAGGATGCAGGAGATCAGGCTGAAGGCCGGGGTTCTTGGCGCGGCGTCGGTGACTTTCCGCAAGGGACGCCTGGAGCTGGGGGATATCAGGCTCGACGGCGTTCAGCGCCAGGTGCTGGAAGAAGCGGGGCACAAGTTCGTCTACCATCCGCTCCGGCGGCTCCTGGTGCTCTGGCCGCCGGAGTCCGAAGACGGCCTTTCTGTTGTCAAGAGAGCGCTTGATGCTATAATTGATAGTCTTTTTACACCAACAGCAAATCTATAGTTTGATTGGAGATATCAAATGATCAAGAAACTGCTCCTGGTAATGTTCATGCTGACGCTGGCGCTGGCCTGGGCCGGCTGCGGCGGCTTGCCCAAGAGCGCAGTCGCCGAGGTTGATGGCAAGGTCATTACGCGGGAGGATCTGGACCGGGCGATCGAGGACCTGAAGGCCCAATACGGCGAAAGCCTGCCCGCGAGCGATACGCCCGAGTACTCTGAACTGCAGAAGCAGGTGGCCGAGCGTCTGGTCAACGAGGAGATCCTCTGGTTCGAGGCTGAGAAGCTGAACCTGGATGTCACCGATGAGGAAATAAATCAGCAGATAGATCAGTACAAGGAGCAGTCTGGCGGCGAAGAGGGCTTCAACCAGAAGCTCCAGGAGAACAACACGACCATCGACCGGCTGAAAGACCAGGTGCGCAAGAGTCTGCTGTTCCAGAAGATCTATCCCGAGGTGACCAAGGACGCGGCGCCGGTGACCGACGAGCAGGCGCTCAAGTACTACACCGAGAACCCGACCCAGTTCACGAAGCCGGAGACCAGGAACGTGCGCCATATTCTCGTCGCCGACGAGGCGACCGCCCTCCAGGTGAAGGCCAGGCTCGACGCCGGTGAGGACTTCACCGCCCTGGCGAAGGAGCTTTCCACGGACCCCGGCAGCAAGGACAAGGGCGGGCTCTACGAGAACCTGCCCACCGAGAACAGCGGCATGGTGGCGGAGTTTGAAAACGCGGCCAAGGCGCTGGGCGCCGGGCAGACTTCCGGACCGGTGAAGTCGTCCTTCGGCTTCCATATCATCCGGGTCGACAGTATCACTCCGGCGGGCGTGCAGACCTTCGACGAGGTCAAGGAAGAGCTGAAGCAGGGCCTCGCCATGGAGAACCAGCGCACGGCCTTCGAGGCGTGGTTCGAGGAGATCAAGAAGCAGTACGCGGACAAGATCGAATACGCCGAGGAGTTCAGGCCAGCTCCGACCACGGCAACCACGGCGACCACGGCGACCACGGCGACGCAAGCCCAGCCGGCGCCGTAGCGTATAACTATCGAAGTTAACCCCAGGGGCGCAAGCGAAGCTTGCGCCCCTGTTTGTTTGCCGGCCGAACGATTAACGCGAACGCGGGAGATTGATGGTGACCACGGGCAGCGAGGAAATGAGAAACAAGGAACTTGCGGCTACCCTGCTCGAGCTGGACCAGGTCGTGCGCCGGCTGCGGCGCGAGTGTCCCTGGGACCGCGAGCAGAGCGTCGAGGACATCGTCACCCATACGCTCGAGGAGACCTTCGAACTGATCGACGCCGCCCATGCCGGGGATGGCGGCGAAGTCACCGGTGAGCTGGGCGACCTCCTTTTTCACATATTCTTTCTGGCCCACCTCGCCGAGGAAAACGGTTGGGGAGATCTCGCCGGTATCTCCCGAGGCATCATCGAAAAGCTGGTGCGCCGACATCCCCATGTCTACGGGGACAAGACGGCCGCCAATGCCAGCGAGGTAGTGGAGCGCTGGGAGCGTATCAAGCGTGACAAGGAGGGGCGCCAGGGAATATTCCACGACGTGCCCTCATCGCTGCCGGCGGCGCTCTACGCCCAGCGGCTGCAGGCGCGCGCCGCGGCCGTAGGCTTCGACTGGGACGACCCGGAACCGATTTTCGCCAAAATCGAAGAGGAGACCGCCGAACTCAGGGAAGCCCTGGAAGCGGAAGAGCCCCAGCCGGAGGGAACCGGCAAAAAGCGCGGGACCGACACCGAGGCGTATCACGAAGTCGGCGACATGCTGTTTGCCGTGGTGAACCTGGCGCGCAAGCTGCGGGTGGATCCGGAGCTGGCGCTCAGAAGCGCCGGTGGCCGCTTCCAGCAGCGGGTGGAGCTGGCCTCGGAACTGGCGGCTGCGGCGGGAGAGGACTTCAGCCGGTTGCCTCAGGACCGTCAGGAAGAATATTATCAGCAGGCGAAAGGCTAACCGGAAACGTACGTCCCTGATTGTTATACCAGGAGGTTAATCGAATGACTATGATCATCGATCTGCTCGCGCGTCAGATTCTGGATTCCCGCGGTAATCCCACTATCGAGGTCGAGGTCGAGCTGGCCGACGGCTCCACCGGACGGGCCTCCGTGCCCTCGGGAGCGTCCACCGGCACTTTCGAGGCGGTGGAGCTGCGTGACGGGATCAAGAAGCTGTATGGCGGCAAGTCCGTTTACAAGGCCGTCGACAATGTCAACAACGACATCGCCGAGGAGATTGTCGGCCTCGATGCCAGCGCCCAGCGCGAGATCGATCAGGCCATGATCGCCCTGGACGGCACCGTGAACAAGGGCAAGATCGGCGCCAACGCCATCCTCGGGACCTCCCTGGCGGTGGCCCACGCGGCGGCGGAGAGCGCCGGCCTGCCGCTCTGGCAGTATCTGGGCGGCGTCGGCGCCTACATGATGCCGGTGCCGATGATGAACATCCTCAACGGCGGCGCCCACGCCGACAACAACGTCGACATCCAGGAGTTCATGTGCGTGCCGGTGGGAGCCAGGACTTTCGCCGAGGCGCTGCAGATGGGCTCCGAGGTTTTTCACGCCCTTAAAGCCGTACTGCAGAAAGACAACCTGAGCACGGCAGTCGGCGACGAGGGTGGCTTCGCGCCGAACCTCGGTTCCAACAGCGAGGCGGTTGAGTACATCATCAAGGCCGTCAATAAGGCCGGCTACAAGCCGGGCAAGGATGTGGCCATCGCCATGGATCCGGCCTCGAGCGAGTTCTACAAGAAGGGAAAATACGTACTGTCCGGCGAAGGCCGCACGCTGACGCCGGCGCAGATGGTTGACTTCTATGCCGATCTTGTCAGCAGCTATCCCATCGTTTCGATCGAGGACGGCATGGCTGAAGATGACTGGAAGGGCTGGAAACTGCTGACCGAAAAAATCGGCGACCGGGTGCAGCTGGTGGGTGACGATCTCTTTGTTACAAACACGGAAAGATTAAAAAGAGGAATTGACGAAAAAATAGCCAATTCTATCCTGATTAAAGTGAACCAGATCGGTACCCTATCGGAGACCCTCGACGCGGTGTCGATGGCCACCGCGGCGGGTTATACGGCAGTTATCTCGCATCGTTCCGGCGAGACAGAAGACACCACTATTGCCGACATCGCCGTGGCCACCAACGCCGGCCAGATCAAGACCGGAGCTCCGTCGCGTACCGACCGGGTTTGCAAATACAACCAACTGTTGCGCATTGAGGAGCAGCTGGGCGATGTGGCTCGCTATCCAGGCGGGTCGGTTTTTCCCCAGGCCCAGTAGCTCGGCGCGGTAAGGCAGGCCTGAGGCCTTTCTTGCGGCAGGGCGGTATTCACATCTGCCCGAACCAGCCGGGAGCTCCGGGGAGCCGGATGTTGAGGTTGTGATACCCGTACATGGCCGCAGGGCGGTATGCCCTCCTGCTCCCTGATACCCGTGCAACGACCGTGCCTTGGCGCGGGATACGGGATATGAGGGAAAGGAGGTGTTGAATGTCGGGCAACAACATGATTGAACTCACGGACGCGAACTTCGGATCCGAGGTGCTCCAGTCAGATATCCCCGTTATTGTCGATTTCTGGGCCGAGTGGTGCGCCCCTTGCCGGATGGTTTCGCCTGCCATAGAGGAGCTTGCTGGGGAAATGGCCGGGCGGATCAAGGTCACCAAGCTGAACGTTGACCGCAACCGTGAGACAGCGGCGAAATACGACATCATGAGCATCCCCACGGTCATCCTTTTTATAAAGGGCGAGGTGAGCAGTCAGGTCGTGGGTGCGCTGCCAAAGGAATCGATTATCAAGGAACTCGGGTTGCAGGAGTTGGGGGCCCTCGACTGAGACCCTGGCAGGCAGTCTGCCGGGAAAGACGTTAAGGCAGCCGGGTCGGGAATCAGCAATCGGGTTAAGCAGGAATCAGCAATCGGGTGACGTAGGAATCAGCAATCGGGTGAAGTTTAGGTGGTAGGAACAGATTTAACGGGCGGGTCTTTTGCGCGGCGTTTTATGGATATGGCGCGCAATCGCCCCGCCCGTTGCTGTGCTAGAATTATTCTTTAATGAACTGTGTCAATCATCCTTCCGTTGAAACAAATGTTTCCTGCAGTAACTGTGGCGACCCGATTTGTCCGGACTGCATGGTATATACGCCTGTGGGCGTCAAGTGCGCCAACTGCGCCCGCATGCCGAAATCGGCGATGGTCAGGATCAAGCCGGAGCGGCTGGCGCTGACGGTGCTGGCCGGGCTGGGCACCATGGCGGCCGGCGGTTATGTCTTCGGGCTGGTGATCTCAACGATCAGCTTCTTCGCCATCTTCGTGGCTTTCGGTCTTGGTGCAGGCGTCGGAGAAGCTGTTTCCTGGGCGAGTGGCCGCTATCATGGCAGCGGATTGGCGGTCTGGGCGGCTGTCTGCGGCGTGCTGGGGGTCGTCTTCGGGATCTGGAGCGTACGCACCGGTTTCAACTTAACGCCGCTAGCCTTGAGGTTCGCCCTGACCGGCTATAGCTTCTGGGGTTTCGTCTGGATGGCGGCCGCCGCCTTTGGCGCCTGGCAGCGCAACGCCTAGCCGCGTCGGCTAACTTTCCAGCTCCGCCTGTTCCTCGGCATAAATCGCATTGATCCGCTGCATGTTGACGATGATGAATTCGGGCTCGTCGATGATCAGACCGGAGGAGCGATCGTAGACGTGGGGCTTGGCAAGGGTGATACGATCCAGGGGCAGTGAGTGCAGGAAGTCGGAGGCGCGCCGTGACGAGGAGCGGGTGTCGACACTCCAGGAGGCTCTGCCGATGATCTTCAGGCCTTCCGTATAAACGGTCACCTGGTACTGGCGGCCACTGGTATCCACCCGGAATTCTTCATGTAAATTATCTAAGTGATCCGGCACTCTGTCTCCCCTGTTTATTTGCCCTTGAGCGGATCAGGCTTGATCAGACCAATGACTGGTGGTCAGGCTCCCACCGGAGCCCGTTCCCGCTTTCTGCCTCCCGGTGCATCTTCGTTTTCCCACTTGCCACAGCGTCCGCCCCAGCGGGCCAGGGTCTTGCCCTCCACCTTGATTTTTACGACCTCGCATATATTGGAGCAGCCGTTGCAGTTAAAGGTCGAAGTGTCGTAAACAAGGTCGCTGACGTCAAAGCCCTTGAAGCTGGTCTCACCAGGCTCCAGCTCCATTTCCATCGCGAGGATAGCGCTGCCGATGGCGCCCATCACGTCATGGTGCGTCGGGATGACGATCTCCATGCCGAGAGCGTCCTCGAAGGCGCGCTTCATGCCGGCGTTGGCCGCCACGCCTCCCTGGAAGACCACCGGTGCAATCAGCTCCTTGCCCTTGCTGAGATTGTTCAGGTAGTTGCGCACCAGGGCGTGGCAGAGCCCGTAAATGATGTCCTCGACGGCGACGCCCACCTGCTGCTTGTGAATCATGTCCGATTCGGCGAACACCGAGCAACGGCCGGCGATATGGGCCGGGCTTTCGGAGCGCACCGCATAACTGCCGAAATCCTCGATCGGGATGCCGACCCGGGCCGACTGGTGGTCGAGGAAAGAGCCGGTGCCGGCGGCGCAGACCGAGTTCATGGCGAAGTCGGTGACCACGCCGTCACGGAGGATAATCAGCTTGGAGTCCTGGCCGCCGATCTCCAGCACGGTGTTGACATCCGGGACTACCAGTGAAGCGGCGACCGCGTGGGCGGTGATCTCGTTCTTGACCACATCGGCGCCGACGATGATGCCGGTCAGGTGCCGGGCGCTGCCGGTGGCGCCCACGCCGCGGACCTCGATTTCCTGGTCCTCGAGCAGGGCGACAAGCTCCTTGAGCCCCTCCTGCACGGCCTTGATCGGCTGGCCCTGGGTGCGGCGGTAGATGGCCGCCAGTACGCTGGCGTGTTCATCGAGAATAACGAGGTTGGTGCTCACCGAACCTACGTCGATGCCCAGGTATCCTGTCTTTGCCGGTACGTCCAATGTATCTCCTTTTGACATGCTTTAAAGCTTGCTCAAGCTCGGCTGTTTTGTTGCTGCGTCTGCTGCGGTGGCCGCGCCTGCCAATGCCAGCTTGCTGCCGCGGCGGGCAAGCAGCAGATCCATGAACGCTTCAACCCGCGTGACCAGACCGGCGCGTCCGGTCTGTTCGTCAAAGGCGAGCGTCAGCACGGGGATGTCGTGGTTTCGCTGTACCTTGGGGATGATGCTGGTGGCGATGTTCTCCGGCATGCAGCCGAAGGGCAGCAGCTGGATTATGCCATCAAAGCCCCGTTCGGCCATCAGCACGATGCTGCCGATGGTCTCACGCCCCTCGCCACCGACATTATGGCTCAGGTATGGCGCCGCCTTCTCTTCCACCAGTTGCTTGGGGAAGCCATAGATCTTGTTGTCCCGGTTGGGGGCGATCCAGTCGGTTACCCAGACGCTGCGTTCGATGTAGACGCCCATGTGCCCCAGAATCTCTTCGAGGCCGAAATTGCTGAACGGCTCGAGCAGCAGAAAAAACTCGCCGACGATGCCCACCTTGAGCACTTCGCGGTCCAGGTCCTGGTCCACGGCATCGATGATGGCCAGAGATTCCCGGGCGGCCTCCTCTATCTCTTCGGGGGTGTAGGCCAGGACCAGCACCTGCTCGGCCTCCTTCAGCGCCCGGGTGGTGTCGCCACGGTTGACCTCATAGGCGCGGACCTGCAGCGAGCGTTTATAAATTTCATCAAAGGCACGCCCCTTGGAGAAGGAGGCTTTGAGGGTCTTCCAGAGTTTCCGGATGCTTAAACCCGGCGACAACGATTCGAAAGTTTTGTAAAAAGCCCACTTGCCGTCATCGAAAGGTTCCAGCATGATGAACTTGAAGTCGTAGCCAAGGTCGCGCAAGATGCGCTCCTCGACGATGCCGTAATAGCCGAAACGGCAGGGGCCATGCCCGCCGGCCATTATCAGCGTGTCGGCTCCGAGTTCCAGCGCCTCGATAAAATTACCCACGTTGATCTTCAGCGGCAGACAGGCGAACTCGGGGCTGTGCTTGGCGCCGATGGTCAACGTTTTGGTCGTTGAAGGCGGCGGTTTTACATAATCGACACCCAGCCGCTCGAAGAGGTCGTCGAGCATCCAGTGCAGGTGGCCCATGTGCGGGCAGCTGACCTTCATCAGGCCACCGCCCCGACCGTTTTCTTCTTTCGCATGAGCATGTCCGTGAAAGCCTCGATGCGAGTGACCAGGCCGGCCTCGCCACTGTGTTCATCAATGGTCAACGACATCAGCGGCACTTTGTGTATGCGCGCCCGGTGCTCTATCAGCACCTGAACCAGGGAATCCGGGCCGCAGGCGAAAGCGAGCACGTAGATGACGCCGTCGACCATATCATTCTCGGTCCAGTGGTTGATGGCTCCCATGATCTCTTTTTCGTAGCTCCAGTAAAGCTGCTTGGGGACGTCAGTGGCGGCCTGCATCAGCACATGGTGGTCAGTCATCTCCGGGACCACCAGCTCGGCCCCCATCTCCTCGAGCCGGGCGACCAGGTTCTGAGTGATGTAGCCGTCGTAAATGTTATAGGGATGGCCGAGGAGCCCGATGCGTTTACGCTTGCCCTTCGGCGCCTTCCAGCGAGTCCGGTTGAGGCGGCTGGCCGGCAGCATGTCCAGGGGCTTATGGCCGTTGACCAGGCTTTCCTGGTAGCGGCGTTGAGCCAGCCGGGCGGTTTCCAGCGCTGCGACGGCGTCCATGGTCCCGACGCCGAATTCCTCGCGGGCGAAATTGATCAGCTGCCACTTGAACTCACTGGGCTTTTCGCGCTGGTTGAGCTTGGGAGTGAGTAACGGCGGCAGCTCCAGCTGTTCGGCCACGGCGGCGACCATGTCCGGCAACCCCAGGAACTTGGGGCAGGTGTATTCCCGCTCCTCGACGCTGACCACCCGCGGCACGAACAGGGCGTCTACCTTGCCCCGGAGCGCCATGCAGTGGCCGTAAAAGGCTTTTACCGGGACGCAAAGCTCGTTCTCCGCGACCTCAACTCCCCAGGAAAGGATCTGCTTGTTGGTGAGCGGCGAGGTCTCGACTTCCAGGCCTAGTTCTGCCAGAAAAGTCTTCCAGAAAGGAAGATATTTATAGTAGAGAAGCGATCTGGGAATACCTACGCGCATGGCTCCGGTTGGTTTGGAGAAAAGGGACGTCGGTTCCATCCTCTGTTTGAGGCAGTCTGCCAGTTCGGTCCTGCCTGGAAGCATCCCATAAAAAGTGAGTGTTTAAACCGAAATACCCGATAAAATAACGTCAATGATACTAAGGCATTTCCGGTTTTATAGCAAAGGTCGCGATAGCGGGGCATCAGTCGGTGCCCTCGCTGCCGTGGTCCTTGCCGGCGGCTTCCCCGGGATCATCCTCGACTTCCTCCTCGACTTCATCCTCCAGCTCCCGGGCGCCGGTCCTGACCTGATCGAACTTGAGGCCTTCACGGAGCAGGCAGGCGCTGCCCACGCCGAGACCGATGGAACCCTCAATCATCTGCAGCCCCACCGAAAAGGCGATGGCCATAGTCGTGGGGATGCCGTATGTCGCGGTCAGCGGTATGACAGTCGCCAGCTGGAAGACTCCCACATTGCCCGGCGTGGCCGGCAGGGCTCCGGCGACGTTGATCAGGATCAGCAGCAGCAGCGCCCCCAGCATGCCGATGTAGCCCAGGTGGAAGGCGTAGAGTGAAAAATAGACGGCGGCCAGCTGAGACATCCACGATGCCACCGTGGTGCAACAGATAGCCGCGACGCGGCCCGGGTTGCGAAGCACCTTCTGCCCCTCGCTGAAGCGGGCAATCACGCCAAACAGCTTGAAGCTCATCCGCCGCCACCAGGGATGGTGCTCCTCCTCGAGGCTGGCGCGTGCCTGCTCGGCGCCTTTCTGCAGCTTCTCCCGTTTGGCCTCCAGCACGACCATCACCAATGCAAAGAAAAAGCTGATGGTCAAAAGGACGATGGCGCCCTTGTCCGCCCAGCCCGGCAGATCCATGTGGACGACGCCATAGATGACGATCATCGCCATGGCGACGCCGTCGAACACCCGTTCCAGCACGATCGTGCCGAAAACGGTGGACCTGGAGACCGGCTGGCCCCGCAAACCCTGCCGGCGGCTGACGACAAAAGCACGGGCCAGCTCGCCGACCCGAGCCGGGATGACCAGATTTACCAGGAAGCCGATCATCAGCCCGGAGGTCAGGTCGCGCCAGCGCCCCCGGACGCTTTCGAAAGTGTAGTCGTAGATAAACTTCCAGCTGGCCACCTTCAGCATGATCGAGGCGAGATTGGCCAGGAGCGCCAGCAGGACGTAGGTCCAGGCGACATTGGCGAAAGCGCTGACCAGTTCGTCGTATTCCACGTGGAAGGCCATGGCATAGATAACGATGGCCAGCGTTACCAGTTGCAGTCCGTAACGACGCATCGCCCGCAAAACCTGTTTCAAGACCGGCTCTTTTTGCGCGGCGGAATTTTCTGAATTCAAAATGCTGCTTCCTCCTCCATCATCTGCTCCACGGTGACGAACTCGAGCCCACGCGCCCTGGCGTTCCTGATTATTTCAGAAAGGGCCGCGACTGTCTGCGAGCGGTCTTCTTCGCCAGGTCCGCGCCAGCCGTCGTGGAGCAGCAGGATGCGGCCGGGACGCATGAGCTCGTCAGTGCGGGAGACGATTGCTTCCACGCCGGGTGAGGCCGTATCCCAAACACCCTTGGACCAGCCGGTCACACGGTAGCCGCGGCGGCTGATGGCGCGATGGGCGGCCGGGCTCAGCCAGCCATGGGGCGCCCGGAAGAGCGGTGCCGGATCGGTGACACCGGCGCCGCGGAAGGCCTGGTCGGCGGTATCCAGCTGCGCCAGCGCTTCGCTGCCGCCGGCGAACATCATGATGCTGTGGTTGTCACCGTGGTTGGCGATACGGTGGCCTTCCACCTCGATGCGCTTGACCAGATCCGGGAAGCGCCGGGCGTTCTCACCCAACACGAAAAAAGTCGCGGTCACGCCCTCTTTTTTCAGGACGTCCAGTATCTGTCCGGTGAAAGGCGGCCGCGGGCCGTCGTCGAAGGAGAGGGCCAGGCGGTTGCCGTCGGTGCGGCCGCTATAGAAGACCCTGCCGGTCAAGGGGAAGTTGGGCACGAGGAATGAATAGAGGAAAAGCCCATCAGCGCCGCCGCCGGCCGCCAGCAGCGTTTTGGCGAGCCGCCTGTGTCCGCGATGATGAAAGAGCCAGTGGGAAACAGCAGCCACAAAGAGGAAGAAGCTGCCGGCCAGGAAGCCCAGGACTGACAGGGCCCCGCGCTTATTCATTCAGCGCGTAGACTTTCTCCGCCACCGGTTCTTCCTTGAAAACGCTGAGGTTACGTCCGAGTAGCTCCAGGTAGTACTGTTCAACCCGGGTCGCCACCAGGTCCCAGGAAAAGGAATCGATCGCCGTCCGGCGGCCTTCATCGCCCATTCGCCGGCGCAGCTCGGGATCCTTGAGCAGCCGGAGAAGAGCCTCGGCAAATCCCGCGGCCTCGGTTTCCGGCACCAGGATGCCCTGCCGGTTATCTTCCATCACCAGGCGGTAGCCGTTGATGTCTGAAGCGACAATCGGTGTCGCCGACGCCATCGCTTCCAGCAGTACCACGCCGAAAGACGCCTTGGTGCAGGGGGTACAGTAAATATCCGCCGAGGCGTAATAATTGGGGCGGGCGCCGTTGATCAACCCGGCGAAGTGGATGTCTCTGGCGAGCTTCTTGTCCATCACGTTGCGATAGTACGGCCGCAATGGGCCGCCGCCGACGACGATCAGCCGGCAGTTGTTAAACTGCTGCCTGACCAGCCGGAACGCTTCGAGCATGGTCTTGAGCCCGTTGCGCGGGTCGAAGCGTCCGACGAAGAGGATGTTCAGCTTGCCGTCGTCGAACTCGGGCAGCACCGGCGAGTCCGGCCGGAAATAATCGGTGTCGACGCCGTTGGGGATGACCCGGTACTCGGCGTCGAAGTAACGCGAAAGCGCCTCGGTGCAGGCATCGGACACCACGATTCTGCCGTCCATCATGTCCATGTGCTCCATGGCTTTCTTCTTCAGCATGCTGTAACCGCGGCTGCGGTCGAAATAGGTGTGAAAAGTACCGACAGTTACCGGCGCGTTGGAACGGCGGATGGCCACCAGCGGTAGGATCGGCGTCAAAGGCGAATGCGCGTGGATGACGTCGAACATCTCCCGCTCGAAGAACTTCTGCAGGCTGTCACCGAGGCTGCGGCCCAGGGTTACCCGGGCAAAGGAGCCGTTGGAGTAAATGGGGATGCCTTTGCCGAACCGTTTCACGTTGAAGGTGAGGGGTTCGTCCGGGTAATGATGGTGCTTGCGCGGCTTGAGGTTGTGAGTGATGACCGTCACGTCGTGGCCCTTTTTGCCAAGGGCTCCCGCGAGGTTGTGCACATGCTCGGTGATGCCACCGAGCAGCGGATAATAATACTCAGATACCAGAGCGATTTTCATATTACTAAATAGTACCCCCGCCGCCTGAGCGCGTAACGGTACGAATGGTCAGATTCAGTCGGATTCCATAGGTTTCCGGTGAGAATCTTACTAGAAAACACCGGTTTTTGCCACCGCCAGGCGGGAAACGGGGCCGCGGAACCGCCCTTTTGCTATACTATTAAGTCGATTTGCACCTTTTTGGTGCCGAGGGAGGAATGATTCCAGTTGCCAATTTATGAATACCGGTGTCTCAAGTGCGGGCACCAGTTTGAAAAGCTGCAGAAAATCGCCGACCGGCCGACCGGTCGCTGCGAGAAATGTAATGAACGGGTCACCCGGGTCTTCCATCCGGTAGCCATCCATTTCAAGGGTAGCGGCTTCTATTCGACCGATTACGGCAAGAAGGGCAGCAAGGCTCCGGCAAGGACGGAAAAAAAGTCCGGCGACCAATCTAAAGAGAAGAATGACAATCAGTCCCAGAAGAAAGCGGCCACCGGCAGCAAGGAGAACTGAGCCGGCGTCTTGAAGATTCTGGTTACCAATGATGACGGGATTTTTTCGCCCGGCCTGTACGCGCTCAAGCAGGCCCTGGAGCGCACCAGCCAGGTGGCTGTCATCGCCCCTGACAAGAACCGCAGTGCCATCGGCAGGGGTATCACCATCGGTGAATCCCTCGACGTTCAGGAAGTGTCCTTTCCTGATGGCAGTATGGGTTATTCGGTGGACGGCACGCCGGTGGACTGCGTCAGGCTGGCGTCTCTGGGTTTTCTCGAATGGCAGCCCGACATCGTAGTGTCCGGCATCAACCTCGGGCCCAACCTGGGCGACGACATCACCTATTCTGGCACCGTGGCGGCCGCCTTCGAGGGCATCATGCTGGGAACTCCCGCCATCGCCGTCTCCATCGAGCGGCCCGGCGGCTGGAAAGCCATAGGCAACGAGGGCACCTTTTACTTCGATACCGTTGCAACTTTTACAGCGAAGCTGGCGAAGAAGATCCTCGACAACGGTCTGCCCGGACCGGTCCTGCTCAATATCAACTCGCCCAATCTGACCGCGGACCGGATCAGGGGCGCCGCGGTGACCAGGCTGGGAAAACGTATCTATCGCGACCAGCTGGTGGAGCAAGACCCCGGCGTCAATGGCGGCAAGCGCTACAAGATTTACGGCGACGACCCTTCCTATCACGAAGAGGAGGGCACCGACTTCCACGCCCTGTCCGAAGACATGATCTCGGTGACGCCGATCCATTTCGCCCTGACCAACCTGGCGGGGATGGAACTGATCCGCAACCTGGGACTGGACGCCCTGCTGGACAACGGCCACGAGGCAGACTGAGGCAAGCTCATGGATCTGGTAAAAAAATGTTATCGAGGTTTTCTGTTTGACCTGGACGGGACGCTGATCGACACCACCGAACTGATCACCGTCTCGTTTCGCCACGCCGCCCTCGAGGTCTTGGGAGAGCTCAGGCCGGACGAGGTGTTGATGGCCAATGTCGGGCAGCCGTTGATGAAGCAGATGGAACTTCTCGGCGGCGAGAAGGCGCGGGAATTATATGACAGTTACCGGGAGTTCAACCATGCCAAACACGACGAGTACATCCGAACCTACCCCGGCATCAATGAACTGCTCGAGCAGCTCAGGGCCCGCGGGGCAAAGCTGGCGGTCGTGACCTCCAAGAGCCGCCATTCGGTGGACATGGCCTTTCACAGCATCCCGATCAAACATTATTTCGGCACGGTGATTACCACCGACGACACCGATAATCACAAGCCACATCCACAGCCGTTGCAACTGGCGATGCGGCGCCTGGACGTGTTGCCGGATGAGTCGGTCTATATCGGTGACAGCCCTTTCGACATGCAGGCGGGACACGCCGCCGGCATGGCGACCGCCGCCGTTGGCTGGGGCATGTTCACCCCGGTGCGCCTGAAAGAACTTGAACCCGACTTTTTTTTCGAGAAGCCGGATGAGATACTAGGACTCTGTCCCGAGGGCAGTCCCAACCAGTAGGAATGTGGATGTCATCTTCGGGCGTGTCATTCTCGGGCGTGTCGTCCTGAGCGAAGCGAAGGATCCAGCATGAGCAAGCAAACGGGTAAGGTTTATCTGGTCGGCGCCGGTCCGGGCGACCCCGGCCTGTTTACGCTGAAGGGCGTTGAGTGCATGCGCCGCGCCGACGTCATCGTCTACGATTATCTGGCCGGCAAGCCGCTGCTCGGTTACGCCGCGCCGGACGCCGAGCTTATCTACGTGGGCAAGAAGGGCGGCGACCACACAATGCAGCAGGAAGATATCTGCCAGCTGCTGGTGGACAAGGGCCTGGCGGGGCACGTTGTCACCCGGCTCAAGGGCGGCGACTCCTTCATCTTCGGCCGCGGCGGGGAAGAGGCGCTGGCCCTGCACGAGGCGGGAGTCCCCTTCGAGGTCGTTCCGGGCATTTCTTCTGCCTACGCCGTACCCGCTTACGCCGGCATCCCGGTGACACACCGGGGGCTGACAACCGACGTGGCATTTATCACCGGCCACGAGGATCCCACCAAGGAAGAGTCAACTATCAAGTGGGACAAGATTTCGACCGGCATCGGCACGCTGGTTTTTCTCATGGGCGTCAAGAACCTGCCCTACATCGTCAGTAATCTGACCGCCAACGGCCGCGATCCCGAGACGCCGGTGGCGCTCATCCGCTGGGGCACGACCCCGCGGCAGGAGACGCTCACCGGCACTTTAACAAATATCGTTGAACTGGTCAAAGAGCGCGGTTTCAAGGCGCCGGCGATCACCATCGTCGGCGAGGTCGTGTCCCTGCGGGAAAAGCTGCGCTGGTTCGAAGACCGGCCGCTGTTCGGCAAGCGTGTCGTGGTCACCCGGTCACGCAGCCAGGCCAGTGACCTGGTGACGGCCCTGGCGGATACGGGGGCGGTGCCGGTCGAGTTCCCCACTATCAAGGTGAACCCGCCTGCTGACGGCTACGCGGCCCTGGACGCGGCGATTGCAAAACTGCGCGCCGGCAGCGATACAGGTGGCGATACCGCCGCTGGGCCCGCTTACGACTGGATCGTCTTCACCAGCGTCAATGGTGTCGAGCAGTTCTTTGCCAGGCTCAACCGTGAGGGTGACGTTCGCGACCTCAGGGGAGCAAAGCTGGGCGCCATCGGGCCGGCAACGGCGGCGGCGTTGGAGACACGCGGCCTCAGGCTCGATTTTGTCCCGGCGGAGTACCGCGCCGAAGCGGTCCTCGAAGGGTTGCTGGAACGTGGGGCGGCCGACGGCAGCGTGCTCATTCCCCGGGCGAAAGAAGCCCGCGAGGTTCTCCCCGAGAAACTTGCCGAAGCGGGAGCCCGGGTCGAGGTCGTCCCCGCTTACGAAACCATGCTCGACGACAGCGGTTCCGGCGAGATGAAGGATATGCTCTCCGCCGGCGAAATTGATATCATTACTTTTACGAGCTCGTCCACGGTAAAGAATTTTGTGAAGCTCCTCGAAGGATTCGACTTCCAGGATCTCCCCGCGAACGTGACCATCGCCTGCATCGGCCCCGTGACAGCTGAAACCGCCCGGGAGCTGGGCCTCCGGGTCGACCTGGTGGCGGACGAGTACACCATACCGGGACTGGTCCGGGCGCTCATCGGCGGGGCAGGCGCCTGAAGGAACAGGCCTGATATGTCCCGCGGCTAAAGATTTGAGGAAAAGATTATGATCGATATCACCCGCCTATATTGCGACCGCGACACCCCCGCCGACTCCCTGCGCTATGGCCACAGCCACAAGGGCAAGCCGGAGATGTCCGGCGCCCCTCGCATTCCGCGTGAACCCAAAACGGCGGCCGAACGCCGTCCGGTGGTCGCCTGGAACATCAGCCGCACCTGCAACCTCAGGTGCGTGCACTGCTACACGGACTCCGAGTCGAAGAAGTACGAGGGCGAGCTCTCGACTGAAGAAGGCAAGGCGCTGATCGACGACCTGGCCGGCTTCCAGATTCCCGCCCTGCTTTTCTCCGGCGGTGAACCACTGATGCGCAAGGATCTCTTCGAGCTGGTCGGGCACGCCGTAAAGCTTGGCATCCGTCCGACGCTCTCCACCAACGGCACGCTGATCACCCGCGAGGTGGCGCAGCGCATCAAGGACCTGGGCTTCACCTATGTGGGCATCAGCCTCGACGGAATCGATGACATCAACGATGCCTTCCGCGGCAAGAAGGGCGCCTTCGACAAGGCGATGGAGGGCTTCCGCAACTGCAAGGCGGTGGAGCAGCGGGTGGGACTTCGTCTGACTCTCACGCGCCACAACTATAAGGACCTGCACCGGATCTTCGATTTCATCGAGGCGGAAAGGATCGACCGCGCCTGCTTCTACCACCTGGTCTATTCCGGCCGGGGCAAGGAGAGCGATGATCTTACCCACGAGGAAAGCCGCGACGCGCTGGATATTATCCTCCAGCGTACGAAGGATTTGCACGATCGCGGACTGGAGAAGGATATCCTGACGGTGGATAACCACGTGGACGGCATTTACCTGTATATGAAGCTGCTCGAGGAATCCCCCGAGCGTGCGGCTGAGGTCATGAAGCTGCTTAAATGGAACGGCGGCGGCCTTTACAGCTCGGGTGTCGGTTTCGGCGACATAGATTTCCAGGGCAATGTCCATGCGGACCAGTTCTGGATGCACTACAGTTTCGGCAACGTGCGCGAGCGCCCGTTCAGCGAGATCTGGATGGACACCTCCGACCCGCTGATGGCGGGCCTGAAGGACCGCCGCAGCCACATCCACGGCCGTTGCGCCACCTGCAAGTATTTCGATGCCTGCGGCGGCGCCCTGCGCGTCCGCGCCGACCTGGTCCATGGCGACCCCTGGGCCCCCGATCCCGCCTGCTACCTCACCGACGAGGAGATTGGCTGAGCACGGACACCAGGGCGGGCCTCCGATGGGGCATCCGGGCGGCAAACCCGGAGACCCGGCCTCGCCACGGCTGGTAGCCTGGGAAGTCACCCGCCGCTGCGGCCTTTCCTGCCGCCACTGCCGCGCCGCCGCCAACAAGGGGCCGTACCCCGGCGAGCTTTCCACCGAGAAATGTTTCCAGGTGATCGATGAGATCGCCGCTACGGGCAGCCCCATCGTCATCCTTACCGGCGGCGATCCGATGCTCCGCGAGAACATCTATGAGATCGCCCGCTACGGCACCGATAAGGGGCTGAAGATGGTCATGTCCCCTTGTGGCACTCTCCTCAACGAGGAGAATGCCGGCAAGCTCAGGGACGCCGGCATCGAGCGCATCAGCATCAGCATCGACGGCGCCACCGCCGAAACTCACGACGATTTCCGCCGCGTTCCCGGCGCCTTCGATGAAGCTATCAAGGGCATCGAGAACGCGAAAAAGGCCGGGCTCGAGTTTCAGATCAACACGACCGTGACCAAGGTCAACCTGGCGGAGCTGCCGGACATCCTCCAGCTCGCCATCGATCTGGGCGCGGTGGCCTTCCATCCCTTCCTGCTGGTTCCCACCGGGCGCGGCAAGGAGCTGGCGGCCCAGGAACTCTCTCCCGAGCAGTACGAGGAGACGCTCAACTGGGTCTATGACCAGCGTGATGTCGTGCCGCTGCATTTCAAGCCCACCTGTGCGCCGCATTACTATCGCATCCTCAGACAACGGGCCCACGAAGACGGCCTTAAGGTCACGCCGGAAGAGTTCGGCATGGACGCCCGCGCCAAGGGCTGCCTCGGCGGCCAGGGCTTCTGTTTTATCTCTTACAAGGGAGAGGTTCAGATTTGCGGCTTCCTTGATGTAAAATGCGGCGACCTCAACGAACAGAGTTTCGGCGAGGTCTGGAGCGGTTCGCCGGTGTTCAAACAGATGCGCGACCTGGACGGTTATCATGGACGCTGTGGCTACTGCGAATACCGCCGTTTCTGCGGCGGCTGCCGGGCCAGGGCCTTCGAGCTGACCGGCGACTATCTGGCGGAAGAGCCGTATTGTGTGTACGAACCGAAAGCAAAAAAGAAATAGGCTGCCGGTCCGGGTACGGTTAATTTATGGATGATACTGATAAAAAAATTGTGACGCTCATACAGGCCGGTTTTCCGGTCAGTGCCCGTCCCTACGCCGACATCGGGGAGAAGATCGGTATTGGCGAGGATGAGGTCATCGAGCGCATCAAGGGCATCAAGGAGTCCGGCGAGATACGTCGCATGGGCGCCTCGTTCGATTCCCGCAAGATCGGCTACGCGAGCACCCTGTGCGCGGTCCACGTGCCGGAGGAAAAGCTCGATCAGGCCGTGGAGGTTATCAACTCGTACCTGAATGTCACCCACAACTACGAACGCAATCATCATTACAACGTCTGGTTCACCTGCATAGCCCCCAACCGCGACCGTATCCGCGAGATACTCAGCGAGATGGAGAAGCGGGCCGGCATCGGTCCGATCATTAACCTGCCCGCCGAACGGCTGTTCAAGATCCAGGTCGACCTGCCGGTCATCGATGGATAGGATATTTTCACCAAAAGAGCGCGAGCTGGTCCGGCTGCTGCAGGACGACATCCCGGTGACGGCATCGCCGTTCGCCGATATCGCCGCTGCCGTGGGCCTGACAGAAGACGAAGTTCTGGAAAAGGTCAGGGAGTGGCTCGCCGATGGCACCATCCGGCGTTTCGGGGCCATGGTTCGCCACCAGCGCCTCGGCTACAAGGCCAACTCCATGACCGCCTGGGATGTTCCCGATGAACGGGCCGAGGAAGTGGGCCGCATCCTGGCTGAAGCCAGCGAGGTCAGCCACTGTTACCAGCGTCCCCGGGCGGAGGGCTGGAGCTACAACCTGTTCGCCATGATCCACGCCGCTACGCCCGAGGGGTGCAACGAGGTAGCGGCGGCGCTGGCCGAAAAAGTGGGAATCGACGAATACGAGCTACTTTTCAGCAGCCGGGAGTTCAAGAAAATCAGCATGAAATATTTTGCTGAGCAGGACTAAGGCAGTTTCGGGCATCTAAATGGGGAAGCATGGCTGCATCTGCTTCTTTCGGGGCGGAGGGTGGTGTACATCTTGAAATCAGCGGCAGCCGTAATTACGGCCGTTATTTTATCCCTGGGCCTCTGGGGCTGCGCTCTCACGGGCTCCTCGCCGCCGCCCGCTCCCCACTCCGCGTCGGGCGTCTACGAAAACTGTGTCAGCTGCCATGAAGACGGGTCCCAGGGCGCTCCCCGCACAAACCATCCAAAAAAGGATAAGTGCACATCCTGCCATAACCCGGTCCAACCGTGATGGCTGTTGCGGCAAGCCGGACGAACTTGATCGTGGCGATGGGGGATCGATGACAGCAGATGACTTCCGCCGTCGCGGCAACCGCTGGGAAGGCCGGGACTGGCTGATCGCGGCCGCCCTTTTTCTCGCGGCTTTCCTGATCAGGATACCCTTCCGCACCACCCTGCTGTATGCCTGGGATTCGGTGCTCTACACCCGGGCAATCGAGCACTTTGACGTCACCGCCCACCAGCCTCAGCCGCCGGGCCACATTTTCTATGTGGGTCTTGTCTGGCTGGTTAACCGTCTGTTTGGCGATCCCAACGCCGCCATGGTCTGGATCAGCATCTTCTTTGCTGCGGCCGCGGTCGCGGCTCTCTACTGGCTGGGGCGGATCATCCTCGGCCGGGACACCGGCCTGGCGGCGGCGCTCCTGCTGGCGACCAGTCTCAGCTTCTGGTCGCTGAGCGAAGTGGCGCTGCCCTATACCCTGCTTGGTTTTCTCAGCACCATCGTTGCCGGAATGATCTATCTCGCCTGGGAGGGCCGCGGGAGCTGGGTGCTGCCGGCATCGCTGGCACTGGCCCTGGCGTCGGGTTTTCGCCAGGATCTGCTGCCTTTCCTGCTGCCGCTTTTGGCGCTGGGCATCTGGAACAAGGGCCGCTGGCGCCTGGCCGGCGCGGCCGGCCTGCTAATGCTCGGCATAGCGGCCTGGTACATACCCTCAGCCCTGCTGTCGGGAGGTTTCGGCCCTTACCGGGAAGCCTCCTCGCTGCAGAGCGATTACCTGATGACCTACTTCTCGGTATTCGGCATCGGCGTCGCGGCGCTGGCTACCAACACCTTTACCCTGCTGCGCTTTCTCCTCTATGGCCTGTCCGCTGCCCTGGCGCTGGTCCCGGTATTTCTGCTGATGGTTTTACTGCCGCGGACGCGCGGCAGGCTATGGGACCGGCGTCTCCTGTTTCTGGCCGTCTGGATGGCGCCCAGCCTGCTCTTTTATATTTTTATCCACATCGGTGAATTCGGGTATGTATTCTCGTTTCTGCCGGCGGCGCTGCTCCTCGGTGTCCGGGGTCTGCAAATATTCGCCGGCTGGCTGGCCGAAAGGAAGGCGGGGAAGAGCGATGCCGCCGTGCCGGCGGCAAACGCAACGCGCCTGGCACAATGGATAGTCTTGGGTCTTGCAATGGCCATGGTCGCCGTCAATATGTTTCTGTTCCTGATTCTGAGTCCGCCACTTTCGGCAAACCGGCTGGCGGCCAGGGACGGCATCCTGCGCTCGAAGATCGATACGATCAAGGTAAGATTCAAGCCGGATTCCACCTTCATCATCTCCGTATTTGATTACCAGCAGGCCTCGTATTATCTGCCCGGATACCGGCATTGGTGTTTTGATCCATCGGTGGAGCAGGACCCGTCGATCGAGTTGCCCCGGGGAGTCGACCAGGTGATCATCTTCGAAGAGTATCTGTCCCCGGCGGATGGCCAGAGGGCACGCACCGTGCCACTGTCCCACGATCAGAAACTTATCTACCTGGACCCCGCCGGCAAGAGATCGGTAAGGGTCGACTGGGATACAAGGAAGGTTTTTCTTGAGGATGAATGATGTACTGCGGCTGTATGAAACCGCCTCGCCGCTTACCAGGCTGTTCCTCAAGGGACGGGTGCTGATGAGCGATCTCGAGTTTATTGAAAAGCAGGTCCCGGCCACCGGCACTATCGTCGACCTGGGTTGCGGCCACGGGTTATTCCCCAACCTGCTGGCCCTGCGGTCAGCGGGCCGCCAGGTGATCGGCATCGATTTTTCGCCGGAGAAGATCGATTTGGCCCGCAAGACCGCGGCTGGCCGCGCCAACATCCATTTCATCAGAGCGGACATCGCCGACACCGACATTCCCGAGTGCGATGCCATCACCATAGTCGATTTCCTCTACCTCTTGCCACGCGATGAGCAGCAGCGCCTGCTTGCCGACTGCCGGCGCAAGCTCAAGCCGGGCGGCCTGCTGGTCTGGAAGGCGCAGGAGCGGCGCCCCCGCTGGAAGTATGCCTGGACTTATCTGGAGGAGTTTATTACGACTTCCGCCGGGATAACCCATGGCCGTCGCGGACGACTGACTTTCATGAACCGGGAGGAGGCCATCGACTCGTTGGAGGCGGCTGGCTTTAAAGCCGACATGGTGGAGATGAAAAGCTGGCGACCCTATCCCGACATACTCTATCTGGGCAGCTAACCCCTGATTCGTTAAGGGATTACCAGAACATCAACGTCTATTTGCAGGACTTCACTTTGCCGATTGCCGAGGTCCGGGCGAAGTTCGATGACACGGGCTATTACATCGATGGCACTACAGGCGCGGCTCTGGATTCACCGACCAGCGAACATTAAAAGTATGCGTTGGCGTTAGTGGAAGAGGGAGCCCGCTGAAAAAAATCAAGCTGATGCTCTCTCCCAGCGCCACCACTACTACGGCGCCCGAGAGACAGCCGAGTCAGTAGTTGCCAGCAAAGTGCTGGATATACCGGTCAAATTGCTTCATAATTATTTGTGCCGCCTCAGACAACGGTCGCGCGTTGACCGGCATTGTCACGGATGTTTTTATGGCATGGATTTACATTGGCCCGGAAATCCGGGGGAAGGCTCTTCTCAGAGTGGGCCTGAGGTGGATTCTTTCAGCGCTTCTAAAAAGCTATACTATACATCATAGCCGACAGCGAAAATGATCGCGTACAGGTCTGGCAGCTGTCAGGTGATATGCCGTTACCGGACACGGCTGATGTGGAGAAGTTCAAGAAGTCATTGCATAAATTTGAAGGATCGGCCGGGTCTGCTGGCACAACTACCGGCACGACCGGTACAACCAGCACGACCACGACGGCCGGCGGGCGGTAAATCGGGAAGGCCAGGGTCAGCAAGCCGGAAAGTATCCATTCAAGCTTGCTACCACGGGGGCCAGGTTGAGCACTGATAAAGCAGCAGCAATAAGCGAAAAAACAAAAACAGAAAATACCATCTTCGGGAAGAGCACTTCCGACTTTCTCATCCTGTTGATCACGGCGGTGACGATGTTGATACTCAACATCGTCCTGTCGATCGCATACTATCGCAGCGCTACTGCTCCCGACCTGAGATGGCTGCTGGCGTTTCTGGATATCGCGGTCATCCTCGCTTTCTACGGTGCTTTCGGCGGACGGGTCAAGCGTGTGCTGCTCTCGATGAAGCTGGCGCTGACGATGCTTTTCGTCATCCTGATCTTCGCGATTCTCGGAACCCTGATTCCCCAGGGCGAAACCGTACTGGATACGGACTGGCCCCAGAACCCGCTTTACAGTTTCTATACGCACGTCGGCCTGTTCGATATGTATTATTCACGCTGGTTTCTGGCGCTGCTTTACCTGCTGGGATTCAATATTTCCTTCTGCCTTTTCGATCGCCTGCCCACGACCTTCCGCCGGGCGCTCCGGCCCCGCACTGACGTCAAGGATATTTTCGTCCGCAAATGCCCCAATAACGCCGTCTTCGATGGCGTTGGTGAGGAGGGCATGGAAGTCACCAGGAAGATCCTTGCCGGCCACCATTTCCATATTCATTCCGGCGCGACGGGATCGGTTCTGGCAGAGAAGGGCCGCTGGAGCGGCCTGGCATCCATCGCTTTCCACCTGAGTTTTTTGCTGATCGCCATCGGCGCCATCATTACAGCGATGCTCGGTTTTGAGGGGACGCTTCAGATTCCTGATGGAAAGACTATCTCTTTTAGTAAGGAGAATTTGAGGATTCCCGGCGGCAAGTCCGTACCATCACAATATGCCGACCTGCGCGTTACCAATCATGCTTTCAAGATAGACTCGACTCCGGTCAAGGAGGGCGAGCGCATCACCGGCTATCGCACCTCGCTCTATTCCAGCGATCTGGAACTGACGCAGAATGGCGAATCGCTGGTCAGCAAGACCATCACCGTCAACGACCCCCTGCGCTTCTCCTCTTCCAATTGGCTGCTGACGCTGATAACTTCATCCAAGATCAATTTCCACCAGAACAGCTATTTCAGGGATGAAGTGTTTGGCTATATCACCGTGCTGCAGGTGACATACAAGCCGGGCAAGTCGCTCATCTATGTAGGTTTCGGTTTAATGATGATCGGGATCTGCGCGCTTTACTTCCCGCACCGCCGTATCTGGTTTAAAACCGGTGAAGCGGGAGAGCTGCTGATCGGCGGCCGGAGCAACCGCTCCAGGGTTTCATTTCAGAGAGAGTTCGACCGTACGGTTTCGGAGATTCGACTGACATTGGGAAAACAGGAGGCCAGGTAGATGGATATTGTACAACTTGAACAGATTTTATTTATTGCCGCGGTAATCACCTATCTTGTCTCGGGTGGTATCTACATCTGGTATTTGATCACGCGAAGCGAGAAGGCGGTGGGGCTTGCCACCATGCTGCTGATCATGGCAATCCTCGCCCATACCCTGGCGATGGGATTGCGCTGGTACTCCTCGGGGCACGCGCCCATGTCCGACCTTTACGAGTCACTTTCCCTGTTCGGCTGGGGCATCATCCTCTTCTTCCTGATCGCCCAGCGTTTTTATCCGGTGCAGGCGGCCGGCGCCCTGGTGGTGCCAACAGCCTTCCTGGTTACCAGTGTCGCCCTGGTCTTTTACAAGGGGCCGGAGGCGCTGGCGCCGGCGCTGCAGAGCTACTGGCTCTGGATTCACGTGACCATCGCCATGCTTTCCTACGGTCTGTTCGCCCTGTCCTTCGGCGCCGGTTTCTTTTATATAGTCCAGGAATACCTGCTGAAGAAGAATTACAGGAACGTTCTTTATACGTTTGTCCTGTTGCTGGCGGTTCTGGGGCTGGTGCTCGGTCTGTGGGCGGGATCCGAATTAGCCGATCCGGCGAAAGTGATGGATCCGATCAGCCAGAAGGTGGGCAATGAATATGCCACCAGCGATTACCTGAAAATAGTCGGCGGCGGCCTGGCGGGTCTGCTACTCGGGCTGGGCCTTGGTTTCGTATCGGGCAAGGGCGCATCCAAGCCCGGCTTTACCAACCGCTTGCCGTCCCTGGATGTCCTGGACGAAGTCAGCTACCGGGGCATAGCTTTCGGCTTTCCGCTGCTGACTATCGGTATTATTACCGGCGCCATCTGGGCCGACCAGGCCTGGGGCCGCTGGTGGGGCTGGGATCCCAAGGAGACCTGGTCCCTGATTACCTGGCTGTATTACGGCGGCTATCTGCACACCAGGCTTACCATGGGCTGGCGCGGACGCCATTCGGCGGTCATCGCCGTCATAGGACTGATCATGGTGCTGATCACGTATCTGGGAGTCAATCTGTTTATCTCGGGACTCCACAGTTACGCAACCGCGGCCTGAGGTGTGGCCCTCTATCCGGTAAACCTGAGGATCGATGGGCGTCCGTGCGTCATCATCGGCGGCGGCCGGGTGGCGGCGCGCAAGGCGGCGGCGCTCCTGGATTGCGGCGCCCGGCTGAAGGTTGTTTCGCCTGAGCTGGACCCTGGTTTCGCAGACCTGGGCGTTGTTTTCGAGCATATAGCGCGGCCGTACGAGTCCGGCGATCTGGCGGGGGCGTTCCTGGCGATTGCCGCCACCGACGACGATACGGTGAACCGGGCGGTGGAAGCGGAGGCGACCGAGCGGCAACTTTTGCTGAACGTGGTGGACAAGCCCGAGCAGTGTAATTTTTATGTCCCGTCCAGCGTGCGGCGCGGCGAGCTGATGCTCACCGTTTCCACGGGCGGGCAGCTGCCAGCGCTGGCAAAGCGTCTGCGGCGGCAGCTCGAGGAGGAGTTCCCCGGCGAATGGGCGCCGGCACTGGAGCTATTGGGAGAGGCCCGGGGGCAGGTCATCTCCCGAATAGAGGACGAGGAAAAGAAAAAAGAGTGCCTTACTGAACTGGCGGCGCTTGATCTGGTCCCGCTGCTTAGGGACGGTAACGAAACCGCCGCCCGGTCGGAGATTGAAAAATGCATCTTGCGGTACTTGGCATAAATCACAAGACAGCCCCGGTCGAGCTGCGCGAGAAGGTCTCGCTAAACGATGACAAATGCGGGAGCCTGTCCCGGCATCTGCTGGACGACGTGGGTATTTCCGAGGTAGTTCCCCTTTCCACCTGCAACCGCACTGAGGTCTACGTGGTTGCGTCGCGTCCGGAAGTGGGTCGCCGTGAAGTCATGACGGCCCTGGCCGAGATTTCCCAGGTTGAGTTACGTGACCTTGAGGAATGCGCCTATTACCATGAGGGCGAGACCGCAATCAGCCATCTCTACCGGGTAGCGGGCAGCCTGGATTCGCTGGTGGTGGGTGAGGCCCAGATCATGGGCCAGATCAAGGAAGCTTATCACGCCGCCCATGAGCGCGAGAGCACCAGCGTCCTCCTGAACCGTCTTTTCCGGCACTCCCTGGAAGTGGGAAAGCGGGTGCGTACCGAGACCCGCATCGGCGAGAATCCGGTTTCGGTCTCGTCGGTGGCCGTTGATATGGCTCGCAAGGTCTTCGAGGATCTGGAGGGCCGGACGGCGTTGCTGGTCGGCGCCGGCAAGATGGGCGAGCTCACCGCCACGCACCTCGTTTCTCATGGCGTCACCAGCTTTATCGTCTCCAACCGCACCCTGTCCCGCGCCGAGGAGATGGCGGAAAAGCTTAACGGCCGCGCCGTCCCCTTCGAGGAGATCAATGATTATCTGCCCATGGCGGATATTGTCATCAGCTCCACCGGCGCTCCCCATTACGTGCTGCGTAAGGGCGAGGTGGAGCGGGCCATTCGACGGCGGCATAACCGGCCGATCTTCTTTATCGATATCGC
This sequence comes from Thermoleophilia bacterium, assembly GCA_020053595.1. GTDB lineage: Bacteria > Actinomycetota > Thermoleophilia > BMS3ABIN01 > BMS3ABIN01 > JACRMB01. The sequence continues at coordinate 2,725 of JAGVMV010000008.1, read as the reverse complement.
TGTGCCCCGTGATATCGACCCCGGGGTCAATGATGTCTACAACGCATTTTTGTATGATATCGACGATCTCAACGAGGTCGCAGCTGCCAACGCCGCCCAGCGCGAGAAGGAAGCCCGCAAGGCGGAGGTGATCATCACTGAAGAGGTGAATGATTTTCTCCATTGGCTCTCCAGCCTGGACGTAGTGCCGACCATCACCGCTTTGCGGGAGATGGCAGACAAGATCAAGGATGGCGAGCTGGAAAAGACGCTGGCAAAATTCGACGCCGACCTGACCGACAAGGATATCAATCGCATAGAAGCGCTGGCTTCGGGTATCGTCAACAAGATGTTGCACTCGCCCACCGTAGAGCTGAAGCGGGCGGCGAATGAAAGGGGCGGCTACCTTTATGTGGAATCGATGCGCAGGTTGTTCAAACTAAACGGCAACAAGAGAAAAGAGCGCCAGAAGAGTGACGATTTCAAAGATTGAAACCATAACGCTGGGCACACGGGGGAGCGAGCTCGCCCTGTTCCAGGCCCGTCATGTCGCCTGGGTGCTGCAGAGTAATCATGTCGAAGTCTCGGTGAAGATCAAGACGATCACAACCTCGGGTGACAAGATACTTGATTCGCCGCTGGCCAAAATCGGCGATAAGGGGCTTTTCGTCAAGGAGATCGAAAATGAACTGATCTCCGGCGGAATCGACATCGCTGTGCACAGCTGCAAGGATTTGCCTACGGAAATGCCGGTGGGGCTGGTACTGTCCGCCTTCAGCCGGCGCGAGGATCCACGGGACGCTTTCATCGGCGCCGGCAGCGGCCACCGGCAACTCTCTGACATTCGTGAGGGCGGCAAGATCGGTACCAGCAGCCTCAGACGCCGCTCACAACTCAAGGCTTTGCGTCCCGATCTGGAGATTGTTGATATCAGGGGAAATGTTGACACCCGCATCCGCAAGATAGGCGAGCTTGGACTGGACGGCACCATATTGGCGGCGGCCGGTATCCGACGGTTGGAACGCGAAAGCGAGGCCTCTTTTTTCTTTACCGCTGAACAGATGATCCCGGCGGTCGGCCAGGGCGTTATCGCCGTGGAGGCCTGTGAGGACGACCTTCAGGTCAGGAGTCTCCTCACCTGCTTCAACGACGGGGATTCCGCGTTAGCGGTGACGGCGGAGAGAGCGCTCATGCGGGAGCTCGAAGGCGGTTGCCAGGTGCCGATCGGCGCCAATGCCATGGTGTTTAAAGATATGCTGATTCTCAATGCCTACCTGGGATCGCTCGACGGCGCCGACTCCATCAGGGACCAGATCCAGGGGCCAGCTGACAAGGCGGAAGAGCTGGGTGTCGAGCTGGCGCGGCGCATGTATAAAGCTGGCGGTGACAGGATACTGGCGGCGGTGCGCGCAACTGATTAGGACGAGACGGCCACATCGACGCGCCTGTTTCAGATCAAAGAAAAAGGACGGCCGAAGCCGTCCTTTTCACAATCTTGTTTTGCTCAGAGAGCCTACGCCGGCGGTGGCGGAACTACGACACTGCACTGCCAGTTAGGGCACTCAAAAGTCATGTCCTTCAGGTTCGCGTGCTTGGTGAGCACGGGCTTTTGATAGGACGTTCCCTGTGCCTTTTTCATCCCCACTCCTCCCTCCTGCATTGTTGCCTGTCTCCCAGCTCGCAAAGAAATCTTGCTCCCACCTAAAATTTCCAACCGAAGGTAAGAATTTTATCACGCATTTTTGGATTTGACAAGACCTGAATGTTTGCCATAAACCTGACGGAATTGGTCAGAATTTAGATAATCATTCGATTCATCAAAAATCATCCTTTTTACATTCGTAAATACAACCAAAGGGCGATTTTTTTAGCACTGACTAGGCTTTATGGTATTGCCAACTTTACGTTATCCGGAAATCATGTTGCAAAAATCTGGGGGGCTATGAAGACATCAATCACTGCAAAATGTCATTTGACAGTTGGCGATTCTTCCCGTCGCTTTTACTTTTTCCCGTTGATGCTGCTTTTGTTCGGTTTGTGCCTGGGCCTTACCTCCCCACCTCAGGCCCGCGCGGCCAATCCGGGTGACACTTACGTATTTCCCGCCCAGTCCCCCGTGGCTCCAGACGGCACCTCTCAACAGGGCGGCCCCACTCTTTCTGGTAACATCGCATTGTGGTCGGAATATGATTCCAGCCTCCGGAAAACAAGACTCTTCTTTAAGGACTTATCCAAAGGCCCGGGCGAACCTGGCCATGCTTTGATCAGTGGCGAATATAATGGGGCAACTCCGGAAATAAATCAGGCCGGAAACAGGGTGATCTGGTCCGAAATGATTGGCGCCCAATTGCATGTCTATTATAAAGATGTTGATTTCTCAGGCAGCTTTAGCGGTTGTACCGGGACGGTGGATAGCTGCGCCACTGCTATATCACCAGGCAATTACTGGCAGGAGAATCCTTCCATTTCTCCAGACGGCAGCAAGGTCGTTTGGGAATACGGAAGGGGGCACGGCTCCCAGATCCACATATATGACTTCAATACCGGGATCGGTCAGGAGCTTTACGGCATGCCGGGAGGCGATCAGGAGTACCCCTCGGTGGATAATGAGTGGGTCGTCTGGGAAGACAATCGCAATTTTAATTCATTTGTCTTTCCATTAAATCAGCACATTTACGCCAAGAGGATCGGCAGCCCAGATGCCCCGGTATCCATAGCCGACAATGGGGGCAGCGCCTACGCGTCG
>JAGVMV010000035.1 GCA_020053595.1 Thermoleophilia bacterium | reverse complement strand
CTGGTGAAGCACGACAACTTGAAGGACCTTACCTTCGAGTGCCCGAACTGGCAGTGCAGTGTAGTGGTTCCGCCGCCGCCGGCCTGATAGACCGGTAGCTCAAGCGAAACAATCAGAGGGGGCGGGTCTCGCGGCCCGCCCCCTCCATCCTTATCCTTTATCCAGCTAAAGATTATTGTTGCGCCCTCCTCCGGTAATCCAGCCCTCATAGCAGATAATGGCTTGGCTCTCCGGGCGGAACAATCAAAATTCCAGGGAGACCGGATACGGATGCTGGCTGTATCCCAGGGCACAATGTGTCTCCCTGGTTCGCTGATCTGGGCGTCTGCGCCGACCGAGACCTGAAACTGAAAAGGGCTTTTCGGTATATGGCAGGCGCCCATCAGCCTGCTTCACAGCCTCCACTTTCAAGAGTTGCCCCCCCTTGTAGACATACGATAACCTCGCCAAAACCGCTTATAAATCAGAAAAAAAGCACAGTTTAAGGTAACTTTCGCCATTGCCGATAAAGCTAACGGCAGGGCGGAGCAACCCACCAAAAGTGGTACCTCCATTCTTGCCGGGCTTATCCTTTTAGGGCAGAGACGTAAAGTCTTGATGGGGCTATGAAAACTAAACACTTAACTGATTGCTTCACGAAAAAGACAGCCATAAAGAGTATTTCATCCAGCGAATTATCCTCGCCCAAGGGCAGGTAATTGATCTGGTTTGCTTCGACGATAACGATTCCGTCGAGAGAGTAATTGAGGAAATCATGACAGAGCTACAGCGAAAAAGAACAGAATTACAGACTTGTCCACTCTGCAAGTCACATCTGGTATATCCGGTGGAGCGTTACCAGATGAATGACATGGAGTGGAAAGTCCTGATGCTCTGCCCGAACTGTCTATGCAAACGGGAACTCATCGTAGACCGCGAGACAGTCCGTGAACTGTTGAAGAACGCACGCGTCGGCCGCGAGTCCATCATGAAGGAACTGGACAACATGCAGAAGAAGAATATGGAGGAAGAGGCCGACAAGTTCATAACTGCGCTCAACAAGGACCACATCCTGCCCATCGATTTTTAGGTTGCGGGGGCTCGCATCCGGGCGGCAGGTTTTGCCGGCCAACTCAAGTACGGGGCGTCCAATGACAGATAGAGCCCAGACTGCCTAGCAGAACCGGATCAAACGGTCCGGTTTTTTTCGTTAAGAAGCTGAGCTATTTTGGACTGTGCTTTCTACGCCCGCGAGTTCTTGGCGATTTCCTTGAGAAACTGCTCGTTTGTCTTGGTATCACGAAGCTTGGAGATGAGAAGCTCGATGGCAGCTCCCGAATCCAGGGCATGGAGAACATTTCGCACTTTCCAGACCTGAATCGCTTCCGCTTCCTCCATGAGCAGTTCTTCCTTGCGGGTACCTGACCGCTCGATGTCGATAGCCGGGAAAATTCGCTTGTCTGCGAGCTTGCGCTCTAGATGAAGCTCCATGTTGCCGGTGCCTTTGAACTCCTCGAAAATGACCTCATCCATGCGGCTGCCGGTGTCGACCAGAGCTGTCGCTAGAATGGTCAGGGAGCCACCCTCCTCCACGTTACGCGCCGCGCCAAAGAACTTCTTGGGCGGGAACAGGGCAGTGGAATCAACACCACCGGAAAGAATGCGGCCACTTGCCGGCGCTGTCAGGTTGTAGGCCCGGGCCAGTCTGGTTATGCTGTCCAGCAGTACCACGACATCGCGGCCGGATTCAACCAGGCGCTTGACCCGGTCGAGCACCAGCTCGGCCACCTGAACGTGATTATCTGAAGGCTGGTCGAAAGTAGAGCTCACTACCTCGCCCTTCACCGAGCGCTGCATGTCGGTCACTTCTTCCGGACGCTCATCCACCAGCAGGACCAGAAGATAGACATCCGGGTTGTTCTCAACGATGCTATTGGCCATCTGCTTGAGGATGGTGGTCTTACCCGCCTTCGGCGGCGACACGATCAACCCTCGCTGACCTTTGCCGATGGGCGCGACCAGGTCGATTACCCGGGAGGCAATCTCGGTGGGCGTTGTCTCCAGCCTCAACCGCTCCGTGGGAAACAGCGGCGTCAGGGCATCAAAGTGCGGCCGCTGGCGCGCCTGCTCGGGATCCATCCCGTTTACCGCCTCGATTTTAAGAAGAGCGTTGTATTTCTCGCTGTCCTTGGGCTCCCGTACCTGACCGGTGACTTCATCGCCACGCCGCAGGCTAAAGCGCCTTATTTGTGAGAGTGACACATAAATATCGTTATCGCTCTGCACATACCCTTTGGTGCGAAGAAAGCCAAAGCCATCCGGCAACAGGTCGAGAGTACCGGTGCGAACGTTGACCTGTTCATCCTTTTCGGTCCGGTTGTCCTTGGCCGTGGCAGCGGCCGGTTTGTTCTCTTTAACCGGCTTCACCTGCTTGGTCTCCTCTGGTGCCTTTTCTTCTTTCACTTTGCTTTCCTGATCCTTGTTTTCGACTATTTCCATGATGGTGTCACTTTGTTATGCCCTTCTGTGGGTTTTAAAACGAATATGCTTTCACGGCTGCCGGACCTTTTGCCGGCGCCCGGTTTCTCCTGGTTTGCGGTTATTTTCCTAAGCCTCAGCTTGTGCCTTCTCCCAATCCGCCTTAAAACTGGCGATACCCTTGTCGGTTAACGGATGCTTGACCATTTTGTGGAAAACTGCCGGAGGAATTGTAGCGATATCGCAGCCCAGAAGAGCGGCCTGGGTAACGTGCAAGGGATGTCGGATACTGGCTGCGATTACTTTAGTAGAAAATTCGTTCACAGAAAAGACCTCAACGATTTCCGTGAGTATGGCATTAGAGTCGTGGCCAATGTCGTCAAGACGGCCGACGAAGGGGCTCACATAGGAAGCGCCGGCTCGGGCGGCCAACAGAGCCTGGTTGGCGGAAAAGACCAGTGTAACATTGGTTTTGATGCCGCGTTTCGACAATTCCCTGGCTGCACGGAGACCTTCCGGCAACATGGGCACCTTGATGACCACGTTTTTGTGGAGACTTACCAGTCTTTCGGCCTCCTTTACCATACCTTCTGCGTCTTCAGACATAACCTCGGCACTGACGGGTCCGCCAACAAGGTCACATATCTCGCAAATGATCTCGTCATAGTTGCCACTCTCGCGCGACAGCAGGGTCGGGTTCGTGGTTGCCCCCGAGAGAATGCCCCAGTGGGCGATTTCCCTGATGTCTTCCAGGTTGGCGGTATCGATATACAGTTCCATCAATTCACCTCTATTTTATGGTTTGAAGCTTTCTGATATCTGTCCACGGTGTCGAGCACGATGCCCATCACCGTCTTGACCGCATCATCGATGTTCTGGTTGTCGATCACCGGCACCTTCACCTTTTGGGCTGCCTTCACCAGGTAGTCCTGTACCCGGCGGATCTTGTCCATGCTTTCCACATATTTCTCCAGCGACCTGACCCCGCCGGTCTCCTGGTCGCGTACATAGAAGTGTCCGCGGTGACGCTCGATGTCATCGACGACGAGCACCATCTGAATGACGACTGCGCGGTCCCAAAGGTCTTCCTTGAGGAACCCCGGAACCAGGTGAGCTCCCTCGACGATCATCGGCGTCCCTTCGTTGATGGCGCGCGTAATGATGGCGTTCACACCAACACACACTTTCTCCACCTGCTCGACGTATCCGGTGATATCGCGGTCGACACCCTTGGCCTCGGCAGCCTTGACCACCTTGCCCGCATCGAACGACGAGTAATGGATCGCCGGCATCAGCTCCGCGGAGAAAAATGCCCGCATCACCTGGCGGATCAGATCCGACGATGTCAGCCTGGTGATGCCAAGCCGGTGGGCGACCTGCGTGGCCAGAGTACTCTTGCCAACGCCGGTGGCGCCGCCGATCAGGATAATGATCGGTTTCTCCAACTCTCCCAGCTGCCGCCAACGGCGGTAGCGCTCGGTAAATTTCTCTCCCTCTTCCTCACCCAGGGACTGCTGGGCAATCTCGCGCAGTCCGGCCAGGGTTATGGTCGATTCACCGCTGTCGATCAGATGCTGCTCAATCTCACGCGCTATGTGATAGGAGCGCTCCGGCGGTAAACCGGTAGCCATCAGCGACTGCGCCATCAATCCCTTGGAATATGGAATCCCGTGTTCCTTGTCGACGATCTGCAGGTCATGATGTTCCCGGGAATCAGCCATTTTTCACCCTGAAATCCTCTATCGCCTGCTCTGCAAGGCTGGCGAGCAGTGGCGCAAGCCTCTCCTGACCGTCAATCTCCACAGGCACGTTATCGCAAAAAACCACTTCCACACCGCGTCTGTCGGCCTCTTCGGTTACCACGTCGATCGCCGCTGCCTTGATCTCGGTAAGAAAGACGTCCGCGTCGCTATCCTTCAGCTGGGCCAGGTCGGCGCGCAGTTTCTTCCTGTCAGCCAGTTCAGTCGAAACAAAATCTATCGTGCACCCGTACGTGCTGCTGATGAATTCCTTGATGTGCTCTACCACTTCGCCCTGGGCTGTGGTGAAATATGCCACCCGCCGGCCATTGATATCTCCATCCGGCCTGGGCCTCAGCACCGTGGGTATTACTTCTATCCCCGGTTTCAGTGCCTTGATACCTTTAATGATGCTGTCCACCTTTTGCTGGCTGGCCAACGGCTCCTCGCACATGGTCAATACCACCAGGTCGGAAATCAGCATTCTGTAAGTGCCGAGGTAACCTAGCAAATAATCGTAGGGCTGGTCGGCGCCCGCTATGCAGATGGCCCTGTCGACTTCTATCGGGGGAAGCGCGGATCCACTTCCCTCGAATATCAGCAGATCCGCAGGCAACTTCTCCGCAACAGCAGCTCCTTCTACCACATTTGAAATAAAAGGCGCTCCCGCCAGACCGCCGCCGCAACGACGGCATCCGACTGTGGTCACTGAACTTAGCACGGCATCCTCGAAGTAGTCCGAGGCGGCATGTTTGCCCTGGCGGCTGTAGGCGAGCAGATCGGCTGCGCCGATTCGGCTTTCGCTGCCGGCTATAACCTCCGGATCAGGTGGACCCCCGCGGCCCATGGCAATGATCACGACGCCGTCTTTCTTGCCAGTCCGTCTAAAAGCTTCCGAGATCTCCCGCGAAACAAATCCGCTGATCGCGGTCTTGCCGATTCTCTTTCCAGTACCAATTATGGAAATGGAGGGCTTCGCGGAAAGTTTATGGAAAGACGGAGGAGAAAGAATAAAATCTGCGCCCTGATATTCGGCCCCGGCGGCGAGCGCGAAGCTGGCGAACCGGAACCGCTCCCTGTATCCTAGCACCGGCTCGTCGCTCAAGTCAACAACCACCTCGGGCCGGTGTTCACTGATCGCCAGGCTGAACGCTTCCTGTGCGTCCTCGTGGAAGAAAACGGGGACCCCGTATTCATTCTGCTCGGCGTCGCCGGCCAGAGACGTATCTATCTTTTCCGTGCCCCCGAGGAATACAGCCGCCTTCAGATCAAAGCGTTGCGACACCTCGCCGAGGGCCTCCCGGACCACATTGGGATAGTGTTCGCCATCGATCAGGGCAATGGCCGGTTTCAAAGGGACCCACCCCTGTTCGGCCTGGCCGACTTTTCAAAGGCCACAGTGGAGGGATAGAACTTGATGATCTGATCGGCGTCATGGAATGGGTACTTGCGCCAGATGGTGACCTCGTCGTCACCTATCTCGATTATGTTGTAACAGGGACGCACCTTGCCACGCAGGCGCAGGGTACAGACGGTGCCGGCATTGACGGTAAAGATGTTCTCAAGGCGCCAGGCGTAGGGCACGTGCTTGTGTCCGCTGAGGATCAGGTTAACGCCGCAATCCTGTAATACCTCGAGAGTGTCGCCGGCGTCGTAGACCATATTTCGCTCGCGGCCGGTTCCGGGTATCGGCAACAGGTGATGGTGCAGTAAAAAGATCCGGAAGTTGGCGGGCGCGGCGAACTGTTCCTTGATCCAGGTGTAGCGATGGCGGCCAATAGTGCCGTAATCCAGGTCTGGCTCGGAGGAATCAACTCCGACAATGCTGATACCATCGCGGTGGCAGACGGTCTGGCGTGATCCGAACAGGTCTTCGAAGTGGACATATCCCACATTGCGGGCATCGTGATTGCCAGGAACCAGCAGCAGGTTCTCACACTGGATCTTGTCCAGGTAGCTCTTGGCCAGCAGGTATTCCTGCTTGAATCCCTCGTTGGTCAGATCGCCGGTGGTAACCACGATGTTTGGCTTGAGCTCGTTTAATTCGATGACGGCCCGGTCCATCAGGTTGGGCACGAAATATTGTGAGCCGGCATGCATGTCGGAGATATGGGCGATGATGAACGGTTTGGACTTCGGCCCGGATTCGTCCTTCTGCGTCTTTGAGAGCTTTACATCAGGGTTCATCGATTTTGCTCCTGGTAGTTCATCGGGGAAGCGCTTTTCACATTCGGCATTCGGTTGCAATTGCCTGAGTAAGCAGGGAGTTAATTCTTTTCGTTCCTCTCATGGACCAGTTTCAAACCCTTCAGCGTCAGCAGCGGGTCGACCCGGCTGAGCGTTTCCGAGTGGGGAACCACCAGTTCGGCACAACCGCCGGTGGCTATTGTGGCGACTTGCGCGGTTTTGGCCGCACCTCCCAGCTCCTTCTGTATCCGCTGGACGATACCATCGACCAGGCCGGCAAAGCCGAAGATGACCCCGGAGCGGAGCGATGCCGCTGTCGTTTTGCCGATGACTGCTTCCGGTTCGCCCAGATCGACGCGGGACAGGCGCGCTGCCCGCGTGGTCAGAGCCTCCAGCGAAACCTCGACCCCCGGGGCGATCGCTCCGCCAAGGTACTCACCGGCGGCCGAAATGGCACAGAAAGTAGTAGCCGTGCCAAAATCAACGACCACACAGGGGCCACCCAGCATCTCCAGCGCCGCAACTGCGTTGACTATGCGATCCGCCCCTACCTCGTGAGGATTATTGGTAAGTACCGGCAGGCCAGTCTTCAGGCCCGGTCCGACAATCAGCGCCTTCGTCCCCAGAAAGGTTTCCGCAAACTGCTCATACTGGCCTATCAGCGTCGGCACTACCGAGGACACAATAGTCTGCCCCACATCGACCAGTTTATAACCATTGAGCGCCAGCAGGGAAGAGAAAAGAGCGGCCAGCTGGTCGGCAGTCACTTGTGAGTCGGTTGCGACGCGCCAATGCTCCCGCAGCTCATCGCCTTCGTAAAGTCCGGCGACCGAGTGGGTATTTCCAATATCGATGGCAAGCAGCAAGGTTTTCATGGCGAGAGCAGGTTAGAACGAAATGAGTATTAAATTCGGTGGCCCGGAAACGGCTGAGTTGCTAGTCGTCGGTGGCGGACAGATCTGCGAGTTCAGTCAGGCCGGTAGTGCAGTAATCCAGGTCCAGCCAGCGACAGCCACTGCAGACATCCTCCAGCCGGAACGGGTCAATTCTATCACGAATCGTATCGAGGATGGATGACCAGCTGCCAGTGTGGTCTTCATCGAAACCAAGCGCCGCCCTGACCCTGAGGTCGATTTCGTCAACGCTTTGGTCCGGGCGGTTGCACATCCCGTCACTCATGTGAGGACAGGCGGAACAAACATCATCCGCTCCGGAAACGATGCGAACAGGCGTTTCCGGGCTGGCTCCCAGCCTGTCGACCAGACGAGCCATGTTCGCGACGAACAGCGGCGAATATCCCTGTCCCCTGAAACCATGAATGCATAGGAGGTGATGCGCCCTAAGCCTGATGCCCCCCATAATTCCTACCTCGAAGTCCCTACCCCGCTTTGACTTTCTCCGTCTCTAATTGCCGGACAGGCTTCCTGCCAACCGGCAATTTCATCATATGTGGCAGCTGCGCCATGAGACTAATACACAGCATCGTGCCAACTATAATCTTTAAGATATCGCCTGGCAAGTAGGGAATGAAGCCCTTGATCAGGGCAGTGGGGATGTCCATGCCGGTCACGTGGGCAAGCCAGGGGATTCCCGGGATATAAATGACCAGGGCGCCGACGCTGAGGATGAATGCGAGGCGTCCGATATCGGCGGTTTTCGCAGTCGAGAAACGCGGCAGATGCTCTGCCAGCAGACCGGTCAGGAAAGCGGCAAAGACATAACCAGCCAGGTAGCCGCCAGTGGGGCCGGCAAAGACGGACGGTCCCGCCAGATGCTGTGCGAAGACGGGGACGCCCGCGAACCCGAGGAGCAGGTAGACGATCTGGCTGAGCGGACCCAGCCATTTGCCCAGAATAACGCCTGAGAGAATAACAAAAAGATTGGCGAGCGCTATCGGTACCGGGCTGAATGGAAGCGGGAATGAAATCCAGGCCCCAACGGTGGTCAGAGCGGCAAAGAAGGCGACGGCTATCAGGTCGCGGAGTTCAAGATTTTTCATGCAGGCTCCTCGGAGGTCAGTATTGTGAATGGTCTGGATAATTAACTGCTGATGTAATTTATCTCAGCGGCAGCCTATTGTCAACCAGAAATTATTTTAATGTTCACAATACTTTATCAGAGCCGGAGAGAGTTGCTTCGCCGCTGAACAGGGCGGTCGTTTTATTGCCAGGACCGCGCACGAGCAGACGCCCTTCGCCGTCGATACCGGCGGCCACGCCGCATACCTTTCCTCCAGGTGTTGCCACAGCAACCTGGCGGCCCTGCAGCAGATCATACTTCTCAAAATCCCGGCGGATAGCCGTGAGCCCATCGGGCGCCTGCACCCGCGCATAGACAATGTCGAGCTCCTGCAACAGGGCTACCAGCAGATCCCGCCGGGAGACTTTCCTGCCCAGTTCCGTGGCGAGGGATGTGGCTGTTTCAGCCAGCGACGTTCCCTGGAAGGAATTATTTACATTGAGCCCGATGCTGTCGATCGCCCATTTTACCTGGTCAAGCTCGGCGGCCGTTTCCACCAGTACGCCGGCCAGTTTTTTGCCGTTCAGATAGACGTCATTGGGCCATTTGAGCACCAGGTCAGGGTTTGAGCCGATTATCGATTCTACCGCCCACCTGACAGCGAGACCGGTGGCCAGGCTTAGCAAAGGCACCTGGGTGGGTGACAGGGACGGGTACAGCGCTACGGAAAGCGCTATCGCCTGGCCGGGCGGTGTTTTCCAGGCGCGTCCAAGGCGGCCCCGGCCGGCCGTCTGGTTCTCGGCGATGACAACCGCACCTTCCGGAATGCCCTTGTCGATCAGGTGCCGGGCCTCGTCGGCCGTGGACGCGGTTTCATCCAGATGAATGATCTGGCTGCCGACCACCTTCGTCTTGAGCAGGGGTATGATCTCCGCCGGCAGCAGTTTGTCCGGTCGGCCCGCCAGGCGGTAACCATGCCTCGGGATGGCTTCGATCACATATCCGCGCTCGCGCAGCTTGACGATGTGTTTCCACACCGCCGAGCGCGTGATATTGAGCTTCTCGCTGATAACCTGGCCTGAGGAATAACAATCTTCGGAGAGCTCCGCCAGCACTTTTGATTCAACGTTCATTAAACGCCTTTTCCTTAAAACTGCTTCCGGGTCCGGCCACGGTTCACTTTTCGGAGACCCCTGCGACAATCTCCAGTGAAAAATCCATTCCCGGCGCCGACCTCGTGAGAGCGCCCACCGAAAGGATGTTGGCCCCGGCGGCGGCGTAAGCTTGAACATTTTCCAGATTGATGCCACCAGAGGCCTCGATAACCAACCTGCCAGCGGCCAGCCGGACGCAGCCGCCGACTTCTTCGGGCTCCATGTTATCCAAGAGAACCCGGTCCGCCCCCGCCACTATGGCCTCTTCCATTTCCGCGGCCGTTTCTACTTCCACCTCGACTTCGATATCAGGACCGAGCGCCTGCCTGACAGCGTCCACGGCATCGCCAACACCCCCGGCCGCTGCCAGATGATTGTCCTTGATCAGAACTGCGTCGTAAAGCCCTATCCGGTGCAGCTCGCCACCGCCGTCGACAACCGCCTGTTTTTCCAGTCGCCTGAGTCCGGGGCTGGTCTTGCGGGTGGCGGCGATACGGGCTCCGGTGTCCCGCACGGCATCGACATAACCGGCGGTCAGAGTGGCAATGCCTGACAGTCTGGAAATAAAATTGAGCAGTGTCCTCTCGGCGGCGAGGATGGAGACCAGCCGGCCATCGAGACGGGCCACCTCCACCCCGGCTGGTATCTGCTGGCCATCCTGAACCAGCTGTAAAAATTTAAGCTCCGGGTCAACCTGGAAGCAGACCTCGGCGGCGGCGGGCATTCCTGATACAACGCAGGCTTCGCGGCAGATAACCCGGGCCGCGCCCGGATCCTCAGGGCCGAAAATGGCGCGGGAAGTAATATCCCCTTTTGAGCCCAGGTCTTCCTGCAGGGCCAGTGCGACTATTTGTTTCATTCCTTTTTGCCCTCTTCGTTCTGCAACCGAAAATTGATGTGGTGCTTCCATCCGGCATCATCGGTTTCCGGAAAATCCTCACGCAGATGTGCTCCCCGGCTCTCCTGCCGCAGGAGTGCTGCCTTGACGATATGGATAGCCACAGTCAACAGGTTGTAGAGCTCGTACTCGTCGGGGTCGGCTCCCGGCGATTTGAGTGAGTTATGAAGCGCGTGCAGCTCCTTGAGGGCCGTTATCAGACCCTGCTCGTTGCGCACGGTTCCAACATTTGTGGTCATCGTCTTCTGCAGGCACTTGAGCCCCTCGGCGACCTCCTCGTGTTTATTTCCCTGCCGCGCCGGTCCCGGCAGGTCGATCTGCAGGCGGCGCACCTCCTCTTCCATGGAGCCGATGTACTTGTCCAGGTCGCGCACGATGCGGTCGCTGAAGACCAGGCCTTCGAGAAGAGAGTTGCTGGCCAGGCGGTTGGCGCCATGGACGCCGGTACAGGCCACCTCGCCGCTGGCATAAAGTCCGGGCAGCGTGCTGCGGCCCCAGATGTCGGTGACGACACCACCCGCCATGTAATGACAGACCGGCGCAATCGGGATACGGTCATTGCAGAGGTCGTAACCTTTCTCTCGCAAGGTCTCGTAGACCGTGGGGAAACGCTCGCGCAGCATGGCGCAATCCAGGTGCGTGGCATCGAGGAAGAGGAACTCCTGGCCTTCCTCGTTCATCTGGCGCACCATCTCCTTGACCACTATGTCCCGAGGACCGAGCTCGGCCTGGGGATGCACACCCATCATGAAACGCTCTCCCAGGTGGTTGAGCAGATAAGCCCCCTCGCCGCGCAGGGCCTCGGTGATCAGGAAGATAGGCGACTGGTCCGCATAAAGACCGGTGGGATGAAACTGGACGAATTCCATGTCGCCGATGGTGGCGCCGGCGCGATAGGCCATGGCCATACCGTCGCCGGTGGCGACCCTGGGATTGGTGGTAAGCGAATAAACCTGCCCGGAACCGCCGGTAGCAAGTACGGTAGCTGTGGCAAAGTTGAGCGTAAAGGTACCAGTTTGAAGGTTGAGGGAAACAGCACCGATGCAACGGCCACCGTTGGTGAGCAGGTCGACGACAAACTCATTCTCCAGCACCTGAACGCGGCTGCCGGACTCCATCGCCTGAGCCAGGGCGCTGGCCACCTCCGAGCCGGTGGCGTCACCGCCGGCATGGGCAATGCGGGGCACGGAATGGGCGCCCTCGGCGCCGAGCACCAGGTCGCCGCCAGCCCGGTCGAACTTGGGACAGATCTCGGTAAGTTCGCGCACCCGCGCCGGGCCTTCGTTGACCAGGATGTTGACCGCCTCCTCTTTGCAGAGACCGGCGCCCGCGCGGATCGTGTCCTCGAAATGCAGCTGCGGTGAGTCCTGGTCGCTGAGGGCCGCGGCGATGCCGCCCTGGGCCAGGAAGGTGGTTGTGTCACGCAGCACACTTTTACTGATCAGCGCCACCTTCCATTTGCGCGCCGCGCCAACGGCGGCCGTCAGCCCGGCGATGCCGCTGCCGATGACGATGACGTCATAGAAGCGTTTAGCGGGCTCGGAGTCAGTAGCGGCCAGCAGGTAGGGGCGCGTCATGAAGCTTGAGAATCAGGATGCGGGTTCATGTGGAGATTATATCCCGATTGGGTCGGGATGCTATCCCCTGTGCCTAGGTGTAGGAGACCATCGCTTCGACGGCGGCCAGCGCGCGGGTGCGGGTGTCCTCGTCCAGGCGGATCTCGTAACGCTCCTGCTTCAGGGTGTCGACCGCCTTCTGCAGGGTGGTCATCTTCATGTTGGGACAAATGGCCTTTTTTGTCGGTGAGATGAACTCCTTATCCGGGTTCTCCTTCTTCAGGCGATGATTCAGGCCTATCTCGGTGGCGATAATGAAAGACCGGGCATCGGACTCCCTGGCATAACGGATCATGCCCGATGTGCTCTCAAGGGAATCGGCCAGCTCCTGGACCTCGGGCAGGCATTCCGGGTGGGCGATGACCAGAGCGTCGGGGTGTTCCTCCCTGGCTTTACGGATGATGTCGGCTGTGATGTATTCGTGGGTGGGGCAGTAGCCTTGCCACTTGATAAGCTGGCGCCCGGTCTTTTTCTCCACGTAAAGGGCAAGGTTGCGGTCGGGGACGAAGATGATCTGCCGGCCTTCCGGGATATTCGAGACCACCGTGGCGGCGTTGGCGCTGGTGCAACAGATGTCGGTCTCGGCTTTCACCGCCGCCGAGGTGTTCACGTAGGCGACGACGAGGGCTTGCGGGTGTTTTGCCTTGAGCTCACGCAGCTGTTCGGCAGTGATCATGTCCGCCATCGGGCAGCCGGCGTTGATATCCGCCAGCAGCACCTTTTTTTGCGGCGAGAGTATATGCGCCGTTTCGGCCATGAAGTGCACGCCGCAGAAGAGGATGATACCGGCCTCGGTTTTTGCCGCCGTGCGCGAAAGTTCCAGCGAGTCGCCGGTGAAGTCGGCGGCGTCCTGCACCTCGGCCCTTTGATAGTTGTGGGCGATGACGATGGCGTTCTTCTCGCGGGCGAGCTCTCGTAGCTCCTCCTGCAGGGGTCCATAGTCTACGATGGCTTTCTCCTCCAGTTCAGTTGCGGCGCCGTATCATCTATCTCCACACCGTGATCGTCACTACTGGCCCTGAGAGCTTCGCCGATAGTGGTTCCTTCCGGCAGCTCAAGGTCAGCGGCGATCTCGGCCAGGGGAACAAGCACGA
The DNA here is from genome assembly GCA_020053595.1 of Thermoleophilia bacterium. Lineage (GTDB taxonomy): Bacteria > Actinomycetota > Thermoleophilia > BMS3ABIN01 > BMS3ABIN01 > JACRMB01. Next base: position 28,703 of record JAGVMV010000035.1, on the reverse strand, counting down.
ACGCCCGCTCGAGCATACGCGGGTGCGGGATGATCAACTCCCCCTCCGCTATTTCTAATTGTTCGTATAGAAGAATGTCAAGGTCGATGGTCCGCGGGCCCAGGGGCCGGCGGCCGTCGCGGCCTCCGAGTTCGCGCTCAATGGCGCGGCAGAGGGCGAGGAGATCGGCCGGCCGAAGTTCTGTTTCCAAGGCTGCGGCCATGTTGAGAAATGAGGGCTGCTCGACTCCGCCTACCGGCTCGGTGATGTAGACCGATGAGACGCTGATAACGCTGACGCCGGCATCTGCTTCCAGTTTCCTGAGCGCCGAGGCCAGGCTGGCGCGGCAGTCGCCGAGGTTGCAGCCGAGGGAGAGGCAGGCTTCGGCCATTAGTCCCGCCCGCAACTGTGGTCTATATCTGGGTCCCGGTAGCCGCGGCTCCGCTCCAGCGCCACGGAAACACCATCAACCGAATGCGGCATCGGCGGTGAGGGCTTGGTGGCGCGGATCCAGACCTTGTCGACTACCGGAAAATCCTCAAGGACCATGTCCGCGAGAAAGGCGACCAGTTTTTCCAACAGCGAAAAAGTTTGAGATGTGGCAACCGTGACCAGCCGGTCGGTAACGGCGGCGTAATCCACCGTCGCGGCGATGTCGTCACTGGAGCAGGCCTGGCAAGCCGTCAGGGACATCCTGATGTCGAAGCGGAAGAGTTGGCCGATCTCCCTTTCCTCTGGCAACAGCCCGTGGTGGGCAAAGACCTCGAGGCCGTCTATGGTGATTTCGATGGGCTGGTTCAAAACGCCGCCTCAAAATTATTTTTTCTTCCGGGAATCACTTTGCCGCTTTCACGGCCGCCGCCACTTTCAGCGCCTGGCAGTTCTCAGCAACATCGTGCACGCGGAAGATCCTTGCTCCATTTTGATATGCGATAACATTTGTGGCAATTGTGCCTGGCAGCCGCTCGCCGATGCCGTCATCCCCCATAATCGCGCCGATGAAACTCTTGCGCGAGGCTCCGATCATCAGCGGCAGCCCCAGGGGCAGAAACCGTTCGAAATGCCTGAGGATGGCCAGGTTGTGCTCCAGCTTCTTGCCAAAGCCGATGCCCGGATCGAGGACGATGTTTTCAGGCAAAACGCCACGCGCTACCGCCCACTCTACCCGCTCTTCGAAGAACGCCGTGATCTCAGTGACAACATCATCATATCGCGGATTCTTCTGCATATTTCCGGGCTCTCCCTGCATGTGCATGAGGCAGACCGGACAGCCGGCCGCCGCGACGACGGCGGCCATTTCATCGTCGCCGCGGAGCGCGGTTATGTCGTTGACCATTCTTGCGCCGGCCTTAAGGGCTTCGCGGGCTACCTCAGCTTTGCTGGTATCGATGGAAATGGGGATGTCTGTCCCGGATACGACTGCTTCAATCACCGGCAGCACCCGCTCCAGCTCTTCATTCACTGACACTTTACCGGCGCCGGGGCGCGTGGATTCGCCACCGATATCGATGATGCACGCTCCCGCGTCAACCATTTCCCGGGCGCGTGCCAAAGCCACATCGGCAGTCAGATAACGGCCACCATCGTGAAAGGAATCCGGGGTGACGTTGAGAATGCCCATCAGGGCCCAGTCGCGTCCGCCGATAGCCGGCGGCGGAAACGGCAGACCATTGCATCGCGTTACAAAATTTTTTGCGTCAGACTCCAGCCTGCCCAACTTCCTGTTCGGGGAATTCGGTCGGCTCTACGAGCCGCTGCCCGCGTTGATCAGCGCCAGCACCTCGGCCCGGGTGGCCGCGTTGGTGCGGAAGGCGCCGCGCACCGCCGAAGTAACTGTCTGCGCCGTGGACCGGATGCCCCGCATTGACATGCAGAGGTGCTCCGCCTGTACCAGCACCAGCACGCCCAGCGGATCCAGCGCGTCCACCATGGCGTCGGCGATGGTCGAGGTCATGCGTTCCTGCAGCTGTGGACGCCGCGCCACTACCTGCACCAGGGTCGCCAGCTTGGAGAGGCCCGTGATAAGGCCGCCTTCGCTGGGGATGTAGGCGACATGCACCTTGCCGAAGAAGGGCAGCAGGTGATGTTCACACATGGAGAAGAAGGAGATGTCCTTGAGCAGGACCATCTCCTGGTGGCGGTCCGCGGGCATGGTGGTGATAACCGAAGTGGGATCGATGTCGAGCCCGGAGAATACATCCTCGTACATTGAGGCCACGCGGGCCGGCGTCTCGATCAAGCCCTCACGGCCTGCATCCTCGCCCACCCCCTCGAGGATAAGCCTGACGCCCTGGTTGATTTTATCCAGGTCCATGCGCCTAGTAGGATGGCGCTTCCAGCGGTGGCTCGCCCTGGGGCTTGGCCACCCCTTCGCCGGCGGTTTCCTTTTTCTTGACCTCTTCAGTCCGCTGCTTTAGCTCGCCACGCTTCTCAGCTTCCCGCTTCGCGTCCTTTTCACGGAAAACATCCTCGGCAGGCGTACCGGCCAGCAGCGCTTCGAACTCTTCCCTTTCCAGGGTCTCCCTCTCGACCAGGATATCGGTGATCAGGTCGAGCTGTTCCTTGCGCTCGAGCAGGATGTTGCGCGCCCGCTGATGAGCGTCCTCGATTATCTTTTTCATTTCCTCGTCGATCTCCTGGGCGATCTCGTTGCTGTAATCCGGCTCCTGGCCGAACTCACGGCCGAGGAACGGCTGAGAGTGGTCGTGGCCGAAGGTGCGCGGGCCCAGCTTCTCGCTCATGCCATAACGCATGATCATCTGCTTGGCGATACCGGTGGCCTGCTGCAGGTCATTCGCGGCGCCGGAAGTGACTTCATCGAACTGGATCTCTTCGGCGGCCCGGCCACCGAGCGTGCTGGCCAGCCGGTCGAGGAGCTCCGACTTTGAGACCAGGAAACGGTCCTCCGTGGGCAGCGATATCGTGTAGCCGAGAGCCTGGCCACGGCTGATGACCGACACCTTATGGATGGGATCAGCGTGTGGCAGAACCTGGCCGACGATGGCATGTCCGACCTCATGATAGGCGGTAATCAGTTTTTCCTTGTCGCTGAGAATGCGACTCTTCTTCTCCGGACCGGCGACAACCCGCATGATTCCCTCTTCGAGCTCCTCCATGCCGATCTCTTTCTTGCCGTGCCTTGCCGCCAGCAGCGCGGATTCGTTGACCAGGTTCGCCAGGTCGGCGCCGGTGAATCCCGGAGTCTGGGCCGCCAGCACATCTGGACTGATATCAGCGGATAACGGCTTGCCGCGCGTATGCACCTTGATGATCGCTTCGCGGCCGATGCGATCCGGGCGGTCGACGACGATCTGGCGGTCGAAACGCCCGGGCCTGAGCAGCGCCGGATCGAGGATGTCGGGCCGATTGGTGGCGGCGATCATGATGACGTTGTCCTTCATCTCGAAACCATCCATCTCGACCAGCAGCTGGTTCAGGGTCTGCTCGCGCTCGTCGTGGCCGCCACCCATGCCGGCACCGCGATGGCGGCCGACGGCGTCGATCTCATCAACAAAGATTATGCAGGGCGCGTTCTGCTTCGCCTGCTCGAACAGGTCGCGCACCCGGGAGGCCCCCACGCCCACGAACATCTCCACGAAGTCGGAGCCACTGATGGAGAAGAAGGGCACGCCCGCCTCGCCGGCTACCGCCCGGGCCAGCAGCGTCTTGCCGGTGCCCGGAGGGCCATAGAGCAGAACGCCCTTGGGGATCTTGGCGCCCAGGTTCTGAAACTTCTTTGGATTTTCCAGGAACTCCTTGATCTCCTGCAGCTCCTCGACCGCCTCCTCGACACCGGCCACGTCCTTGAAGGTGATCTTGGGCTGGTCGACACTCATGCGCTTGGCGCGGCTCTTGCCGAAGGACATCACCTTGTTGCCACCGCCCTGCATCTGGTTCATCAGGAAGAGCCAGAAGATAACGATTATCAGGATCGGTAGCGCCGAGATCAGCAGGGAAGACCACATGGATGAACCGGTACCCTTGGAGGTAAACGAGACATCGTTATCCAGGAGCAGCTGCGTCAGCGGATAATCTTCGGTATAGCCAACGCTGGTCTTGCTATCGCCGTCCTTGAGCACGACGTTCATCATCTGGTCCTTGGGCTCGATCTCCACGGACTTGATCTCGTCGTTTTTCACCTTCTGGACGAAATCCTGGAAGTTCATGTCTTTTTGGCCGGAGTCCCGGCTGACAATCATCTGCTGGACGAAGAAAGCCAGCAGAATGATGATTAATATGGGGAAGGCGGCGCTTCTTAAGAATTTTGCCACTTAAATCAATTCCTTTCTTGATGCAGGATTCGATTAATTATCGCACATTTAAACAGGCGTGCCTAAGTTGGCGGGTCGTGCCTGCCAGGCTGCGCTGATTAAGAATCTTCCTCGGGAAGAACGGCGATATACCTGAGATTGCGGTACATTTCGCGATAATCGAGGCCATAACCTACCACGAACTTGGCAGGCGCTTCAAAACCTACGTATTTGCAGGCAATATCTACCTTGCGGCGTGATGGCTTGGTGAGCAGGGCGCAGACTTCGACGCTGGCCGGATTGCGGGCATGCAGGTTCTTGCGCAGATAACTGAGAGTCAGGCCGGAATCGATGATGTCCTCGATGATGATCACGTTGCGGCCCTCGATGTTGGCATCCAGATCCTTGAGGATTCGCACCACCCCGGAGGAGTCGGTGGCCGAGCCGTAACTCGAGACAGCCATGAAGTCCAGCTCGCAGGGTACCGTGATCTCGCGAACGATATCGGCCATGAAAAAAACCGCGCCCTTGAGGACGCAGACCAGTAAAGGATCCCGGCCCTGATAATCCGCCGATATCTGGGCCGCCAGCTCGGAGACCCGGGTGCGTATCTGCTGTTCACTGACGATGATCTCGTCAAATTCGGTAATCAAGAAATTCTCCTCGATATCTTGAGCCCGACCAGGCGCTCGCTGGTAACATTCACCTTGAAAGCTTCAGCCATCCGGATCCCGCCCACCCAGACGATAGCATCCCCGCTTTCCACTATGGGAATACCTGGACGGTCGGCCCGTGGTACTTTTTCATCCGTATACAGGTCCTGAATACTCTTTTTTCCCTGCAGGCCAAGGGGCGTAAACCTGTCCCCCGGCTGCCATGACCGCACCGTAAGCGGCGTTTTCAGCCAAGAGCCGTCGACGGTGATTCGCAACGCATCGTCTGTGCTGAGGCTCCAGGCTGGCGACTCGACCGCCTCGATTTCGAAGGAACCGAAAACAGCCTTGCCGGGAACCGTAAGCAAAACCGCTGGCGGCGCGGCGCTGGCCGTGGCTGCCCCCTCCGTGACCAGCAACAGTTTATCGTATTGGCGCTCCACCTGCAGGCCATCAGCCAGGGTTAGCCTGCTGCTGCCGCTGGAGACGGCGCAAAGATCGACGATAGCGTCCAGCAACCGCCGGGAAATACGCACCTGACGGCCGGCCGCGGCCAGCCAGCGCCGGATAACCAGTCGCGCGGTTGCCCTCGGCAGCCGGGATATTTCCGACGCCTTCAGGAAATCCTGTCCGTCGGCAGAATCGCGAGCGTTATGCCAGGCTTCTTCAGTTATGGAATTGAGGACTTCGTCCTCATCCTCCAGCAGCGACAGCGTGTCGATGATGCGCTCGCGAAAATCGGGGCGGATCCCGGCCAGGCGCGGTATCACTTGCTGCCGGATCTGATTTCGGGTGTAAGCGGAAGAAAGGTTGGATTCGTCCTCGCGCCAGGAAATTCCGCTATCGCCGCAGTACTTGCGGATCTCCGCCGCAGTCAGAAAGAGCAGCGGCCGCACCACCCGGCCCCGACGCGGCGGCATGACAACAAGGGAGCGCCGGCCGGAGTAAGTGATCAATCGATATATAAAGGTCTCGACACGGTCGTCCTTGTTATGGGCGACGGCGATGCGGCTGTAGCCCTGCCAGCGACAAAGGTTCTGAGCGGCCAGGTAACGGAAATCCCGGGCCCAGGCCTGAAAATTCGAACGCTCTTCCTGGGGAGCCCTGATGGCGTGGACGGGAACTCCCAGCTCATCGCCGATGGTGCGGACAAAGGCCTCATCAGCATTGCTGTCCTCGCCCCGCCGGCCGTAATTCACGTGGCAGACGCCAATGGAGAATCTCCGCGGGCCATCCTGGTCTTTGAAGCGGGAGAGTGAGTACAAAAGACGCAGCATGGCAACGGAATCGGCGCCGCCGGAGACCAGGCAAAGCACCCGATCGGCATCGGCGATCAAGCCTTTTTCCTGGATGAAACCGTCGAGGCGCGCAAGCATGGCTGCTTCGGTGGTTGTCGAAGCTGAAGATGAAATGGAAGGTTTTTGCATCGGCCCTTTCGGCACCCCCGCCGGACGATTAGGACACTCATAATTATAGCAGAAGCAGACCGGTGCTCTTCCCCGCGCTACAGGCAACAGTTAGAATGTTCCCGTGGACGGTGAGACCCGAAAAAGCTATCTTAAGCAGACGCCGATCTTCTCGACGCTGAGCGACGAGGAGCTGGACGACATTGTCCCCAGCGTGGTCAAGCGGCGGCTGAAGGGCAACACGGTCATTTTCCACGAGAACGATCCCGCGGCGGCTTTCTACCTGGTCAAGTCCGGCCGGGTCAAGATCTACAAGGTGGGTCCTGGCGGACGCGAGCAGGTACTGGCCATCCTCGGCGATGGACAGATTTTCGGCGATGTCCCGGCCTTTGACGGCGGGCCATACCCGGCAACCGCCGCCACCATGGTTGATTCAGAGATCTACCTGCTCCGCAGCGAGGACTTCCAGGGCCTGGTACGCCGCTATCCCGAAGTGGCGCTGAAGATCATTCGCGTACTGGGCCAGAGGCTCAGGCAATCCATGGAGCTGGTACGCGACCTCTCCTTCAAACAGGTACCACACCGGCTGGCGGGGCTGCTGCTCAAAATGTCCGAGGAATATGGCAGCGAAACCGGCGAGGGCATCCTGATCGATTTGCCTCTGTCACGGCAGGAGCTCGCCGATATCGTCGGCACCTCCCGTGAGACGGTCACCCGTGAACTGAAAAAGATGGAACGGGAAGGGATGCTGAAAGTCGATCGGCGGCTGATCACCATAGTCGACCGGGAACGGTTACAGAACTGGGCGCGGTAGTGACGAAGCTCACATCCGCTTTTGACCGACCGCATGTTTGCCGGACGTCTATGCGGATATCCTTAGGCATGGAACATATTCTCGACCAAAGGAGTAAACGATGAGCGATCAGAACGATGGCGCCAAATGCCAGGAGTGTGGCGCCACCAGCGACCAGAAAGTCCTCCTGTCATGCGTCAGCGACAATCAGCAAAGCTGGGTCTGCGTCCAATGCCTGCCGATGCTGATCCACGGCGCCCACTGATAACGCTTACGAAAGGAGTTCCAGGTGAGTCCGACTGTAATCGGTTTTATCAAAGCCAGCCTGCTCTCGCTGGCGACAGGGGTTGTACTTGGTGTGTTGATGGCGCTGCGAGTGCTGCCTGATCCCAAGGCTGGGCTTTATATAACCAGCGCTCATGCCCATATCAACCTGCTGGGGGCGGTGATGATGCTGATCTTCGGAGTCGGCTACCACATCCTGCCGCGCTTCAGCGGCCGGCCGCTGCATAACGAGGGACTTTCCACCGTTCAGCTCTGGCTGAACATCATCGGCCTGGCGGGCATATTTATCTCGCTGCTGGCAGCGGCCTACTCCACAGCCGATCTGTTGCGCTACGCCGTGGCTCCCTTCGGCGCCCTTTACGCCGTCGGCTGCGTCCTGTTCGCCTGGAACATGTGGATGACAATCTCCGGGGCGCTACCGGCGCCGACGCCGATCAAGCCGGCTGCCAAACCTTCTGTGAGCGAATAGGCCAGTACTGGTATTCGTATCCTCTGGCTGGCAGGTTGGATAAAAGATAAAAGGGACGGGATCCTTCGGATCCCGTCCCTTTTCCATGTGCCTTACCTCCGGGAATCAAAACACCCGAGGGAAAAAGTTTACTGGCTCTCGAGTAGCGCCCTCAGGTCAGCCACCACCTCTTCGGCGTTGACGCCGTGCATGGTAGCGCCGAAATTAATCGACTCCATGCGGATCCCCGGGCAGGTGAAGCAACCATTGCCAAAATACTTCTCGATAACATCCGCCCCGCCAGGGAGCCTTTCGACAATGTCTCCAAGGATGGTCTCGCCATCGACCTCAGTTATATCAGTAATCTCCGTCATCTCCCCTCCCTCCTGCTTTTTTGTACCCGGCCGTAATCCGGTTTCGTCTGCTTGCTATGCCATTTAATTGTACCCGCTACGCCCCTGGTCAACCATGAGCGCCCTCAAAGGGATATGTGATGTTGGTCACTTGGGGTTGCAATCGAACCGACAAGCGCTAATCGCTACAGTCCATGCGCTACATTCCAAACCTTACAGTCCAACGTTAAACGCTAAGAAAGAGATGAGTCAGCTCATCCTCGCGCCCCGGCTCCAGGATCGCCAGAATCTGGTCCCCGGCAAGCAGCTCGGTGGATCCCTGGGGAATCAGCGCCTTGTTGTCTCTCAGGATCGAGATCAGCAGCACTCCCGCCGGCAGTGATATCTCCTCGATACGCTTCAGCGCCAGTGGCGAGCCTTCCTCCACCATCACCTCGACGATCTCCAGGTTCTCCTTCTTCAGGTTAAGCAGGTGTACCAGCTTGTGGGCGGGCATCTCGTGCTCGATAAGCGAGAGCAGCGAATTGGTTGCCGACACGGTCGGCCCCACGCCCAGCACATCGAAGGCTTCCTGGTTCTCCGGGTTGTTGACCCGGGCGATAGACTTCGGCACCTTAAACTTATGGTCCGCCACCTGGCAGATGATGATGTTGTCCTCGTCGTCGCCGGTGACCGCGGCCACCACATCGGCGCGCTCGATGCCGGCGCGCTCAAGGTTGAAGATCTCCGTGGCGTCGCCGAACATGACCGACTCCTCGAACTCCTGGGTCAGCCGCTGGTAACGGCGACGGTCCTGCTCGATCATCATCACCTCGTTATCCCGGGACATCAGAATCCGCGCCAGGGTGCGGCCAACCTTGCCTCCTCCCGCAATAACAACAAACATCAGGGATTCACCTCGCAGGTCCTGACCGCGGTAGCCAGAAGGTTGATGGTGTCGGCCGTCGGGCATATGGTGCTGATGCCCATCTGCTCCTTGAAGAACCTTGCCCGGTAGGGATCATAAACCCTCGTGACTACGCACTTCACGCCGAAACGCTCCTTGGCCAGCTGTGCCGCTACAAGATTGGTGTTGTCGCCATCCGTGGCCGCCACGAATGCATCGGCGTTTTGAGTGTGTACCTTTTCCAGCGCCTTGATGTCGATACCGACCCCGTTGACGAAGTCGCCCGGAAAGTCCTCACCCAGCCTCAGAAGGGCGTCCTCATCTTCATCGATGACCGCCACCTTATGCCCCTCAGCCAGAAGGCCAAGTGCCAGGGCGGAACCTACGCGGCCACATCCCACTATAACAACGTACATGTCCTCACCTCTGGTCTGTTCATCATGGATACTGTTCTCAAATTAACGGGATACATCCCCGGCTTTACAGGAATCATCCCTGATCCATATTCTTTTCCCCTGAAACTACCAAAACCTTGCATGGCGCCTTGCGCAAGACGTACTCGACGGTGCTGCCGAAGAATCGTTCACCCGTACGCCTTACGCGCTCGGTTCCCAGCATGACGATCTGGGACTTGCTGGCAATCGCTTCTTCGACGATCGCCCGACCGACGGTACGTCCCACCACTATCTTCGGGAAGACGGGCACGGCGTACTCATCCGCCAGATCCCTGGCCTCCTGCAGCAGAGCTTCCGCCCGCGCCTGGTCTTCCGGAAGCACGACATCCAGCGGCAGGTTCATGGGCACTTCTATAACCACCAACGCCTGTATGGATGATTTCTCTTCCGCCGCCAGCTCGCAGGCCATGACTATCGCTTCCCGCGAGATTTTCGTGCCCACTACAGGCACAAGGATATTATTGTACTCCACATCCGGGAATTGTTCAGGCGCAACTTCGATCTTCACCGTCTCGGTGAGTGTGAGGTGCTGGGACCGCCTGTAAATGTAATACATGACTAAGCCCAGGATCATCCAGGCGAAACCGACGTAGCGGCCCCATTCGTGGGTGATGACCACGATGATCCAGACAGTGAAAGTCCCGAGGCCACCCAGGATCGCCGTTAACGGTATGGAAATCTCGCCGTACTGGATGTTGAACGGAGCCTTGAAGGGCCTGCCCAGGTACGGCTCCTTGATACGCAACGCCACCACCGATATATGAGCGATAGTGAACGAGATCATGGCGCCGAAACTGTAGAGATCCGCCAGAAAATCGATCCTGCCGGGAAGGATGAGCAGCGCCGCCACCATACCGAAGAAGATGATCGACGTATACGGTGTATGGAAGCGGCTGTGGATCTTGTTGAACAACGGTGGCAGCTGCTTGTGGTGCCCCATCGAATACGAAAGCCGTGATACGCCGAGGATGCCGGCGTTCGTGGCGATCAGAAGAATGGTAGCCGCGAGAATGCCGACCCAGCCCGCCATGATCCTCGCCAGCAGTGGCCACTGACTGGCGATGCCACGGTCAGGGTCCTTGACGATACCCATTATCGGATCCTCCAGCCATTTCTCGGAGAGGTCGGTGACCCAGACCCGATGGTATCCCTCTTCGGAAACCGCGTCGCCATCTTCGTTGACGGCCTGGCCATCCTGGTCGAAGACGGCGACTATCTCGTGGGGCGGCGCTTCATTTTTCGCGAGCACCTCATGCACCGGCATGACGCTCAGGGCGATGACGGAGATCGCTGCGTACATCGCCAGCACCGTCACCAGCACCAGCATGATCGATTTGGGGACATCCCGATGCGGGGTCTTGGCTTCTTCCGCCAGGTTCGAGACCGTCTCGATTCCGGTGTAGGCGACCATGGCGATGGAGATGCCGTAGACCAGGCTGTTCCAGGTCGGGGCGATGCCCCAGTGGACGTTGTTGACCAGGGTCTCGGGGCTAAGGAGCAGAAAGAAGCCAATGACCGCAAGTAGCAGCTGGGTCAGCAGGTCCATGATCGCCAGCAGGATGTTCATGCCCGATGACTCCTTGACGCCCACGAAGTTCATGACCACCAGGAACAGGATGACAATGGCGCCGCCGATGCTGTTTGCCGGCCATTCCTTCAGCACCGGGAAGAACACCGCCAGGTAATTCGGCACGAAGAAGGCCGAGATGGCGATGGTGATGATGTAATCGAGCATCAGGGCCCATCCGGCGCCGAAGCTGGCCAGTTCGTTGAAGCTGCGCCTTGCGAAGCTGGATGCGCCTCCCGCTTCCGGCACTGCTGCCGTGGCCTCGGCGTAGGAGAAGGATGTCAGTGCGAACAGCAGCCCCGCCAACATGAAAACGACCGGTGACAACCCCAGCGCGAAGGCGGCGACTACACCGAGAGCATAATAGATGGATGAGCCCACGTTGCCATAGGCGGTCGAGTACAGCGCCGGCCAGCCCAGCACACGTTGAAGCTGATAAACCTTGCGGAATCGGCGGCGCGCCATTTAGGACTTGCCCCAGGAGTAATAGAGACGGACAGCGCCGTATGCCGTGAACGCAAGGCCGGCGACTACCCCCGCCGTCGGGGAAAGGGTACCGGTGACCATGATCGAGCGCGCGAGGATGGCGAGACCTGTGATGAGGATAAAAAGATTGAGGATTTTTTTCGTGTTTTCAATCATGCTTCATGAGCTTTTTGGGGTCAGGTTTTGGGGTCAGGTCTTGAATTGTAAACTCTCCCGCGATTGCCTCCGGCCAATTCTACCTGAATTCACAATTCAAGACCTGACCCCATGGTTTTTCTATGATTTTCTAGGATTTTAATATGTTTAAGGGGCGGGCCGAAGGCCCGCCCCTTTTATTTTCTGTACAGACGCCAGATGGCGCCATTGATCAACCAGCTCTACTTGACCATCAACGGAATGATCAGCAGGGCCACGATATTGACGACCTTGATCATCGGGTTGATGGCCGGGCCGGCGGTGTCCTTGTATGGATCGCCGACGGTGTCGCCCGTTACCGCGGCAGCGTGGGCGGGAGAGCCCTTGCCGCCGTAAACGCCGTCCTCGATGAGCTTCTTGGCGTTATCCCAGGCACCGCCACCGCTGGTCATGGAGATGGCCAGGAAGATACCGGTGACGATACTTCCCACCAGCATTCCGCCGAGCATCTCATAGCCTAGCTGCGCGTTGCCAAGATACTTCGGAACCAGACCCACGATAAGCGGCGCGCTTATCGGTATGAGCGCCGGCAACATCATCTTGCGAAGCGCAGCCTTGGTTACGATATCCACGCAACGGCCGTACTCAGGCTTGCCTGTTCCTTCCATGATGCCCGGAATTTCACGGAACTGGCGCCGTACTTCCTCCACAACCATACCGCCCGCGCTACCGACGGCTTCCATGCAGAGAGAAGCGAAGATGAATGGCAGCAGACCGCCGATAAAGAGGCCCACGATGATGGCGGGCTGAGAGAGGTCGAAAGTAACAGCCGCGTGCTGACCCGCTTTTTCCAGACCATCTTTCAGATCCTGCGTATATGAGGCGAACAGGACAAGGGCCGCCAGGCCGGCGGAGCCGATGGCATAACCCTTGGTGACAGCCTTTGTGGTGTTACCGACCGCGTCGAGCGGATCGGTGACGGCCCGGACCTCTTCCGGCATCTCGGCCATCTCGGCGATACCGCCGGCGTTGTCGGTGATGGGTCCGTATGCGTCGATGGCCACGATTATGCCGGTCATGGAAAGCTGTGCCATGACGGCAATCGCGATGCCGTAAATACCGGCTTCGTAGTTTGCCACCAGGATACCGGCACCGATGACAAGCACCGGCAGTGCGGTGGACTTCATGCTGACCGCGAGACCGGCGATGATGTTGGTGGCGGAACCCGTCTGCGAGGCTTCGGCGATGTGCTTGACCGGCGCATACTTCGTCGCGGTATAGTACTCGGTGATGACGACGATCGCGCCGGTGACCACGAGGCCGACGGCGGCACAGATCCAGAGCTTCATGTCTGTGTATGTCGTACCGTCTACATTTTTCAGACCCTTGCCATTAGTTACCGCGGGAATGACGAAATAGAAGGCGCCAAGCGCAAGTACTCCGGCAGCGATCAGGCCTTTGTAGAGAGCGCCCATGATGTTCTGGCTCTTGCCCACCCTGACAAAGAAAGTGCCAATGATGGAGGCGATGATGGATACTCCGCCGAGAACGAGAGGCAATAACAGAGCCTGTTCCTGGGCGGCGCCCTTGAATTTCAGCAAACCGAGGAGCATGACGGCCACGGCTGTCACGGCGTACGTCTCGAAAAGATCGGCAGCCATGCCGGCGCAGTCACCCACGTTGTCGCCTACGTTATCGGCGATAACCGCCGGGTTGCGCGGGTCATCCTCGGGGATGCCGGCTTCAACCTTGCCTACCAGATCGGCGCCGACGTCAGCGGCCTTGGTGTAGATGCCGCCGCCCAGGCGCCCGAAGACGCTGATGAGACTGCCTCCAAAACCAAGCCCTATCAGATACTTGACGTGGTTAGCGTTGCCCGGATCAACCGCATAAAAACCGGCCACTCCCAGAAGGGCCAACCCGACGACAAGCAATCCGGTTACCGAGCCACCCCGGAACGCAACATTCATTGCCGGACCAAGGCCCTTCCTCGCAGCCTCGGCCGTACGAACGTTGGCGCGCACGGAGACCATCATGCCGATCCAGCCCGTCGACGCGGAGAGAACCGCACCTATGAGAAAAGCGATCGCGGTACCCCGGTTGATCGCCAGACCCAGGACGACAAACAGAACAACAGCAACAATGGCAACGTATTGAGTCTGCCGGTTCAGATATGCCTTGGCGCCCTCCTGTATGGCCGCGGCGATCTCCTGCATCCTCTCGTTTCCGGCTGGGAGCTTCAGCACCCACATGACAAGCACGATGCCATATACGGCTGCGGCCAAACCGCACCCTATGGCAAAATACACCCCATTATCCATTAAAAAATTATGCAATAAACTCGACTCCTTTCTCTCGGGAGTACCCCCGGTTAGAATTCGCGCCCCTCGGCTCAATCAGGAGAAACGCTAGACACTTTAAGACCGGCGCAATTTATATCAGATTGACGGGAAAAGATAAAGACACCAAGGGGAATAAGGTTCCGGATTACAGATAAGACATATCAGATATACCAATAGGATTTAGGTATTGCATAATCCATGGTGATATGCGAAAGAGAAGGCAAGGGAAGGCGACGCCGGGAGAAACTGGAGCAATTGGAGGAGCCAACCAAATTCAACCGGCTGGAATTCGGAAAATCAGGCGAGTTCGGGTACGAGGCCCGTGGAACCGTCGACCGTAACGAGCAATTCGCGGAACTTGACCGAAGCCGGCGAGTTATAGCGTTCGGCTACGGTTATCAGATAAAAATCCCGCTTCAGGATAACATCCTTGATGGTGGCCTGCTTGAGAATACGGCCTTCCAGCTGCGCGTACACGGCACGGCGGGAGAGTATTGAAACCCCCAGGCCGGCGGCGACAGCGGTCTTGATCGCCGAGGAATTGCCCAGCTCCATCACTACGTTGAGCTTCGGTATGCCCTGCCTGGCCAAAGCTTCCTCGATCACCTCGCGGGTTCCGGAGCCCAGCTCACGGGTAATGAACGGCTCCTGCATCAGCTCCTCCTTGGAAACCGGGCCCTGCTCAGCCCAGCGATGACTGGGGCTGATGATCAGAATAAGCTCATCCTTCTCGATGGGATCGCGCACCAGAGAGGGGTTCTGGACATCGTGCTCGACCACGGCCAGGGGAAAGAGACCCGCCAGCAGCTGGTCCTCGATAATGCGCGTGTTTTCCACAATCAACGAAACCCTGACATCGGGATAACGCTTTTTGAACTCACCCAGATAAAAGGGCATCAGGTAATTGCCCACCGTGGTGCTTGCACCAACGTGCAGTTCACCGCCCTTCAGGCCGCGCAGATCGTCGAACTCGTGGTTGATCTCATCCTCGATCTCCAGTATTTTCTGGGCCTTTTCGAAGAGTATGCGGCCCGGATCAGTCAGAGTGGCGCCTTTGCTGCCGCGGTCGAAAAGCACCACGCCGTAGCGTCGCTCCAGAGCCTGGATCTGCTGACTTACCGCCGACTGAGACATGAATAAATCCTCGGCGACGGCCGAAAAGTTGCCCTTGCGGGCGATGGAGCAGAATGTTCTTAGCTTGGTTAGATCCACGGACATCCCGTCGGGTTGCGATCATTAATAGCAACTATTTGAATATCTTATCATAATCCTAATTTTGTATTATCTAACGTGGACTTTTCCCGCTCCAGGCATCTTTGTGGTTGCCAGAGTGTCTTATATTGACGAATGTATATATGTGCATTATACTGGAATTCAGGTGACCTGATGGCTATTGAAAAAAAACCAGATATTATCAGCTCAGATGGCTTGCAGCCACGGCAATGTTGTGACTACAAGGCCCTGGTGGCGGTGTTCAAGGCGCTCTCCGACGAGTCGCGCCAGAAAATATTGCTGGCTCTAGAGGAGTCCGGTGAGACGCGTGTGAATGACCTGGTGGAACGATTCGGCATCTCGCAGCCGACCATGTCGCACCACCTGGGAGTTCTCAAACAAGCCGGGCTGGTGGAAAATCGCCGCGAAGGGCAGTCAGTTTATTATGCTGTCAACCGCAGATGGCTTCAGAAATGCTGCAATGATTACCTTTCCCGTTTCCCGATTGATTCAGAGTAGGGGGCTGTCATGAAAAATTTACAGCCGGATGAAATCCGCAAGCTGGTACAGCAGGCTTACGGACAGATTGCCATGGCCGGCGAGACCGGTCAGACGGGTTGCGGCTGCGGCTGTGGAGGGCCGGACCCGGATGATTATGCCAGATCACTGGGATACTCCGACGAAGAGCTTAAGGCGATTCCCGCCAGCGCCAACCTGGCGTTGAGCTGTGGCAACCCTGCCGCGCTCGCCGGCCTGAGGGCGGGTGAGATCGAGTCGCTGCCCGTCGAGGATGAAAGCGTGGACGTGATCATCAGCAATTGCGTCATCAATCTATCGCCTGACAAAAAAGCTGTCTTCAGCGAAATCGGGGTCGAAACTGCCGCATCGTCGTGCGGCACGGGAGCGGAAACAGGTGATCCCATAGGCCGGATCATCGCTGACAGCCTGGGAGAAGGCGAGGCCCTGGAAAGCTGCATAGCCAGCGCTTACATCACGGCGCGCAAATAACCGCGTCAACCGTGTAATATTATTGTCAGGATGAATTTACCCAAACCAACCGGGAAGACGAACCCGCTCTTCAGTAATTGGCGACTGCCGCTGGCTGCTCTCTGCCTGGCCCTGGTGATGACCGCCCTGGCCATGGCTCTGACCGGCTGTGGCGATGACCGGGAGACCGTGACCCAACCCATCTGGCGCCCCGACCTGCCACCGCCCTTGAAGAGCTACTCCACTTCTCCCGAGTCGACCAGTGAACTGCTCAAGGACACCAGTGAAGCCGTCAAGGCCAAGAGCCCATCACACGAAGCGGTCCATTTCACTCTGGCCTCATCGACTACCGTCGGCGGAAAATCGGAAAGCGTCCGGGCCGAGGGCGACTTTGCCTTCCCCGACGGGGTGAGAATGACACAGCGCGATTACCTCGCCGCCGATGCCGCACCGGTTGAAGTAATAGCTATCGGTGGCGACATATACAGCCGCTCCAGCGCTACAGCGGGCGCCTGGCGGAAGGGCAATACAGAGCCCCCGCCGCCCGAACCGCAGAGCATCGCCAACTACCTCGATTTTGCCCGCAGCTCGCGCAATTTCGGCGAGGAGACTCTCGGTGATGGACGAAAAACCTGGCATGTTCAGGTTGACGTGGACTCGAAAATGCTTGTCGACGAGGCTATGAAACGAACGACGGACCAGGCGGCCCTGCAGGCTCTGGAGTTTAATCGGTCCGCCGCGGTAACGGTCGACTTCTGGATCGGGTCCGTCGACCGTGTCCCCTATCAGATGCTGGTCAAGGTCTCCAACCCAGTGTCCGGCTCGACCCGGGAACAGGAATTCGTCTTTTCAGACTGGCGACAATACCTGGAGCTCACCAGACCCTGCGAGTCCTGCTGAGTTGAGACCTTTCAAGAAACCTGTATAAGGGGAGTCAGGAAGGGCTATGGACAAACCTGAACTTGAAATCACCGATGAAGACATACGGGGCGCGCAAAAGGACCTGAAGTCGTATGTGGATGTAACCGACGAGGACCTGAGACTCATTTACGGCCTCGCGCTCAAACGGGCCAGCGAGAGACTGTCGGGGTCGATCATCTGCCCGGCCGCGCGGGCGCTGATGTTGCCGCCGGGAAAAAGCGAAGCCAAGGCTCCCCCTGGTGTAGGAATAACAGAGATCCTCTGGTCATCGCTGGGCGCGCTGCTGGGAATCGGCCTCTGCGCCTGGCTTTCCTCGCGCTTCTTCGAACCCCGCGATCTGACCCTCATCATTGGTTCATTCGGGGCCTCGGCGGTCCTTGTATACGGAGCCGTGAAAAGTCCCTTCGCCCAACCCCGAAACCTGTTGGGCGGCCATGTCCTGTCCGCCGTCGTCGGTGTAGCCACCTGGGAAATGCTGGGTGGGACGGTCTGGTTGGCGGCGGCGCTTGCGGTCTCTCTGGCTATTGCTGCCATGCTGGCGACGAACACTGTTCATCCGCCTGGCGGAGCTACCGCGCTAATCGCTGTTATCGGTGGCCAGCAGATCCACGACCTCGGATTCCTTTATCCGGTACTGCCTGTGGGGGCTGGCGCCGTCGTTCTGCTGCTGGTCGCCCTGCTGGTGAACAACATCCCCCGTGGCAGAAGATACCCCCTGTACTGGTTCTAGTCACCCGCAGTACTGGATCCAGTCTTCTGTGGATGCCGGTGTACTACTCGCCCTTCCAGGCAAATGCCTTCCTGCTACTCGCCCTTCCATGCATGGTAGCTGATATTCAGCAGTTCGATGAACTCATCGGTCGCCTTCTGCCCGCCGGCGGCAGTCGGATGGCTGTCGCCGGAACCGTAAGCTGAGAAATTGCTTCCCTGGCCGGTTACATACTCGATGGCATCCAGCTCCGGGGAATAACGATGATGGTTGCCGCTGCTCTTTCCTGAATCGCTGATCTCCGGGCTACCGCCATTCGAGGTAAGAACATTGTAGAAATCAAAAACGGCCACGTTCTGATATGGATAATCCTCCAGCCAGTCGTTAACCAGCCAGCGGTTGAAGGCACGCGCATTGGCCGCCGCCTCAGGCGTGGTCTCCGACTCGATTAGCGGCGGCGCTGTCGCGACGACAAAAAGCTTGTCCTGCCGCGTGGCGAAATAACCCAACAGATCATTGTAGATCCCCTTGGCGTTTTGCACCGTGTGCACCACTTCGCCGGCACTTTGTCCCCGCAACAGGTTCTGGCCCCGCGATGGAGGATCGTCCGGGTTTCCCGCCAGATTCGAGTTGGGAAAACAGGACTTGAACATGACGATCTCGTTTTCGCCGCCCGGGTTCTCCGACAGGCGCATGTAGGTAGCCGAGGTATGCTGGCCGCTCTCGTTATAAAGTGCGCTCAGATAAACCGGGCTGTTCTGCCCGACGAACCAGCTGTACCAGTAACCGATGTCGGTATGGTCGCCGATGTTTTCCGAACCGGCATCGGCGTCCGGCGGACCCCAGCCGTAATTGGTATCGCTGACGAAGTAGTTGTTGCCCTTGAGCGCCTTTGCCAGCCCGCCCTTGCTGTCGTCCAGCCAGTCCTCACCGACGGAGTGATGGATGAAAACGAGACGTACAGGCGTGCCGGGTTGATTCGGATTCAGCGAGAGGGACTGGTTGGCGTCGATGCTGCGGATCCTGGTGTCCGTGGCGGTCCTGGCGACCTCGCCGGTCTTGCCGCTGACCGCTGATGAAGATGACTTGTCGCCGCCGCAGCCAGCGCCCGGTAGTAGAAAGACAGGCAAAATAACCGAAAGCAGGCAGACCGGCAGTGACCGAATTCCCGCCGCCGTTATGGCAGCGCATGACGAAAGCTTCATAATACCTCCGCGACCGGCTGTCAACTCGCATTGGAAATTTCTTATATACACAAGGCCCGGTAACCGGCAAGCATGAACCATGGAGCTTCTTTTACCCGATCCGGTTTTTTTATTACCGCCGAGGATAAATAATCATGGCTTCTCATCGGCGGGCGCGTACTCGACCGATTCCAGACATAAGCCCTGTGGCGGCGCCGTCTTGCCGGCCGCCGGGCGCCCGGCACCCGCCAGCAGGTCTGGCAATTCGCTGAGGGGGCGATAACCGCGGCCGATTTCCAGCATCGTACCGGCCAGCACCCGCACCATGTTACGCAGAAAACCGGAGGCGGCTATGCGATAGACGAGCAGATTGCCGTCACGACTCCATTCCGAGAGCGTTATCTCGCGTTCGAAGCTTGCATGTTCGGTCTCGGTGGGAGTGAATGCCGTGAAATCGTGCCGGCCGAAAATCAGGCTGGCTGCCTGCCCGAGCAGCTCGTCGTCAAGCCGGAGAGGGTGATAATGAACATGCCGGTGAAGAAAAGGCGATGGCCAGGGCCGGTTCAGCACCTGGTAAGAATAAGCTCTCGCCACGGCGCTGTGGCGGGCGTCGAAACCTGGTGGCTGCTCGCTGACCCTCGTTATGACGATCGCCGGCGGCAGCATCCGGTTGGCGGCGTGTCGCAGCTTGCCCGGATCGATACCGGTATGGCTTTCGCCGCCGTTTTCTTTTTCACCTGCTCCGACAGTGTTTCCGGCAGGGCCCGCCATGTCTGCGCCACCGGCCAGCTGGAAGCTGGCGACCTGGCCGCGCGCGTGCACTCCGGCGTCAGTGCGACCGGCGACGGAGAGAGTTACCGGTTGCCGCAGGATCTGGCTGAGAACATTCTCGAGCGACGCCTCGATGCTGGGAAGATTGGGCTGTTTGGCCCAGCCGGCGAAGTCGGTGCCTTCGTATTCGATGTCTAGTCTGATGATTTTCATGGTGGCCTGTTGGTGTTGGGCGGGTAGGAGTAGTATTTTTCCCGCCGTAGCGTTTGTCGAAGACGATTTCAGCGAAGGCGGGGAGAATACTACTCCTTCCCGCCCGGCGTCAATCTATCTAAACCTCCCCATCCAAAGAGATGCTGCTAATACTGCAAGGACTACCGTGGCGAAAACTGCATCTTTATTACTGAAAGCCAGCTTGCGGCGTATGGTGCGCCCGCGGCCGCCGCGCCAGCAGCGTGATTCCATCGCCAGAGCCAGTTCGTCGGCGTGGCGGAAACTCATCACGAATAGCGGCACCAGCACCGGCATTATGCCGCGGGCCCGGACCAGCAAACCGCCGCCCGAGGTCACGGCGCCGCGCGCCTTCTGCGCCTTAATGATGCGGTCGACCTCCATCACCAGAGTGGGGATGAACCTGAGTGCGATGGTCATCATCAATGCCAGTTCGTAGGCGGGAATCTTCAATTTTGCCAGTGGCTCCATCAGCCGGCCCAGGGCGTCAGTGAGCAGCACCGGTGGCGTGGAGAAGGTGAGAATGGAACCCGATAGCACGAGCAGCAGCAGCCTGGCGGTCAGAAAGGCGCCCTGGACCAGGCCGGCACGGTAGACGGTAACCGGCCCCAACCGCCACAATTCCTCGCCACCACTGAGAAACAGCTGGAAGGCGAAAGTTATGACGAGAAGAAAAAGCACCGGCTTGAGCCCGCGCCAAAGCCACGAGAGTGGTATGCCGGCAAGAGCGATAACAGCGGCAAGGCCCGCCCCCATGACCGCCAGACCCTCGAAACCGTTTACCATGAACAGTACGATGACGAAAGCGCAAGCGGCAATGATCTTGGTCCTCGGATCTACACGGTGCAGGATGGAAGTTCCCGGGTAGAACTGGCCGACAACCATGTTGCTGATCTGCATGGCGGCTAGCACTTGCCTTCCATGATCTGCATTAACGTCTCGATCGCCTGTTCCTCGCTGAGCGCGGGCGCCACCTGGTCACCCGTGGCAGCGCTAAGCAAACTGCAAAGCTCGACCGTTCCCGGCGGGTCGAGACTGTGCCCGGCCAGCAACGCGGAATCGGTGAGAATGCTTTCAGCCCGGCCCTCGGCGACCTTGCGGCCACCATCGATGATGACCAGGCGCCCGGCAAAGCGGGCCAGCTCATCCATATCGTGCCCGACCATGACCATGGTGACGCCGGTCTGCTCGTTCAGCTCGACCAGCTGCATGATCAGCTCCCGGCGTGCCGCCGGGTCCAGATACGCCGTGGGTTCATCCAGCAGCAGAGCCCGTGGCTCCATGGCTAACACCCCGGCCAGGGCGACCCGCCGCTGCTCGCCGATGCTCAGGGAAAAAGGGCTCCTCTGGCCTATGCTTGCCGGATCCGTGCCAACGGCGGCCAGCGAATTTTCAACACGGCGCCGCACTTCCTGGCCATCCAGCCCCTGTCGCCGGGGCGCAAAAGAGACATCGCTGTAGACTGTCTTCTCAAACAGGCAGTTTTCCGGGGATTGAAACGCCAGGCCGATGCTGCCGGGGGGCGGTGTCTGGCGGCGGCTTATTTCCCTGGTGCCATGGATGACGCGGCCTGAGGTCGGTGTCTCCACGCCGGCAAGAATGGCCAGCAGAGTTGATTTTCCCGAGCCAACGGGACCGGCGACAGCAAGGCGCTCGCCCGGCTCGACGGTCAGAGAGACATCCTCCAGCGCCCGCGCTGAAAAAGGGGTCCCCGACTGGTATACCATGCTGACGTTTTCCAGCTCCAGGCGCATAATCAGGTCTGGCTCCCGGCGTGGACGTTCGCCACCAGCTCCGGCAATGTAAGCGCCGGGCGCACCTGGCAGCCACGGGCAGCCAGTCCGGCGGCTAACCGGGCGGCCAGAGGCGGCTCCATCCCGGTCGCGTCCAGAAGATCGCGGTCAGGGAAAAATTCCGCGGGGACGCCATCGAAGGCGATACTGCCGCCGGCCATGACTACCAGGCGCGGCGCCGTCGCAATCTCCTCCATGAGCTGGGTGATGTAAATGATCGTCGTGCCGCCGCGCCAGAGCTCATCGATGAAATCGCGGAAGCGGCGCTGCGACCGCGGGTCGAGCATGGAAGTCGGCTCGTCGAGCACCAGCACCCTCGGTCTCAACGCCACAACACCGGCCAGCACGGTCCGCTGCTTCTGCCCACCGGACAGCCAGTGGGGTTCGCTTTGACGCAGCCGCTCGATGCCAAACCGTCTGGCAGCTTCTTCCACGCGTGCTTCCACCTCATGCGCCGGCAGCCCGAGGTTTTCCGGACCGAAGGCGATGTCGTCCTCGACGCTGGTGGCGACGATCTGGCTGTCCGGGTTCTGAAAAACCATGCCGACGGTCTCGCGGATGTTGTCCAGGTTCGCGGTGTCGGCGGTCGCCAGGCCGCCGACGCGAACTTCGCCCGCCGTCGGTAGCAACAGTCCGTTCAGCAATCGCGCCAGAGTGGATTTGCCGGAACCGTTAGCCCCGACCAGACCGACAAACTCCCCTTCCTCTATCCGGAGATCGATCCCGGAAAGCGCGAGATCCTCGGACTCCGCAAAATGGGGATAGCGATAGCCAACGTTATTTAGATGGATGATGGGCGTGCTCAATTGGCAGTTCCCCTCATTTAATGGAACGGGTAAATTCTGATTGTATCAAGCTAATGGGATGTTCTTATTGATGATGCCTTCCGCGAAGGTGGGAACACCCTGCCCGCCGATTCGCGTACGCCCCCCTTCAAAACAAAAAAGACGCCCAAAAAGGGCGCCTTTAAATACACAAATTTGAGCTTGAACCTAATCAACCAGCTCTAAAAAGACCATCTCCGCCGCATCTCCCTGACGCGGCCCGATCCGGATAATGCGTGTGTACCCGCCAGGCCGTTCCGCAAATCGCGGCGCCACCTCAGCGAACAGCGCATGCACCGCGTCCTTGCTGCGAAGACGCGCGACCGCCTGACGCCTGGCGCTAAGATCGCCGCGCTTGCCCAGGGTGATCATCTTCTCGGCCAGCGGCTTTGCTTCCTTGGCCTTGCTAACCGTGGTCTTGATGCGGCCATGCTCGATCAGCGAACAGACCATGTTACCCATCATCGCCTTGCGATGCGAGGGGGTGCGTCCCAGTTTTCTTCCCTGTTTTGCGTGTCTCATTTCTTGCTCTCCAAATCAGATCCTTCGCTACGCTCAGGACGACCGACGAAATAATTAGCTCTCCGAACCCCGCAAGGCCATGCCCAGCTTGTTCAGGTTCTCCTTGACTTCATCGATGCTTTTTTTACCAAAGTTAGGTATGTTCATCAGCTCGGCCTCGCTGCGCTTGATCAGGTCACCAACGGTCTGGATGCCTTCGCGCTTGAGGCAATTATAGGAACGGACGCCTATCTCCAGCTCCTCGATTAGCACATCGTCATCGCCGCCCTTGCTCTCAGCGGGCATTTCCAGCAGCGCCTCAGCGGTTTCCTCGGTGCTGCCGCCGGCCTCGTGGGGACCGGTGAAGATCTCCAGGTTAGAGGTCAGGATACCGGCCGCCTCCCGCAGGGCCACATCCGGTGTGATGCTGCCATCGGTGGTGATCTCCATGGTCAGTTTGTCAAAATCGGTGCGCTGTCCGACGCGCGCCCGGTCTACCTCGTAATTGACGCGGGTGACCGGCGAATAATTCGAATCAATCGGGATGACCCCGATAGCGGCGCCGGCGGCCTTGTTGCTCTCAGCCGAAGCATAGCCGCGACCGCGGCGGATGGTCAGCGTGATTTCAAGCTTGGCCTTCTTGCCAAGGTTGGCGATGTGCAGGTCCTGGTTGATGATCTCCAGCTCCGAGGGGCACTCGATATCTGCGCCCGTGGCCGCGCCCGGACCGCTCTTGACCAGCTGTACCTCGACCTCGTCCAGATCTCCGTGGAGCAGGCAGGTAAGGCGCTTGAGGTTAAGGACGATGTCAGTCACATCCTCCTTGACGCCTGGAACGGTCGAGAATTCGTGCGAGACGCCTTCTATCTTTACCAGGCTCACGGCCGCGCCATCGAGGGAAGACAAAAGCACCCGCCGTAGCGAGTTGCCGAACGTATGGCCGAAACCCCGGTCGAGGGGCTCCACCACGAAGACGCCCTTGTTGTCCTTTACCTGTTCGTGCGTGATCTTGGGGACCTGAAAGTTCAGCAAATCGTCCTCCATGTCTGAAAATTGTATACCCGCGCCTGAAAGCGCTTCGTTTTGGACCGTGGCCAGGTTGCTCACGATCCCTGCCTGATAAAAAACGTCACTTGGAATACAGCTCGACGATCAGCTGCTCCTGAACCGGAACATCGATCTCCTCGCGCTCCGGGTACTTGAGAATCTTGCCGGAGAGGTTGTCGTGATCGGCCTGCAGCCACGGTGAAACAGATGCTGTCAGGTCGGTGGCTTCCTTGATCAGGTCACGCGCCGACGAGCTGGCCATTACCGCCACGATATCGTCTGGCTTGACCAGGTAGGATGGAATATCCACCCTCCTGCCGTTGACCATGAAATGACCATGCATGACCAGTTGCCTGGACTGCCTGCGGGACACCGCGAAGCCGAGCCGGTAGACGACGTTGTCCAGCCGGACTTCCAGCAACTTGAGCAGATTCTCACCGGTGATGCCGGTCTGGCGATTGGCCCGCTCGTAATAATTGTGGAACTGTTTTTCCAATAGGCCGTAGTAGCGGCGCGCCTTCTGCTTCTCGCGCAGCTGGGTCAAATATTCGGTTTGCTTGATCCGGCGGCGTCCATGCTCGCCGGGCCCATAGGAGCGCCGGTCGATGGAACACCGATCAGTTAGGCAACGCTCCCCTTTGAGGTAAAGTTTCAAACCCTCGCGGCGGCACTGCTTGCAGGCTGGTGAAGTATCCTTGGCCAAATGAATTCTCTCCTATACTCTTCTTCTCTTGCGCTGCCGACAGCCGTTGTGCGGCATCGGCGTCACGTCCTTGACGCCCATCACCTCAAGGCCGGCGGCCTGGAGCGAGCGAATGGCGGTCTCCCGGCCGGAGCCGGGACCCTTGACGAAAACATCCACCTTTTTAAGCCCGTGTTCCATGCCTTTCTTGGCACAGGCATCGGCGGTCACCTGGGCGGCAAAGGGCGTGGACTTGCGCGAGCCCTTGAATCCGGCTGAACCGGCGCTCTCCCAGGCAATCACGTTCCCTTCCTTGTCGGTCAGGGTAACGATGGTGTTGTTGAATGAGGTCTTGATGTGGGCCTGGCCCACGGGAATATTCTTTTTTACCTTGCGGCGTGTACGAGCTTTTGATTTTGGTGCTGCCATCTCTGCCCTCGCTTACTTCTTGCGTTTGACGCCGACTGTACGGCGGGGTCCCTTGCGGCCGCGGGCGTTGGTCTTGGTGCGTTGGCCCCTGACCGGCAGGCCGCGGCGGTGCCTCAGCCCACGGTAGCAGCCGATCTCCATCAGCCGTTTGATATTCTGCGAGCGCTCGCGCCGCAGATCGCCCTCGACCACCAGGTTGCTGTCCAGGTAGTCCCTGAGCTTTGAGACCTCCTCGTCGGTCAGATCGCGCACATAGGTGTTGCGGCTGATCTCAAGGTCATCGAGGACCTTGCACGAGGTTGAGCGTCCCACACCATAAATATAGGTGAGCCCGATTTCGACCCGCTTCTCGCGGGGAATGTTTACTCCGGCGATTCGTGCCAAACCAATAACCTCCAGGTTGTCAGAACAAGCCGCGCCACCGGCGCAATAGCGCCATCACCGCAGCCACATTTATCCCTGACGCTGCTTGTGCCTGGGATTCGTGCAGATCACCAGCACTTTGCCGTGCCGGCGGATAAGCTTGCACTTTTCACACATAATTTTTACTGATGAGCGTACTTTCATGGCTATTTGAACCTGTAAGTGATCCTTCCTCGTGTCAGGTCATAAGGTGATAATTCGACCTTCACCCTGTCTCCAGGCAGGATGCGGATGTAATGCATCCTCATCTTCCCCGATATGTGCGCCAGAACCTCATGGTCGTTATCGAGCCTTACCCTGAACATGGTGTTCGGCAGGGCTTCGACAACCTCACCCTCTAGTTCTATGGCTTCTTCTTTTTGTGACATAGTCTCCGTTCGCGGCCTTTGCGGCCAACCGCAGATGTTACCACAGTAACGGGCCCGCGTCCATACCGGGTTTCTCTCCGGCTGAGCCGGCAGTCAAAACCCTGGGCCCGTTGGCGGTTATCGCCACCGTATGCTCAAAGTGGGCTGACAACTTGCCATCCGCCGTCGAGACGGCCCAGTGGTCGTCACCCACGACCACCTTGTGAGTGCCAACGTTTACCATCGGCTCGATGGCGAAGACCATCCCTTCCTTGAGCTCCGGCCCGGTACCTGGATTCCCGTAATTGGGGATCTGCGGCTCCTCGTGCATCTCGCGGCCGATGCCGTGGCCTACCAGCGTCCGCACCACCGAGAAGCCGTTGGCTTCAACATGCTCCTCCACCGCGTGGGAGACATCCCCCAGGCGGTTCCCCGGCCGGCATTTGCCAATTGCGCGCATCAGAGAGGTCTCCGTGACCTCCATCAGACGGCTTGCCAGCTGGCCGGCGTCGCCCACCTCTACGGTAAGGGCCGCGTCGGCCACCCAGCCTTTCAGGGTGACGCCCACATCGAGACTCATTATGTCGCCCTCGGCCACCCGGTAATCCCCGGGGATGCCGTGCACGACCATCTCGTTGGGAGAGGCGCAGATCGAGCCCGGAAAGCCCCGGTATCCCTTGAAAGTAGGAATACCGCCCTGCTCCCTGATAAACTTCTCCGCCGCCTGATCCAACTCGGCGGTGCTGACCCCCGGCAGGCACATGGCTTTCATCATCGCCAGGCAATCACCGACGATCCTGCCAGCCCGGGCGATCTTCTCTATCTGGGCTGGAGACTTGCGATTGATCAATTGCCAGTCCCGTCCTATCCGGCAAGCCCGCCTTCCGGCCGGCCGCCGACTCTACTTGAGGAAACCCTCGTAGTGCCTCATGAGTAGTTGCGACTCCATCTGTTTCATGGTCTGCAGGGCAACGCCGACCACGATCAGGATCGAGGTGCCACCCAGATAAAACGGCACGTTCATGTATTTGATCAGAATATTTGGCAGTACCGCGATCGCCGCCAGAAAAACGGCGCCCGGCAGTGTCAGCCGCGTCAGTACCTTGTCCAGGTAGACAGCAGTGGGTTTGCCTGGCCGGATTCCCGGAATAAAACCGCCATACTTCTTCAGGTCGTTGGCCCGCTCCATCGGATCAAACTGTACCGCGGTGTAAAAGTAGGTGAAGCCGATGATGAAAATCACTTCCAGAATCCAGAAAGGCCACTCCGAGGGACTCATCCAGTTAGCGAACGACTGCATGAACTCCTGCGGGAAAAACCTGGCCATGGTCGGCGGCAGCATCAGCACCGATGAGGCGAAGATTACCGGGATGACTCCAGCCATGTTGATCGACAGCGGCAAGTATGTGCTGCCACCTGAGGTCATGCGCCGTCCGATCTGCCGTTTGGCATACTGGATGGGGATGCGCCGCTGTCCCTCCTGGACCAGCACGATTCCCATGATGACTACGATACCGACTGCCAGAATAATCACAATGGACACGAGGTCCATCCTCGTCAGTTGGATGGTTCCCGGAAGCAGGCCCGAGACTATGCTGGCGAAGATCAGCAGGGAGATGCCGTTGCCAATGCCACGCTGGCTGATCAGTTCGCCGATAAACATGAGCAGCGTGGTCCCCGCGGTGAGCGTAATGATGATCTCATAAAAATTGAGGGCGCTCAGTTCAAGGCCGGGTATCTGCGAGCGGAAGAGCGCCGTATAGCCGAACGCCTGCGCCAGGGCCAGACCTACGGTCAGATAGCGCGTATACTGTGTGATCTTGTGCTGGCCGGCCTCACCCTCCCGGGCGAGCTCCTTGAGCGCCGGGAAGGCCATGGTCAACAGCTGCAGAATAATGGAGGCCGTGATATACGGCATGATTCCCAGGGCAAAAACGGCGAAGCGGCTGAGCGCGCCTCCCGAAAAAAGGTTGAGAAAACTGAAGATATCGCCGCCACTGTTACTGATGTAATCCTGGATCTTGCTGATGTCGATACCCGGCACCGGGATATTGGCGCCGAAGCGGTAGATAACGATCATGGCCGAGGTGAATATGAGCTTGGCCCTCAGCTCCGGAATCTTCCAGGCGTTTGCCAGGGACGCTAGCAACTAGATGACCTCCACCTTGCCGCCGGCGGCCTCGATCTTTTCACGGGCCGACTTGCTGAAACCATTGGCCTTGACTGTCAGCGAGACGGTGATTTCGCCGTTGCCGAGAATCTTCACCGGGATCTTGGTGTTCTTGATGATGCCCTTCTCGACCAGCGCATCGGGAGTCACTTCGGCGCCGGCTTCAAACTTCTCGGCCAGACGGAATACATTGACGCCTGTCGTGTGAGTGCGGAAGGGTCCGAAAGGCATGCTCATTTTCTTGTTGGGGCCGCGCAGCTTGCCAACCCGCATATATAGCGGCATCTGGCCGCCTTCGTAGCCCGGGCGCACGCCACCGCCGGCCCGGCTGTTGAAGCCCTTATGGCCGCGGCCGGACGTCTTGCCGAGTCCGGAGCCAGGGCCTCGCCCTCTCCTCTTCCTATTTTTTCGGGAGCCGCTTGCAGGTTGTAGGT
>JAGVMV010000033.1:0-60000 GCA_020053595.1 Thermoleophilia bacterium | reverse complement strand
AGCATGGGAGTCAGACTGCGGGGGATAAGCTTCGTAGTCGAGAGGGTAAGAGCCCAGACCATCAGCTAAGGTCCCTAAATACTGGCTAAGTGGAAAAGGATGTTCGAGTGCCCAGACAACCAGGAGGTTGGCTTAGAAGCAGCCATTCCTTTAAAGAGTGCGTAACAGCTCACTGGTCAAGTGTTCGTGCGCCGATAATTCAACGGGGCTCAAGTCAGTTACCGAAGCTATGGAATTGCAGTTTACTGCGATTGGTAGGAGAGCATTCCTTGGCGATTGAAGCGGCGGCGACAAGCCAGCCGTGGACGCCACGGAAGAGAGAATGCTGGAATGAGTAACGAAAGGGAAGCGAGAAACTTCCCCACCGAATGCCCCAGGTTTCCTGGGCAATGCTAATCAGCTCAGGGTAAGTCGGGACCTAAGCCGAGGCCGAAAGGCGTAGGCGATGGACAACGGGTTGATATTCCCGTACCACCATATTGCGTTTGACCGATGGGGGGACGCGGTCGGATAAGCGAACCCTGGCGATGGTCGACCAGGGACAAGCGAGTAGGGCGGCTCTTAGGTAAATCCGGGAGCCATAAAGCCTGAGACGCGATGTCAGCCGAAAATTACAGTAGGCGAGTCGCCGAATCCATGCCGCCAAGAAAATCCTCTAGGGAGCAACTATGGTGCCCGTACCGCAAACCGACACAGGTGGGCAGGTAGAGAATACCAAGGTGATCGAGAGAACTATCGTTAAGGAACTCGGCAAAATAGCCCCGTAACTTCGGGAGAAGGGGCGCCTCGTTAGCGTGATGGAGACTTGCTCTCCTGAGCGTGAGGAGGCCGCAGTGACTAGGCCCAAGCGACTGTTTACCAAAAACACAGGCCTCTGCTAAGTCGCAAGACGACGTATAGGGGTTGACGCCTGCCCGGTGCCGGAAGGTTACGTGGAGAGGTTAGCCTTCGGGCGAAGCTTTGAAACTAAGCCCCGGTAAACGGCGGCCGTAACTATAACGGTCCTAAGGTGAATAACGTCGCCTTAGTAAAATCTGGCCATATGCTGGAAACTCTGAGTATCCCGCATTACTCATTGTAGACTGGGATTGGATCCATCCGATGCCTCGTTTACAATAGTGACAACATGACGGGTGCAGACAATCAGCAGGAAAGACCGAACTTTACCAAGTGTTCGGTATCCTCAGAGACTATACGCCAGACTTCCAGGCTTCGGCGTGGATGAAGATATAGTCCGTACCCCATGGCGACATGGGGAGGTCGGCAGAAATGACCGGCCCGCCAGCAGCAAATATGCTGGTCTCCAAGTAACAGCGTAGAGCGAAATTCCTTGTCGGGTAAGTTCCGACCTGCACGAATGGCGTAACGACTTGGGCACTGTCTCAACGATAGACTCGGTGAAATTGTAGTATCGGTGAAGATGCCGATTACCCGCGATAGGACGGAAAGACCCCGTGAACCTTTACTGCAGCTTGATATTGGAGTTTGGTGCATCTTGTCCAGGATAGGTGGGAGGCTTTGAAGCCGGGACGCTAGTTCCGGTGGAGCCACCCTTGGGATACCACCCCTGGTGTTCTGGGCTTCTAACGGTAGGCCGTTATCCGGCTACCGAACAGTGTCAGGTGGGCAGTTTGACTGGGGCGGTCACCTCCCAAAAAGTAACGGAGGCGCCCAAAGGTTCCCTCAGCACGGTCGGAAATCGTGCGTAGAGTGTAAAGGCAGAAGGGAGCTTGACTGCGAGACCAACAAGTCGAGCAGGTGCGAAAGCAGGGCTTAATGATCCGGCGGTTGAGAGTGGAATTGCCGTCGCTCAACGGATAAAAGGTACTCCGGGGATAACAGGCTTATCCTTCCCAAGAGTCCACATCGACGGAAGGGTTTGGCACCTCGATGTCGGCTCGTCGCATCCTGGGGCTGAAGCAGGTCCCAAGGGTTGGGCTGTTCGCCCATTAAAGCGGTACGCGAGCTGGGTTCAGAACGTAGATAACACTGCGTCCCCAGGGAGTAATCCCTGGGTGCTCATCGGCTTATATCGGTGAAACCCTATTGCGCCAGGTCGAAGGCGCAAGGGCAATACCGAGGGAAGGCCAGAAAACGGACGAACCAACCAAAGCCTATATAGCGGGATTTCTGGATGGAGACGGAAGCATCATGTTCCAATTGGTGCCCCGAAAAGGATACGTCTTCGGCTACCAGATACGTGCCAGTGTCTGTTTTTACCAGAACACTTTTCATAAAGAAGGGTTGCTCTGGTTAAAGGACAGACTTGGGGCGGGTTACATCCGGGATCGGGCAGGTAATGTAAGTGACCTGACGATTGTTGGTTGTGACGAGGTGGCAAGAATATTGTCATTAGTCGAGCACTACGTGGTTTTTAAGAAAAAGCACGTAGTAGCCGCAAGAGAGATACTGGCAGTACTTAAGAAGAAGTTAAGTCCATCAGAATTCCTGCAGGCAGCGAAGATGGTTGATGAGTTCGCAACCCTAAACTATTCGAAGAAGAAGGTGAACAATGCTGAATGTGTTCGCCGGTTCATGGATAGCAAGGGTATTCTGGCCCCTGTAACGACTTCTCCAAATGGAGAGATGGTGGTCACGGTCAAAGGGATATTGACCAAATCTAAGGCCTCCATAACACGCCGACCCCTCGAAAGAGGGTGGAGATATAGTCTATGCCATCAGTAATGGTGGAATAACATGCGTGAGACAGTAGAGCAAAGGGGCACTGCTGTCTATAAATTCGGCTAAATGCTGGAAACTCTGTGTATCCTGCACTACTCATTGTGAACAACCATTGGTTATGTCTGATGGAACGTTTACAATAGTGACAACGTGACAGGTGCAGACAATCAGCAGGAAAGACTAGGTTGCTTCAGTGATCTAGAATCCTCAGAGACTATACGCCGAACACGGTCTTGGAAAAGGCCGTGAAGATATAGTCCGAGCTGCATGGCGACATGCAGAGCCAGGCAGAAATGATCTGGCCGCCAGCGAAGCGGAAAATCGAAACGCGGAAACAGAGAAGCGCTGGTAGTAACAATACTGTCGGCCCCTATCCATCGTGGGCGCAGGAAAATTGAAGGGAGTGGCTCCTAGTACGAGAGGACCGGAGCGAACGCACCTCTGGTGTATCAGTTGTCGTGCCAACGGCACTGCTGGCTAGCTACGTGCGGACGGGATAACCGCTGAAAGCATCTAAGCGGGAAGCCCACCCTAAGATGAGTTTTCCCACTGGGTTAACCAGGTAAGGCCCCTGGTAGACTACCAGGTTGATAGGCTGGATGTGTAAGTACAGCAATGTATTCAGCAGACCAGTACTAATTGGCCGAGGGCTTGATTATAAAGACACCAATAACCACTATGCAGTTTTCAGGGTACCGCGAAACCGGTGCTCAAATAACGCACGGAAAAAATATGCGTTCATAAGTTTCCGGTGATTATGCTGGCGTGGAAACACCTCTTCCCATTCCGAACAGAGAAGTTAAGCACGTCGAGGCCGATGGTACTTGGGGGGAGACCCCCTGGGAGAGTAGGAAGTCGCCGGGATTATTTAAAGGGCCGTCCGAGAGGGCGGCTCTTTCTTAATCATGTAAAAAGGATGAAATCAAAACGTAACCTCTGGAGTTGCAATTATGTAACCGTAAGAGTTACAATAGCCTCATGATCAAAAGCTTCGCCCATAAAGGGCTGGAAAAATTCTACCGCACCGGCAGTAAGTCTGGCATTCAGGCAAAGTACTCTGGCATTCAGGCAAAGCACGCACAGAGATTGCGGTTGATACTTTCCAACCTGGATCAAGCCGAGGGTCCGAATGATATGGACATGCCCGGGCTGAAGCTTCATGAACTTAAGGGCGAACGTAAAGGCATATGGGCTGTCAGAATCAGCGGCAACTGGCGAGCCACGTTTCGATTCAAAGGCCGCGACGCCGAAATAGTCAATTATGAGGATTACCATTAGCGAGGTGAGATCATGACCATGCATAATCCGGCACATCCCGGCGAAATTCTAAGGGAACTTGTAATTGAGCCTCTAAGGCTCTCTGTAACGGATGCCGCTGAACATCTTGGTGTTAGCCGAAAGACTTTGTCCAAGGTTCTCAACGGCCGCGGCGCTATCACTCCTGAGATGGCGCTCAGGCTTGAGATGACTTTTGGCAAGCCGAATGCGGCCCACTGGTTAAGACTCCAGAATGCGTATGATTTGTGGGAAGCACGTCAGCATTCCGCCGAAATCAAAGTTTCACCAGTGAAAGAAAATGCAGCTTGATTGCACTGCTGGCTAGCTACGTTTTCAGGGTATGCCGGAACCGGTATGCCCGGTGCGTGTGCGTGATGACACATGCCCGCGCGGAAGCATCCGCGCTACAATTGAATAAAAGTTTCCTTTCTATATGAATTGCATCCAAACGTTTGATGGATTGTTGTTTCATTCGTACCATCCAAGAACTGCCCGGACACAAGGACGTCAAAACAACTATGAGAGTAAAAGAAGAAATCTGGGCGCTGGAAGAGACCTATTTCGCAAACCTCTATAAAGCGGACTACGAGGCGGTGCTAGCCCTCGTACATAGTCAATTCCTCGGGTGGCCGGGCAATGTGCCGCAACCGGTTGACAAGGAGGGAAGCGCTCGCTTCATGAGACAATTGATCCACAAGCCAACTTCATGCACCTTCAAGATTGAACGAGGGGGTATCCGGGTGCTGGGAGAGGTGGCGCTGACTCAATACACCATTTACGTCAATGACGGTGACATTACCGCTGATTCGAAAACACAGTCATCGCGGATAACCCATACGTGGGTGAAAGAGGGCGATCGCTGGAAATTGCTGGGGGGCATGAGCTGGGATCAATGAGCCGATTAAGAAAACCCCTATAGTGAAGGCTTGCGCAGCCCTTGTATTGAAATGGTGGAACTGGAAGGATGGCAAAGACGTAATATAGTATCCAGGACATGGTCTTAATCATGGAAAAAACAACGAATTATTGATACACTCATCTTCAAGTTGAGGCTTTCTTCCAGGCAGCACTATTTTCCCCAGCACGACTGTTCCTTGCGAGGACGGTTTGGTTCTTCGGGAGGCTTTCCCCCAGATGGCTTGATACCGGTACTTTTTTTACGGGTTTTGACAATTGTGGTGGTGGAGGCTTTGATATGCGTGTTTACAGACTTCTCATCCTGTTCTTCGTCTCGGTTTTACTGCTCCTCGTTACTGCGGCGTCCGCCCAGGCCCTGCAGCCCGGTAATATTGCAGTAAGCAAGGTCGGCCCTGTCAGCGCTGTCCTGGTCGTAAAATCAGACATCCCCTCGGACGTGAGAATCGATTACGGCACCTCGCCTGGAGCCTATACGCTTTCCGGGACCGGCATCGGGCAGGTCAGGCATGAGCTGCTGCTGGACGGACTCACCCTTTCATCAACCGTTTATTACCAGGTGACGTTGACTGATAGTTCCAATTTCGCCGTAAGCGTGACGCTGCCGGAAAAAAGCTTCAGGACGGCGAGGGCGCCAGGGCAACCTTTGAGTTTTTCCGTGGCAGGCGACAACCGTCCATGGACAAACACTACCGTGCAGCCGGCTGTTTGGGGGACGATCATGGGGCAGATGTCGGTTGAGAACCTCGACCTGACTCTGAGCGTCGGCGACATCATTTACGGCTTGAGCACCGACACCCTGGCCCAGAACGTAGAAAAGTACGACGGCTTGTTCGCGGTTACCAAACAGCTTACAGCTTCGGCGCCGATGTATACCGCTGTCGGTGGGCATGAATGGATTACCTCGGCAAGCAGCCGGACGGGATATGAACAGGAGCTCAGCCTGCCGGTCAACAACGGTGGCGACGCAGCCATCTATGGTGAGGAATACTACAGTTTCGACAACGGTGACACCCACTTCACTGTCCTTTGCACCGAGCTGCTGGGCCAGCTCGGGTACATCACCGGAAACCAGAAACTCTGGCTGATCCAGGACCTTGCACAGACCAGCAAGCGCTGGAAGGTGGTGGTGCTCCATCAGCCGTTTTTCGGATTTTCAGGGCTTCACAACGGCGATCCCTGGGCGACTCCGAGCAATTCGGCAGGACAACAAAACCGCGCTGAGGTTCTGGCGCTTTTCCAGCAATATGGAATCAGCGCTGTTTTTTCGGGGCATGACCATTATTACTTTCATCATCTCGAAAACGGCGTCCATTACATAACCACGGGGGGCGGCGGCGCACCGCTGTACAACCCGCCCGCATTAGGGCCCGGGGACTTATTCGCCTCCAAATCGTACGAGCATATTAAGGTAGATGAAACGGCTTCGACACTCAGGATCAGCGCTATCGATTCCGCTGGGACCACTCTGGAGAGCTTCACGCTGGGAGCGCCGGCGCTGTCTCTCTCAGGTACTTCTGGTTATTGGGCCTCTTTTACAGACTATGAGGCCAGGAGCCTGTCCGTTGATTACTCACTTGCCAACGGCGGTGGTGACGCCGTCGGACTGCAGGTTGTCTTATTAAGCGCCAGCAACGGTGTTGGAGCTCTTACGGTGTTACCTGTATCTTTAGGGACGGTCGGTTTAGGGCAAAACGTCCCATTTACAGCCCTCTACGAGGTACCGCTGGGGGTCGCGACCTTCCGCGCAAGCACGTACGTCACCTGCAGCGACGCGAGCGGAGGTTTTTATCAATTTCCCGGTCCGGCTCCCACCCTTTAGCCGAACGGGGAGCAGCCGTAATTTTAGTCCCGCGTCCGTGGGAAACACCTCTTCCCATTCCGAACAGAGAAGTTAAGCCTGCCGAAGCCGATGGTACATGGGGGAAGACGCCTAGGAAGAGTAGGAAGAAGCCGAGATTATTGAAAAGGGACACGATTTATCGTGTCCCTAATTTATGTGAGCCGCCTGCGGGCGGCTTTTTTATTTCAATGATTACTGCATTCGGAGGGGTTTTCAGATTATAGCGGAACAAAGTGGGGTAAATAGTATAGGGCATTTGTACTCACGTTTATTAAGGAGTTTCTAAGATTGCCTGAACCTGTCAAGACTGATCGTCTGCACGTCATAAAATACGCACTGATTCTTACCGTCGCCTGGACGGCAATTGTCGGAGCCGCCTTCGCCTGGAGTGTCATTCAGGTGAAGAATACAGCCCAGGACGCTGCGCATATTGAAGCGGAAAAGTTGCTGGAAAAGGATATTCAATATCGCCACTGGAATGCTGACCGTGGTGGAGTCTATGTCCTGGCCAGTGAGGAGACTCCTCCGAATCCATATCTCGCAAATGTTCCCGAGCGGGATGTCACAACCCCGTCCGGCAGGTTGCTGACTCTGGTGAATCCCGCATGCATATATGACGCGCCAGGTGAACGAAATGGTGGAAATCCCGCATGGAGCAAGAAGCCATGTTACCAGCCTGAATCCGATTCGGCCACAAAATGCCGCGGACCCCTGGGAGACTGAGGCTCTCACAGCGATCGAGCAGGGCGCAACAGAACAGAGCGTCATGGAAGAATCCGGAGAATATATCCATTTCCGCTTGATGCGTCCGCTGGTCACAGAAAAGGCATGTCTGAAGTGCCATGCCTCGCAGGGATACATGGAGGGGGATATCCGGGGCGGAATCAGCGTTACGGTGCCAGTCGAAGAACTTATGCATGATGCTGATGAATCAATTCAACAACAGGGTTTGAGATACTCTCTGATATGGTTGATGGGTATTGGTGGAATCGCCCTGGGAACGCTTCGGCTGAGGCGCAGTGATCTGGGGCGTGCCGCCGCCGAGGCTATAACTCTCCAGCGCAACCGGGACCTTTCGGCGTTGTACGAAATCACAGCTGCCATCAGCAGCGAGATAGACCTGCGAGAACTCCTCGAGCGCGCCATTGACACGGTAACCGGCCTGGGAATTTTCAAGATCGAGAACCGGGGGGGCATCTTTATCGTCGAAGGCGATCGTCTGCGTCTGATGGCGTACAAGGGCCATGATGATGAGTTCTTGGCTCTCCATGAAGATATCCGGGTTGGTGAATGCCTGTGCGGGCTGGCGGCGCAAAGCGGGGAGGTCATCATATCCAGAGACAGCAATAATGACAGCCGTCATACGATATCCTACCCGGGCATGAAGCCGCATGGGCATGTTGTCGTTCCGTGCAAGGTCGCCGGCAGGGTTCTGGGCGTGCTCTATCTTTATACTCTACCCGATGTCGAAATCAGCGAAGACGAACTGGAACTGCTTGTCTCAATCGGCAATCAGCTGGGAACCGCGATTGAAAAATCGGAGCTTTATGAAGAGACCAAGGCGCTTTCACTGCACGATCCCCTGACCGGTTTGGCCAATCGCAACCTGATGAATATCGAACTTGATAAAGGTTTTGCCATGGCAAAAAGGTATGGCATGCCCTTATCTCTGGTGATGATCGATCTGGACTATTTCAAGCGCTTTAATGACACCTATGGTCATATGGCCGGCGACGCCCTGCTGGTTGGATTTTCGAAGATCATCGATGGCGAGGTCCGGGAAACTGATCTCGCCGTTCGCTATGGTGGCGAAGAATTTCTGCTGATTCTGGCGGATACCGGGCTGGAGCGCGCGCTCGAGGTTGCGGAGCGTATCAGGAAGGAAACCGAGAGAAAGGATTTTGCTGAGTCGCAGGCGCCTCCAATGAACATAACGGTAAGCCTCGGTGTCGCTTCCTACGATGAAAGCGTGGGTAGTGTGGATGAACTTATTTCCCGAGTTGACGACGCCCTTTACAGAGCCAAGGGAAACGGCAGGAACAGGGTTGAAGTCTGACGGTACTCTGGCCGAATAATCCGGCCGCCAGGGCTATTTCCCGCTTGATCAATATAGTTTTTGGTGCTGACATTTATGATGGTCATAGAGGTGATCATAGGAGTCGCTCCCGGCATAGAAGAGCGTCTCTTCGGTTTGAAGGGAGACCTCAACGGCATCCCGATCGGGCGCATGTCGCTGGTTGCCGCTGTCTTGTTCTTCATCCTCAACCTGGCATTGCTGGTTTTCCATATTAGCAGACGCCATGAGATATGGTGTCGAGGTTTTGCTGTAGCGCTGTCCCTGGCTGTATTGTGCTGGTGGGCAGTGTAACTATTCTTGGGTATCTATACGGCACTCCGCTGCTCTATGGTGGCAGCACCCGGTCGGTGGCTCCCACGGCAGGGTTTGCGTTGGCTTTACTGGGAGCGGCGCTTATTACCGGAGCAGGTAAAATAGTGCCTGGCCTCAGAGATATTTTGTAGGGACCGCTGTAAGGGCGCGAATGCTGAAACTCAACCAGGAGCTGGAGCGCTCGAATGCCGAGCTCGAGCAGTTCGCCTACGTGGCTTCGCACGACCTGCAGGAACCACTGAGGATGGTCTCAAGCTATATGCAGCTTCTTGAGAAAAGATACTCCGGCTAGCTGGACGAGGACGCAAAGGATTTTATCGGCTTCGCCGTCGTCACACATGACGCCATGCCCGAGCTGATGGCCGATCCCACCCAGCTCATGCAGCTGTTTCAGAACCTGATCGGCAATGCTATCAAGTTCCGTGGCGCCGAGGCTCCGCGAATCCATATAATCGCTGTGAGAAAAGGCTCAGAATGGGTATTCTCTGTAAGTGACAACGGTATAGGGTTCGAAGAGGGCTACGCGGAGAAGATCTTCGTGATATTCCAGCGCGTTCACGGCAGAAAAGATTACGAGGGCACCGGATTGGTGCTGGCTTTATGCAAGAAGATAGTCGAGCGCCATGGGGGCCGCATCTGGGCCGAGTCAGAGCCGGGGCGAGGCTCGGTCTTCTACATCACAATGCCTGTCAGGGAGTAAGACGATGGGACACAACACAGCTGAGCCGGTTCACATTCTGCTGGTGGAGGACAATCCTGGAGATGTCAGGTTGACGGTGGAGATCCTGAAAGAGGCCAAGGTGCTGAACGCGCTGGATGTAGCCGAGGACGGAGTGGAAGCGCTCTCATATCTCAAGCGTAAGGGGCGATTCGCGGACAAGCCTGATCCGGATCTGATACTACTGGATCTGAATCTGCCCAAAAAAGACGGGCGTGAGCTGCTGGCCGATATCAAGCAGGACCCGTCACTGAGGCGCCTCCCCGCCGTGATTCTTACTTCCTCGAATGCCGAGGCTGACATAATCAAGACCTATGACCTGCAAGCGAACTGTTACATCGCCAAACCCATCAACCTGGATCAGTTCATGGAAGTGGTCAAGTCAATCGAACATTTTTAGCTGACTGTGGTAAAACTTCCGCCGAGTGATAACGAACAGCGCTGACTTGTTGACCGGTTCAGCGATCGGGAGACCATGTATCAACTACAAGACGATAAAAAAAACCTGTCAGAGGCTCTTGAGAAGCTGGAAGTGCACGATCATCTGTGCCTGATATATGAGTCCAGGGAAGAGCAGCTCGCTGCGGTCATCCCGTTTATGAAAATCGGGCTGGAGCGGGGTGAGCGCTGTGTCTATATCGCTGACGACAACACGGTGGCAACCGTGATGGAAGCTATGCGGACGCAGGGCATCGACGTTGACACCGCCGTTAATTCGGGAGCCCTATCAGTCATTACCAAGCGCGAGGCTTACCTGAAGGAGGACCGTTTCGACCCGGACTGGATGATCGATTTTCTCAAGGAAGCGATAACCGCCGCCAAGGCCGACGGATACAGCGCACTCAGGGTGACGGGGGAGATGACCTGGATGCTGGGCGGAGACCCCGGCAGCGAGAGGCTGATCGAGTATGAGGCCAAGCTCAACTATTTTATCCCGGAGTATGACTGTCTTGCCATATGCCAGTACAATCGCAACCGCTTCGACCCGGAGATAATAGTCAATGTGATCCGTACGCACCCCCTGGTCATCTATGGGACCACTGTCTGCAAGAATTTCTATTACGTGCCGCCCGACGAGTTCCTGGAAGCCGAGAATCAGAGAGGCTTTGTCGAGACCGAGCGCCTGCTGGCAAGCCTGGTGGACCGGGAGCGGGCCGAAGCGGCTCTGCGGGAGAGCGAGCTGGCGTATCACGCTCTTGCGGAGAACCTTCCCGGAATCGTCTACCGGGTGTACCTTCGTGAGAACAACCGCATGCAGTTCTTCAACAAGGCGGCAAAAGACATCACCGGGTTCTCGGCCGAGGAACTGATGGTGGGCGAGGTCTGTTCCATCGACCCGCTGATCCTTGAGGAAGACCACGAACGGGTGACGGTCGCGGTGCGCAACGCCGTGTCCCAGCTCCAGCCCTTCTCGGTTGAATACCGCATCAGGCGCAAGGATGGGGACATACGCTATCTGATGGAACAAGGCAAACCTGTGAGCGGTCCCGATGGCGAGCCGCTTTTCATCGACGGCATTATCTTCGATGTAAGTGATCGGGTCCGGGCCGAGAAGGAGCTGAGCGAGGCCCATCGGCTGCTCGAGACGATCTTCGACCACACGCACATGATGGTAGCGCTGCTTGATCCCCAACTCAACTTTATCAGGGTCAACCGGGCGTACGCCAATGCAGATGAGAAAGAGCCATCATTTTTCCCGGGGAAAAAACACTTCGAACTCTACCCGAACAAGGAAAACGAAGAGATCTTCAGACGGGTGGTCGAGACAGGCGAGCCACATTTTGCCATCGCCAGACCATTTCAGTACGAGGAGAACCCTGAGCGCGGCGTGAGCTACTGGGACTGGAGCCTGGTGCCCATCAAAGACGAGGACGGGGCGGTGGCATCTCTTATCTTCACGCTTCTCAATGTGACCGAACGGATCCAGTCGGAAGAGGCCACCATCAGGAGCGAGGAGAAATACCGCAGCCTCTTCGAGGAGTCAAAGGATGGCATCATCATAAACAAGCCTGGAGGAAAGATTGAGGACATAAATCCCGCCGGCGTCGAGATGCTGGGATACTCGTCCAGAGAGGAGCTACAGGCGCTGGATTCCGCTGATGAATTGTATATGAATCCGGAAGACCGCGATGTCTATGTGCAGACCCTGAAGCAGCAGGGGTTTGTGAAAAATTACGAGCTCAAATTGAAGCGCAGGGATGGCGAGCCGCTAGTGGTATCGATCACGGCAAGCGTCGTGAGGGATGAAAGCGGCAAGATAATCTCCTTTAGAGGCATCATGAGGGATCTGACCGCGCACCGGCAGCTGGAGCAGCAGTTGATGCAGGCCCAGAAGATGGAGAGCATCGGCAGGCTCGCCGGCGGCATCGCCCACGATTTCAACAACTTCCTGACCGCCATCCAGGGGTACATCGACCTAGCTGCCATGAATCTGCCGGAAGGAAGCCCGGCCAGCAATGATCTGATTGAGGCGAGGGCTTCGGGCAATCGCGCCGCCAACCTGACGCGGCAGCTGCTGCTTTTCAGCCGCAGGGAGAGCATCGATCTGAAACCGGTGAGCCTGAACCGGGTAGTTTCTGACCTGCTCAAGATGTTGGGCCGCCTGATCGGCGAGCAGTATGAGATCAAAACCGAGCTGACAGATGATCTCAGAACGATCAGCGCCGACACTAGCCATTTGGAGCAGGTTCTCATGAATCTGGCGGTAAATGCCCGTGACGCCATGCCCCAAGGTGGTGTCATCACCATCAGTACCGGGAATGTAGTCATCGAGCCGGGATTCGTGAAGGTGAAGCCGGAAAAAACGCTGCGTGAGTTCGTGGAATTGTCGGTCTCGGACAACGGTGTGGGAATGGACCCCGATGTCCTGTCGCACATCTTCGAGCCTTTTTTCAGCACCAAGGGATCAGGCAAGGGCACCGGCTTGGGACTCTCCGTGGTTTATGGCATTATCACCCAGCACGGCGGCTGGATAGATGTCGACAGCATGTCAGGTGTGGGTACCACATTCAAGATTTATCTTCCCGTGGTGCACGTCGCGCCGGTCCAGGAGAAGTCGGAGAAAATACCAATTGGCGAGGTCGCTGGACATGGTGAAAGAATCCTGCTGGTTGAGGACGAGGATGATATCAGGAAGATGGTAAATAAGACCCTGGAGGATCATGGTTATCAGGTTTTCCAGGCCGCGGACGCTGAATCCGCGCTGGAACTATTCGAGCGGGAGGAAGGCAGGATCGACCTGGTCTTCAGCGATGTTGTCCTGCCGGGGCAAGACGGTGTCTGGCTGGTCGACAATCTGAAAAAAAGGAAGCCAGGGCTGGAAGCTCTGCTTGCCAGTGGTTACAGCGAAGCCATGGACCAGAAGGCGATTAGCGATCGCGGCTACCGTTTGATGCGTAAGCCATATTCACTTACCGAAGTATTGATGGTCATACATGGAATGGTCAGCAAATAACCCGGCATTCCAGTTAAGATTGAACCCGGGTCAACCCAGCCGTAGAAATCGGGTGATCATCCACGAGGCGACCGGCCGCAGTGATTCGCTCCTGGGCGTCAGGTCTTCCAGCAGGCTGTTCGGCGATATCCCCGCTCCCGCAATGTAATCTTCGTAGAATCCGGCCCATTCTTTCACCAGGCCGCTCGTGACTTCGACGTGGAATTGCAGGCCGTAGATGTTATTCCCCAACCTGAATGCCTGGTTGGCATAAAAATCGCTTGTGGCCAGTCGCACGGCGCCCGCGGGCAGGTCGAACGTGTCGCCATGCAGCTGGAATACCGGCAATGGCGAAGGCAGTCCGGCGAACAGGGGGTCTTTCCCGGCAGCTTCGGTCAAGACCACCTCGCCCCAGCCAGCCTCCCTTTGTGGCCCTGGGTAAACAGCCGCGCCACTGGCTGCGGCGATAAGCTGTGAGCCCAGGCAGATCCCCAGCAAGGGAAAGTCTTCCTTGATCGCCCCGGCGATGAGCCTGAGCTCATCGCTCAGATAGAGGTTTTCATCCGGTTTGTAGACGGCCATGGGGCCGCCGAGGATAATCAGGCCGTCCCACCCGGCCAGCGAATCAGGGATCGGCTCGCCCTCGAATGGACGAACATACCTGAACTCGGCGAGACCCGCGGCCTCTTCGGCAAACAGCCCCAGGGGCTCGCAACCGATATGCTGAATCACCATCACCTTGCGCATGGCATAAAGGATACCATGGGCGGTGTTAGAATAACGCCAAGCGGGAAAAACATGGCACCGCTATCGCGGAAAGGAGGAAAAAATGGCCACGGCGACAAAAATCGATCTCACCCGGGAACTGAAAGAATC
The DNA here is from genome assembly GCA_020053595.1 of Thermoleophilia bacterium. GTDB lineage: Bacteria > Actinomycetota > Thermoleophilia > BMS3ABIN01 > BMS3ABIN01 > JACRMB01. Next base: position 45,866 of record JAGVMV010000033.1, on the reverse strand, counting down.
CTACAAACCATCCGCGAAGAAACCGGTGATCGTCGAGATGCCTGGCAATGGCGGGTGATGATCGCCCAGCCGGATGAAGTCACTGCGGCCGATGTGAGCAAGGCAAAAGCGGAGCTGCGTGAGAAAAAAGATTCTCCGGGTCTCGCCAGGCTGAAGTTCAAGAGGTTTGCCGAAGGCAAGGCGGTTCAGATCATGCATATCGGCCCATATTCCGCCGAAGGCCCCACCATAGAGAAGCTGCACCGCTTCTCGAAGGAAAACGGTTTCAGGCTCACCGGCAAGCACAGCGATGCCGGTGAGCCTCGGCACTGCCTCGGCACTCTGGGTCCTGGTGAGAGCAAACCGGCGACGATTGTCTACCAGATTCCGCAAGGTGTATCTTCCTTCAGGGCGCTTACATATGTCACATGTGTGGACGTGACCGGCGCCCGTTATTACTTCCCCGAAGCGCCTCCCACGAGTGACGGCCATTTGGCTTTGTCCGGATAAAGGGATATCCTCTTCTCCAACGGTACAACAACCGCGGGGAAGAACATGAGAATTCCGGGGACCATCTTATTGCTGGCGCTGATTTTGCTCGCGGGATCGCTTGCAGGATGCGGCGGTAATTCTGTACCCGTAACCGGCACAGAAACTTATCAGGCTACGGCAACAAGGGCTTCAACCGTCCGGCAATCGACCGTTACTGACAGTGGGCCGATCATGCCCAATGTCGACGAATCTGCGGTTCCGGCGGTCACCGACGCGGCGCTCGCTGCTTTTGAGCGCGATTATGGCGATGGCAGCGGCGCCAACGTCGTCTGGGGTCCAAATGTGATTTCCGGCTGGGCCCTGATCGGTGTGGAGAATAACAGCGGCGCTGCCGGCAAGGATGTTCTTCTGTCACAGGAAAATGGTGTCTGGACGGTAAAAGAAATCGGCCATGCACTGTCAGTCAATTGGCAGGACAAGACGCCGCCCGGCCTCTGGCCCTCAATGTAGAGCAGGTATTTTCGCACCCCGAATATTACTGGCTTGCCGTGCAACTGTGTACCATCAGTGACGCATGCAGACCAGGGTCCTGAGCCGGACAGGTTCAGGCGCCTCTGAGGCTCAGCAATCCCTGATCCATTTTGACCAGAGGTTCATAACCAAGCGCCTGGGCAAGAAGGTTGGTGGACGCGTATGACCTGCGGACATCTCCCTGGCGCCCCTCTTCAAACCTGATCTCACCTTTATTGTCATAACCCGCCTGGATTATGCGGGCCACATCGATGATCCTGGTTTCGCGGCCGGTGGCTACGTTGATGATCTCGGGGAGGCTGCCCTGCGCTTTGGCTGCCAGAAGGTTGACTGACGCGATATCGGAGACGTGAATGAAATCGCGGGTCTGCTCTCCATTGCCGAAAATCGTCAGCGCTTCGCCGCGCCGGCTGCGGTCGTTGAAGATCGAGAGGGCGCCTGAATATGGTGATGCCGGATCCTGCCGGGGACCATAGACGTTAAAATATCGTAGAGCCAGGAATTCGATCCCATGTAGCAAATGGTAATGCCTGCCATAGAATTCACCGGTCAGTTTGTGCCAGGCATACGGTGACAACGGCCGGACCGGTGAACTCTCGGTTTTCGGCAACTGCGGGTCATCACCATATATTGCGGCCGAGCTCGCAAAAACAACGCGGCGGGCCTTGTTTTCCCTGGCGGCTTCCAGCACACTCAAGGTGCCGGTTGTGTTGATTTCGTGGGTCTTGAGGGGTTCCATGATGGATTTCTCGACCGACGAAACCGCCGCCAGGTGCAAGACGACTTCGACATCATGGCAAGCAATAGATAAAGCTTCGGTATCGCAAATATCGAGTTCGACGATCTTGATCCCGGCCTTGACCGAGGCAAGATTAGAAAGCTTGCCGGTAGAAAAATTGTCGACAACCGTGACGTCGTGACCGTCTCTGACGAAGAGCTCTGTTGTATGGGAGCCGATAAAGCCCGCTCCACCTGTAATCAGGATTTTCATCGAAGCTACAATAACTGAAAAGGCAATAACAGGCAAAAGAATGCCGAAATGGGTTCAGGTGCTTTTCCAATCGCGCTTTTCATTGAAGCTCCAATTTTTGAATGCACCGGCCTAAGTAAAGATGATACAATTAATTCAACTTCCTGCGCTGATCAAATCTAGAGCAAAGACCCATGAATGGCATCTCCGTAAAGTGCTGGGTAAAATTTTTAAAACCTGCATAGAATCGCAACGAATACGGACGATTTCTGCGCTGGTCGTTATTGCCGTTGCCGTCCTGGCAATAACGATTCCTTTTTTTAACCAGGCCTTTTCGATAGACGGACCCCTGGAGCTGGATTACGCCCAAAGACAGGTCGACAGTCCTTTGGCCCAGGACCTCCCGAATTACGAATATTGGGGAGTCACATATGACAGCTATTTCAATACTCAACCCAGATTTCTCGCTTCATATTTAAGTCTCATAATAAGAATCTCCGGGGCGCCGTCCGAGGTGCCCATCCATCTCTCACTCATCATCTTTCCTTTGATTGGCGGCTTCGGCATGTACTATCTGGGGCGCCGTTTTAGGGTCAGTGGCCTGGCCGCGGCCCTGCTGTTTCTGGTAAGCCCCATGCTTATGGTGAACGCGCACGGTGAGATGGTGGATGTGCCGGGGACGTGCCTGTGGGTTGCTGCCATCGCCGTATTTATCCGGGCGGTGGACAAGCGCAGCAACTGGTACCTGGGTCTGTCGGCACTGCTCATGCTCCTTACCACCCAGACATACTTTCAGGGTTTGGCGGTGCTGCCGCTGGCGGTTGCATACCTCGTAATCAATCGCCAATTCCGTTTCAGGAACTTTATCCCCGTGATTTTCGCTGGCCTGTTTTTTGGAGCTTACTTACTGACTCTTCATTACAGGTATGGTCAGATTCCCCATTTTGCATACAGGCGACGCTACAGCTTTATTCTGGCGCGATTACGCGGAATTTTCACCGTGCTGGGAGGAACGTTGTTTTTTCCGTTTGTGGCTCTGGCCGGTTTTATCGTACGTTGGACGAGTGCGCTGATATTTGTTGGTGCTTCCGTGATCACGTGGTCATGGTCAATAGTCAAATACGATCTTGGTGAATATAGTTTCTCAGACATGGCACTGTTCTCGATCATGCTTCCCGTGGGGATTACGGTTGCCTATTTAATATTTGAGCGGTTTCTGGCGGGGATTTACAGCAGCGACAAGCGAAATTCACCAGAGGGTCGTGACACGGTTTTTCTTGCGGTCTGGTTTTTCGGTGTTCTCTCGTACGCGTCATTCCTTCTTCCCTATCCGGCGCCACGGTATTTGCTTCCCATCTTGCCGCCCGTCGTTTTGAGTCTGCTGATAATCTGGAAGGTAATTATCAGGAGCAAATGGTTGAGATTCAGTTTGGTTACGGGTGCGATAGCCCTTAGCCTTGTGTTTTCAACAATGTTGAGTATGATGTATCGCGATTATGCTGATAATGGCAAACTGGCGGCTGAATGGGTGATCGATAATTATGGTCATACAAACGGGGTCTGGTATAACGGCGGCTTCGGTTTTGGATATTATTTGAAACGATACGGTTTTAACGTGACGCCGAGTATTTTAAGCGAACTATATGTTGACAAAAAAAAGCCATTGAATTTAGCCGAGCCCCAACCGGGCGATCATGTTGTCTATTCGGTCCAGAACGGCGCCTGGGTGCCTTACCCGTCAGTGATGCAAAGGCTGCGGCTCGAAAATGTCCAGTATTTTTATAACTGTCAGCTGTTCTACATGCCATGCGCCGGTGAAGACGTATGCTGGGGGGCTGCCTTGTTTCTTCCCTTCACTATTGATACCCGGGGAGAACCGACTGATGAGTTGATGGTATGGCGGATTGACAATAAACCGAATCCGCTGGATGAATCACAGAAAGAATTATATCGTGAGGTCGGCATAACCTGGATTGAAGATATCGCTGAGAAATGAAACTAGAGTCCTTTAAACGTTACGAACTACTACTGCTGCTGGGCCTGCTCCTGTTGCTGACATTGCCATTCATAGGGCAAGCAGTCCAGCACGACGCCCACCAGTTTATTGAATTCGCCAAGATTGAATTGGATCATCCGCTCTGGCAGCATCTGCCTGATTATAGTTATTTTGGCGACCGCTACTATGGGGCCGACTATCATGATACGCATCCGAGGCTGCAATCATTGTATCTGAGCCTCTGGTTGTGGATCACCGGCGGGAACGTCTCCCCGTGGGCCTTGCATCTGGAGATGCTCCTCTTCCCGCTGATCGCCGTGGTCGGTATGTATTTCCTGGCACGACGTTTCAGGGTGAACGCCTTTATTGCCACCCTACTTATGGTTGTTTCTCCCGCTTTTCTCGTCAATTCGCATCTCATCATGATCGACGTGCCGGGAATAGCGTTGTGGATCGTGGCGATGGCCTTTTTCATCAAGGGTGTCGATGACAACCGCTTAATATATTTGGCGGCCGCCTCGCTGGCCATGTCGCTTGCCATCTTCACCTATTACCAGGACCTGTCGCTGCTGCCGCTTGCCTTACTTTATCTTGTGCTCTACAGAAAGCTAAATGCGAGAACCATCATTACGCTTGCAGCGCCCGTGATTCTGTTTCTTGCCTTCGTTTCTGCGCACTTCGCCTATTACGGGCAACCGCCGAATTTCACATATACATTCGGCCAGCCAATGGATCTCCATTCGATCATCGTCAGGATCAGAGGAACCATCGTCCTGCTCGGAGGAGCCTTGTTTTTTCCCGCTGCGATGTTGGCCATTTTTTCCAGAATCAGATGGATCAACATTGCTGCATTTGGTGTATTGGTGATTTCCGTTGTCTGGTCGACCGTCTATTATTTAAAAGGCTCGTTCGCATCTGACGTATTCCTGTTGCTGCCCTGGATGATGGCGATAGGCGTAATGCTGCTGCTTTTCGTCATGAGAAGGTTTGTAAAAGCAGCCCCCCTGGCCATCGCCGGCACTGGCGGCAGGGATGACATCATTCTTTGCGTCTGGTTCCTGGGTATCTTTTTCTATAACTGTATTCTTCTGCCCTACCCTTCAACGAGATACCTGATTCCCCTGATCCCGCCTCTGGCAATTTTCGCATCCAGGGAAATCGAGAGGTTGTGGGGCTCTAATCTGCGCCAGCTGATCGCGGCAACAGCAATCATCGCCGGTTCGACAGTGGCGCTGACCCTGGGAATAGCGGTAGCGGAACACCTAAGAGCCAACAATAATCCCGTCGAGGTCGATTGGGTGACTGAGCATTATCCGCCGAACGGTCATGTGTGGTTTAACGGCGGATTGGGATTTCAATACTATATGGAACAAAAGGGTTATCCCATGGCACTCAAAAATGGCGACGGGTTGCAGGTGGGCGATTATATCGTGGAATCCGTAAACAACCGGTGGAATTTTAAACGCGACTTTCTTTTCAGGTTAGAACTGGAGGGGCAGATGGATTTCTCCAGCAGGTGGCCGGTAGCTTCGGAATTTCATGTCGAGGGGACCTCGTGGCTGGGTATTATCGGTATGAACATCCCCTATGGGTTTAATGGTGACTACATGGACAGATTGTACATCTACAAGGTGGTTTGGAGTCCGGAAGATGAAATTGCCTGCCGGGCCCAGCCTCCCGCCGGTGATTAAAACGCTGCATATCGGGCAGTGTCTTGATAGCGCTGACGGCAATCCGGCGAAAAATAGGGAGATTGTCGTGTTATCAAAAAGAAGGTATCATTGACATCGTATGCAAAATGTTTATAAAGTAACCTGAAAATACACTGGGAGGTGAAAAGCTTGAAGAAAATCAATCTGGCCCTGATAATCATAATTATTACTGTCTCCATGATGCTTCTTATGGCCCAGGTGGCGATGGCTAGTGTAACCGAGGGTGGCTCCACTGGTGCGGCGCAAACGGGCGGCTCAAGCTCTGGCACAACCGGCGCCGAGGTTGTGTGGTTTGCCGCAGTGGGCGCAGGGCTTCTCGGGACCGGGTATCTTTTAACCCGGAAGGCGAAAGCTTAGTCCAGCGGTTGAAGCTTAAACTGGTTGCTCGCTTTGGTGTAACCGGTGAGATATGCAAGCATGCATCCGGATATACAATGTTCGGTGAGATGAATTCAGGGATGTATGTGGTGTAGTGAAATAATAAAATGAGAGCTGCTCACGCGGCTCTCATTTTTTTGGTGCGTCAGGCATCCGATGCCGCCGGCGGTGACGATCGAGGCGGACACGCACACGGCCCCGGCACTTGTAAATTATTCCTTGAAAGAGATTTCCGCAGGGGATGTAGGGAGCATTTATTGGCCCTGGCGTGTAGTGAACAGAATCAAAAATTACAGGGTAAACGAGCCAATGGTCGCGGCGAGATGGGATTTCAGCGCATGCCTGTTTTGCTACACTTTACTTACGTATGCCAATAATTACTCCCGAAATGACCCCTGAAACCATTAAAGATTGTGCAGTCAGATCGCCTGCAAGGCGAATTGCCGGTTCATGGTTTATTCATCTGTTCTTCACCTTCTTTACTATTGCCGCCGCCGCTATCGCCGCATACTACTCGTTGATCCTGGTTTCGCCTACCGATGTCACGGTCGGGCCGGTCCGTGCGGAGTTCTCGCTCAAACCAGGGCTTCATGGGAAAACAGTGGTCGATTTGCCGCCCGCCGGTACAATCGAAGCCGATACTCATTCCTCGCCGGCGATCGTCAATTTTTCGCTCAAGGAGATATCCGTCAACGAAGTCGACGACCTGGTCGGCGTCGATTCGCAGGCGCGTGCGCAGCTTGAGAACTGGCGTGAACCTGTTGGCAGGGAAGCCGGCACGCTGATTGTCAAAGTAGCCCTGGTTGCCATGCTGACGGGGGGCGCTGTTGCGTGGCTGCTCCATCGCCGCTGGCGATGGGCGCTTGCGGGCATGGCAACCGGGCTGGCTACGGTTCTGGCGGTGGGCGGGCTTGCATATGGCACCTACAACATGAACGCCTTCAGTGAGCCCCGGTATTCCGGCAGCCTCACCTATGCGCCCGAAGTTCTCGCTTTTTCCCAGGAGACCCTGGCGAATCTGAATACCTACGAAGACCGCGTACCTGAGATCGCGGACAGTCTCTATCGAACCATCAGCGAATTGCATCAACTGCCGCAGGCGCCCCCGGAGGAGGATACTATTCGGGCGCTGCACATATCGGATATGCACAGCAGTTCCGACGCGGCGAAGCTGGTAAAAACCGTGGTCGATCGATACAACATCGACTTTGTCATCGATACCGGTGATCTGACCGAGTTCGGTACCAGCTTTGAGATCAAATACCCATCAACTTATCTGCCTCTGCCTAAACCATATGTCTGGATCGGCGGTAACCATGATTCACCGCTTGTTACCAGGACCATGCAGTCGATCCCTGGCGTTACTGTATTGGACAGTCAGTTTGAGCAAATTGACGGTATCACGGTCGGCGGTTTTCCGGATCCAGGCTCAAGAAGTCTCAACCCTCAACCGGCGAGTGATGCCGGGATGGCCAGCGAAGCCGCCAGGATTGCCGGTCTGGTTGATGTGCAAAGACCGCGGCCGTTCATCGTCGCAGTTCATGATCCCAGGGCTGCCGCCCTGCTGAATGGCAGGGTGCCGGTGGTTGTAGACGGGCACACCCACCGGCAGGGCATAACCGTTGAAAATGGCACCGTTTTCCTCAATGCGGGTTCCACCGGGGGCGGCAATCTACGCAGCTTTAACCACGATGGCGAGACACTTTCATCGTTACATGTTCTGTATATCAGGAAAGAACCGCAAAAACTGGTGGCCGTCGATACTGTAATAATATATCGCTTCAGTCAGGAGTTTTCGGTCACCAGAAGGGTTTTTGCTGCCGACGAGGGCTTGATCAGAGACCTGGAACTCAGGGAAGCGGCAGCTGTCCTTTCCGGTTAACGCCTCCTTAACGATGCTGCGATGGAAATATTTATTGATATATCATTCACATGTTGATAAAAAATATATTTCCGTAAGTTTATCCGTTCCTCTCCGTCATACGGTTAGAGGAGGAAGAGATGCCTGGCATGGAACTTTCCGACAGCGAGCTGGCCGCATTGGCTGGCAGGGGTGACACGGATGCCTACCGCCGCCTTTTTGAGCGTTACCAGCATCCGGTGTACAACTTTGTCTATCGGCTGGTGGACAATGCCGCCGACGCTTCGGACATCGTTCAGGACGCGTTTATCAAGATGCACGCCGCCCTGGGCGAAAGGGACATCCAGAACTTCTCCGCCTACCTCTACCGTACCGCAAAAAACCTGGCTTACGACGAGATGCGCCGCCGTAGCCGCTTTGTCGATGTCGACCAGGAGATATTGGCCCCCGAGGATCCCAATATCTACGCTGATCCGCAGCGAGCCCTGCTCCTTGGTGAGCAGCTGGAGGCGGTTCGACGGGCGGCCAGGAGGCTCAATGAGAACCAGCGGGCAGCCCTGATTCTGAGGGAGCTGGAGGAACTGGACTATGACCAGATGTCCGATGTCCTCGAATCCAACCGGAATGCGGTTGGAGCGCTTCTTTCCCGGGCCCGCCTCAAGTTCAGAGAGGAGCTCAGGATGGCTCAAATCTCAACAGAACTGTATCCACCCGAGTGCGAGGAGGTCATCGCCCTGTTGTCACCGTATATCGATGGTGAGCTGGGGGATGATGAGAAAGAAAGGGTGGAGGGCCACCTGGAGGATTGCACCTTCTGTCTTGCCGCGCTTGAGGAGATGCGCGACGCCTCACGCTCTTTCAGGATGTTTATACCGGTTATTCCGCCGGCGGGTATCGCCCAGGCTGTAACCGGCCGGCTGGCAGAACTGGCTGCTGGTGGCGCGGGCGATGCCGGTGAAGGCGGGTCCGGGCCTGACGCTACTCGCGTACATAAGGGCGAGCAAAACGGCGGCTCCAGAATCGCACGTCTGGCACGGAGCAAGGTTTTCTGGATAAGCATGGCGGTCGTTGCACTGCTCCTGTTCGTGCCAGTGGCGTGGCTCGTGGCCGAAAACCGGGGCGATACCGGCAGCGAATCGTTGCCGGCAATAGCGGCCAGCTTCCAGGCGGGGACAACGGCCACGCGGACCCGGACGGAAAGCCAGGGTTTGAATGGCGACCGGACGGAAGACACGAATCCTGCCGATACAACGCCGGCCGGGACGGCGGCGACCGATACCACGGCAAATGGCGGCCGGACGCTCCCCGTGGAGCCGGTTTCAAAAATTGGCGTTGTATCAGGATCCGCCAGCCCGAACCCCGTATATCAGAGAAAAACAGTCACATATAAGGCCGAGATTTCCGGACAGGCGGATTCAGTAACTCTCCAGCTGGTTTCCCAGTACGACGGTTCAACCAGTGAAATAGCGCTATCACGCCAGTCGTCCAGCGGTGACAGGGAAACCTGGGGCGCTGGCGGCGTCGCCGCCAGCGCCCCAGGAGGCTACTACATTTACGTTACTGCCACGACTGACGCCGGCCAGGTGGCGGAGGGGTATGTCGGCATGCTGACGATCTACCCCAATGCTTACTGAATTCAAAGCCGCGGAGCGTCCATCCAGCCCTGCGGGTAATGCGAAAATAATCAATCCCGCGCGCAATACATAGCCCCGCATAAACCATTCCGAAAGTCCGCGTAAGTTTACGGCTGCGCTCCCGTCATAAGGTTATTAGACAAGCAGCTGATAACGACTTTCGGGAGGCAATGTGGACACTCAAACCTACACCAGGTACCAGAGCAGCAGGTTCGGTGCCAGGCCAATGCCTGAACACGTCTGGCCACTGCGTCGAAACAGCCATCGGATTATTAACCGTGCCGGGATTTTCAGAAAATTCACCACGCTGGCGATCATCGGTGGCCTGGTTCTGGCTGGCTATGCCGGTTTCGTGTTCGGCTATGGATATGTTGAAGCCAGGACGCAACAGTCCGACCTGCGCTCGCAATTCTCCATTTCTGGAAACGGCTCGGTGGAACAGGGTTACGTTGGCGGCGAAGCAGAGGCCATGAAGGCGCGACTTGGCTATCTGGAGCTGGTTGGCGAGATATCCATCCCCGGTATCGGCGTCAACTTGATGGTGGTGGAAGGCTCGGACGATGAAGCCCTGAAAAAGGGTCCCGGCCACATTCCGGATACTCCATTTCCCGGTTCTGGCGGCAACTTCGCTGTTGCCGCTGACCGCGTTCTTTACGGCGCCCCCTTTCTCAACCTGAATGAGGTCAGGGTGGGCGATGAGGTAAGGGTGAAGATGCCATACGCCACCTTTGTCTACCGAGTCCAGGACAGCTTTATCGTCACCCCTGAAGATATTACAGTGCTGCAGTCTGTCGGCAATGAGGCACTGACCCTGATCACCTGTGATCCGCCCTGGGACATCAAGCAGCGGATTGTAGTCAGAGGTGAGCTGGAGCAGGTTCTGCCGGCGGGCAGCGGGAGCTAACCAAAAGCCCGGTGGATCTAGCCAGGGGATTCTGGTATTCGCTGAATCAATCGATGAATGAAAAGTCGGGAATCCGCGCGCCATACTACAGAATTTTTTATCGCGGCGTAATTTTTAAAGCCCATGTTCGTCATAAGTACATAAAACACGGATCAGCACATCTGATCCGTCCCAAAACCCAGAAGGAGGCGTTTTGAATGAAATCGATTATCAGGACAAGCGTGATGGTATTGGCAGTGGCAGGCATGCTGGCGTTGTCGGCAAGCCAGGCTTTGGCGGCGCCCGAGCCGCTGGGCCCGGAAAATGGCGGACCGATGGTGCAGATGGGCGTACATTCGGTGCAGCTGCCGGATGAAGAATACCCGGTTGAGCCGGACGCGCTGAATGAGGGATTAAACGAGCTTCCGTGTGAACTGTGCCAGGACGATAACGCAATGCCGAATGAGCCGGACGAGACAGTAGTGCCGGATGAGCCCGTCACTCATGGCGTTCCAGGAACTCCCGGGACAACCAATATCCCCAAGCGGCAGCCGGCGCCTCCCGAGACGCCAGAATCTCCCGGCACCAGGCTGCCAAACACGGGTTCACATCTGCTGATTCTGGCGGTCCTGGGCATCTCGCTGGCGACTGTTGCCATGGCTGCCCGCAGGATCGCATTCAGATGCGAGCGTTAGACCTGAAACCTGCGAACATCTCAAACCGAAGGGATATCCCCGGAAACGGGGATATCCCTTTTTTATAACCTCATTTTCAGCGTAAGTTACTGACAGTGAAACCGTCATAAAGATGAAAGGGACTAACAGGAGGAGAGGATGAAAACAGGATTACCGGATATCTGGCTTAACGGGGAAAGCACGAGTACCCGCCGGGAGCTTAAACTACACTTGGACCAGTCACTGGCACCCGGAGCTCCATCTGACGAATGGAGAGTCGCATATAGATTTCCGGGAAGACAGACCCAGCGGGTTCCGACAAGAGGATCGGGCAGGATTAAACAGGTTTTTGTCCGGCGGTGTTATCCCGAAACAGCTTGACTACAAGGAGCGCGATGTCGTCGCGCAATTCGCCGCCGGAATAATTCACCGCAGTCTCGATCAGCTTGTCTACAACACTTTGCGCCTGAAGATTTCCACACCCGGCCAGTTCGGTGATCAGCCTGTCCTGACCATACGGCTCACCGTTCAAGGGGCGGGCTTCAATCAGGCCATCGGTGTACATCAGGACAGAGGAATCTCCACTCAGGGTTTCCTGCGAAGAATGGAAAGAGTAGTCCGGCAGCACGCCGAGGGGTACAGCCGTGTGAGAGGGCAGCGGGCTTACCTTGCCGTCACGGCATACTATGGCTGGAGGGTGCCCGGCGGAAGAATAGGTGATTGTCTGTTTGTCGGTTTCGATCAGCGCCAGCCCCATGGTCACAAACTTGTCGATGGAAACCTGTTTGTAGACGGCGCGGTTCAGACGTGTCAGGCAATCACCGGGATAGGTTCCCTCCTCAAGATAGGCTCTCAGCATGTATTTGATCATGGCGGTATATGTTGCGGCCTCCAGGCCCTTGCCACAAACATCGCCGACCGCGATGGCTATCCTGTTATCCGCCAGCTCGATGAAATCATAGAAATCACCACCGACTTTGCCGTATTGCCCTGATGACCGATAGAGTAGTCCGACTTCCATATCATCTCGTATGGGAACCTGGGGAAGCAGCGCCGACTGCAGCGTCTCGGCCACATTGTGTTCCTTTTCAAAATTGTCGGCGCTGACCAGGGCGACTGAGCTTTGCGCGGCCAGCAGGGCGATGATCTCTTCATCCTGACCGTTAAAATTTTCCGAACCTGCTTTGTTGCTGAGCATGAAATGGCCCATGATAGCGCCGCGGGTATCGCGCAGGGTGCCGATCAGCAAACCGTGTAGCGACAGGTGACCCTCTGGAAAACCCGGCTGACGCTGCAATTGTTCCAGCCGGTTGATTCTGGCAACGTCTTTATCCGGGTCAATGATCTGCGCGATTCGTTGGTGCAGTTTGGAAGTGTTCTCGGTTACTTCGCATCTGCCATCATACCAGGGCGCATAATACATGGAGACCAGATCGGTTTTGCCCTCATTCACCAGGATCATCGCGCCCACCCCGGCGAGAGTGAGTTCAGCCGCACTTCTCAGCACCATCTTCAGAAGCCGGCGTTTGTCGGTCTCCTTGTTTAGAGAAAGCCCGATCTGATGCAGTACCGAAAGCTGGTTTGCATGGCTCTGAATCTTGGCTCTGCCATCCTGTTCCTTCTGGAAAAGGGTGGCATTCTCGATGGCGAACGAAACCGAAACCGCCAGCTTGCTGGCGAAATCCACCTGTTCGCCGCTAAAAGTGGTGGGTGCTTCATGGTGGTTGAATGTGATGACTCCCAGAAGCTTCTCCCTGGCGAGAAGAGGGACGGCCAGGAAAGAGCGAATGCTTGCACCGCCCGGCTCTCCCTTGCCGTTAATTAATGCACTCGCTTTGACATCACCGACGAATACTGGTTTCTTCTCCCTGGCGGCTATCACCATTGCCGGCGCTTCGGCATCGGAATATCGCTCGCCTCTCATGTCTTCCGGCAGGCCGAAGTGTGCTTTTAGCGTCCACTGATCATCCTCCTGCAGAAAGATTGCCACCGATTCGCATTTCAGGGAAATGGCCGCCTCGTCAACAACGAGTTTCATGATCTCATCCAGATCCAGGGTCGAGTTCATCGCGGCATTGATGTCATTGAGAGCAGCGCTTAGCTGATCGATCTGTTTGCGCAGTGTTACATCGCGGGTGATGGAGGCCGCCATAAAGTCGCTGTGCGTATTGATTGGAAAAGTTATCGTCTGAATAAAGGCCCGGCTACCATCGGTGCGCTGGATCTCTGTATCGATCAGCGTGTTGACCCAGTGGGGTTTCTTGTTTTCCAGAAACTCGCCGATCATCTGCCTGAGTGTCTCGTAATTCTCGGGCGTCCTGCGTTTCTCGAGCCCCAGCTGGAACTGGATGTCCCAAAGCGGTTTCCCGAGAGCGTCCTGTCTTTTTATACCAGTGATTTTCTCCTGCCCCTGGTTCCACTCGATGATCGAGCCGGCGCTATCAATGATGACAATGCCATCAGAAGACTGTTCGACGAAACTGCGGAAACGTTCCTCGCTAAGCTCCAGTGACCTGAAAGTCCTTTCGTTATAAAGGGTGGAAGCTACCATGTCGCAAAAAGCTGACGTCAGCCGCAGGTCGTGTTCGACGAAACCGCCTGGCTTATTGGCGATTCCCAGGATGCCGACAGTCTTGTCTTTTATCAAAAGTGGCGCGAAGAGGACATTGTCCAGACCTACGTGGCCGTCCGGCATTAATTTAGCCCAATCGCTGTTCTTGAAATCGTTTTCATAGGCCGCGACGCCGCTCTGATAAATCTCGCCCCGTAATCCTCTGATAGGCATGGGAAGAGTTTCATCCACCGAGCAGGGCAGTCCGCCTGAATCGAGGAACAGAACCTCGTTAGTTGACCCGTCGGCGCTCAAAAGCGCTACATAACCGCTGGCGCCGCCGATCAGATTTTTACAGATGTCGAATATGGAACGGGCGGCCGCGGTAAAATCCTGGAATTCCAGAACGGCGCGGGAAGCGGCCAGAAGTGCGGCATTTTCGGCGCTGCGCTGCCGTGTCTCCTCCAGGGCTTCCTCCAGCCGGCTCTCCCTTGATTTTATTTCAGTGATGTCACGGAAGATGCACTGGAAAACCGGGCGTCCGGAAAATACGATGGTCTTGGCAATAACCAGTACGTTACGTATTTCCCCCTTCTTGGTCCGGTGGAGAGTTTCGAAAGTATCAATTCCCTGCGAAAGTATCTTTTCAATATGGGAGGCAACAGCTTCCGGTGCTTCAAATGCTTCGTAGTCGGAGATTCGAAGACGCGTGAACTCGGACCGTCCGTATCCGAGCTGTTGGCAGGCTACATCGTTGAACTCGATCGGCAGCGTTGTTTCGGCATCGATGAGGAGCACGCCGTCCGGCATCTGCTCAAAAAGAATGCGGTAAAGGTTATCGTCTTCGGATGGCTTTTCGCCGGCGAAGTGATTTTTCTTTCTGCCCCAGCTCACCATGTCACTTTCAGGGTTAGAGATTTATGATAGCCGCGGTGGTAGATACAAGTATACTTGTCAGTGTGAGTTAATCAATCATCCCGGCTGACCGGACCGCCATAAACTCGTCGCCGTGAATGGTAGGCCTGTTTTCTTTCAAATATTCAAAATGTATCGGTTGCCGGTCACTATCATTCAGCTCACTCCCATGGAACTCCCGCGGCAAAACAAAACCCCTGCCGGTAAGACAGGGGTTTTGTCTGCGTGCCCTTTCGGACTCGTGCCCTCCACAGGCATACTCGTTTGTAATCCTCCGGTGTATTGCCCGGCGCGGTCTCTCAGACCGAGACTTCCACGCTGTAGGTCCAGTCTCCATGCAGGTTGCAGCGTTCGTAGGCCCTGAGGCTGCCGGAGCGATCGATCATTACTGAAAAACACGCTTTGGGGTAAGTATGGCCCGGGGTAAGGTCACAACGGGCGATGAACATGTCATCCAGATAGAGGTCGATGAATTCGATATGATGCCCGGGCTCACTCGGATGGCTTAACTGTTCACCCACCCAGACGGTAACCTCGAAAGGGTCGCCGGCTCTGGGGGTTCCATCGATATGAATCATCGGCACGTGTTTTTTTTCGGCGTCACTCATGTTGGAGATGTCCCGTGCTTCCTGGATAGTCGTGGAGTTGTGTGATGACATCTTAATACCTCCATCATCTGCGGTGATTATGGTCAGGTAATAAACGGTTACCCTATCTGGAAATCTTCTAAACAGCAGTCAGTGATGAGGGCCGGCTACCTGAATGACAGCTTCGCAGGTCATCAACAGGGTGGCCCAGAGAGCATCCATCTGGAAATGCCGGCTTGCCGTATCGTCAAGAAGCAGTTGCGCCCGCGCGGGGAATTCCAGGTCGCCGATCCAGAGAATGACAGTCACCGGAAGCCGCGGAAACGTCGGTATTGTAACGGCGGCATCTCCATGGTCGTCCGGTCTGCCGCCCAGTTCCTTCCCTGCTATGAGGAGGTTTTTCGGGTTAGATCCGAAATGGTGCGCAATCACCTCCGTTGGGAGATCGTGCGGGCCCTTGAAGAATGCGGCTCCGTGAGGCAGCGACTGGGGCGCGACCAGCCTGCCTGTTGGCTCGGCCTCGGTGCAGGAAACCAGGTATAGAGGTATGAGCAGTCCGAAATGCGTTGATTCCTCGTGATGGAAGTGATGGTGTGGACCAATTTCGCGGATCTCTCGCTCGCGGACGTTTACCAAACAGGGTTCTCCGAACACGAGGACAACGAACACATCTTCCTCATCCCAGTATTCAACCCCACAGCGCTCTGCAACCTCATAGGGGTCGAGCGCTTCGAGCTTTTTCCATGCTTCCTCTTCGCCGGTCAGCATGGCCACATTCTACAACAGTGCCACTTTTGAGATACAGTATTAATCTTCCTGATCCCGCCTGCGTTGATCCAGTTCACGCAACTGGTCGAGGATTCTTTGTCGTTCGCTACGGTCATCCGAATGATTATCGCCAACAGCACCAGCACCTCTTTTATGGGCTGCGTCCTGAGGATGCTCCTGGTAGCCATGTTGCAGGCTCTGTGCAGCACGATTTCTTTTCTTGCCTGATCCTTTACCGCTCATGACGTACCTCCCGGGAATTCGCCTTGGCATTGCAGTATCTATTTTAAGTCTTCCCGGTTTGCGGCCGCTCTACCAGCCCTTGACGTAGTGGATGAATGAATCCACCTTGCCATCGAGCTGATCCAGGTCGTTCTGGGACTGCTGGATCTTAAGCTGTAGTTGACGCCGCCAGTATTCAACAAACTTGCGGAAATCGGGCAGGTCTATGGCGATATCGTGCATCAGGCTGCCGCCCAAATGGATATTTTCCTCGTCCATGAAGGCAAAAATCTCCTCGGCGCGGATATCAAACTCTTTGCATATGGCATCGATCTTGATCTGCATCATGGATCGATTATATTAGGGCGGGCAATCGAATAAAAGCGGGGAAAACGAGGATCGTTCTATATTGGGGGGTAACGGTACTTAAGATACTAGTATGACTGGCCGTTGACGCGCAGCTGCTCAACGTAGATGACCTCGCAAGCGCCTTCACCCTGGTCGCTGCGTGTTTTACTCGTATTGACCGTCAATACGCGGTTATCGTTTAGTGACATTCTGATGTCAACCAGGCGGCCGTTTATGCGAACCATGTCACCGGCTTTGATGTTTTTCATAGCCCTGGCGATCCGGTCGGTGGAGGGGATCAGGTGGTTGTTGCTTACATGTCCGATGACATAGCTGGTGCTCAGGTTGACGCCGTTGGCGCTACCAGGGGAACCGGAAACCTGGCCGCGGCGGTCGCCCTGTTCCCAGTCCAGCCTGCTATCGACGTCATCGAGGGCCATGTCACCCCAGGCCAGAAGGAGGTCATACGGGACCAGATCGCCGATTGTGTCGTCATAAAACCTGGCGCTTTCGACCTTGGCGTTTATTGAATAGGATGTGTCGCTCGAGAGAGTGGCCGTTCCCCCTGGGACGGCCACGTTGGTCTTGAATAAAGAGGTTTTGTGCTGAACAGGTTCGTTGCCGGTATTTATTCCATAACTGATAGCGTTCTGGCTGGCGTCAACTGTGAAGTCACTGTTTTGAATACCGAACACGGCCGTCAGAGCCAGGGTCGCCAGAACTGTCATGAAAAGTGCCTCGAGCAGAATCTTATGTGTCAGTGGCCTGGCATGGCCATGGGCCGGATGCCGAAAGTGCCAACCGGGATCAGCTATGGCCGTCTGACTCACCTGGTGGGATGCATGTTGATGCTGCCTGTGGCATCGGGCGCAAAAAACCGCCGACGGCGAACACCGCCGACAGAAAAGTGTGCCGCAACCGCACATGCCGACGAGTGGTTCCGACGGATGCACGGGGCAACTATTATGTCCCAGAAGCCCAGGGTAACTTGGAAGATCGCTTGCCATCGTGTTTCCTCCCGGGCCTCCCCCTTAACAGACTTATCGGCGCGCTGCGGGGATGTCGGGAGTAACACGGGATAATCAGTACATTTTGGCCGGCGATGAAGAATCAGGGGTGGAAATTCAGCGGTTATTGCGGTGGTTTGCCATCGTCATCAAGTTTGCGTTTGAGCACTTTGCGAAGAACGCTGCGGGGAAGCTCGTCGATGAACTCGATCTTCTGGGGAACCTTGTAGCCGGCCATTTTTTCCTTGGCGAAACGGCGTATTTCGCCAGCAGTCGCCTGCTCGTTCTCCTTGAGGACGATGTAGGCTTTGACAACCTCGCCGCGGAGTTTGTTCGGCAGGCCCTTGACCGCCACTTCCTTGATCTTGTGAAACTGGCTGAGCACTTCCTCGATCTCGCGGGGATAAATGTTAATGCCGCCTGAAATTATAATGTCTTTTTTGCGGTCAACGATGTAGTAATAACCATCTTCATCGATGCGGGCGATATCGCCAGTGTGCAGCCAGCCATCCGTGGTGATGACATCGGCCGTCTCATCGGGTTCGTTCCAGTAGCCCACCATCACCTGCGGGCCTCGGACGAGCATCTCGCCTTCATTTCCCGGTTTGGCGTCTCTGCCGGTAGCAAGGTCAATGATGCGTACCTCGGTATTGGGAACCGGCAGGCCGATGCTGCCGGTTTTGGGGGGGCCGTGCAAAGGGTTGACGTGGGTGACCGGTGAGGCTTCGGTAAGGCCGTAGCCCTCGACAACACGGCCGCCCGAAAGCCGTTCGAAATCAGCCTGAACTTCGCCTGGCAGCCGGTCGGCGCCGCTGAAACAGATACGGATAGAGGATAGGTCGGCTTTGCCTTTCTTGCCACCACGTTCCAGTGAGTGGTTGATGGCGGCATACATGGCCGGGATACCAGGAAAGACAGTGGGTTTTTCGCGGTTGATGGTTTTGAGGATCTCACTCAGATCGAATTGTGGGACAAGGATGGCCGAGCCGGCAAGATCCATTATCAGGTTGCAACAGGTCAGTGCATATACGTGGAAAAGCGGTAAAACCAGCAGCATCCGTTCTTCCGCCTCTTTCAGTTCGTATAGCCAGGCGCGTACCTGCGCGGCGTTGGCTACCAGGTTGTCATGAGAAAGTTCGGCTGCCTTCGGCAGGCCGGTAGTTCCGCCGGTGTACTCGAGTACTGCTGTGTCCGACGTGTCGCCTGTCCAGGCCGGGCGCTCTTTTGGCTGCCCTTTCAGCAGATCCTTGAGCCAGAACTGGCCATTCGCGGCAAGGATTTCAGCCCGGTGGCCCCCTTTCTTTTCCTTGAAAACGGAGAACAGGGCACGTAGAGCCGGTGGAAAGTAATCCTTGATATTGGTAACCAGCAGGTGCTGCAGCTGTCCTTCCCGCTGGGCAGCCATTGCTTTGCTGAGAATGCTCTGCTGGCTCAGAGTAACCATCACCCGGGCGCCGGAGTTGTTGAGCTGAAAGCTGAGTTCACGCTTTTCGTACAGCGGGCAGATCATGGTTGCGATCGCTCCGGCTTTCAGGGCTCCATAAAGACAGATGACCAACTGTGGAGAGTTGGGCAGGTGGATGGCTACCCGGTCTCCCGGCAGAACTCCGAGCCCGGCCAGGGCATGGGCAAAGCGGTTGGCTTCGCGGTCCAGCTCCTGGTAGGTCAAGGTAGCCCCAAAGAAAATGGTGGCCACGGCTTCAGGATGGCGTTTCGCCGAATCTTCCAGTAGCGCCTGAACCGGGCGTCGCGTCCATGATATCTGGCGCGAGACTTCTTTCGGGTAGTAAGTCACGTCAACAATGTCCTTACTGATTTACCGGGATCGGATAATTGCGCTGCGCCGAAGACGCGGTATTGGACAAACATACGGTTCACTGCTTGCCAGGGGCTCTGCTCCAAGGGATCAATCTGCCAGCTGTTCCAGCGCTTCCCGGGCCCAGTTAGGGTTTTTCAGGAGCGCCCTTCCAACTGCTACCAGGTCGGCCTTTTTCTCAGCTACGATGCTGTTGGCGAAGACGGGATCGGTGATGCCTCCGACGGCGATAACGGGAACATCGACTACGGCCTTGATGCTCTGGGCCAGCGGTACGAAAAATCCCGGCATGTCTTTCAGGTCTTTCGGTCTCGAGCCGCAAAGGCCACCGGAAATGTCGAGTATGTTGATGCCGGCCTCCACCAGCATCGGCGCTATTTTCCGGGCTTCGTCCAGCGCCAGGCCACCCTGCAGAAAATCGCTGGCTCCGAAGCGATAGAGTAGCGGAAAACCCGGGCCTGTTTCATCGCGAACAGCGTTGATCACCTCGAGCGGAAACCGCAGGCGGTTTTCCGTGCTGCCGCCATACTGGTCGCTACGCTGGTTGGTATAAGGGGAAGCAAACTGGCATAACAAAAAGCCGTGGGCTCCATGAATCTCTATAGCATCGAAACCGGCTTCTTTGGCGCGACGGGCCGCATCGCGGTAGGCGCCGACAAGGGCCCTGATCTCGTCGGTTTCCAGTGGGCGGGGCGTTTCATCCCGCCCGGGGACAGGGATATTCGAAGGGCCTGTGGGCTGACAACCACATACTGACTGGCTGGTATTGGCGCCGGCATGCGTTAGCTGGATCGCGCTCTTTGCACCGGAGGAGCGGATTATATCGGCCAGCTTTGTCAGTCCTTCGACCAGGCCGTCGTTATGGATGCCCAGTTGTTTTACCGTCATTTTACCCTCGGTCACCACATAGCTGTGTTCGACGATGACCAGGCCGATATCAGCAGCGGCACGGGCCTGGTAATGGTCGAGGTGCTTCTGGGTAACCTCCCCATCGGGGCTGGAAAAATCATTGGCCAGGGGAGGCATGACTATGCGGTTTTTGAGGATGAGATTGTCGATTGTTAGCGTGTCAGACAAAGATGTCATTTAGCTCTCCCGGTAAGATGCTGGTCAGGGCGAATTCTAGCCGATTGCAGCGTTGCTTGAAAGTCTGATGCTGTAGCCGGGGATGGCGTGTGTGCGGGAATGCCGGGCGACAGTGTATGGCGCGCGCGGGAATTTTCAACGACATGGCAACGGCACTTTTTGTTACGATGTTACCCATGGCATACATTGAGAAATTAAATTTCAGGGAACATGTTTTGAAGAAAAATCCCCTTCTGAAGCACCGGGCGCTGGCAGCGACGGTTTTTTCGTTTGCGATAATCATCACTTTGTCTCTTGTTTTGACTGGTTGCGGCTTCGGCGATGAAACCACAGGCGGCCGGACCGACGAAGAATACAACGGGGCCGCCAGCACTACCCAGTCGGTCAATACGACGAAAACCACCGTTGCAACGTCTGCTGTAACCATTAAGTCTATAGAAGGGGAAGTGTCCAGAATGCGTGGTTTGCCGATCAGGAGCGAGATTGTTGTCTCATATCTGAGCCGCGAGGAACTTCGCCGGGAAATGAAGGCACAAATCGAAAAGGAATATAGTCCGGCCGAGGTCAATGTCGAGGAGAAAGTGTTGAAGGGCCTCGGACTGCTGGAGGAAAAAGATAACCTGACCGCGGCAATCGAGCAGATGCTGGGAGAGGAGGTCGCCGGTTTCTACGATGACGAAACCAGGCAGCTCAAGCTGGTGAGCGACAAGCCGGAGCTCAACCTGATGAACCAGGTGACCCTGGCCCATGAGGTCACCCACGCCCTGCAGGACCAGAACTTCTCGCTCAGCGAATTTTTGCCGGAAAACAGCGGCAACGATGATGCCGACCTGGCCCGGCTCGCCCTTGTCGAAGGCGATGCAACCGTATCCGAAACCGATTATACGGCCGCTAATTTCAGCGCCATGGATCTGGTGAGCCTGCTCTTCGGTTCCCTGGGAGCCACCGGTGGTTTGGGAACGAACTCATACCTGGAGGACAGCCTGCTCTTTCCGTATACCAGCGGCATGAAGTTTGTGAACGTGATGAAGGATAAGGGAGGCTGGCCGGCGGTGGATTCGGTTTACGGGAAACCGCCGCTTTCGACCGAGCAGGTGATGCACCCTGAGAAATATCTGTCTGGCGAGGCGCCGGTGCTGGTGGACCTGCCTGACATGGGAGTCTCGATTGGCCCAGGCTGGTCCCTGTCCTTTGAGAACAACCTCGGCGAATTTGGTTTGGTCGAACTACTTTCGGCTGACATTTCGTCGTCGCGGGCACGCAGGGCGGCGGCGGGGTGGGGTGGAGATGCCATTGAATATTACGAAGGTCCGGAAGGCACCAGCCTGATGGTCGTGGCATCCGTATGGGACAACCAGCAGGAAGCAACCGAGTTTGCCAAGGCTATGGGCGAGGCGCTGGAGAATCGCTACGACAGCAAATTTGAACATGCGCCGGGCACGGCTCCGGTCCTCAGGAGTGTTGACGGCGTCTGGCTGCTTGCGCATAAAGGCCTGGGAGTGGTGTTGGTACAGGCTCCCGACCAGACGCTGGCAGAGAAAATGCTGGATCAGTCGTTGCTGGCGATGCCGATAATCCTGGCTCCCAGCGGTATCTCGTCGCCGACCAGCCCATCCGGGTATCCGGAGCCGTCTATGCGCTCGTGGTGATGACGCACCAGCGGTTTTACTTCGTAGGGAAAATCCACCGGTTCGATGATCTTATGGCTGATGACGGGATGGCTCATGATTTCGCTATATTCTTCCTCGGTCAGCTTTCCCGGCTT
Source organism: Thermoleophilia bacterium (assembly GCA_020053595.1). Classification (GTDB taxonomy): domain Bacteria; phylum Actinomycetota; class Thermoleophilia; order BMS3ABIN01; family BMS3ABIN01; genus JACRMB01. The sequence goes on along the minus strand of JAGVMV010000033.1, from coordinate 23,691 downwards.
CAGCAGGATGGCATCGGGGATGCCGATCTTGCCGGTATCGTGAAGGTAGCCGGCGCAGCGAACCGCGGAGAGCATTTCATCCTCAAGCTCGAGCTTTCGGGCGAGGGCTTCGGCGTAGTCGGCAACCCGGTCGGAGTGTCCCCGGGTGTAGGAATCCTTGGCGTCGATGGCTTCAGCAAGCGAACGGATGGTGCTCCAGAAGGTCTCCTCAAGTCGTTTATACATCTCGGCGTTGTCGATCGCCACGCCGGCCTGATTGGAGATGTCGACGAACAGCTCCATCTGTCCGGGTTCGGAGAAGGCGCCACGCCTGGTGCTGGACACTGCGATAAGGCCCAACAGCTTGCCGCGCGAGGAAAGACGGCCTACCAGCACTGATTGCGAGCCCGGTGGCGCTATCGATGATGTGGCAGGCGTCATCTGGTCCGATGAGTTCGGGCCGATTCAGGATTTCGTCCAGCTCCATGATTCCAGTAGTGCGTGAGCCCGCCAGCATAGCTTCTTCTTTCTTGATTGTGGCTTCGGCGGCGGGATTGGCGGAAATAATAAAACCGTTATTGCCGAAAACGAGGATTCCGTCAGTGATACTCTGGTGCACAGACCTTAATTTGCTCTGTTCATTAAGCAGGGCGTAGTTCTGCAATTGCAGAGATGATGCCATATGGTTGAAAGCGCGTCCCAGCCGCGCCAGTTCATCTCTTCCACGTATTTCCACGCGCTGGCCCAGCTTGCCTTTAGAAAGGTTTTGGGCGGCACAGACAAGCGCCCGTACCGGCTGGGTGATTCGCCGCGTCAGCAGTACTGCCAGACCCAGTCCCAGGAGGCCGGTAAGAACCATCGCCAGAATAACCGTGCGAACCGTACTCTGGGCGTCGGCATTCAAGCTGGTGGCAGCTTCATTGCCGCGTGTCTCAAGCGACTCGATCAGGTTTGAAACGAGAAGGCGCATGCGCCCGTGGATGCTCTCAACGGTTGAAAGCGGCTGCTTCAGCCTGGAGCCCCGACTGAACCTCATGTAGGTCGACCACTGCCTGCGAGTAGCTTCGCATGTTTTCATTTTCTGATTGTATGCTCTGCATTCCTTGCCAGGCCAGCAGCGCCGGGAATGCAAACATACCGATGACCAGCAATGTGGGTAAAATTATCTTGGTGCCCAGACCCCTGGGAAGGGTCAGGCTATGGCTCTCCCACATTTAGCCCGCTTTCGTAGACCCCTTCAGCGAACCGTCTATCGGCGGGAGGCTTTTGAAACTTAATAACAGAAGTTTAATAGTATTATTTGCCCGTCGGAAGCTGCGGGGGCTGTAGCGGTGGAGAGGTTGCGGATTGGCGTGGAAAGCGATCATCCGAAGATTCATGGCCGGCAAGTTTGTCATAGGTAATCGTCCAGAAAGTGGTGAAATATGTGTTCAGAACAGCTGCCGCCAGGATGATAGCCACCAGGGGGATGAGGGTCAGGGAGGCGGCGATAATGATTGAAGCCAGGCTCCAATCGGCGCTATAGGCAAAAAACCAGGCAATCCCCGCTGGTATGGCGGACAGGCCAACACCGATGGCAATAGCTATGGAGGCCCCTATGCTGAGGCCCAGGCTCACCAGAAATACAAGCAGAGTCTGCGAAAGGTTATCCGTGACAATTCGCCAGCTTCTTCTGAAGGCGGCAATTGGTCGATTGCCTTCCAGAATAACTGAACGGGCAGCGAAGTTGACGATGATGCCAAGGAATACCCAGGGAACAAACCAGGAAGTGCAGCAGGCCAGGTAAGCAAGCCCGAAAATAAGGAAAGTGAGTGACCAGAGTCCAAGCAGCGAAAGCAGCGCCAAGCCGGCCTTGCCCGCAACCATTGCCAAAAAAATCAGAAACAGTGCAGATGCCGCGATAATGATGATCAGACAGAGGGAGAGCAAGAACAGGAACAGGTCAAACAGAAAGAGTCGCCCGAAACTTTCCCGGCCGCGGGCAAAGGCGCTGCTAAAGCTGATACTCCCGCCCTGTCGCGCATCACGGACCGAGCCGATAACCGCACCCCGACAGATAATGGACCATAGCCAGAGCAGCAGGATTATGGCAATGACTGCCGCAACCATGATGAATATCAGTGTCAGATGAGCATTGATCCAGTCACTGAACTCCCGGACGGTTCTATCTGTTTGCCCGGAGTTTTTGTTCTGCTGTGAATCGCCGCCAGTTGAGAAGTTGCCTGTCCCGCCGCCAAATGAGGCGCTGCCGCCGGCGAACAGCCCGAAGAACCAGAGGAACTTGTGACGCCATACCAGGCGCCAGCTGTCGGTCATCAGTTTGCTGATATCTATATGTTTCCGCGGCGGATGCGGGTAAGTCCTCATTTTGCTCCAACCTGCAATATGCTCAGTAAAGTATTGAAATATACAACAGTGGGAAGGTTATTCCTGTAGATTGAGAAAGTTTTGAGAAAGTTATTCCTGTAGAATTGACAATCGAAGCCATGAGCGGACCGACTCTTTACATAGACTGTTTTTCTGGTGTCGCCGGCGACATGTTCGTCGGGGCGCTGCTGGACGCCGGCGCCGGCTCACTGGGACTGCTTCAGGCGGAATTGGAAAAGGTTGATTTCGACGGCTGGTCGATCGCTACCGAGAGCATCAAGGTCTCCGGTATTGCCGCTACGCGTTTCTCGGTGATCATCGAGGGCGAAGAGCAGGAACCGAGGAGCCTCTCCGACATCGAGGAGCTTATCGCCCGCAGCGGTCTGTCAGAGAAGGTGCGCTCCCACTGTCTCGCGATTTTCGGTCGTGTAGCCCGGGCTGAAGCCAGGGCTCACGGCGAGTCGCTGCAGACGGTCCATTTCCACGAAGTGGGCATGGTGGACAGCATCATAGATATAATCAGCACTTGTGTGCTGATCGAGGAGTTGAAGCCGGGTGAGGTCTTCTGTTCGCCGGTGGCCCTGGGTTCCGGGACTGTGAAGACGCGGCATGGAATCATGCCTGTGCCGTCGCCGGCGACGGCGTTACTGCTCAAAGGATTACCGGTATTGCAGGGAGGCGAGCGCCAGGAACTGGCAACGCCCACAGGGGCGGCGCTTGTATCGTATTTCGCCCGTTCTTTTGGCGCCCTTCCCACCATAAAGTTGACCGGTGCCGGTTACGGGGCCGGAACCAGGGAGACTCGCGGTCCGAACCTGCTCAGAATTCTTATGGGAGAACGCATGGAGGGCGCTACCGGCGGTGTAATCGACCAGCAGACGCTCATCGAGACCAACATCGACGATAGCACACCGGAACGGCTGGCTTACCTGGTCGACCAGCTGCTGGCCGCGGGGGCTGCCGACGCCTGGATGACGCCGGTGATTATGAAAAAGGGCAGGCCTGGCGTAGTGCTATCCGTATTGTGCGCGCCCGGTGAGGAGGGGGAGCAACTCGACCTGATATTTCGCGAGTCATCAACCTTTGGGGTGCGCACCAGCATGGTGCAGCGAAACTGTCTCGAGCGGCGGATGGAGACCGTCCAGACCTCTTACGGGCAGGTGCAGGTCAAGATCGGCAAGTGGCGCGGGCGTGAGGTGACGGTTTCCCCTGAATATGAGGATTGCCGGGAGGTTGCCAGGAAAAACGGGGTGCCGTTGGCCACGGTGTATGAGGCCGCCCTGGCCGCGGCGAGCCAATAGCCGGGACGCAGATACGCTGCGCATTGGTTTTAATACTTTTTGGGTAGTGGGTCAGTTTCAATCGAGCAGTCCGGCGATCTCTTCCAACGTCCAAACGTGATCGGCTATCCCGGCTGCCATTGCGGGGGTACGGGGGTATGGATTGGCGAGAGTCTTATGAGGGCGGGCGAAGTTGTAGAACATGAAATGTAGGCTGACCGTGTGTGCTAGGTTCTCAACCTTCTTTGAGAAGCCATTGGTAAGCCTTGTGAAACGTCGCATGCCCATCCGCATTGTAAGGTTCTGGCGCTCCACGTAAGAGGTCGAGATATGCGCTGGGTTGGGGTGGCCCCAAACCCTTTCAGTCTCAATTCCAATACACTTAGCGGGAGAGTAGCGCCGATTTCCTTTCTGCTCCTCAACGCCATAAATTTTCTTGAGCATCGCATAATCGACATCTCCTTTGAAACCTTCATCGACGGCTTGCAGATAAGCCCGGTGGCCGTCAGTGGTCAACTGCGGTCTGCCTGTAACCCTAGAAGCGACATCTGAGACAAAGGCCGTGGCATCCTCAAGATTTCGTTCACCAACTAGCCAAGAAGGAACGAGTTTGGTGTCAGCATCAATAGCCGTCCAGGTCCAGACGTCGCCATAACCAAACTGGCCCTGGTATTTATCGGGAACATTTTTGTCTTTGGAATAGACAAAACTCCAAATCTCATCAAGTTGGAGCCGCTTACATGGAATGTTCTGCATAACCTGATCTTGATAATGTGAACAAGTTTCACCGAGATCAGCGAGAAGCTTGGTAATCGTGTTCTTAGCTGCTCCTGTTATGCGCACAGTAGCGCGGATGCTCATACCTTCGACAAGGCATCCGATGATTTGCGCTCGTTTCTCTGTAGATAACCTGTTCATACTGACCATTATACTTGAGCGTTCTAGCATAAGTCAAGTTAATTTTCGGGCCCGCGTTCGATTATTCAAGGTCGGTCAAGCACTAAGGTCAGTATCGAAGGTGAATTCAAGCTGCAATGGAGTCTTGCGGAATACCTTGCTGAACTTACGTTTGAAGTCGGCCATGTCATCACATAGCTTCATAATGGCTATAACCTGCTGAATTTGGTTGTTGAGTTTTTCCTTGCCGAATTGCTGTAACCATTGATGATGATTCTGTTTGTAATGAGGGTTTTTATTGATCTCCCGAAGTTTCCGGCCGACATCTTCATCAATTGCATCGTAAACAAAAGCCATGACATACTTTCCCCACCTGAGGGGGCGATTGCGTGCGGAGTATTTAATATTTTCAAGTCGCGCAAGCTCGGTCCAAAACTCAGTGGGAAACATGCTGACCCATTCTTGCATCTCTTCTGCGATGAAGGCTTGGAGTTTAAGTTGCAGAGCATTACGTTCTCGTACCTGCTGATAACCTGTAGCTTCATCTATTAGCGCGATAATGCCGACTTTGGCGCACGAACGCATAATGATGCTAGCCTGAACTGCTAGCGGAATCTGACTTTTCTTGAGAAGATCATCTTCGCGGGCCTGAATATAATAATCACAAATCTCCAGCAGGAGTGTGGCTTCAAAACCATGAGCTAACTGATGAAGACCCGGAATCCTAAATTGAATAATGCGACCTTCTAAAAACCCTTCTGGTACTAGAGAATTGCGCGAGAGATAACGTTGGAGGTTGCTGCTATCTCGACCGCCGGAAACCAGACGAACGACTTCTCGCTGAGTAAGAACTCGTCTCCCATCATTTAAAACATGACACTCAAAAGAGATGTCGCCCATTGGTAGTGTGCCTGGAAACATAGAATATACTTCGTCGGGCCCGATGGATTTGCTTGTTTTGCCCTCTTTAGCCCACCGGGCCCGGGCAGCTAAACTAGCCTGAACCTTGCGCTCGGCTGGTGATAAAAGTCGGGCCCGGGCTTCACCACCTTTGCTTGCTCCTAGTTTTGACAGTGCCTTAGCTGCCTCACTGACATCATCCTTGGCAGTCATTATCTTCGCTCCCTTTTTGGCGTTATAAATCCCTACGCGGGCAAGCATACAATAATTTTCATGCCCGGGCAAGCATAATAAGCATAAAATAGTTAAATAAGGTGTTCGGAACCGCCGAAGGTGTCAGAAAGGTCATTTAACGGGAATAAAGAAATAGTAAGTCACGTGCAGAAAGGTTGCAGCGATGAGAAAAAATAAGTATCATTCGTCAGTACTGCGACAGGGGAGAAAAATGGAAGCCGCCACCTTACCTATTCACAAAACGTCATCGAAGAACGCTCTCCACAGAGCGGAACGTGAATTTACACGCACATATTCGTATGCCCATCACGCTTCTCAAGGTCTATCTGAAAAGCCAAGCTTCGCAGATTTCAAGAATGCTAGCATGGTCGCCAATTCTTATTTCAAGGATGGTCGGATATCCGAAGAGGCTTTAAATAAATTCTTGGAAGTATTGCTCGCATCTTTTACTGAAATGTACATCTATGATAAAGTTTCTAGTTGCGTGGATCAGAGACTTCAACTTCTTCGGCAGTTAATTATGAGACAAATAATGGGATGAATACAGGTGACTCTTCACAAGATGAACCCAAAGAAGTAGTTCCAACCCCCGATACAGAACCCTCCGAAAATGAGAAAAAAGCCGAGCAGGCTTTTGGTGAAATTTTTGAGCATGTTCCAGAACCCGTAAGGGAAATAATGTTTAAGCAGATGGCTTTCAGCGGTCCCCTTCCAAACCCTCTTATTGAAAAAATTACCCCCGCGCATATTGATAAAATTCTAGATCAATGCCAAGAAGATGGCATACATGATCATCAGGATAGAAAATCTAACAGATGGTTCAATCTAGTTTATGCTCTCATTGCTGCCGCATTTATCATTTTCCTGGTTGTTTTTCTTGCCAAGGATAATAAAGATCTTTTGACTTCCTTAATCGGGTTTATTGTTGCTGGAGGCGGTGGATTCTTCGGCGGTTACGGATATGGCCGCACTCGCTGAATTAAGTGTTTTTCTTCTAAGGCGAGGGTTCGATTATTGATCGGTAGTTTTCTTCCATCGAGCTTGGGCAGCTTTCTTAGCAATCTCTCGGCGGCGCTCCGGGGTTAGTTTAGCAGCGCGAGCCTTGCCACCTTTAAGTCCACCCTTACGACCTAGCTCTACAGCCGCCTGGTTCTTCTCGGGCTCTGGTTCCCGTTCCTCGGCTGGCTTTTCCTCTTCGGTGGCCTCGGCTATGATCTGAGAGGCAAGAATATTAAGATCTCTTGCCTTTTTCTTTTTTCTTGAGCGGTCAGGCATACCTTAATAATATCACAACGACTTTTTGCTGATTATTGACGGTCTAACCCTTTCCGGCGTATAATTCCACTCTCTAAGTTTGTACTTCTGTTCACAACCTCTTGGCGAAAGGAGCATTTTGGTGTCTGGAATGACTGTCCCCTCAGATATTGACATTGCGCAGGCTGCAGAGATGAAGCCGATTACCGAGATCGCGGCGGATGCCGGGATTCTCGAGGAAGAGCTCGAGCTCTACGGCAAGTACAAGGCAAAGGTCGACTACAAGTCGATCCTCGAACGGCTCAAGGACGAGCCCGATGGCAAGCTGATCGATGTCACCGCCATCACCCCGACACCATGGGGTGAGGGCAAGACAGTGACTTCTCTGGGCCTGGCGCAGGCGCTCAGGAAGATCGGCAAGAAGGTCATCCTCTGCATCCGCGAACCTTCCCTGGGCCCGGTTTTCGGCATCAAGGGTGGAGCGGCCGGTGGCGGTTACGCCCAGGCTATCCCCATGGAAGACCTGAATCTGCATTTCACCGGCGATATCCACGCGGTCAGCGCCGCCAATAACCTGCTGGCGGCGATGATCGACACCGAACTGATGGAAGGCCGCAACAAGCTCAACATCAACCCGCTGACCGTCAGCTGGCGCCGCGTCATCGACATGAACGACCGGGCGCTCAGGCAGACCGTCGTCGGTCTGGGCGGCTACCTTAACGGCACGCCGAGGGAAACCGGTTTCGATATCGCCGTAGCATCGGAAGTCATGGCCATACTGGCGCTGGCAACAGATCTCAAAGACCTGCGTGAGCGCATGGGACGCATCGTTTTTGCCTATGACCGCGACGGCAAGCCGTTGACGGCTGAGGATATAGGAGCGGCGGGCGCCATGACCGTGCTGATGAAGGACGCATTGAAACCTAACCTGATCCAGACCCTGGAACATGGCCCCGTCTTCATGCATGCTGGACCGTTCGCGAACATTGCCCACGGCAACAATTCCGTGCTATCGACCAAAATCGCCCTCAAACTGGCCGACTATGTGGTCACCGAGTCGGGCTTCGGCGCCGACCTGGGTGCGGAGAAGTTCATGGACATCACCTGCCGCTACGGTGGTTTCGCCGCCAGTTGCGTCAATATCACAGCTACTATCCGGGCGCTGAAGATGCACGGCTTTGGCCGCATGCAGGATCGTTCCGAGCTGGAGAAGGAAGATCTGGAGATGCTCGAAAAGGGCTGCGCCAACCTGCAAAAGCAGATCGAGAACATGAAGCTGTTCGGTGTCCCGGTAGTGGTGACGGTCAACCGTTTCGCCTCCGATACGGACGCCGAGGTAGAGCTGGTGCAGAAGAAGGCGCTGGAATTCGGCGCCGAGGCCTGCAACCCGATCACGGTACACGCCGATGGCGGTGACGGTGCGATTGAAGCAGCCAACGCAGTGGTCGAAGCCTGTGACCGGCCCAGCGACTTCCAGTTTCTGTATCCGGATAGCGCCTCTATCAAGGAAAAAATCGAGACCATCGCCACCAAAGTCTATGGCGCTGACGGAGTCGATTACATGCCGGAGGCGGAGGAAAAGATCAAGCGGTTTACCGAGGCGGGCTATGACAAGCTGCCGATCTGCATGGCCAAGACGCATCTGTCGCTGTCGCACGATCCGACGCTCAAGAACCGGCCCACCGGCTTCCGGGTGCCGATCCGCGATATTCGGCCGAGTATCGGCGCCGGCTTCCTCTATCCGATCCTGGGCGCCATGAGCACCATGCCCGGTCTGTCGGAAAGACCTGCAGCCGTGGATGTGGATATCGATGTGGAGACCGGGAGGATCACGGGTCTGTTCTAGGAAAGCGATCAATCAAATCCCGGTTTTCGATCGAGCAGGGAGTGAGTTGTCCGTATTTAAGGGGCACGGCCGCAGGCCGTGCCCCTTTCATTCATGCCGCAAACAGAAAAAATTTGGAAGAAATGACACATAATAGAACATAACGTGTATAATAATGTCTGATTATGTTTCATAATGCGAATTTACTAAATCTCATCGACGGCATTCCCCATGCCGTTATTTTGGTGGATAAAAACCTGAATGTGAGCAGAATGAACCGTCGTGCCGAAGCGCTTACCGGGCGCAGTAACGACGAAGCTGCGGGAGTTCAGGCTGATTATATTCTGCGCAGTAATCTGCATCCGTTCGCTGATTCCTTCAGGGCTGTGCTGCAGGAAAAGAAGATGGTGGCCCATGAAGGCAATATCCTCGACCGGAACCGGAAAATAATTCCCGTGCGTTTTACCATTTCACCGCTGGAGAGTCATTCCGCGGATTTGCTTGGTGTCATGGTGGTTATCGAGGACCTTTCTTTTGCCCCTTATCTGCAGGAAAAAGGGGCCGGACTGGACGGTTTCGAAGGGGTTATCAGCCTCAGCCCCAAAATGCAGGATGTGAATGAACAAATTCCGATCTTTGCCGGCACCGATGCATCGGTATTGATTTATGGAGAGACCGGAACCGGTAAAGGTTTTGTAGCCGAGAAGATTCATCAGGCCTCTAAACGGTCGGGATATCCGTTCATCAAGGTTAATTGCGGCGCCTTGCCAGAACAGATGCTCGAGTCCGAGCTTTTTGGTCACGCGCAGGGAGCTTTTCCCGGCGCCGACCACAAGCGGCCGGGCATGTTCCGTCTGGCGGACCGTGGCACAATATTTTTCACCGAGATCGGCGACCTGCCGCTCTCGCTGCAGGTTAAGCTGCTGACGGTGCTCGACGACGGCGAGTTCTCGGCCCTCGGCAGCACAAAAAAGGTCGCCATGAACGCGCGTATCATTGCAGCGACGAGCATGGATCTGAAGGCGATGATCGCGGAAGGACAATTTCGCGAAGACCTTTTCTACCGGCTGAATGTACTCCGGCTCCACCTGCCCCCGCTCAGGGAAAGGGCCGAGGACATCCCATTGCTTATCGATCATTTTGTCAAGTCACTTTCCACCGGCAATCTCGCTCCTCATTTTGAAAGGAAAGCGCTGCAGGTATTGAAAGACTACTCGTTTCCCGGAAACGTGCGTGAGTTACGCAACATACTCGAACATGCGGTAACGCTCAGCCTGGGCGAGACTGTGAAGTATGAACATCTCCCTGAATATCTCACCCAGGGGAACGAAGCTGAGAGATATGCTTCAAGCTGGGGCGCCAAAAAAGGGCAGGAACGACGTACTGCTGATGGCGAGACCACAGGCGGTGCCACGAAGTGGGATGATGTTGAAAAAGAAATGATTATCGAGGCATTGCGAAAAAGCCGGGGCAAGCGGAGTGAAGCCGCAAAAATGCTGGGGTGGGCTCGCAGCACCCTGTACCGGAAACTCAAGCATCATGGCATTTAGAACGCCAGACAGCCGCCTGAAAGGATGCCGGCTTTCTTCGGTCGGGAAGGCGGGACGAACATGAAAATAATGATCGCAATTTTCAGGAATGACGTGGCGCCGAGATTCGATCTGACGGTCGAAGCGGTTTTTGTCCAGCTGGAAAACGGCAGCATTATCGGAGAGCCGAGAGAGCTGTTGCTTTCCGAGCCGTCAGGGGATGAGCTCTGCGGCCTGGCGGTCAGCGAAGCGGCTGATCTGGTCATCTGCGGCGGGATCGACGAAGTGCACTACGAATATCTCAACTGGAAAAAGATCCGGATTATCGACGGTATCATCGGGCCTTACCAGGAGGCGCTGGAATTGCTGTTGCAGGACCGGCTTGCGCCAAACGCGATCATGCCGGGAGCCGTGTCATCCTGAAGAAAGAAATCAGATGAAGCTGATATCGCGGATACGGGGTTTTATCCTGTCAGATGAGCCTGGAAGCTCGCTGAACAGAAAGCAGAGGTATGCCTACCTGCAGAGACTGTTCGTCAGTGCCGCCTTCGTCGCTGTCATTCTGCCGCTGGTGGTCATCACACTACTAGGCTTTTTCCAGTATCGCAGCCTTTTTGAACGGGACACCAGTGACAAGCTGCGGCTGGACACGCAAAGCGCCAAGCAGTCATTCGAATTTCATATTCAGGAAACGCTCTCCACCATGAATGTGGTCGCCCAGGGCTACAGTTACGGAGAGCTGTTTGACCAGTCCAAACTCGACACCCTGTTCATCCGGCTGAGGAATGAGTACTGGTGGGTTGTCGACCTGGGGACGCTTGACTCATCAGGAGTGCAGCGCGCTTACGTGGGACCATATCCTTTCCAGGGCATCAACTATTCGGATCAGGAATGGTTTCAAAACGCCTACTCACGAAAAACCGATGTCAGCGATATATTCACCGGCTATCGCGGAGTACCTCATTTTGTCGTTACCGTGACGAGCGGCGCTCCGGGAACTGACAGGTACTGGATGCTGCGCGCGAGTATCAATTCCGAGCATCTGTCAAATTACATCACAACAATCAACACCGACGACTCGACCGACATGTTTCTGGTCGGCGTCGATGGAACCCTGCGCACCCAGTCGCGAAATCATGGAAAAATCGGCGACGTGTACAGCATGGACCTGGCGGCGGCGGGAAACAACATATCGCTCGGCCAAAGAGATGAACAGGGGTCGCCGGTGATCGTGGTCTCCACGAAACTGGAAGGCATGCCCTGGATCCTGGTGCTGGAAAGGCGCGGATATGTCTACGGTGAGACCTGGAACCAGTTCCAGATGCAATTCATCGCCATTGTCGTCGCCTGTGCCCTGTTGGCACTCTACATGATGTTCAGGGTTACGCGGGCGATGGTTTCGATGATCAAGCGAGCCGATGAGCGGCGTGATGAGATGCTGGCCGAGGCGCAGCATACGGCGAAGCTTGCGTCGGTCGGTCAGCTGGCGGCCGGCGTAGCCCACGAAATCAATAACCCGCTGGCGATCATCAATGAAAAAATAGGCCTGATTCGTGATCTGACCAGGTATTCCGACGACTTTCCTCAACGGGACCGTTTTCTGGTTCTAACCGATGGAGCGGCGTCGGCGGTTAAAAGATGCAAGGATATTACGCAAAGGCTTCTGGGCTTTGCCCGCCGCATGGAAGTGGAAAAAGAGAAGCTGCATATAAATGACGTCATTCGTGAAGTAGTGAGCTTTGTGGAAAAAGAAGCCCTGTATCGGGATATTAAACTCGATCTTGTCCTCGATGATACGCTGCCCCGCATGGAGAGCGACCGCGGGCAGTTGCAACAGATATTCCTGAATATATTGAACAACGCGCTTGACGCGGTAGAAAAAAACGGAACTGTAACGATCGAGACCATGGCGAAGAAGCCCCGGACCGTGCGTACGGTTATCACGGACACAGGCCCCGGTATTCCACAAAACGTCATAAAGCACATTTTCGAACCTTTCTTCACTACCAAGATCAGGAATGAGGCCAGCGGTACCGGTCTGGGTCTCTCGATCACTTATGGCATCGTGAAGAAACTCTGCGGCCATATAAGCGTGGAAAGCCCTCCCGGTGAGGGCGCGAAATTCATTATCGATTTTCCCATTGAATGCGATTTGGAGGAGTAAACTGAAATGAGTGCTATCGAAGTCCTGCTGGTGGATGATGAAATTGAATTTGCTGAAACCCTGGCCGAACGCCTGCGGTTGCGGTCTTTTAAGGTAACAGTGGTCAGTCGCGCTGATGAAGCGCTTACCGTTCTGGACGCCGGCCTGCGGCCCGATGTCGTGCTGCTCGATATCAAGATGCCGGGCCTTGATGGTCTGGATGCCCTGGGCGAAATAAAGTTGCGTGACCCTGATGTAGAAGCCATCTTTTTGACAGGACACAGCGTGGCGTCCAGCAGCATCGAGGGGATGAAGCGGGGAGCCTTCGACTATTTAATGAAGCCTATTGATATCGCCGAGCTGATTTCGAAGATCGAGCAGGCCGCCGAGAAGCGGAAGGAGGAATCAGGCGGTGCTGATGGACAGAGCATGTAATGAGCTGTCCTGATAAAAATCTTTGCCAGGAACAGATTGCTTTCCAGGGCAGGATAGTCGCCGGCGCGACCCATGAATTTCAGAATCACCTGGCCGTTATCAAGGAGTACAGCGGCCTGATCAATGATTTACTGAACGGCAAGCAGGCGGACGGCAAGCAGGCGGACGGCAAGCAGGTAATCAAACGCTGCCGGGAAATCACGGCGAATATCAATGAAAGGGCAAACCGGGCGGCTGCTCTTGCCGACGCGTTAAACCGGTTCGCGCATCGTGGGGATGCAGCCGTGAGTGCTTTCCGGATCAACGACGCGGTCGAAGACCTGATCGCGCTCCTTCAGAGATTCGCCGCGCAACATAATATCGCCCTCGAGGCAAAATATGGCGGGCGAGTCGCCGAGCTCATGAATAACCCTTCACTACTGCAGTATCTGGTTTTTTTGCTCACAGCCCCCCTGATTGAGGCTCTGGGAGAAGGTGGCAAGGTGACCCTGTCGACCTCTGCCGCCAAGGACAAGACGCCGGTAATAGAAATCAAAGCCGAAGGCACGACGTCTTCATTGGCGGATACCGGGCCGGCGCCTGAATTTTTAAAGGATTATCTCAACGAACTCGCCGCCACCCTCTCGCTGGACACAACCAGGAAGAAAATCCGCAAGTACACCTTGTCTATTCCCTCGCTGACGGAGACCAGGCAGATTCGCTGAAATAGTTACTGCAGGCCTTGCATAATTTCAGATCCTGAACCTCCACATTTCCTGTTGTCCGAAGACGACCCCTCGTATTAAAACATCTGCATCTGTATCATAATGTCTCATTATGATTTACAGATTTTAAAGGAAAATTGCGGCCTCCTGGAAGATAATTCCGAAAATGCTTGAATATTTCAAAATTATGGTATAAATTTGCGTCAAGATAGTGGAAAAGGTTTCATAATGTCTTATATTGTATTATTTCTTGGAAAAATACGAACGATTAGGTCGAGGCCTTTTACAGGGCTAACGGGTCAGGAGGGCTCATTCCATAAACGGCAGCATATCCCTTAGCCGCAGAAAGCGATTGGATTTTCCGGCAGGGAAATGATGGCCGTAATCAGCTTTTTTACCAAAGGAAAGCGAGGGTGAGGAAGATGAAGTTAAAAAAGGAAAAAATCAAGGTTTTGCTTGTTGACGATGAGGAAGAGTTTGCTAAAACCCTGTCGGAACGTCTGCAGATGCGGGACGTTGATAGTGACACTGCTTTTGACGGCGAACAGGCCATCGAGTCTGTATCCGAACAGGAACCCGATGTTCTGGTTCTCGATTTGAAGATGCCCGGGATTCACGGGCTGGAGGTGCTTCGCTGGATAAAACAATTCCACCCCAAAATACAGGTAATCATCTTAACCGGCCATGGAACAGAGCGTGACGAGGAAAAAGCCAGGGAGCTGGGAGCATTTGACTACCTGAAGAAGCCCGTGGAAACCGAGAGCCTGGTTAAAAAAATCAAAACCGCCTACAAGGCCAATTTTGAAGACTCGATGGCCGCCGCCGCCTTCGCGGAAAGCGGCGAGTTTGAAACGGCGACGGACATATTGAGGGAAAGCGCTCAAACGAATCTGGGAAATATGCTGGCTGACCACAAGGAAAAAGACCGTAAGCGCAACAAGCAGAACAATGAATGACATCCGCTTGCTGCTGGTTGACGACGAGGAGGAATTCGTCGAGGCGCTGGCTGAGCGGCTCAACCTTCGCAACCTCGCCGGCCATACCGCATTCAACGGTTCCCAGGCTCTCGAGTTCGTCGAGGAAAACGAGCCACACGTGATGGTGCTCGATCTCAGGATGCCCGGCATCGACGGCATGGAAGTGCTTCGCACTGTCAGAAGAAAATATCCGCTGATCCAGGTCATCGTCCACACTGCCCACGGCAACGATCTGGATGAAGCGGAAGCCTGGCAGCTGGGGATCTACGACTATCTGAGGAAACCGGTCGAGATCGACTTGCTGATCGATCGCATCCGTGGCGCGTATAGCCGCAGGAACGAAATACTTAAATCCGAAAGCCGGGCTGACCGGTAAGCCTGGTTGCTGCAGGCTGACGAAATTTTGGCAGCGGTCTGATGACGCAGGCTTTGAATGCGATATGTTCGCGGCCCGGCAATGCCGGACTGGGCGCCGGCTTAAGAAAGAAAAAGATCAATATGAAAATGTATGCGGCCACAATTAAGAAAGATATCCTGGAACCCAGGTCTCGTATTGCCTATTACCAGAGGCAGAAGCTGATTCTGATACTGATCGTTACGCTGGTTTCAGTGCTCCCGCTGATCGGCATCAGCCTTCTTTCGCTCCATTATTACAAGGGTTCCTGGATTGAAAAAACCTCGGCGGAGCTGGCCAGTCTTGCGAATAGCAGGAAAGAGACGATCGAGCTGTTCCTCGCCGGCCAGGACAATCTGCTTGCCGGCCTGATGGACCTTTACCCGTCCGAATTTCTTGGACAGCAGGCTAACTTGGAACGTGTGTTCAACGCTACGAACAAAAGCGGTGTGATTACCGACCTTGGTGTCATCAATCAGGGCGGGTCCCATGTCGCTTACGTGGGCCAATTCACGGAGCAGCTCTTGGGCAGAAATTACGCCCAGACTGACTGGTTTGCAGAGGTCATGCGCCAGGGCAGATACACCAGCGACATTTTCAGCGGTTTCAGGGGAGTGCCGCATTTTATCGTGGCTGTGGCCAATCCCGAGCGCACTCAGATTCTCAGGGCCACGGTCAATTCGGATCTGTTCAATTCACTGCTCGCCAGCGCCGAACTCAGCCCGGGTGGAGACGCCTTCATTGTGAATCGCGCGGGAGAGCCCCAGACCCCAAGCCGGGCGGGCGACGTGGAAACGCCTTTCCAGTTGTCCGAGCTGCCGACTTCGGGGACTTCGGTGATACAGACGGATGACTTCATCTATAGCGCTACCAGCCTCAACGCTGGGCAATGGGTGCTGGTTCTGAAAGAAGACATCGACAGCTCGCTGGCGCAGTTCTACAGCGCCAGAAACAGGGTGGCCCTGTTGATAGCTTTGGCTATTGCCGCGATCATCGGGACGGCCACCATCCTGATTTCTTCGATGGTCAACCGCATCCAGGAAGCTGACCAGCAGCGCACGAGCCTTAATAACCGGGTACTCGAATCCGAGCGCATGGCGCTGATCGGCAGACTGGCCGCTAGTGTTTCCCATGAGATCAACAATCCTTTGCAGATCATAGAAGGCCAGGCCGGCTGGATGGACGAGCTGCTTTCTGATGAAAAAGAGGAAAGTGTGGAGAACCTGGGTGAGTACCGGCAGGCGATTGCCAAGATCCGCACCCATGTCAACAGGGCCAAACTGATCACACACAGGCTGCTGGGGTTCTCGCATGCCGGTGAGATGGTGATGGCGAAGACTGACATCAATCAGGTGATCGGGGAAACGGTCTCCTTCCTGGAGGGCGAAGCCAACAAGAACGGAATCACGATCGTCAGGGAATTTCAGGCGGATCTGCCGGAGATCCTGACCGATTCTTCCCAGCTACAGCAGGTTCTGCTGAACCTTGTCAATAACGCCATCGACGCGATTGGCAAGGATGGACGCATCATCATAAGTACCGCACCGGTGGCAAGCGGCGGGGTTGTCATATCGATCTCCGATACGGGCCCCGGGCTCAGCGATGAAGTTCGCCAGAGGATCTTCGCTCCGTTCTTCACGACCAAAAACGGCAAGGGTACCGGTCTGGGGCTGTCAATTTCTTTCAATATCATTCAACGGCTTGGAGGTGATATCAAGGCTGATAACAACGAGCAGGGAGGCAGTGTCTTCCAGGTATTCCTGCCGGACGCGTCTGGCAGTAAAAGGACTAGACCACAAGAAAAGAGGTGAGAAAAAATGGATGAACTGAGCGTGCTGGTGGTTGATGATGAGGAGGATTTCGTGGAGACGTTGCTCAAGCGCCTGAGAAGGAAGGGCGTTGAATGTGACGGAGCATATTCAGGTGAAGGCGCGAAGAGCAAGATGATGGACCGCGAATTCGATGTGGTTTTGCTGGACATGAAGCTCGCGGACGAGAACGGGACCGAAGTGTTGAAGGAGCTGAAGAGCTTGAGTCCGGAAACCAGGTTTCTAATCCTCTCGGGATATGCTTCGGCCAGCGCGGGACGCGCCGGAATCGGCAATGGAGCCGTTGATTACCTGATCAAG
This sequence comes from Thermoleophilia bacterium, assembly GCA_020053595.1. Lineage (GTDB taxonomy): Bacteria > Actinomycetota > Thermoleophilia > BMS3ABIN01 > BMS3ABIN01 > JACRMB01. Next base: position 6,644 of record JAGVMV010000033.1, on the reverse strand, counting down.
CCCGTGGAGTTCGAGACTCTCTACGAGAAGATCGTCCAGGCATGAAAGAGGTCATCGGCATCACCGTTTTTTGCAGCACAACAGACCTGTAAAAACTACAAAGGAGATTGAAAGGATGAAGGTCTTCAGAGAAGTGGGGAGGGTGCTCGTCATGAGCAGCCGCGCCCACGCCCAATGGGAACTGGAGGTCTCGCAGCGGATTCTCCGCAGCCGGAAGCGGCTGATGATCCTGGGCGCGTTGCTCGCGTTCGTGATCCTCGGTGGCATCGCTTTCGCGGAAGAGATCAACCAGAGCCTGCCGAACATAATGGGAGGCAAAGAGCCGTATAGCCCGGCTTTCTATTCACCCAAGATATTCCTGATATCCATCTTCGTCGGCCTGGCCGCCGGCCTGATCACCGGCTGCATCGGCGCCGGTGGCGGTTTCGTCATCACTCCGGCCCTGATGAGTGCCGGAGTCAAGGGTATCCTGGCAGTCGGTACCGACCTGTTCCACATCTTCGCCAAGGCGATCATGGGTAGCGTGTTGCACCGCAAGCTGGGCAACATCTCGTTTACCCTGGCTATTGCGTTTCTGGTCGGGTCGATAGCGGGCACCACGGCGGGGGGGTATATCAACCGTACGCTCTACGAATATAATCCCACGATCAGCGATGCGTTCATCACCGTCGTCTATGTTGTGATGCTTGGCTTCCTGGGCATCTATGCGATGACGGATTTCATGAAGTCGAAGAAATCCGTCTCTGAGGCGTCGCGGACACTGGAACCCCACGAGGAAGAAGTCAGGGACAAGGGCGAAGAGGTGAGCGGTTTTGCCCAGAAGCTGCAGAAGGTCAAGATCCCGCCGATGGTCACCTTCGACCAGGGGGTCACCCCGGGTGGACGCAAGATCTCCTCACTGTTTCTCGTGATCAGCGGCATGATTGTAGGTCTGGCAGCGGCAATCATGGGTGTCGGCGGCGGTTTCCTGACGTTCCCCATCTTCGTATACGTGCTCGGCGTCTCCTCGGCCACCACCGTGGGAACCGACATATTCCAGATCGTGTTCACCGCCGGTTACGCCAGCCTGTTCCAGTATGCCATCTACGGCTTCGTGTTCTTCTCGCTGGCGCTGGGCATGCTGCTCGGCTCGCTACTGGGCGTGCAGGTCGGTTCGATTGTGACCAAGGTCGTGTCCGGCTCCGTCATCCGCGGTTTCTACGCCATCACGATCATCGCCGGTTTCATCAACCGGTTGTTCGCCCTGCCGGACAAGATGCGCAAGCTTGGCTACATCGACTTGCCGAAGGGGGTCACTACCGTGATCAACAACATCGGCATGGTGGTTTTCTTCGGCGTCATCCTTGTCTTCGCCCTCTGGGTGTTCAAGGTCTTCTTCAGCAATATCAAGGTGCTGAAGGGGGAGGAACCGCCCCACGCGGGACCGCGTGCCGCTGAAGGTGGTGAGGTCTGATGATAGCCAACAAGAAACTGTTCGGTCTAGGTTTCGGGATGCTCTTGTCGTTCTTCGTGGTCCTGGTCCTGCTCTTTCTGCCTGTGTGGAAGGGCGGCACCGAAAACGGGCTTGACGCGATCGACGACCTGTTCAACAGGGTCTCCAAGTACTCATCGAACTTCATGGAGAAGATGACGGAAGAGGCGCACGCCGAGATGGGCGTACCGACCTCGTTCACCACCGGCCCCGTCGGGGAATCCGATGAAAGCGACCAGGGGGTCCGTCTGGCGCAGGCGCAGCGCATCGCCGAGCTGTTCAGGAAAGCGGGCGCCACGGTCAGCGTCGACAAGACCAAGGTCAAGGTCGAGGGTGACCTCGGCAAGATCATGGCGGCGGCAGTCGCTGACTCAGAGATCGCCTTCGAGAACCAGGAGGGCGCCCTGCGGAAGAAGTACGGTTATCCGGCTGAGGACAAGCAGGCTGACCAGCACGTGTTGTACGACTGGTACATGGGAATCGACAATGCCCAGAAGGACCTGACGGTCCAGCAGGAGTTCGACCAGTCAAAGACCCTCATGGAATTGAACGAGAGGGCAGTCGAGCCGGCGTATAACTACTACGGCATCGAAGCCGCGTCTCCGAAGTCGGAATGGTTCGCCCTGGTACTGGCGAACATCGGTTATGTCCTGTACACAGTGTGGTACGGTTTCGCCCTGCTCTTCATGTTCGAAGGCTGGGGGCTGAAGCTGGAGCACTGATAGCTGTCACAGTATCGACCTGAAAGCTGATAAGGTGGCCTCCTGGCTGAATCGCGCAAGCGCGGTTCGCGGGGGGCCACTTGATTGTCACGGCATGGAACGGTTATAGGTATGTAATGAGCGGCAAACTAAAAACAGGCTTAAAAAAAGTTGTGACGTTTTTTTCCTCTGCCGGGCCGCCGGCTGATCCCGAGGTACTCGAAGAGTCCTTCCGTAGTCACTATCGCGGTTTCCGGGCTCTCTTGACCGCCAATAACAGTGCCCTCGATCTAATGGCAGGCATGGAACGGGCGCTGACCCGGGGCCGGCCTTTCGGAATGGCGTTCGTGCGCGGCCAGTGCACGGCCCTGACTGTAAATGTTTACAAGATGATCCATAGCCTGCAGGAGATCTCTGACGGAAAGTACCAGGGTTTGAGTCCCGCCTTTGAAGAGATCTCCGGAAAGATCGAGGAGATCCTGGCAAGGCAGCCCGAAGTTCCGCCTGGGGAACATGTTTTGCCGCTCTCTCATATCAGCAAGGAGGATGCTGATGCCGTCGGTGAAAAGTTGGCAAACCTGGGAGAGGTACACAACCGGGCAGGACTGGAGATTCCTGCGGGCTTTGCTATCACCGCCGCGGCGACACAGTATTTCATGCACTCCACTGGCCTTCAGGATGAGATCAACCGCCTGCTGAAAACCGTGGATCTCGACGATCTCGAGCAGCTTTACACCACCAGCGCCAGGATCCAGCATCTTATCAGCGCCGCGCCGCTGCCTGCTGACCTGGAGCGCCAGATCATGGATAGCTACCAATCGCTGACTTCCGCGGACGGAAAGAAACCGCTGATCTCCATGCGGTCCAGCGCCACGGAGGAGGACGGTTCGGGTGCGTCATTCGCCGGCCAGTACCGCACACAGCTCAACATCAGCGAAGATTCCATCCTGGAGACCTACAAGGAAATCGTTGCCAGCAAATACGGCAGCCAGGCGATTATATATCGCCATCAGCGCGGGTTCCGCCACCAGGATGTGATCATGTGCGTCGGCTGCATGGTGATGGTGGATGCCGCTGTCAGCGGCGTCATGTTTTCCCGATCCCCCCGCGACCCCAGTAGCTCACTGGTCGAGATCAACGCCGCGCCCGGGCTGGGACGCCGCGTGGTGGAGGGCATAGTCGACACCGACTACTACCAGGTATACCGTGAGGCCCCGACGGAGAGCAGCCACCAGGGACCAGGGAAAGTCGGCGGACACCTGACCCCGGAGAAACAGCGTGAGCTGGCCGGTATCGCGATAAGCCTTGAGGAACACTTCGGAGTGCCGCAGGATATCGAGTGGTCGATCGAGGAGAGCGGGAAAATCATCATATTACAGAGCCGGCCGCTGGCTCAGCTGTCTCAGGAGGATACAGTGTTTATCCAGGCGGCCGACGCCCAGGGTAAGGACCTGCTGATCCGCGCTGGTCTTTCTGTCAGCAGGGGCACGGCTTTCGGCGCGATTTTCAAGGTGCACAGCAATGTGGACCTGCTTGAGTTCCCCAAAGGGGCAGTGCTGGTGGTAGAACACCCGATACCCGAATGGGCTTCGCTGATGAATCGGGCCGCCGCGGTGGTCAGCGAAACAGGACACGCGGCAACGCATCTGGCGATCGTCGCGCGGGAGTTCGGTGTCCCGGCGATATTCGGGATGGAACATGGAATGGAGCTGCTCGAGAACGGCATGGCCGTCACTGTTGACGCGGATAGCTGTTGTATCTATCGGGGGAAGCGTGAAGAGGTGCTCACCAGATCCGTGCCGCCACCGAATCTCATGGTCGGCAGCCCGATCTACCATATTCTTGAAGAAATCATGACGCTCGTGGTGCCGCTGAATCTAACTGATCCGACATCGCCCTTTTTCAAGCCATCTCAATGCGAGACGCTGCACGACCTGACCCGCTTCTGCCACGAGAAGGCTGTCGATCAGATGTTCACGTTTGGCAAAGTATCCGGTTTTGCCGCCAAATCCGCCAAGCAGCTGGTTGGCGAGTCGCCATTTCAGTGGTGGGTGCTGGATCTGGACGACGGATTCCGCCAGGGTTTTGACGTGAAGCAGAAATATGTCAGCTGGGACGACATCGTCTCCGAGCCGATGAAGGCCATCTGGGATGGCATGACCATCAAGCCGTGGCAGGGACCCCCGCCGGTCAGCGTCAAGGGTTTCGGTTCGATCCTGTTCCGCTCGACCATGAACCCCAGCCTCGATCCGGCGGTGCGCGCCTCTCTCGGCAACAGGAACTTCTTCCTCATCTCGCGGAACTTCTGCAATCTGAGCATGCGGCTGGGCTATCACTTCACACTGGCCGAGGCGTACCTGGGCGAGCTCCTGACTGAGAATTACGTCAGCTTCCAGTTCAAGGGGGGCGCCGCTGACAGGAGCCGCCGCTTTATCCGCGTGTATCTCCTGCGCGATATCCTGGAAAGGTACGGGTTTCGGGTTGAAGTCAAACTCGACGCCCTGACGGCGCGGATCGAGAAGCAGCCGAAGGAATACCTGATTGAGAGATTGAAGGTTCTCGGGTATCTTCTTATCCATACAAGACAGATCGACATGGTCATGGGAGATCAGTCGATGGTTGACCGGTACCGGCGCATGATAATCGGGGATCTGGATGAAATTGTAAAACCGAACTCGATTGGCGGTGAATAGTGGAAACATCTGAAAAGATTAGAGTGCTCCTCGTCGATGATGAGACGGATTATCTCGAGATCACCGCCAAGCGGCTTGCCAGGCGTGGTTATGAGGTTGCCACGGCGGCGGACTGCAGAACCGGACTTGCCATTCTTGCCGATTCTCCCGTGGACGTGGTGGTCCTTGACCTGATGCTTCCTGACATGGACGGCAATGAATGCCTCCAGGAGATAAGAAAGGACCAGCCTTCCCTGGGCGTGATCATGCTGACGGGGCATGCTTCGGTGCATACCGGCCTCACATGCCTGGAGAACGGCGCCAATGACTATTGTCTGAAGCCGGTGCCGCTCGATGAGCTGGTGGAAAAGATCGAGATTGTCTACCGGGACATGAGGTCCGGGGAGAAAAAATGCTGATCCCGGGAAAAAATGCTGGACCTTATATAATGACGACATGACGGAGCAGACAATACATACGATCACATTCCAGCCCGGCGACATCGTCTGCGAGGGCGTGCCTCACGAGGCCAACCTGTTGCGGGTGGCGCTGCTGGAGGGCGTTCATATAAACGCCTCCTGTGGCGGTACAGGCGCCTGCGGTAAATGCAAAGTCGAGATCATGGAGGGTGAGTACGAGGGCGGCAAGTCCGCGAAGCTCTCCGATGAGGACTACAAGGCCGGCCAGCGGCTCGCCTGCAGGATAAAAGTCATGGGCGACCTGACGGTCTCCATCCCGGAGGAATCACGAATGGGCGACGCCGTGGCGCTGACCCATGAGCGGCGGCCGGGTCCCGGCCGGGTGCTGACCGCACAGGACCTGGAAAGCCTAGTCACCGGCTGGGCAGTCGATCCGGTAGTCAAAAAATATCATCTGAAGCTGGACCCGCCCGACGCGGCCAACAACATCAACGACCTCGACCGGTTGAAGCTGGCGCTGAAAGCACAGTACGGGATCGAAGACGTCTCGGTGGATTTCCATGTGGTCCGCGATCTGCCGTTGATGCTGAGGCTCGAGGAATGGGAGATTACCGCCACCGTCGTCGAAAGGCTCAAGGGTCCAAAGGTCATACAGGTGGTGCCGGGAGACCGCACGGCTGAGGATTATTCCATCGTGCTCGATATCGGGACCACCAGCGTTTATGCGCAATTGCTGGATCTGAAAGCGGGCAGGACCGTGGCCGAGGCGTCTGAATACAACGGTCAGATCAGTTTCGGTGACGATGTCATCACCCGAATCATCCATTCACAGAAGGCGGGCGGCAGGAAGCAGCTTCAGGAAGCCGTAGTCGCGACCATCAGCACCGTGATCGAGAAGGTGCTGGAGAAGGGCGGGGTGGATCGTTGTCAGGTCTCCCACATGGTCGCCGCGGGCAATACGGTGATGACACACCTGCTTACCGGGGTAAACACCAGGCATATCCGCATCGCGCCCTATGTGCCCGCAGCCACTTTCCTGCCGCCGGTGCGTGCTGATCATCTCGGCATCGACGTCTGCGACCATGTCTTCCTCTACACCTTTCCCTGTGTATCAAGCTACGTCGGCGGCGATATAGTCAGCGGCATCGTCGGCTCCGGGGTTTTCCAGACGGAAAAGGTGACGCTGTATATCGATATCGGTACCAACGGCGAAGCTGTGGTCGGCAACAGCGAATGGCTTGTGGCTACTTCCTGTTCAGCGGGTCCGGCTTTTGAGGGTGGTGGCATCGAACATGGCATGCGAGCCACGAGGGGCGCCATCGAGGCGGTTCAGATCGACCCTTCCAGCGGTGAGCCCCATATCCTCACGATCAGCGGCAAG